>CAILZL010000024.1 GCA_903838705.1 uncultured Pseudomonadota bacterium
CAAGATGTGCTGCGGCAGGACGCCGATGGAGACCTTCAGGGATGGCAAACAAATCTGGCAGGACAAGTTGATCAACTGAATTTGACCTGACAGTCACTACCACAAACTCAGTAACTGTCAGATCAAGTCGAAACTTCTACAGTTTACACCAAATACGAATCCGTCATGTCCAGATTTCACATCTGGCATCAGTAGCAAGCATCACAACCCGCGCAGAAAATCACCAATTACAGGGCGAAACTGATCCATATCAACCAGGAATGCATCATGCCCCTGCAATGAATTCAGCCGGGCAAAGTTTACTTCCCGTCCCGTACCACTCAAACCTTCCGCCAGCTCCTGCTGCTGCTCAATCGGAAACAGCAAATCGGTTTCCACTCCAATTACAAGTACCGACTCCAGCTTGAATCGTTTTAGCGCCTCTGACAATGAACCTTCGCCATGATCCGCCAGATCGAACAAGTCCATTGCACGTGAAAGGTACAGGTAAGCATTGGGATCAAACTGACCCACAAATTTTGATGCATGACTTTCCAGATACGCCTCGATTTCAAAATCAATGCTGAAAGGGTCATCTGGTTTGTGTTCAACTGAGGCTCGCTCACGTCCGAAGCGTTGCAACCACTCCTTGGCAGAACGGTAGGTAATCATGCCCAGCTTGCGTGCCAACCGCATTCCTTCGACAGGGACAGCATCAGCGGAATAGTTACCCCCCTGCCAGGCGGGATCCTTGCGAATCATTTCACGCTGAAGTGATCGAAGTGCAATAGTAAACGGCGTTGAACGAGCCGCACCTGAAATGGAAATCAGGCTGCGGGCAGCATCAGGGAACATCGCAGCAAATGCCAGTACGGTCATACCACCCAGCGAGGGACCAATCACACATCTCAGCTTTTCGATTTTCAGACTACGAATGACTTCATAGCCACCACGCGCTATGTCCTCGACCGTGAGTATCGGAAAACTCAATCGATAGGGTTTACCGGTCTGCGGGTTAATGGAAGCCGGGGAAGTGGAACCGAACACACTCCCCAGTGAATTGACGCAAACCACAAAAAACCGGCTGGTATCAATTGGCCGTCCCGGTCCGACCATGTCCTCCCACCAGCCCGGCGAGCAATCCAGCGCAGATGAAGCCGCATGTGCCGATGGTGATAGCCCGGTAAAAATCAGAATGGCGTTGTCACGTGCCGCATTGAGCTCACCCCATGTTTCATAGGCGATTTGCACAGACGGCAGGCTGCCACCCCGGCGCATCGGAAAGGGCTGATCGAGCTTCAGGTATTTACGGGCAGCGGCCATTCATAGCATCCACTGAGGAATTGATAGTCAGTTTAGTGAGCGCCAAGCCATCGCAGTATTCCGGCTGCCTATGTGCAGATTACCGGAACCGGCGCCAGCAGCGCAGAGTGCACCTATGCTCTATTTGCCCTTTTTGACACGCTTGATCAGCCGCTGGCGCTTGCGTATCTGCCGTGGAGTAAGCGGATTGCGCTTACCTGCAAATGGGTTATCTTCAGAACGCAGCTGAATACGTACCGGGGTCCCCTTCAGATTGAAGGCCTCACGGAATGTATTGGCCAGATAGCGTTTGTAACCATCGGGCAAACGATCTGCCTGACTGCCATGAATCACGATCACCGGTGGATTGCGTCCACCCTGATGCGCATATCGCAATTTAATACGCCGTCCCCTTACCAAAGGCGGCTGATGCTGCACCATTGCAGCCTCAAGCACCCGAGTCAGCTCCGGTGTAGGCAACTCGCTCATCGAAGCGTTATAGGCAGCAACCACTGAACCCACCATCTCACCCACTCCGGTGCCATGGCGTGCCGAAATAAAATGCAGGTAGGCAAATTCAAGAAACGGAAAACGGGCATCAATTCCCGCGCGAATCTGGTCACGCTGCTCAGGTGGAATGTTGTCCCACTTGTTCACAGCAATGATCAGCGCCCGTCCGCGTTCCGTAGCCATGCCAAACAGAGCCGCATCCTGTTCAGCGACTGTTTCATGAGCATCCACTATGCCGATGACCACATTTGCAGAGTCAACGGCCTGGAGCGCTTTGATGATGCTGAATTTCTCTATCGCCTCATCGACTTTCGACTTGCGTCGAACACCGGCTGTGTCTATCAGGGTGAACTGATGCCCGTCGCGCTCAAACGGCACCTCCACCGAATCTCGCGTCGTTCCCGGCATGTCAAATGCGACCAGACGCTCTTCACCAATCAGCCGGTTGATCAAAGTTGATTTGCCGACATTGGGGCGCCCGATAACAGCGACGCGGATGCGATCCCGATCATCCGGGATATCAGTCACGGTGGTTTCGAAACCTTCCAGCGCCGCTTCCATCAAGCTCCGCAGACCGGAGCCATGGGTGGCCGACACGGCAAAGGGCTCACCCAGACCCAGCTGGTGAAAGTCAGCACCGGCCGAAAATCCTTCCTGACCTTCTGCCTTGTTGACCACAACGAAGCAGGGCTTACCACTGCGGCGGATCAACTGGGAAACGAAGTGATCGACAGTTGTACATCCCTGCCGCCCATCGACTACAAACAGCACCCGATCCGCTTCAGCCATGGCGCGCAGGCTTTGCTCCGCCATGAGCTTTTCTACACCATCTGCGCCGGGCGTCAGTCCGCCGGTATCAACCAGAATGCAGGGCAGGTAATCGGATTTGGTGTAACCATACTTGCGGTCACGGGTCAGGCCCGGCAAATCGGCTACCAGCGCATCACGGGTACCGGTGAGCGCATTGAACAGAGTGGATTTGCCGACGTTGGGCCGGCCAACCAGAGCGATAACGGGGAGCATATTGTTTCGGGCCGTGACCGGGACTTCTTCCCGGAATAAATATTACCGGGACTCTGCCCCGGCCAAGGGTTCAGCCTCTTCAGGTTTCAATCAGCCTTTCGGCCTGGTTTCAAACGCAACTAATTTACCACCGTCAGTCTGCACATAGACACGACCTTCGGCCACCACTGGCGCGTTGGTAATTCGCTCGCCATCTGTACTGGTTCGCGCCTGAATTGAGCCATCAGCCCTGCTCAGCCAGTGCACATAACCTTCATAATCACCAACCACGAGTGAATCATTGCTGACAACCGGTGCAGTCAGGGCACGATGCAACAAAGCTGACTGCTGCCACTGTTGATTACCATCAACACGCCGCAGTGCCATGACTTCACCACCGGCAGTAGCCAGATAAAGCACCTTGTCATCCAGTCCGAAGCCCCGGTAACTGGAAGCATCTTTCGACCACCATGGCTGACCATTGTCCAGATCGAGCATGGCCACCTTGCCGTGATAGCCCGCCACAAACACATCTTTACCTGACACGGCAGCAGCAGCATCTATATCTGCCAGGCGATCCAGCTCAGTCCGCCCCGTTGGCGTATCGATATTGGCTGTCCACAGTACATCACCAGTACTGATATCCAGAGCGACCAGCCTGCCATCATCAAAGCCATCAATCACCGCATCCCCTGCTTCATCGAGCACGGGTGGTGCTGTGCCTCGCAAACTCAGTTTGGGTACGTTACCTTCATACGTCCAGCGCACAGTGCCGTTAGTGGCATCAAGACACTGCAGTCGACCATCGACTGTCCGCACAATCACTCTGCCTTTGGCCAGCAATGGCCGGGAAAGCGGTTCACTGGATAATTGACGGCGCCAGCGCTCCACTCCGGTTTCCAGTGCCAGTGCCAGCAATGCGCCATCGGCACCGCCCACGGCCACCAGGCCCTCTCCCACCGCCGGTCCGGCAGACAGCGCCAGTTTCGTCCTGTTCAGCCAGACTCGCTTGCCCGTATCAGCCGTCAGCGCCTGCACATCACCCTTGTAGCTGGCGGCATACAGCACGCCATTCAGAACACTGGGCTGGAGTCCGGGACGCAGATACTCTGCTCCTCCGCCCAGACTCTCACTCCACACCTTCCTGATTTCCAGCACGGGCTTGATGTCTACCAGCTCAGCAGGAATATCCACCGCCTTACTGTTATCGCAGGCTGCCAGTGTCATCACACCGGCAACGATCAAGCCAAGCTTAAACCAGCTCATTTTGCGCCCGGTTCAGCCGCAGTCTGACCTTCTGAGGAATGGGCACTGACGCCCAGATCAGCTAGCTTGAGCTGCAACAAGGAAACATCTGCTGAGCTGTCCGTCTGGAATGCAGTCAGAGCTGCCTGATATTCAGCAATAGCAGCTGCCTGATCCTGCTTGGACAACAACGCATCACCCCGGATCTCATGCATCTGGGCAATAAAGCCACTCGGCTTGCTGACATCCAGCAAGGTAAGAGCCTCATCCTGTTTGCCCTGCTCTATCAGCACTCGCGCCAGACGCAATCTGGCAACCTGTGTCAGTTCTGGATCCCTGTTATCAGCCATTACAGCCCGCAATGCAGTTTCGGCGCCCGCCAGATCTTCTACTTCAACCGCATGCTGAGCCTGTAACAGGTGCGCCAGTGGCGCATAAGGCGTTGCATCGTACTTCGTGGTCATTTCATTCATCAATGCAGTGGCTTTATTGGTATCGGTCACCAATGCTGCTGCAAACTGGTTCAGCGTATTGGCAGCCGCCTCTGCACGCTGCGCGACGTAACGCTGGTAATACTGCCAGCCAGTCAGACCGGCCAGCCCCAGTACGATACCGGACAGTACCCACAACCAGTTATCACGCCACCACCGCTTAACGACCTCTGCCTGATCGTCTTCATTCATGTATTCGTCAACCATGTCCCGCCACTCTCTTTTCGTATAAAACAGTTATCAGCACTGCATTGCCATCCGCCGGAAACAAGTCTGGCTCAACAATCAATTCGCCAGGCGCTGCCGCAAGGTTTCTGCCAGCAACGCCCAGGTAACCTGCTCCTGAGCACTTTCAACTCGCAGATTCTTGAGAATCGCCACCTGCTGCGCAGCCTCACTATCACCAAGTATCACAGCGTAACGCGCGCCACTCTTGTCGGCACGCTTCAATTGAGATTTGAAGCTGCCACCACCACAATTGGTTTCAATCAGGCAACCCGGTATCTGATCACGCAACCTCTCCACCAATGACAGCCCCGCCGCTTCAGCCTGCACGCCTGCCAGTACAATATAGACATCAGTCTGATTGGCCGGAATCTGAACACCCTGTGTCTGCATCAGGTTGATGATGCGTTCCTCTCCCAGTGCCCACCCCATGGCAGAAGTCTGATCTCCACCCAGTTGCGCAACCAGCCCGTCGTAGCGACCACCGGAACACACTGCATCCTGCGAACCGAGCTCCGTCGTTACCCATTCGAACACCGTGCGTGAGTAGTAATCCAGACCACGCACGAGGCGCGGATTGATCACATAGCTTATCCCGGCCAGATCAAGATGATGACATAGAGTCTTGAAGTGCGCAGCGGATTCCTCATCAAGGTACTCAGTCAGCAATGGCGCCTCAGCAACCAGTGTCGCCATCGCAGGATTCTTGGTATCAAGAATGCGCAAAGGATTATTCTCCAGGCGCCTCAGGCTGTCCGCGTCCAGCTGATCGAGATGAGACTTGAAATACTGGCGAAGTATCTCGCGATAGGCCTGACGCGACTGAAACGTACCCAGTGAATTGATATTCAGGGTGAGGCGCTGAATACCCAGCCGCTGCCAGAGTCTCGCGGTCATCAGAATGAGTTCGGCATCAAGGTCGGGGCCGTCAAAACCGAAGGCTTCCACATCTATCTGGTGGAATTGCCTGTAGCGACCTTTCTGAGGACGTTCATGACGGAACATCGGACCAGTTGTCCAAACCTTGTGACGCTGGTTATGCAACAGGCCATTACTGATCATTGCCCGAACCAGCCCGGCAGTCGCCTCGGGACGCAGGGTCAGTGAATCCCCGCTGCGATCCTCAAAGGTATACATTTCTTTCTCAACGATATCGGTCATCTCACCGATCGAGCGCTTGAACAGGCTGGTGTGCTCAACAATCGGCACGCGGATTTCCTGGAAGCCATATTCAGCAAACAGCATGCGTGCCGTATTTTCCAGATGCTGCCAATACGCTATATCAGCAGGCAGAATGTCATTCATGCCCCGGATAGCCTGCAGCTTGCTTTCACTATTCAACTCAACACCCCAAATCTCTGCTTACTCGATCATACCGGCGGCATTAACCACAAATCTCGCCACACTGGCATCAATATGGTCAGCAGTCACGGTAACTGGCTTTGAGTTAATTTGCAGCGCCACTGCTGTTGCGGAACCCAGCGTCACGCGAAGCGGCGGCTGGGCATTGATAGTACGGGCGTTACCCGCCGCTACCATTTCGTAGAGAATCTGCTGGTTGTTTGCATCATAAACTTCCACCCATGAATCCGCGCTGAATCTGAAGTTCAGCGCGATCAAGCCTGCCGCTGATGATTCACTGCTGGCTGTTGAACCCACCGGAATTGACTCCAGCGGGGAGCTCTGCAACTGCGTTGTCTCTGTTTCAATCTGCTGCGCAGGCACGGTTGTAGTAGTAGTTTCCTTACTGGCAGTTCGCATGCTCAACAAGGTCACCGCCCCTGCCAGACCGATCAGCACCCACATCAAAACCCATACCCATCGCGGTACGACTGGCCTCTGTTCCGGAATCATCCCGTGACTGACCGGAACCGGGACAACTTCCGGCGCAGCGCCACCAAATGAATCGTACCTCTGCAGAAGCACCGCTTCGGGTACGGTCACCAGTCTTGCGTATTTACGCAGGTAGCCTTTGACGAACACCGGAGCGCCCAGCTCAACAAATTTGTTAGCCTCAATAGCCTCAATCTTGCGCACATCAAGATTCAGTTCTTTGGCCATCTGCTCGATGGTTATGTCAGCCTTGAGCCGCGCATGCTGTAACCATTCGCCAGGCGTTGAGGCGAACAGGTCTTCTGTTTGGGGTGTCTGGTTCATGAATGCGCTATTGCTTGCTCTCGGACTGAGTTAAAGCCCTGGTTTGAGCAGAGTTGGGGAATTCTGACTTCAGTCGACGCGCATATTCCGATGCGACAGCCGGGTTTGCCAAAGCCTGTTCGATACGTACTCCCAGCCATAATGACTCCGCTGTGGCCTGGGCACTCAAATGAAATCGTTCCAGAAAGGCACGTGCCTGCAACGCCTCATCTGATCTGAATTTCAGATCTGACAACTGGAGCAGCACCGGAGCAAACTTCTCGTTCGCAGTGAGAGCCCGACGGAAATGCTGCTCAGCCACCGCGGTCTTGCCTGCATCCATTGCACACATACCGGCATTAAACCAGGCCGCTTCAGGTGTCTTGTAAAGTTGATTGCTGGCCGCCTGAACCGCCAGCTGCTCACCCTTTGAGTAATTACCCCGTCTACACAGAAAAACACCGTAAGTATTGACGACTTCTCCGTTTCCAGAATCCAGATCCACAGCCCGACTGTAATGCTGATCTGCTTTATCCATTTCATTCAACCGCTCATAGAGCAGCCCTGCCGCGGCATGAGCCTGAGCACTTTTCGGGTTTTGCATGAGCGATCGATCCAGTTTTTCCTTAGCCTGGGATAGATTGCCCTGCCGGAAGTAATCAATACCCAGCTGCAAGTTGTATGCAGCGGCACTTTCCGTGTCCTTGCTGCCCAAGGCCGGCTGGTTGCTGACACAAGCTGCCAGCAAACACACAAACACAAGCAGGTTCAATAGTTTGACGATCATGCTTCAGTAACCAGCGAGACCAACTTTGAACCCAAACGCACGGTAGTACGGTTCTGTACCCGACCTACCAGCTGACCACAGGCCGCATCAATATCATCGCCCCTGGTACGTCGGGTAGTCGCAATAACCCCATTGGCGTTCAGATAGTCCCGGAACCGGGAAATGACCGCACTCGGCGAACGCTTGTAGCGGGTATCCGGAAAAGGATTAAAAGGAATCAGGTTCACTTTGGCAGGCTTGTGCTTGAGCAGAGTCACCAGTTGACGGGCGTGCTCAAGCTGATCGTTGATACCGTCAAGCATCACATATTCGAAAGTGATGCTTCGGGCATTCTGGCGCTCGAGGTAATACCAGCAAGCATCGAGCAGCTCAGCAATTCTATGCTTGCGGTTAATGGGTACCAGCTGGTCACGGAGTTCATCATTGGGGGCATGCAAAGAAACCGCCAGTGCGCAATTAGTTTCTTCTGCCAGCCTGAGCATCTGCGGTACCAGTCCTGAAGTACTCACTGTGACTCTACGCCGTGAAATATCAAAACCCAGGTCGTCCATCAGTATTTCGGCGGCAGCCACCACATTGCGGTAATTGGCCAAGGGCTCACCCATACCCATGAATACGATATTGGTGATCAGACGCTCTGAAGTATCGTTGGAAACCGGCTGGTCGCCACGAATTTCTCGATTGGCCAGCCAGACCTGCCCGACGATTTCGGCTGCAGTCAGATTGCTGTTGAAACCCTGCTGGGCGGTGGAGCAAAAGCTGCAATCCATGGCACATCCGACCTGACTGGAAATACACAAAGTCCCACGACCCGGCTCAGGTATATAAACCATTTCAATGGCTTGCGGAACAGAGTTAACCCCTCTATCCACATTCAGCAACCACTTTCGAGTGCCATCTGCGGAATGCTGACGAAGAGTTACCTCCGGCACACGCACTTCAGCGATCAGCCTGAGCCGCTCACGAAATGCCTTCGCAAGATCAGTCATTTCGTCAAAATCACCGACCGCGCGCTTATATAGCCATTTCATCAATTGACGCGCGCGGAACGGTTTTTCACCCATCCCTTCAACGAACGCTTCCATGTCGCTGCGGGTGAGCCCCAGAAGGTTCACCCGCTCAACATCGCCCGTTTCTACAGATAGGGTCATGGAGCTCTCTCAGCCGCGCGGGCAGAGATCCGATCCAGCAAAGAAATAAGCGATTTCAATGGCCGCGTTCTCAGGGCTATCGGAACCGTGTACGACATTCTCTTCAATGCTGCTGGCGAAGTCCGCACGGATGGTCCCGGCAGCGGCCTTTTTGGGATCGGTGGCGCCCATCAATTCACGATTCTTTGCCACGGCATTTTCGCCTTCCAGCACCTGGATCAGGACCGGCCCGGAGGTCATGTATTTCACCAGGTCCTTGAAGAAAGGCCGTTCACGGTGCACAGCATAAAAGCCTTCGGCCTGAGCCTGGCTCAGATTCAGCATACGTGCAGCAATCACCTTCAGCCCGGCCTGCTCAAACCGCTGCAGGACAGCGCCAATCAGGTTCTTACGGACGCCATCGGGCTTAACAATCGAAAAAGTGCGCTCAATCGCCATGAATCTCAACCTCGGGCCGAACGGCCAGCAAATGATGTGGAACCAATGAAAAAGCCGCCAGGCCCGGAAGTTAACCTCCGGAAGGGCTGCCGGCAGTGAATCAAGAGGCGCGGAGTGTAGCGGCGGAAGCGTATAGCGGCAAGAAAATGAGCCCGCGCAGGGGATTGGCTTTAACTTTCAGGAGCCACTTATACGGGTAACCCCAGCCCTCAAACCAGCTGCACAGGCACTACACCGTTAGTCCGTTGCGCCTTACAGTGATAGAGATGCCTGTCTACTGATTGCAGCAGGCTCCCCAGATTCTTTTCAGCAGCAGGCGCCACACCAAAGCCAATACTGATGCCACAAGCCAGCTGATTTTCCCTAAACCATTGATCAACGCCGACTTTGATCCGGTTGACAATCACCTGTGCGGCATTGATATCAACATCAGACAGCAGTGCTACAAACTCATCTCCACCATACCGCGACACCAGATCAGTGGAACGCAAGGTATTACGAATGATGGTGGCGACATTAACCAGCACACGGTCACCTTCACTGTGCCCATGGCTATCATTTACAGCCTTGAAATTGTCCAGATCAGCAAACATGACCACCGCCTTCTGCTCGCTCCACTTGCGGTGATGAACCCAGTGATCAATGGCTTCATTCAGTCCTCGGCGGTTCAATAAACCGGTCAGAGGATCAGTTCGGCTCACCTGCTCACTTCGTTGCCGGGAACGCTCAACACGACTCATCAGGATGTAGGTGTATACAACAATGATAGCGCCAAACAGACTTAGAAACAGCATCCCTGGCGTCGCCTTAACCTGGAGATACCAGTAGCGAATGATGGCAGAAGCAGTCCCCCCCAGCATGGCAGCCACAAGTGCTTCCGCAAAAAACTGAATTCCATAGCGCATGCCATTGCCGAGAACCACCACGATATAAGCGATCATTGAAGGCGGAATGGCATTCGGATCATTTGCCACGCAAACCGTCACCATCACCATATCTGTCCATAACGCAACACGGTAACGAACAGGTGAAACCGGCCATCGCCATGCATGCATAATGCCGATGCTGTTCACCACAAGGTACAGCACAAGGGCCAGATTTAGCTGCCGGAGCGGCAACCAGATAGGTGCCGACTCCAAACCAAGATTGAAAAAGGCCAGCGCCAGGCCGGCAAACAGATAGCGCGTCAGGAACTGAAGCGCCTGCTCCCTGAACTCAGGAAACCGGATATTGGAAAAAGGCCAGACATCACTGCCACGTCGCGTATGAAAACGTCGACGATCACTTCCATGAACTGAATCGGAATTACGACGACCACTCATGCAGCCATCACTCCGGTTTATCCATGCACTTGAATACGGTCATTTATGACTGTTCCTTTGCCGACAAGTAGCATCAACCAGATGCGCACTCAGCCAAGATGGCTTGTAAAATAAAATCTGCGTCGCGTTTTTTTAAACGGTGAAGCTTTCACCACACCCACATTCGCCTTTCACATTGGGATTCCGGAATTTAAAGGCTTCATTCAAGCCCTGTTTGACGAAATCGACTTCTGTACCGTCAATATAGCCAAGGCTGTCCTTGTCCACAATGACCGTTACGCCCCGCTCTTCAAAAACCCGGTCATCCTCCCTGACCTCGTCCGCATAATTGACTACATAGGCATAGCCGGAACAACCGGTCTTCTTGATCCCCAGTCGCAGTCCAACGCCATGACCGCGATTATGTATAAAACTCTTGATGCGTTCAGCAGCTGCAGCGGTCAGTGAGATAGGCATGGTGAATTGAAGGCTCGGGAAAAATGCCAGATGTGGTGAATAGTGTTACTCCTGATTATGGTGACACGCAAGCAGTACAGGCGAATAAATTTAATCACTGCTTATTTATTTCCGGGACTGCCAGCAGACCGCTCGCCCGCTCCAGTCAGCCAGCATCTCTAATTTGAAAGGCTTCATGGCAAGACCAACTGGAATTCGAGCTAACCCGCCAGCGTTGAGCTCCAACACCCTCACTTTAACATTCGCAGAGCTTCTTCGAGGATGAGCAAGCGCGCCCGTTTGCTGGCAGGCACAGCCAGATTCATCTCTGTATCCCGCCAATTCCACTGCGTTAGTTCAGCGAATGGGCGGCCCTCCAAGCATTGCGCGAGATATTCACAGGATGCAAGAAAATGCGGGCAGCCATATGCCTGATATCGAACTGTCCTGACTTTTCCTTCCTGCACAGCCAGCCAGATCGTAATTGACGCCCCTTGTTCAACGGCACCTGCGGATGCACTCAAAACGTCGGGCCCAGATTCCAGAGCTCCTGAATGATTGAGGTGATTGAATAATTCACGCACCTTATTGTTGTATTCAGGCATACCTGCAGACTGCATTCTTTCGCTCATGACTCTCAGGCCAACTTCGCAACTGCACGCAAGCGGGGCACTTCGCGGTGCATCAAACGCAAGGCCGAATCAACCTCGTCTGCTGTACTGAATCGCCCCAGACTGAATCGCAATGAACTCTGTGCCAGTTGATCACTCCGTCCGAGGGCTCGCAACACATATGAAGCTTCATCAGAACCTGTTGAACACGCCGATCCTGCTGAAACCGCCAGCTCTCCCAGCGCAAACAACAGACTTTCCCCTTCCACACCATGGAAAGCCACATTGAGGATGCCGGGCACTCTCTGTGTCACGTGGCCATTCAGCTCGATCCCGCCCAATTGCTGCAAACCTGACCATAAACGATCGCGTAATTCTGCAATCCGCGCGTTATCGGACTCCCGCTCTGCCACAGCCAGTTGCATGGCAAGACTGAATGCAACGATCTGCGGCGTCGCCAGGGTGCCGGAACGCCATCCGGATTCATGACCGCCACCGACAATCTGTGCTTCCAGTCCCAGCACCGGTTGACGTCGAACATACAAGGCACCAATACCCTTTGGACCATAGAGCTTATGCGCGGTGAACGACAGTAGATCTATGCCCATCTGCTGCACGTTCACAGGCAAGCGCCCTGCGCTTTGTGCAGCGTCCACATGCAGCAATATGCCCCGCTCACGGCATATGCCACCTACGGCAGCAATATCCTGAATCACACCGGTTTCATTATTCACGTGCATCAATGACACCATAACGGTGTCAGGCGTAATGGCCTCGCGCACTTTCTCAGGCTGCACAATCCCATGCGCATCAGGCTTCAGATAGGTGACCTTGACGCCCCGCTTTTCAAGTCGCTTCAGCGGTTCCAGCACCGCCTTGTGTTCGGTGCGGGATGAAATGATGTGTTTACCCGGTCCGGCATGAAACTTTGCCACACCAAACAGCGCAAGATTATTGGACTCAGTCGCACCCGAGGTAAAGATGACACTGTCCGGCGTTCCACCAATGGACTGCGCGATACACTGACGCGCCTGCTCAATCAGCTCACGCGCTTTACGTCCAAAGGCATGAGTCAAAGATGAAGGATTGCCCTGCAACTCCGGATTGATCAGACATTCCGTCATGCAAGCCGCCACTCTGGGATCAACCGGAGTACTGGCAGCATAATCCATATAGATATTCACACTTCACCTGCCCGATCAGAGACTCGCTGCTGCTGAAGTGCGCTCAGGATGCCACGCAGAATTCTGATCTCGTTTCTATCCACTTGCGCCCGGTTAAACAGACGCCGTACTCGAGACATCAGATGTCCATTACTGGTGTGATCCCGAAAACCGGTGCCAGCAAGCAAACTCTGCAGATGCTGGTAGAACAGCTCCAGTTCATCCTGAGTTGCCAATGGCTCAACCTGCTCAACAAGTACCGGCTGGTTACGCATCGCCAATCTTAATTCATAGGCAATGATCTGCACTGCCATGGCAATGTTGAGAGAACTGTATTCGTCACTGGTAGGAATGGTGACAAGCATATTGCACAGAGCCAGCTCGGTATTGGTCAGTCCCGTGCGCTCAGAACCGAACACCAATGCCACCGCATTACCTTCATGCGCCCTGTCTATCACCAGTCGTGCGCATTCACGCGGCTCCACAGGATCAAACGGAATATGTCGTTGCCTGGCGCTGGTACCGACAACCAGACCACAATCAGCAATCGCAGTCTTCATGGTGCTGTGAACTACTGCATTTGCCAGAATATCGTCAGCACCCGCAGCACGAGCTACCGCTTCCGGATGGGGAAATTCGCGCGGCTGAACCAGATGCAAGCTTTGCAGGCCCATATTCTTCATGGCACGCGCCACCGCCCCGATGTTACCGGGGTGACTGGTTGCCATCAGAACTATGCGAACCGGCGAAGGTGTCATCGACATGTATAAACCGTAAAACGAGGAAAGCAGGGAACGGGTCAGCAGCAACCGACAACCATTTCAAATACGTTAGCTGCAGAGTCTACAGCCCAATGCGCATTTCAGGTATGCTTCAGACCCTCCAGGCGGTTCCCGATGGAACGCCCGCTCTTTCCCAGCCATCCAGCCAATTGAGGTTACTCATGCAGCAGCATCCAATGCTCAACATAGGTATTCGCGCAGCACGTCGTGCAGGCGAAGTCATCGTACGCAGCATGAATCGGCTCCATCAGCTGGAAGTCAGGCGCAAAGATCGCAATGATTTCGTCACTGAAGTTGACCTGCGTGCCGAAGCAGAAATTGTCAACATCATCCGCAGTGCTTTTCCTGATCACGGCATTCTGGCTGAGGAAAGCGGCCGGACTGACAGCCAGCATGGCGTCAAACAAAGTGATGGCCGTGACGAGTTTGTCTGGATCATTGATCCGCTGGATGGCACCACCAACTTCATTCACGGTTTTCCACAATTCGCAGTTTCCATCGGCCTGCAAAAGCGCGGCCGCATGGAATGTGCTGTGATCTATGACCCACTCAAGCAGGAACTGTTCACAGCCGCACAGGGTGACGGTGCAAAACTGGATGACCGGCGCATTCGGGTAAGCCAGCAGCCCTCCCTTGAAGGCGCACTGATCGGAACAGGCTTTCCCTACCGTGCCAACATGCAATGGCTGGATGCTTATATGGGCATGTTCAAGGTTCTGACACAACAGGCAGCCGGACTGCGCCGCCCTGGTGCTGCTTCACTGGATCTGGCCTATGTAGCAGCCGGCCGTCTGGACGGCTTCTGGGAACTGGGCCTGTCGCCATGGGACACCGCAGCAGGTATGTTGCTGATTACTGAAGCCGGCGGACTCATCAGCACCTTGAACGGTGGTGAATACCAACATGGCGGACATATCGTAGCCGGAAATCCCAAGATACACCCCGCACTGCTATCAGCCATCGCACCGCATTTACCCGCAGAGCTGAGCAACTAGCTAATTGAGCCCTGACCCTGAACAGGGTCAGGCCAGGGTGTGATAAACCTTCTGCACATCATCGTCCTGCTCAAGCTTGTCGATCAGCTCAAGCACTTCGGTGGACTGCGGTTCAGGCACCTCGGTCGGTACCTGACATATGTATTCAGATTCCGCAGAAAGCGGGGTGATCTGTCGATCTTCCAGTGCCTTCTGTACTTGCCCGAAGTCTGCAAAGGCACACCGGACCACCAGCTGAGGTTCGCCCTTTTCCCCGGTACTTTCGCCCATTTCCTCAAGACCATGGTCGATCAGGTACAACTCCAGATCATCCTGATCAATGCCTTCCGGGTTCAAACGGAACACACCCATATGCTTGAACTGGAATGAAACGCTGCCCGTCGCGCCCATATTGCCATTTCCCTTATTGAAAATGCTGCGCAGGTTCGCGATCGTCCGGGTGGGGTTATCCGTGGCGCATTCCACCAGTAAAGCCACACCATGAGGCGCGTACCCCTCGTAATAAAGCACTTCATAATTGGTCGCATCCTTGCCGGATGCACGCTTGATGGCGGCATCGACCTTGTCCTTGGGCATGTTGACTGCGCGAGCATTCTGGATGACGCGCCGCAACGCTGGATTGGAATGCGGATCAGTGCCCCCGCTTCGAACGGCAATGGTAATTTCCTTGCCGATACGTGCGAATTGCTTGGCCATACGGTTCCAGCGCGCGAACATCGTATGTTTCCTGACCTCAAAAATGCGACCCATGGTGATTCTCTGCCGGATGACGGTTTTAAAGGAAACTTGACTGAAAAATTGACGCGGATTCTACACGTGGTGCCAAACACTGAGAATGCCTGGTACAGGCTCGCCTGAATTTTGATGCAGCCCATCCAGAACAGAAAGAAATAGCTAAACCACTTCAAGCCCTACAAGCACGGAGCCGCATTGTGTATTCTTGCCGGATTACAGTCCGGTCAGTACCAGACCGGTACTGCGCCTGAACATACTGCCCGATAATCCCAGAACATAAAGATCAATCCCCAACATCATGACCACGTCGAAAGCGCCTGCCAACACCAATAGCTGGATCAGTTTATTGGTGATTTTTCTGTGTTTCATACTTAGTGGTCTGGCAGCGTTGATATATCAGACTGCATGGACCCGACAGTTTTCTCTGGTTTTCGGCACCTCGGAACTGGCAGCAGCTGCAGTACTGGCTGCCTACATGGGCGGTCTTGCACTGGGTGCATACCTGATCGAAAAACGTATTCGCAAAGTCCAACGTCCTGTGCTGTGGTATGCGGGACTCGAACTCGGGATTGCGGTTGCGGCAGTCGTACTGATTCCTGCTGGGCTCTGGCTGGCAGAAAAACTGCTTATTGTGATGTTTGGCGGCCAGCCGACGCCGCCAAGCGCCAGCCTCAGTGGTACTTCGCTGTTCTATCTGCTGGCAGCATTTGCCGTCCTGCTGGTTCCAACAACCCTCATGGGCGCGACACTGCCGCTGCTGGCTCGTTACACGGTACACAGCGAACAGCAGATCGGACGTCGTATCGGTTTGCTCTATGCCAGTAATACTTCGGGTGCAGTGGCAGGTGCATTGATGGGCGCGCTGGTGCTCTTGCCGAGATTCGGATTGAACAGAACTGTATGGGTCGCTGCAGCCATCAATGTTCTGGTTTCATTGCTGGCGCTAAGTTTGAGCAAGTCCACTGTTGATCAGGTCAATTCAGAGTCCGATACAGATGCCGGTAATGAAAAGTCAGCAGAGGTGACATGGCGATCAGGGATCGCGCCAGCATGGGTTTTACCAGTCATGATGTTGTCAGGTGCAGTCTCCTTCCTGCACGAAGTACTGTGGACACGCATGCTTGGTCACGTGATGGGCAGCAGTCTTTATGCCTTTGGCATCATGCTGGCCAGCTTCCTCGTGGGTATCGCCCTTGGCGGTGGCCTCGGTGCATGGATGGCTCGCAGCCGTGATGCAGCAGCACGATGGTTGGCCATCAGCGAACTGGCAGCCGCTGCTGCCGCAATCTTCGCCTGGTATCGTATACAACAAATCAGCACAGCCGTAGATTCCTTATCACAACGTGGCTGGTTCAGTTTCTGGCTATTGTTCCCGCTCGCCTTCGCTATCGGCCTGACCTACCCGCTGGCAGTGCGTGTGCTGGCCAGAAACGTCAATGACGCGGCACCCGCCAGTGCACGGGTTTACAGCTGGAACACGGTAGGCGCCATTCTGGGCGCTATTTCGGGCGGCTTCCTCATCGTACCGGCACTGCGATATGAAGGCGCAGTGCATCTGGCAGTGATAGCCAGTTGCGTACTGGCTGTGGTCACCACCTTCATCCTGTTCCGTCCCGGCAAGATGTTTGCCATACCGCTCACACTGGCTGCGGTTGCCGCATCCGCGCTGTTTATGCCCAAGGCACCAGAGGCCTTATTGCGTTATTCACCGTTACGCGTAAATGGGCAAGGTGAAATGCTCTATTACGACGTAGGTCGCAGTGCTGCCGTACTGGCGCTCCGACAGGGAGATCAAATCGCAATTCGCACCAACAGCCTGCCTGAAGCGTCGATTGATAGTGTCGGTACGATTCCTCAGCTTTACGTAGAAGCCTGGATGGCACCTCTTGCTGTACTGGCCAGACCGCAACTGAAGGACATGCTGATCGTCGGTCTGGGCGGTGCCCGGGTACTGGAAGCTGTGCCACCCAGCGTTCGAAATATTGATGTGATCGAACTGGAAGACAAAGTTGTTGAAGCCAATCGCAGCATTGCCAAGCGTCGACTGCATGACCCTCTGGCCGATTCACGCGTCAACATCATCCTGAATGATGCGCGCGGCTCACTGGAATTGACCAACAAGCGCTACGACGCAGTTGTTTCACAACCCTCGCACCCCTGGACAGCGGGTGCATCGCATCTATATACCCGTGAATTCATGCAGCAGGCCAAGGATCATCTGAATCCGGGCGGTCTGTTTGTTCAATGGATGAATGTGGACTTCCTCGATGAAGGGCTGCTGCGCTCTCTCGTAGCTACCATCAATGCTGTATATCCACATGTACGTGTATACCGCCCTGCCCCTCCGACACTGCTGTTTCTGGCATCTGATCAGCCGATAGAGCCTGAACGGCAGATCGAAGCTACACGTGCAGCACTCGCCGTATCCCCTGATCATTATGGCCGGCTTGGACTGAATGTAATAGAAGACCTGATAGCCAATCTGGTACTGGATGATGAAGGCAGTCGCGCCTTTGCCAGTGGAGCATCAGTCATTACTGATGAACGGAACCGTTTTGCAACCGCCAGCGTCTATGATTTCGGCCAGAACATCAGCGCCCAGTCAGTAGGCTACCTGCTTGCAGCGTACGATCCCGTTCTGAAATCTGACAGCTTCATTTATCGGGAACTCAATCAGAAAATTTCCTATAGCTATCTCGGTCAGCGAATTGGTGCGTACCTGCAGTGGGATCAGAGCGCACGGGATCGCATGAATAATTACGCCAATCTTTTTCACAATACGGATATACAGGCCTTCCTCCAGTCGCAATTGTTTCTGAATCTTTATCAGAATACTGAAGCCCAGCAATTGCTGGTAGCCGGCATGAAGGTCTATCCGGACAGCCAGCTGATACGCAGTGCCTTGCTGCAGAAGAGCATGATGGCCTTGAGCACAGGCAATGCATCTGCAGACGTAGTCCAGATGGCAAGCAAGGCAAATGACGAAGCGGCACTGGTATTGAAGTGCGGTCAGTTAGCTGCGCGTGCTGACTGGGAGGGTGTTGCGAATCTGGACAGCGAACTGGCACGCATTCCATGGACTTCGATATGGATTGACCAGGTATCACAACTGCGTGTGGAGTGGCGCGCCAGGGTGACCAACCCGGACCTGCGCCCTCAATATGGAGCAGAAGCACAGCAGATCGTTGACCGTATCAGCATGATCCGGTCCATTCCACAGATGTTCCTGCTGCGGGCATGGGCAACCAATGGAGTCAACAGTGCAGCGCTGATGGAGTCTATTGGACGTTATTCTCTTATTGTGCTGCAGAATCAGAACAACATGGATGATGGCCTGCGTAACCTGTATCGCAATGGCATTAACTCATTGAGAAAGATGATTGAAGCTCTGGCGAATGACAGCAGCATTGACAGACACCGCTATCAGGAAGTTCTGAATGTGTACAATCAGGCCAGCCACATAGTTTTATAAGCAGCTGACCAGGGCAGTCAGATCATTTCGATCCTGACTGCCGGTCAGGCTGAATGATTCAGAAGCCCCGTCACTTCGCTTACATTAGCCAGCGACTGTAATTGTGCTGGCAATGACTGATAGCGCAGTTGCCTGCCCTGCAATCTGGCCTGTCTGAGCCACTCAACCAGCAAGGCCAGACCCGCACTATCGGCATAGGTCACTCCAGAAAGATCCAGTTCAACACTGGATTCCCCGGCAAACAGGGAATGACTCTCTGACAGCAAACCAGTCACCGTGTCAAAGCTCAACTCACCTTGCACCACGTAGCGACCTTCACCTTGTTGTACTAGCCTGGTTGCGGACATACTCAACCGCTCTTCTTGCTGCCGCTTGCTGGCGCGGCCTGCTGTGTCTGCAGACGCTTGATCACGGCATCAAGTCCTTTCTGATCGATTTCCGCACCAAAGTCGGTACGGAAAGATTTCACATAGGAGATGCCTTCAATCGTGATGTCGTATGCCTTCCAGCCTGAGCTTGTCAGACGCATGGTGTAATTGACCGGCACCTTGCTGCCATTATCGCGACGTATTTCGCTGCGCACGGTCGCTGTAGTATCAGCAGCTTTACCCTGATAAGGCAGAATCTTCAGCCTGTCCGCAGTGAAGTCCAGCAGCGAATTACCATAGTTCTGGAGCAACGACTGATAAAAGGCATCGATGAATTGCTTGCGCTGTTCAGCGCTGGCCGTTCGCCAGTTCTTGGCCAGTACCAGCTGTGCGGCATACTCAGTGTCGAAATTAGTCAGGAAATATTTATCAATCATCTGCCGCAACTGAACCGAGTCCTTCCGGTAGGTTTCACGATTCTTGTCGAGATCTGAAAGAACCTGCCGGGCAACGTTTTCAACCACCTTGTCAGGTGCCGGCACTGCATCACCCGCCCAGGCAATCGTATTGAACATACCGCTTACCAGGATAAAACTGGCCACCCAGATCGAATTCATCAAATGACGTTTCACTTTTTAGTCTCCTCAGCCGAATCGCTCTTCTTACCGGCGAAACTGGCCACCAGCTGGTTGATCAGATTCTCCAGCACCAGCGCATCCTGCACGATTGCGAACTTGCCACCTTCCTTGAAATACTGATCAGAGCCTCCGGCAGTCACACCGATATACTGACCGCCAAGCAAACCCGCAGTCATGATGCTGGCATCACTGTCATCAGGGATACGGTTGTACTTTGCATCAATATGCATACTCACTACCGCCTTGTATTGCTGCATGTCATAACTGATTGACTCAACACGTCCGACAGTAACACCAGACATGGATACCGGCGCGCCCACCTTGAGACTGCCGATATTTTCAAAGTTGGCTAACAGGCTGTATCCCGCACCACCAGCAGTAAATTCCTTGTTGGTAATCTGTGTGACCAGAAAAAATAGTGCGGCAAATCCGAACAGCACAAATGCGCCGGTAACAATTTCAGTTGTACGAGACTGTTGCATGCAAGTTCTCCAGAATTATCACAGCATGACGGCAGTGATCATGTAATCCAGTATCAGGGTCATCACGGCAGAGTTCACGACAGTACGGGTTGTTGCCCGGCCTACGCCTTCCGCAGTTGGTTCGGCAACATAGCCTTCATACACGGCGATGAGACTGCAAGCGACCCCGAACACACAGCCCTTGATCAGCCCCTGCATAACATCATCCACCTCGACACTACCCCGCATCTGTGACCAGAAAGTGCCCTGATCCACACCCAATTGCTGCACACCGACCAGTTGCACGCCAAAAATCCCGATTGCGATGAAGATCATGGTCAACAGGGGCAATGCAATCACGCCCCCCAGAAACCTGGGCGCAACAACATGCCGGAAAGGATCAACTGCCATGATTTCCATCGCAACCAGTTGATCAGTCGCTCGCATCAGACCAATCTCTGAAGCCAGCGCGGTACCAGCCCGGCCTGCAAACAGCAATGCCGCGACCACCGGACCCAATTCCTTGACCAGGGCCAGTGCCGCAGCACTGCCTAGAGAACTTTCAGAGCCAAACCGCTCAAGCATGTCATAGCCCTGTAGCCCAAGCACCATGCCGACAAACAGGCCGCAGGTCATAATAATCACCAATGACAACGCACCTGCATTGTGTATCTGGTGTATCACCAGCCCAGGGCGCAACAAGGCGCGCGGCACCTGACTGAGAATGCGCAGCAGAAACCAGGTGATTGCGCCAAAAGCGGCCACCGCATTTCCCAGCAATTTCGTAAGAGCTTTAAACATTGAGTGTCAGACCAGCGATATAAATAAAGCACATGACATCAGGCCAATAGCTCTTTGAAATAGTCGTCTGCCGGATAGTGAAACGGCACAGGGCCATCCGGCAATCCATTCATAAACTGTCGCACCAGTCCCGACTGATCCTCTTTCAATGCTTTCGGTGTGCCTGAGGCAACAACCTTACCGCCCGCAAGGATGTAGCTGAGATCAGCAACCTGTGCAATTTCATCCACGTCATGCGAAACCACAATACTGGTGATAGCCAAAGCATCGTTGACATTACGCAACAGACGCAAAATCACACCCATGGATATCGGATCAAGCCCTGCGAAAGGTTCGTCATAGATGAGCAGGTGCGGATCACGAACCATCGCCCGGGCAAGTGCCACACGGCGCGCCATGCCACCCGACAACTCATGCGGCATGAGCTTATAGGCACCACGCAATCCAACCGCCTGCAGCTTGGTCAGCACGAGATTTCTTATCAGTGATTCAGGCAAGTCGGTATGTTCGCGGACCGGAAAAGCCACATTTTCAAATACAGACATATCGGTGAGCAGCGCACCGTTCTGGAATAGCATCCCCATCCGCTGACGCAGAGCATACAGCGCCCGACGCGAAAGCTTGCTGACATCCTGATCATCAACCAGAACTTGGCCACGGGTGGGTCGGATCTGGCCGGTAATCAATCGCAGCAAAGTGGTCTTGCCTGTACCGCTTGGCCCCATGATGGCCGTGATCTTGCCTCTGGGAACATTAAGCGTGAGCCCCTTGAAAATATCCCGTCCGCCTACCGAATAATAGACATCGCGGATTTCGACAAGATTTGGCGTTGTTGGACTGCTGTTTAACACTTGTTTCGTATACCCGGAGTTTCCGAAAACTCAGGTGATTGACTCAAATACTCCAACGCTCAGGATAACAAATGATCAGTCGGTCTGTTACGTCCAATCCGTACAGGTCAGTCACGACAATCAATACTCGAAGTCAGAAGAAATGGTGGCGCGGGGTGGAATTCATCCTCAATCAGTACTAAAATAGTCCCAATTCATTCTTATCTACTTATCTGGACACCACCGCGTGTTACGCATCAGCAAACTGACCGATTACGCCACCGTGATTCTGGCCTGCCTGGCCACAGGAGAGCGGCGTCTGTATACGGCCACCGAACTGGCGGAATTGACACATCTCAGCCCAGCCACGGTCAGCAAACTCCTGAAAAAGCTCAATCAGGCCGGACTGGTCAGCTCGGGTCGCGGCAGTCACGGCGGCTATCTGCTGGCCAAATCGGCAACTGAAATAAGCGCTGCGGCAATACTGGATGCACTGGAAGGCCCCTTTGCCCTGACTGAATGCAGCAGTGCACACAGTAGCTGCTCGATTGCAGGGAGTTGTCATGTTGGCCACTCCTGGCAACGGGTAAACATGGCCATACGACATGCTCTGGATGACGTGTCGCTGTCGCAACTGGCCGGACTGGACAGGGCTCCGCTGAAATCACTGGATCTGAAAGCGGTTCGTCCCAAAGAGAGCCCATTAACGCGCATGCTACGCCCCCGCTAGCACATCATGTCTACTACACCGCAAGATCTTGAACAGCTGGTTGGTCAGAAATATCGTCATGGTTTCGTGACCGATATCGAATCTGACACCTTGCCTCCGGGGCTGGATGAAAACGTCATCCGTCATATTTCGCGCATCAAGAATGAACCAGAATTCCTGCTGCAATGGCGTCTGAAAGCATATCGTCACTGGTTGACCATGCAGGCACCGGACTGGGCGCACCTGAAGATTGCGCCGATTGATTATCAGGCCATTTCTTATTACTCAGCACCCAAGGCGCGCGCTGATGCGCCGAAAAGCCTTGACGAAGTCGACCCCAAACTGCTCGAAACCTACGACAAACTTGGTATCCCCTTGCATGAACGCGCAAGACTGGCTGGCGTGGCTGTTGATGCTGTATTCGACAGTGTATCGGTTGCCACCACCTTCAAGGATCGTCTGGCCAAGGCCGGAGTTGTGTTCTGCTCCTTCTCAGATGCCGTACAGCATCACCCACAACTGATCGAGAAATACCTCGGCAGTGTTGTGCCCCATGGTGACAACTATTTTGCCGCACTGAATTCAGCAGTATTCACTGATGGATCTTTTGTCTACATCCCCAAAGGGGTGCGATGTCCGATGGAACTGTCAACCTACTTCAGAATCAATGCCGCCAACACCGGTCAGTTCGAACGCACCCTGATCATTGCTGATGAAGGCTCGACTGTAAGTTACCTTGAAGGTTGCACAGCGCCCATGCGTGATGAAAACCAGCTGCATGCTGCAGTGGTTGAGCTGGTTGCACTCAAGGATGCGAATATCAAGTATTCCACCGTACAGAACTGGTATCCCGGCGATGAAAACGGTTTGGGTGGCATCTACAACTTTGTCACCAAACGCGGTGAATGCCGGGGTGCTAACTCAAAGATCAGCTGGACACAGGTTGAAACCGGCTCTGCGATCACCTGGAAATACCCCAGCTGTATTCTGACTGGTGACAATTCCGTGGGTGAATTCTATTCAGTTGCACTGACCAACCACTATCAGCAGGCCGATACCGGAACGAAGATGATTCACATCGGCCGCAACACCAGAAGCACCATTGTCTCCAAGGGCATTTCCGCCGGCCATGGTCAGAACAGTTATCGCGGTCTGGTGAAAATATTGTCTGGCGCAGAAGGTGCCCGTAACCACACTCAATGTGATTCATTGCTGATGGGCGATCGATGCGGCGCTCACACTTTCCCCTATGTCGAAGTCAAGAATGCCACTGCCTCGGTTGAACATGAAGCCAGCACCTCAAAGATCAGCGATGACCAGCTGTTCTATTGCCGCAGCCGCGGTATTTCCCAGGAAGATGCAGTGAGCATGATCGTCAATGGATTCTGCAAGGCGGTGTTTAAAGAACTGCCAATGGAATTCGCAGTGGAAGCACAGAATTTA
Organism: uncultured Pseudomonadota bacterium; assembly: GCA_903838705.1. GTDB lineage: Bacteria > Pseudomonadota > Gammaproteobacteria > Steroidobacterales > Steroidobacteraceae > CAILZL01. The sequence goes on from CAILZL010000024.1 coordinate 24,032, forward strand.
CTGTCGGTCAGCCTGGAAGGCGCGGTCGGCTAATCATTTTGCGATCTGAAAGGTATTGAACCGTGTTAAGCATTAAAGACCTGCATGTAAATGTAGGAGACAAGCAGATTCTCAAAGGCATTACTCTGGAAGTGCGTGCCGGTGAAGTGCATGCCGTGATGGGTCCGAATGGATCCGGCAAGAGCACCTTGTCACAGGTGCTGGCAGGGCGTGAAGGTTATGAAATCATCAGTGGCAGCATTACCTTCAACGGTCATGACCTGCTGGCTTTGTCGCCCGAGCAGCGTGCCCGTGAAGGCGTCTTCCTGGCCATGCAATATCCGGTGGAAATCCCCGGCGTCAACAATGTGTACCTGCTCAAAGCCGGCTTGAATGCCATACGCAAGCATCGCGGTCTTGCTGAACTGGATGCATTTGAATTTCTGAGCCTGATCAAGGAAAAGATGAAGCTGATGCAAATGGATGAAAGCTTCCTGAACCGGGGCGTCAATGAAGGCTTTTCGGGTGGCGAAAAGAAGCGCAATGAAATCCTGCAAATGGCAGTACTGGAGCCCATGCTGGCTCTGCTTGATGAAACGGACTCCGGTCTTGATATTGACGCATTGCGCATCGTTGCCAATGGCGTCAACAGCCTGCGCAGTAAAGAACGCGCCATCATCATGGTTACCCACTATCAACGTCTGCTTGACTACATCACCCCTGATTACGTGCATGTACTGGCCGGCGGCCAGATCATCAAGTCTGGTGACAAGACTCTGGCACTGGAGCTGGAGCAACGCGGCTACGATTGGCTGACGCAACCGGGGTTCCAGAAGCAAAGCCTGTCAGGAGCCCGTGACGCATGACTGCCGCATCCCAGCCTATTGCCAAGTCAGCTGCGGTGACTCGAATGCAAGCGGCATTCGAGCATCACACCGGCTCAAGCATGCCGGTGCGACAACAGGCATTTGCCCTGTTCTCACACAATGGTTTTCCCGGTACACGCGACGAACAATGGAAGTACACCAATCTGCGCCGTCTCGAAGCTCGCGAATTTGGTACCGGACAACCCGGCACCCCATACCAGCCTGAAATATTGAAAACAGCCGATGCCTTGCAAATGGTATTTGTTGATGGCCACTACCGCAGTGAGTTATCGAATGTACCGGTCATTGCGGGCTTACAGATCACCACACTGTCTGAGCTTCAACAATCCGATCAGACTCGGCTATCGGAAATTCTGGCTATTCCGGGAAACCACCGCTGTCGCTTTGTAGCGCTGAACACAGCCCTGACTGAAGATGGAGTGCTGATTGAAGCCGGACCTGGTACAAAGCTTGACTGCCCTTTAGTCCTGGACTTTTTCTGGAGCGATGCGCAATGGAGTCTGATGGCCCACCCGCGTATCGTGATCCGGGCCGGAGAACACAGCAAACTCACCGTCATCGAGCGGTTTACAGGCAGCGGCACCACCGTGCACTTCAACAATGGCGTCACCACCGCACAACTGGCTGAAGGCGCACATCTGGAACACTGCCGGATTCAGAATGAAAACAGCAGCAGCTTCCATATCGGTCTGCTGTACGCAGAACTCGCCGAACAGGCAACTCTGCTTGACCATCAGATCAATTTTGGTGCTGCACTGGCGCGCATGGATATCCATGTGCTGCTGAATGGCAGGGATTCTCGTGCCACTCTGAATGGCTTGCAGTTCGCAACCGGCACGCAACATCATGATACTCACCTGCAGGTGGAACATTGCGTTCCGCACACCCAAAGCAATGAAGATTATCGCGGCATCGCCGATCAGCGCGGGCGAATCGTATTCAATGGCAAGGTGCATGTTCACGAAAAGGCCATCAAGACCGATGCACAGCAAAGCAGTCGCAACCTGCTGCTGTCCAGCACTGCTGAGATCGACACCAAACCCGAGCTGGAAATCTACAATGATGACGTGAAGTGCGCCCACGGCGCCACCGTCGGTCAGCTGGATGCCAATGCATTGTTTTATCTGCGCTCGCGCGGCCTCGATGAATCTCAGGCCCGCGCCCTGCTCACCCATGCATTTGCCAACCACATCATTGCGCAATTACCGGTCGCCGAACTGCGTGAGCAACTCACCGATGCGGGACATGTGCGCTTCGGTGCTCAACTGGAGTCCGCACCATGAACGCAGCGACACAGTCTGTAATTGAACAGGTAGGGACACGTAGCGTTTCCAGCATCCGTGCCGACTTCCCTATCCTGCACCAGCAAGTGAATGGACATCCGCTGGTCTATCTGGACAATGCAGCATCCAGCCAGCATCCGCAGGTTGTCATCGATGCCATCAGTCAGTATTACCAGAAGAATCACGCCAACATTCACCGGGGTGTTCATACGCTCAGCCAGCGAGCCACTGACCAGTTTGAAGGTGCGCGTGAAGAAGTACGTCGCTTTATCAATGCAGGTTGCAGCAAGGAAGTGATATTCACACGGGGAACTACCGAGGCAATCAACCTGGTAGCCGAGAGTTTTTTGCGCCCTCGCCTGCAACCGGGCGATGAAATTCTGATCTCGGCTCTTGAGCATCATGCCAACATTGTTCCATGGCAACATGTATGTCAGCACACTGGCGCGGTACTCAAAGTAATTCCAATCACCCAGGCAGGTGAAGTTGATTTCACGGCTTTCGAGTCTCTTATTGGACCGCGAACAAAGCTGCTTGCACTGGCCCATGTGTCAAACGCATTGGGCACAGTTGTGCCAGTAGAAAACTTCATTGCCGCAGCCAGAAAAGCCGGCGTACCTGTGTTACTTGATGGTGCCCAGGCCATTCCTCACAGCGTGGTTGATGTTCAGAAGCTTGACTGTGACTTCTACTGCTTCTCGGCACACAAGCTGTGCGGACCGACGGGCATAGGTGTGCTGTATGGTCGTGAAGCGCTATTGCAGGCCATGCCACCCTGGCAAGGCGGTGGTGACATGATCCTGACGGTGAGCTTTGAGAAGACTACCTACAACCAGCTACCCTGGAAATTTGAAGCAGGTACTCCCCATATTGCCGGCGCCATCGGACTCGGTGCTGCTCTGCGCTACCTCAATAGTCTGGGCATGCAAAACATCGCTGCCTATGAACAGCAGTTGCTGGCTTATGCCACACGGCAACTTAGCAAGGTAGAAGGACTGCGTATCATTGGTACGGCACCGCACAAAGCCGCGGTTGTGTCTTTCGTGACGAAGAACATCCACCCCCATGATCTGGGCACGATCCTTGATACCGAAGGCGTAGCTATCCGCACGGGTCACCATTGTGCCATGCCGGTGATGAGTTTTTACGGCATCCCTGCTACCGCACGCGCATCATTCGCTTTCTACAATACCTTTGCTGAAATAGATCGACTGGTTGCTGCACTTCATCATGCTCAGAATGTGATGGGCTGACCTATGGACCTGAAAGACCTTTACCGCGACGTAATAGTGGATCACAACAAGAATCCACGTAACTTTGGCCGGCTTGAACCCGCAGACCTGCATGCCGATGGACACAATCCATTATGTGGCGATCAGCTCAGCGTGACTGTCAATATGGCAGGCGACCGGATTGCTGACATCAGATTTGATGGTAGTGGCTGTGCAATATCAGTCGCTTCTGCCTCATTGATGACTGAAGCCGTGCGCGGAAAAACACTGACTGAATTCGCCTCATTACATGCCAGAGTACATGAGCTGCTCACACAACATGACTCAAGCATTGATCCAGTATCGCTGGGCAAGCTGGGTGCACTGTCCGGCGTACGTGAGTTTCCAGCACGTGTGAAATGCGCCAGCCTGTGCTGGCATACATTGCAAGCGGCGTTGCAGCACGAGACAAACGCCATTTCTACCGAGTGATCGCACTGCGATTCAATGCACGAGAATTACCATGCTGGGCCAAGAACACGAACCGGTTACAATTCAGCGCGATGTCGAGGCAGTCATTGTGCCTGCTGGCGTTTCAGTTACCCTGCGCGCCGGCAAGACGGGTTTCATTACACAGGCACTCGGTGGCAGCTTTACCGTCTATATCGAAGGCAATCTGTTCCGCATTGCAGGCAAGAATGCGGATGCCATTGGTCGTGAAGTTGAGTTGCCTATTGAAGTACCCCATGACGCCACCGACGAGGACATCAGGAAACTGGTGTGGGATCAGATGCGTCTTTGCTTCGATCCGGAAATTCCCGTCAACATTGTTGAACTCGGATTGATCTATGACTGTCAGATCGTAGCCGACGAAGAAGGCGGACGCATCGCCAGAATAACCATGACACTCACTGCACCGGGCTGTGGCATGGGCGATGTACTGGTGGCGGATGTGCGTGAGAAAGTGGAAATTATTCCCACCATCAAGCGCGCTGAAGTTGAACTGACATTTGATCCACCCTGGAATCAGACGATGATGTCCGAAGTTGCACGCTTGCAGACCGGCATGATGTAACACGTTTAGATGGGAGCAAGAACATGACATGGTTAGCTGTCGCAGGCGCAAATCAGATTGCACCCGGTGACTTCATTCAGGTCGATACGGGAAACGCCTTCCTACTCGTCTGCAATGTCAACGGTGAACTGCTTGCCATTGAAGATCAATGCACTCACGACGGCAGCAGCATGGCAGGAGGCTGCATGGAAGGCGATCAGATCATCTGCCCACGCCATGGTGCACGCTTCTGCCTGCGCAGTGGCGCGGCACTCTCCCCTCCCGCCTATGATGCCGTACAAACTTTTCCAGTACGCATCCATGCCGATAACATTGAAGTCGATGTGCCTGCATGAAACGCCTTACCCTTATACGTCATGCGCAAGCTGATGACGCACCGACAGGTCAACGCGACTGGGACAGGCCCTTGACCCGACGCGGACAGGCCGATGCGGCCACCATGGCAAAACGTATGAAGGATCAACTCTCAAATCCGGACAGCATTCTCAGCAGTCCGGCAGTCCGAACCCGGCAAACCGCTGAATTGTTTACGAAGCAATTCCCTAAAATCAGTCTGAAAATTGACGAGGAACTGTACCTGGCGAGTCCGAAACAAATGCTGTCAGTGATACTGGCGCAAGACAATGCAACCCGTCATCTGGTGCTTGTTGGGCACAATCCAGGTATCAGCGAACTTGCAGATGAACTCTCACAGGAACGCCGCATTGAGGGCATGCCCACTGCATCAGTCGTCACTATGGAATTTGACATTGACTCATGGCAGGAATTGTTACCAGTATCAGGTACAAATGTGGAGTTTGATTACCCACAACGTGCAACTTGAGACGACTGGTGACCCAGCAGTACCGTTTTTACCAAAGACTGCGCTCTGCCAGCACCTAGAATCAATCAGGCGAGACTGAATCGTAATTTAGTTATGTGATCCAGATAGCAACTCACGCCCGACACTTATCGGTAAAAACCAGCTCATGGTATGCTGGGTTTCAGCTTAATTTAATGGGGTGATTCAAGTGATCGTTATCGCCGTGCTGATTGCCTTGTTTATTGCCGCAATTATTTACATGGTTGGTATTTATAACGGGCTGGTTGGCTTACGTGAAACCATCAAGGTAGCCTGGGCCAATATCCAGGTCCTGTTGAAGCAACGCCACGACGAACTGCCGAAACTGATTGAGACCTGCAAGCAATACATGAAATTCGAGCAGGAAACACTCGAAAAAGTCATGAAGGCCCGCGCATCGGTAAACCAGGCCAGCAGCACAGGGAACATTACAGCGGTAGGGATGGCAGAACAGCAGTTGCGCTCGGAAATCGGCAGATTGTTTGCCGTGGCAGAAAATTACCCGCAACTGAAAAGCGATGAGTCGTTCAAACAGCTGCAGAACCGGATTACAACACTGGAGGAATCCATCGCCGATCGCCGTGAGCTGTATAACGATCAGGTCAACCTGAACAACATTCGAATCAAGGTGTTTCCTGATGTACTGATTGCCCAGCGTTTTGGATTTACTCCGGCAGAATTATTGAAGTTCTCCGAGGAAGAAATTCAGGATATCAACGTTGCCACACTGTTCAAGGCCTGATTCCAGCCAATACCGGGAATGAACTTCCAGTTATTGTATTTCCTTGCCGCCTTGATCGGAGCGGGTGGCTATACGCTGTGGCTCAGCTTTGCGACATGGAACAAGATTCGAGTCCTGCAAAATACACCCACTTCGCGAGTACGCTCCGCCGCACAGGGTTTTGTCGAGCTTTCCGGTCGTGCATTACCCCAGATCAATACAGAATTGAAAGCACCACTCACCGGGATGCCGTGCGTCTGGTGGCGTTTCAAGGTAGAAGATCGAAACGGTTCCGGGAAATCGGTGAACTGGTCAATTGTGCACAAGGACACCAGCGCCATGCCCTTTGTGCTGGATGATGGCACCGGACAATGTCTTATAGATCCCGAGGGAGCTGACGTTTATCCGGCTGAAACCAGCATCTGGTACGGAGATTCAGACTGGCCTGAACTCCGCATCCCCAACGGAACTGGACTCTTTGATTCGGTTGTCGACAGTATTTTTTCTGGACGATACCGATACACTGAATACCGCCTGATGCAGGATAAGCCCATCGTGGCGATCGGCTCTTATCACAGCCGTGGAGGTGCCAGCATCGAGAACCCGGATATAGCTGTTGCTGCCCTGCTACGGGAATGGAAGGCTGATCAGGATCAGCTACTTTCCCGCTTCGACATCAATCGTGACGGCGCATTAAGTGCTGACGAATGGGAGATGGCTCGCACCGCTGCACGTCAATACGTGAATGAAGGCCAAGCGGCAGAATCACAGGCTTCAGGGGTGAGCATACTTTGCAAACCGGCGGATGGCAGACCCTTTGTCCTTGCCGCTTCAGATCCATCGGCGCTACTGAAGCAACTCTATCAAAAGGCATCAATCAGCTTTGTCGTCTTTCTTGCAACAGTCGCCGCAATGGCCTGGCTACTGGAACACATCGAGTGAGACTGAGTCCTTGAAAGCATCAACCTGTGGCAGTGGTACCTGCCACAGGCATGAACACGGAGATACAACCTCCATCAAGCGCGACTGAAAAGATTTACTTGAACTCGTAAACCAGATTGGCGGTCAGCAGCCGGTCAGTATGCGCATACTCGCGGCCGCTATAAGAAGAATGCAGAGGCTTGGTGTTGTAACGTATCTGATGCCCCACTGACAAAGCCAGTACATCTGTCATTTTCACCTGCACAGCCAGATCATTCTGGAACAGCGTGTTGCTGGACCCTGATTCAAATGAAAGCTTATCAAGCAATACAGTATTGGGTGACAGAACCTGACGCAGATCGACCAGGCCGGTCGAGATGGCATCACCATCCGATGAAGCACCAGTCGGGCTTTGTGGCTTGAAATGCTTGTATCCCACACCCAGCTCAGCCGTCAGTTTGGTGCTGTCGTTTTCAATAAACTTGTAGCCCAGACCTGCAGCAAGGGCTGCCTGATATCTGTAGCTACCGATCTTGTCGTTTTCGTATCGAATCCCTCCAAACAGGAAAGCATGGTCAACAAGCTTGTAATCTGTCTGTTCGTGTAACTCCCATCGGTTTGCTGCCGTCTGGCTGTCTGGGTTGGGATTTGCAGCGCTGGCTTCTGCTTTCGATGAGGTATAAACCGTGGAGGCACCGAAGGCATGCTTCCACTTATCCACTTCGCTGGCCAGATCAAATTTGCCAGCAAAAGTAGTGGAACTGGCTCCGTTACTGGTGGTGGACAATGCTGCACCTGCTTCACCTTTACCTGTCCACGCAGCCGATGCCACCATGGGAACAGAAGCCAGGCCCGCACATACCAGTAATGCAATTTTATTTTTAAACATCAGTACATCTCCTTTCTTTAGTTGCAACTCTTGAACAATAAATCAGCATCTATATTTTTAATGTAAACGGAGTGAAATCTGTTTCACGATCATAAAAGTCCTCATGTTCAGCACGTTTCAGTTTCGCGACCAGCCGATATGTAACCGGTGTCATCAACACTTCCCAGCTGGTTTTCAGTACGTACTGGGTAGCCGTCACGGCCAGCAACTGCTGCATGCTCCACACTCCATAGAATGCAATGAAATAGAAAAGCGCAGAGTCAACCAGCTCGCCGCATAAGGTTGATCCGATGGTGCGCGTCCATAGCCAGCGGCCCTGTGTCCATATCTTCATTTTGGCCAGCACATAACTGTTGACCAGTGATCCTGACCAGAATGCAATGATAGAACCAGCGATGATTCTAGGGGTACTGCCGAAAATGGTCTCAACCGCGGCCTGCTGATCACGCCAGCCCGCTGATGGTGGCAGGGCAACAATCACGGTGGACATCAGTGCAGCAAACAACAGTGCGGCAAACCCGCTCCATACCACCCGACGGTCGCGTGCATAGCCATAGACTTCCGTCAGCACATCGCCAAACAGGTACGAAATAGGAAAAAACAGCACTCCCGCCATGAACGTGATGTCACCAATCACCGGCAGGGTTATAGTAGACATCTTGGCAGGGCCAATCAGATTGGCGCACAGCAGTACACAGACATACGCACCCAGAATCAGGTCGTAATACTTGAACTGGCGGGTAATGGCAGCTGAAGGATTCATAAATCTCCAATATGACTATGCAAAGTTGTCTTTGAATGAATCAACTTTGGTTGAACGGGTTGCAGGTTGGAATACCGGGAGTTGCTGATTCAGAATCCCTTCAGGTTACGAAGCGCGCGCCGCTCATGCTTGCCAGGCTTGCTTGCAGGCGCTGGTGCAGCATATCGCTGTTGCTCACGGTGTCGCGCGCGCAACTGAACACTGGCAGCAGTTTCTTCATAGCACAACCGTGCTTCGCTGGCGGGACCCCGTCGCTGGGGCAAGGCAAGCACGATCACCTCAATACGCGACTCGTCACGGGTAATATTCAGACAGTCGCCGATCCTGATCTCGCGCGCAGCCTTCACCCGCTCGCCGTTAACATGCACCAGCCCACCGGCTGCCGCATCAGTTGCCTGCGAACGGCTCTTGAAAAACCGCGCCTGCCACAACCACTTGTCCAGTCGCAGCTTCAGTGTGGAGTTACTATCCAATGACGGGGTATCCTGAAGTCACTCGCCGGACACAGCAACACACTACTCAACCCTGCACGCACAGTAATAATATCCTGCTCTGGAAGCAGCAAAGCGCTGCATGCGCTGCAATTCATGATCGAGAGGCGATAACTGCTGCCGCATCGACGTAACCAGTTTCCATTCAGGCATAAGTACATGCGTCAACCTGCCTGACAACATATTAACCTGATGTGCCAGCACCTGACGCCAGGACAATTCTTCATCGAGGTATTCCTCGCTGTACTGATCACCCAGCTGCGCTCGTGCAGCGGCTGCTTTGACGGCATCTTCCAGCAGACCCAGCTGATCCACCAGACCATGTTGTCTGGCATCATTGGCCGCCCAGACTCGCCCCTGAGCAATCAGATCAATGTCATCGTATGACCTGTTGCGCGCATTAGCCACGAGGTCAACAAACTGTGTGTACTCATGCTGGATAGCCAGCTGATACACCTGTCTGGCGGTTTCACTCATGGCGCGATCCATGCGCAATGCACCCGATATTGACGTTGTACCCACCCCATCCGTACTGATACCCAGCTTACTCAAGCTACGCTCAAAGGTAGGCACAATCCCGAACACACCAATTGAACCAGTAATGGTCGCGGGATTCGCCCATATTTCATCGGCATCCATCGCAATGTAATAACCACCGGATGCTGCCGTGCTGCTCATTGATGCTATCACCGGCTTGCCGGCAGCCTTGAGTGCATCCACTTCACGGCGAATCACTTCTGAAGCCATCACACTGCCACCCGGACTGTCGATACGCAGCACCACTGCCTTTACTTCATCGTCATAACGCGCCTGACGCAATAATTCCGCCATGGATTCACCACCGACCGTCCCGGCAGTCCGATCACCATCAACAATTTCGCCGGAAGCAACCACGATTCCGACCTTCCTGCTACCCCTGTTTTCCAGCGGATGTTCCGCATGCTCTGCGTCAAGATAATCTGCCATATCGATGCGGCTGTAGGAATGTTCATCCTCGTCAGCACCAACCTGCAATCGCAACTGATCTGCAACCTGTTCACGAGTCTTCAGTTCGGTAACCAGATGTCGGTCTACTGCAAGCTGTGCAAAGTCACCCTTAGTTGCCTGCAGCATCGGCAACAACTGTTCGGCATAGTCGGTCAATGCATTGTCTGTCAGCCCCCGCGCCTTAATTACTGCTGCCTGATAAGTCGACCATAATGAACCAAGCCACTGCTGATTAGCTTCGCGAGCCTCAGGTGACATGTCCTGCCGAAGAAAAGGCTCCACTGCCGATTTGTACTTACCCGCCTTGAAGACATTGACCGTCACACCCAGTTTGTCGAGTGCATCTCTGTAATACTGGCCGTAATACGAAAAACCATCCAGCAGTATCATGCCATGCGGATCGAGATAAACCTGATCTGCATGAGCAGCAAGGTAGTATTGTTTTTGATCAAAAGATTGCCCCAGCGCCACCACCTGCTTACCACTGGTACGGAACTCACGCAGCGCCTGTGCAACCTCTTCCAGCAAGGCAATACCCGCGCCGGTGAGTCCATCCAGATCAAGCACGATCAGCTTGATGCGTGCATCATCTTTGGCGCGATGAATGGCTTCGACCATATCGCGCAACTGGACTTCAAATTCTTCCTGACCCGAAGCCTCTGCGACCACTCTGTCCAGTGGCCCACCACTATACTGCTCTACCAGCTCCCCCTGCGGTGCAATCAATAGAGCTGCTGACTTCGGCACCAGAGGAATATGCGGCGATGCGGCAAACCAGACTAGCCCCAGCAACAGCAGCATCAAGCCCAGATGCAGAACCTTGCGAACACCGTCCAGCAGATGCCAGACAAACCTGAAAAACCGGATGATATAGCGCATGACTGTCTCGGGTGTAAGCAGGACCGATTCCTTCTTTTATCACAGCTCACTGAAAAAATGGCACCGTCAGCTCCTGAGCAGCAAGTCAGGAATGCATACAGTCCACTTCAGCCAAAAAAAACGAGTGACAGGCATGAAACCTGACACTCGTCCTGATTCAATGATCAGACTATTTTCAGCCTGATTACTCGATCTTCTCTTCGATACGAGCAGATTTACCAGTACGCTCACGCAGGTAGTACAGCTTGGCACGGCGCACATTACCGCGACGCTTAACCGTAATTTCACCGAGCGCCGGGCTGTAGCTCTGGAATACACGCTCTACGCCTTCACCGTGAGAAATCTTGCGTACGGTGAACGAGGAGTTCAGGCCGCGATTGCTCTTGGCAACCACAACGCCTTCATACGCCTGCACGCGCTCACGGTCGCCTTCCTTCACTTTTACTTCCACCACCACGGTGTCACCAGGACTGAAGTCCGGGATCTGGCGGGTGATCTGCTCTTGTTCAAGTGCCTTGATGATATTCATATGTTTACGCTCTGACTCAATACTCAAAAGTTCAAAACCAATTCAGACAATTCAGCGCTGCTCTGCCTTGAACTCCGCCAACAGTGCCTGCTGCTCCGCATCCAGCACCTTGGCGGCCAGCAAATCAGGCCTTCTTAACCAGGTCCGGCCCAACGCCTGTTTCAGACGCCAGCGCCGTATCGCCTCATGATTCCCGCCAATCAATACATCGGGAACCCGCAAATCTTCTATCTGTTCCGGTCGCGTGTAGTGCGGCCAGTCCAGCAATCCCGCCATGAACGAATCCTGCTGAGCCGACTCTTCGTCACCCAGCACCCCGGGTAATGTCCTGACTACCGCATCGATCAGCACCAGTGCAGGCAACTCGCCGCCTGAAAGCACGTAGTCACCAATCGAAATGGTTTCATCCACTTCGGTACTCAACAGGCGCTCGTCCACACCTTCATAACGGCCGGCCAGCAACACCATTCCCGGCAAGCCCGCTAGTTCAGCCACTTTTGCCTGAGTCAATGGCGTGCCATCTGCACCCAGGTAAATTCGTCTACTGCCTGCCGGCAAGGCTGCACTGGCTGCGCGCAAGGCTGAACGCGTCGGTTCCACCTTGAGCACCATGCCCGGGCCACCTCCAAACGGCCTGTCATCCACGGTGCGCCTCGGATCGCTGGCAAATTCGCGGGGCGAGATGGCTTGCACCCCTACCTGCCCACGTTCTACTGCCCGTCCCAGCACACCAATCTGGATGACAGAACTGATCAGCTCAGGGAACAGCGTGATGACGGAAATTTGCATCGACTGTTCCAGCTACTCAGTCAAACCCGATCCAGTTCAAATCAAACTCGTTACTCTTCAACCCGACTCAACCGGCGCTTCTGGCTGTTCCAGCCAGTCCAGAGTCCAGTTCAGCACCATCGTGCGTCTGTCAAAATCCACGCTGCTGACCCTGCCCTTGACCAGCGGCACCAGGTGTTCAACCTGGCCCAAACGGGCATTCCGATCAATCAGAACCATCAGCGGATGAGCCGGTGTCTCCACATAGTGATCCAGCTGACCCAGACATTCGCCATTCGAGGTGAACGCCGTCAAACCCAGCAGATCATCCCAGTAATATTCACCCTTGGCCGGTGGCGGCAACTCATGCCGGTACACTGCGACCTCGGTATTTCTGAGCAGCTCAGCGGCATTCCGCTCGTCTATACCTTCAAACTGCACCTGCAATCCCTGACCCGTCCAGCGACTGCTTCTGACCCGTAACTCACGCCATCCCGTAGGGACATGCAGCTGCCAAGTCTTGTATCTCAATATATTGGCGGGAGGTTCCGTAAAGCTCTCGACCTTCACCGCACCTGCCAACCCTACCGCCGATCTGATTTTCCCCAGCACCACCCGGCGTTCACCGGTGGTGGGGGCAGCATCAGCCTGATCAATCAAGCCGCAACAGCCTGCTTACGGTAGCTCTTGACCAGAGCATCCACGCGGTCCGACAGCTTCGCACCATTCTTCTGCCAATGTTCAACACGGGCCAGATCCAGATTGAGCTTGACGCTTTTGCCTTTGGCAACCGGGTCAAAAAAGCCAATCTGCTCCAGAATCGTACCGCCCTGACGAATGCGGCTGTCTGTCACCACAATGTGATAGAAGGGCAGCTTTTTGGCGCCGCGGCGGGTCAAGCGGATCGTAACCATAGAGTTGTAATGCCTCGAAAATCGCTCAAAAACAATAAAACTGGACAGCAATAAAACCCGAGTTCAGCGCTGCGCGCCCCTCTCAGGCCTGATAAAGGGCGCGAAGTGTACTGAAAAAATCCATAAAGCACAAAAGAAAACAGGCTGATCAGCGCCTTACGGGCCCCGGCGCTGCTGCGGGGACACCGCCGATCAACCACCTGCACACACCCGACCTCCCCACCCGCATCCAGTCAGCGATAAATATCCAGCAGATAGCACCTTCATTCCCTGCAAAAATACCCACTAAATGAAGCACAACCAACCATAATGCGCGCCCTTCCCGACTTCACTGACTCGCCGGTGGCTTCACCTTGTTACTCCGATTCGACAACGTTTCCCTCGCATTCGGCGCCCGCCCTCTCCTTGATCACATTTTACTGCAGGTGGCGGCAGGTGACCGGGTGTGCATTGTGGGTCGCAATGGCGAGGGCAAATCTTCGCTGCTAAAACTGGCGCGTGGCGAAGCCCCACCTGATGAAGGCATTGTCTGGGTCAAACCGGGTGCACGGCTGGCCTATCTGGTCCAGGACATCACGGCGCTGGGCGATGAAAGTGTCGCCGAGGTGGTGGCTGGTGGCCTGCCTGAAGTCGGTAAGGCACTGATCGATTACTTCCATCTGGCACAGGCCATGGGCAGCCACCCCACCACCCAGCAGACTCAACATCTGACACAGCTGCAATCCATTCTGGACGCCAACAATGGCTGGCAACTGGAACAGCGTGTCAACACGGTCATGACGCGACTGGAACTGGATGGCGAAGCCCGCTTTGCTGAATTGTCGGGCGGATGGCGACGTCGCGCCCTGCTCGCCCGTGCACTGGTATGTGATCCGGAAATTCTATTGCTGGATGAACCGACCAACCATCTGGACATCCAGGCCATCGAATGGCTCGAACAAGTATTACGTGAATTCAGCGGTGCCCTGCTGTTCGTCAGCCATGACCGCAGCTTCGTCAACCGGCTGGCCACGCGTGTGATTGAGCTGGATCGTGGCAGACTGTTCAGCACCGATGGCAACTACGAAACTTACCTGGCCAAGAAAGCGCAACTGCTGGTAGCAGAAGCACAACAGGCGGCTTTGTTTGACAAGAAGCTGGCACAGGAAGAAGTATGGATTCGCAAGGGTATTGAAGCCCGTCGCACCCGTAATGAAGGCCGAGTGCGCGCACTTTATGCACTACGCGAACAGCATCGTCAGCGCCGTGAACGCGTGGGCCGTATTGAACTGGAATTACAGGAAGGCAACGAATCCGGCAAGATGGTGTGCGAAGCCGAGCATATTTCTCTGAGCTTTGGTGATCGCACACTCATCAATGACTTCTCTGTGCGCATCATGCGTGGCGACCGCATCGGTATTGTCGGCCCAAATGGCGCCGGCAAAAGCACGCTCATCAAATTGCTATTGGGTGAAATCACCCCCGACAGTGGCATGCTCAAACAGGGCAGCAAACTGGAAGTGGCTTATTTCGATCAGCAGCGCGATCAGCTCAAGCTGGATGAGTCAGTGATGGACAATGTGGTGGACAGTGGCGACTTTGTAACCGTGAACGGTCAGCCACGTCATGTCACCAGTTATCTACGCGATTTCCTGTTCCGGCCTGAACAGCTTAAAACCCCTGCCCGCGCACTATCCGGCGGGGAACGCAACCGACTGCTACTGGCGAGATTATTTGCAAAGCCAGCCAATCTTTTAGTGATGGACGAACCGACTAATGATCTTGATATAGACACACTCGAACTGCTCGAAGAATTTGTCGCCAACTTTCCCGGCACGCTCCTGCTTGTGAGCCATGATCGAACCTTCCTTGATAACGTCGTCACTGAACTGCTGGTGCTGGATGGCTCAGGCCGCATTCAGGAATTCGTCGGCGGCTATTCAGACTATGCGCGTTATCGCGAACAACGTCAGGCAAATGAACGCGCAGCAGCCACCCAGAAAACCAGCACACCCCCAACAGTGCAACAAACCACTGCGAAGAAATCCCCGAAGCTGTCATATAAAGATCAACGCGAGCTTGATTTCCTGCCCAAAAAGCTGGAAACACTGGAAGCAGAACAATCCACGCTGCAATTAACCATCAGCGACCCGCAGTTCTACAGCCGCCCCCAGAACGAAGTGCAGCAAGCACTAAAACGTATCGCTGAATTGACTCAGGAAATCGAACAGACTTATGCGCGCTGGAGCGAGCTGGATGCAATGCTAGCGGGAACCTAGCCAACCCTCCGGCATGCCGACATTCCTTAGATGAGACAGAATGGACTGAATGCGCCAGCCACTTCTGTGACTTTTCACTTGACCGCCCCCGCAGTCCGTACTAATGTACTAGCGCATTAGAACAAGCTGATCTGTCAGAATCATGAAAGAACACCGTCCACTCAGCCCCCGACAGGAGGCGCTTGCTGAACGCGCCCTGTTTGGTGCGATCCTGACGCTGCAATCCGTTGAGGAATGCCGCGCGTTCTTTCGTGACCTGTGCACCCCCGCTGAATTACAGGCCCTGACTGATCGCTGGACTGTAGTAGGCCTGCTGAAGTCAGGACTGCCCTATCGAGAAATCTCAAAACAGACCGGCGTGAGTCTGACCACAATCGGTCGCGTCGCACGCTGTCTGATGGGTGGCGATGGTGGCTATCAGATAGCCAGTGAACGCGTCCATCATCACCGACAGAAGGCACAGCACGCCTGATCTCCCGGTATCGCACCGACGATTCAACCCTCGATTAATTACCTGTCAACCTGTTACCAATCAAACGCTCAGTAGCGCAACTATGGACAAACAATCCCGTCTGAAAATAGCCATCCAGAAATCCGGCCGGCTCACCGACCTGTCGCTGGATCTTCTGACGCGCTGCGGTCTGAAGTTCAGTCGCGGCAAGGATCAGCTGATCTGTCATGGCGAGAACATGCCGCTGGATATTCTGCTGGTGCGCGATGACGACATTCCTGATCTCGTGCAACAGGACGTGGCCGATCTGGGCATTGTCGGTCTGAACGTCATCGAAGAAAAACGGCTGTCCTTCGAAAAGGCCGGCATTCAACCCCTGTTCGAACAACTGATGACCCTTGATCATGGTCGCTGCCGCCTGTGCATTGCCGTGCCGGATGAATTCAAATATCAGGGTGCGCAATCGCTGCAGGGCAAGCGTATTGCGACAACCTATCCGAACATCCTCGGCAATTACCTGAAGCAGAACAAAGTGAACGCCGAAATTGTGACGCTCAGTGGTGCAGTAGAAATCGCGCCGCGCCTCGGCCGTGCCGATCTGATCTGTGACCTGGTGTCCACCGGCGCCACACTGACAGCCAATCACCTTACTGAAGTCGAGACCATTCTTGAAAGTCAGGCAGCCATCATCCGCACACCCCTGCCGGTCAGCGACAGCAAACAGGACTGGATTCACAGGCTGTTGATGCGCGTGGATGGGGTGCAGCAGGTACGCGAAAGCAAGTACATTCTGCTGCATGCACCTCGTGCCAAGCTGGAACAGATCAAGCAATTGCTGCCGGGCAGCGAGTCACCCACCATCATCCCGCTGGAAGGTCACCCCGACAAGGTAGTGATTCATGCCGTATGCCGCGAGAATGTATTCTGGGAAACACTTGAGAGCCTGAAAAAGGCAGGTGCCAGTTCAATGCTGGTGCTGCCTGTTGAAAAGATGCTGAACTAAGTTATTGCACAGACCAGAATGACCACTCGAATCAAAGCACACCAGTTCCACTGGTCGGCAATGAGCACTGCCGAACAGTCGGCCGTACTGCGTCGTCCGGCACAGGACAACGCGGCCGAGCTGTTGCAGAAGGTACAGACCATCATTGATGAAGTCCGTACCAGTGGTGATGCTGCGCTGCGCGAAATGACTCAACGTTTCGATGGGACAACACTCACACACCTGCAAGTCAGCGAAGCCGAGTTTGCCGCAGCAGAACAGGCACTGAATGAAAACCAGCTCGCCGCACTCAAACGGGCAATCAGCAATGTGCGTCGCTTTCATGAAGCGCAATTGAGCGAGCCATTGCGCATTGAAACTTCCCCCGGCGTGATCTGTGAACGTCACTATCGCGCCATCGATGCAGTCGGTCTGTATGCCCCTGCGGGCACAGCACCTCTGCCTTCCACGGTTATTATGCTCGCGGTACCCGCCAGTATTGCAAGTTGCCCGACCCGCGTACTGTGTACGCCACCACGTCGTGATGGTTCTGCAGATCCGGCTGTATTGGTCACTGCCAGACTGTGTGGCATCAGCACTGTTTTCAAGATAGGTGGTGCACAGGCGGTTGCCGCCATGGCCTTCGGCACAGAATCAGTACCGAAAACCGACAAGATATTCGGCCCCGGAAATCGCTGGGTAACGGCTGCGAAATTACTGGTTGCCAATGATCCTCAAGGTGCTGCACTGGATTTACCAGCGGGGCCGTCTGAAGTGCTGGTGATTGCCGATGAACAGGCCAATCCGGTTTTTGTTGCAGCGGACCTGCTGGCACAGGCGGAACACAGCGTAGATGCTCAGGCCATTCTGGTCACCACCTCAAAGGCATTAGCCGATCAGGTAATGAATGAACTGGATCGTCAGACCAGCCTGCTGTCACGTGAAAGCACCCTGCTCAAGGCACTCGAACATGCACGACTGATCGTAGTGAATGACCTTGAGACTGCATTTGAATTAAGCAACAGCTACGCACCTGAACACCTGATTGTTCAGGTCAGCAACGCACGCAGCTGGTTACCCCGGATAAGCAATGCCGGATCGGTATTTCTCGGCGCATGGACCCCGGAAACCATGGGTGACTATTGCAGCGGCACCAATCATGTACTGCCCACGTACGGATTTGCGCGAGCATACAGCGGACTGTCACTGGCCGACTTTATGAAGCGCATGACGGTACAGGAACTCAGCAGCGCAGGCTTGCAGGACCTTGGCCCTACTGCGGTAACCATCGCAGAGCTCGAAGGTCTGGATGCCCACGCCAATGCCGTGAAGGTGCGCATGGCTGCGCTCGATGGAAAGCAGTCATGAATCCAAACGTGAAGCTGGCCAGACCGGAAATTCTGACGCTGCAATCCTATGTGTATGCCGCATGGGATCATCGTTATGAACGTATGCATGCCAATGAAAATCCATGGCGTGCAGCGGGCGATAACTCCTTGCTGGGCTTGAACGTGTATCCCGAGTCGCCTGCCACTGCTTTACACGCGCGGCTGGCTGAACTGTATGGTGTTGCACTCTATCAGGTTCTCGCCGGACGGGGTAGTGATGAAGGCATTGATCTGCTGATCCGCAGCTTCTGCCGTGCGGGTAAGGACAGTATTGTGATCTGTCCACCGACTTTCGGTTTTTACCGGGTTGCAGCTGAAGTACAGGGCGCGGGTGTGATTGAAGTGCCCCTGCTGCGCAGCAGCTCCGGCTTTGCCCTCAACACGGACAAGCTACTGCAGGCTTGCAAGAGTAATGAAAGCGTGAAACTTGTGTTTCTCTGCTCCCCCGGCAATCCACCGGGTAATGCACTGAATGCAGCGGCCATGCTCAACGTCTGTCGTGAATTGAATGGACGTGCGCTGGTTGTAGTCGATGAGGCCTATATAGAATTTACCGGCCGGCCCAGCTTTACAAACCTGCTGGCCGATCATCCAAACCTTGTTGTATTGCGCACACTGTCCAAAGCCTATGCCCTAGCGGGTGCACGCTGCGGTACGACCATTGCTGATGCCGAGATTATCAGCGTGCTGGCACGTGTGATCCCGCCCTATGCCATACCGACTTCCACAGTAGAATCGGTACTTGAAGCCACCGCGCCTGAACAACGTGCGCGTATAGCCGAACAGATTCAGACGCTGATCAGCGAACGCGGCAGACTGGCTGAAGCATTAAGACAGTGCGCACTGATCCGGCATGTTTTCCCCAGCGATGCCAACTTCCTGCTGGTGGAATGCAGCGATGCCGATGCGGTCTTCAATGCCGCCAGATCAGTAGGCCTTGTGGTACGCGACCAGCGCAAGCAACCTCAATGCGGTAACTGCCTGCGCATCACGATTGGCACTCCGGAGCAGAATAAGCGGCTGCTGCAAGGCATCCGTGACGCTGAAAAAAAATCGCAGGTATCAGCATGACCAATCAAATGAAAAGAGTACTGTTCATTGATCGCGATGGTACGCTGGTTGAAGAACCTGCTGATGAACAGATTGATCGCATCGACAAGGTAAAATTGCTGCCTGATGTCATTCCTGCACTCCTCAAGTTGCAAGCTGCGGGCTATGAACTGGTGGTAGTCAGCAACCAGGATGGATTGGGTACAGCCAGTTTTCCGGAAGAGCACTTCCTTACTACACAGAACTTCATACGTGATCTGTTTACCTCGCAGGGCATCCACTTCACAGCGGAGTTTTTCTGCCCGCACTTCGCCAGCGATAATTGCACATGCCGCAAACCCAAAACCGGCTTACTGACCGAGTATCTGAAGCAGAACATCGATCTGGCCAGCAGCCATGTCATCGGCGATCGGGTTAGTGATCTGCAACTGGCTGCCAATCTGGGCGTAAACGGCATCCGTCTGACAACCAGAGATCACGCAGGTGAAAGCTGGAGCGAGATTGCAGCACGTCTGTGCAAACGCGAACGCACTGCTGAAGTGACACGCAAGACCAAAGAAACCGATATCACGGTACGAGTCAACCTGGATCAGGAAACTCCCGTGCAGATTGATACAGGTCTGGGTTTCTTCGATCACATGCTGGAACAGATTGCACGGCATGGTGGCTTTTCATTGCAGCTCACCTGCAAGGGTGATCTGCATATAGACGAACACCATACAATAGAGGACTGCGCGCTGGCACTTGGACAGGCATTGCGTAACGCACTGGGTGACAAGAAAGGCATTGGCCGTTATGGTTTTCTGCTGGCCATGGATGAATCACTGGCTCAAGTCGCCATTGATCTGTCCGGCCGCGCCTATTTTGTCTGGGAAGGTCAGTTTGGCCGCGAGCAGGTAGGTCAGTTGCCCTCCGAACTGGTTCCGCATTTTTTCCGTTCGTTGTCCGACACACTCGGTGCAGCGGTCAACATCAAGGTTACCGGCGAGAATACTCACCACATGATTGAAGCGTGTTTCAAAGGTGTCGGACGTGCATTGCGTCAGGCATTTCGTATCGAAGGTACCGAACTGCCTTCCAGCAAGGGCGTACTGTAATGTTGTCATCAGTACGACTGGCCATCATTGACAGTGGTGGCGCAAACATTGCGTCGCTGCGTTATGCCATCGAGCGCCTTGGTGTGGCATCTGAACTGACTACCGACAAACTGGTTATTCGCAATGCCACACATGTGATCCTGCCGGGCGTAGGCGCGGCTGCAGATTGCATGGGACGTCTGGAACGCGCCGATCTGGTTGATACCATCCTCAATCTGCAGCAGCCATTCCTTGGTATCTGTGTCGGCATGCAATTGCTGTTTGAATCTTCCGAAGAAGGCGATGTGGATTGTCTCGGTTTGCTGCCCGGGCGCGTGCGCCGCTTCCCGGATCGTGAAGGACTGCCGGTGCCACATATGGGCTGGAACAATCTGGAAATCCAGCATCCCTCGCCGTTACTGAAAAACTTCACCGAACAGGATTACGTGTACTACGTGCACAGTTACTGCGCGCCGGTCAGCGATGTCACACTGGCCACCACGCATTACGGCGAGCACTTTTCAGCCATCGTACAGCATGAAAATATTTTCGGTGCGCAGTGCCATCCGGAACGATCCGCAAAATCCGGTGCATTGCTGCTGAAGAACTTTCTCTCCATTGAATAAGTCACTCCGAACACATTCACCATGCAATTGATTCCTGCAATAGATCTGAAGAACGGTCGCTGCGTACGACTGTTTCAGGGCGACTTTGCCGCTGAAACCGAGTACAGCACCAACCCGGTCGAGATTCTCGACCGCTATGTCGCGCTGGGCGCAGAACGTGTGCACGTTGTCGATCTGGATGGCGCCAAAGATGGCTCTCAGGCAAATCATTCACTGATTGCCGGCTTTGCCAGCAAGCAAAGTGCAGCCTTGCAGGCAGGGGGTGGGTTGCGGTCACTGGAGCGTGTCCAGTCATTACTATCTCTTGGCGTTAAACGTGCCGTGATCGGCAGCGTTGCCGTATCCAGTCCGGAAGAAGTGATTAGTTGGGGTAAGGCTGTCGGCACCGACAATCTGGTACTTGCATTCGATGTACGCATTGATGATCACAACACACCGCTGCTGACTACACATGGCTGGGTTAATACCTCAGATATCAGTCTGTGGTCGCTGCTGGAAAATTATATTGCAGCCGGATTCAATCATGTGCTGTGTACCGACATCGCCCGTGACGGCGCGCTGACCGGTCCTAACATCGCGCTCTATACCGAAGCAGTGCGTCGCTTTCCCAATGTAAACTGGCAGGCTTCTGGTGGTGTAGCCACCGCGCGCGATCTGCATGAATTGAGTGATTGTGGCG
Source organism: uncultured Pseudomonadota bacterium (assembly GCA_903838705.1). GTDB lineage: Bacteria > Pseudomonadota > Gammaproteobacteria > Steroidobacterales > Steroidobacteraceae > CAILZL01. The sequence goes on from CAILZL010000024.1 coordinate 45,680, forward strand.
TCGCCGCCGTCATCAGCGGCAAAGCGCTGCTGGAAAACAAGATTTCTGCTGAGGAGTTACGGCCATTCTTGCGAAACGCATAATTCCCTGTCTCGATGTTCGCGATGGCCAGGTCGTCAAAGGCGTGCGCTTCCGTGACCATGTGGTCGTGGGTGACATCATTGATCTGGCTTCACGATACCGTGATGAAGGCGCTGATGAACTGGTTTTTTATGACATCACCGCCAGCCCGCATGGCCGCACTGTAGATCGCAGCTGGATCACCCGCATTGCAAAAATACTGGATATTCCATTCTGTGTGGCCGGTGGCATCAAGTCGGTGGCTGAAGCTGAACAGGTGCTCGGTGAAGGCGCTGAAAAAATTTCCATCAATTCACCGGCACTGAGTGACCCGGATCTGATCAATCGCCTGAGCTCACGCTTCGGTGTGCAATGCGTTGTAGTCGGCATCGACAGCCAGACTGTTGACGGTGACTTCCGCGTCTATCAGTTCACTGGTGACCCGACCCGTACGCGAGACAGCGCGCGCCGCACTGTGGACTGGGTGCGCGAAGTACAGGAACGGGGTGCAGGTGAGATTGTACTGAACTGTATGGCCAGTGATGGCGTTCGTACCGGCTATGATCTGGCGCAATTGAAAGTGGTACGGCAGATCTGCAAAGTGCCCTTGATTGCTTCCGGCGGTGCGGGTGCGCCCGAGCATTTCCGCGATGTATTCACAGAAGCTCATGTAGACGGCGCCCTGGCTGCCAGTGTGTTTCATAGCGGGAACATCGCCATTCCGGATCTGAAGCAATACCTGATCGGCGAGCACATTGAAATTCGCCCCTGAACACGTGTCGAAGAGATAAAACATGAACAGCAACGCACTGACTCAGCTTGACTGGAACAAGGATGGCACGGGACTGTTGCCCGCCATCGTGCAGGATTACCAGAGTGGCCGCGTACTGATGCTGGCCTACATGAATCAGGAAGCGCTGGCGAAAACCCTCAGCAGCCAGAAAGTCACTTTTTTCAGCCGCAGCAAACAGCGACTGTGGACCAAGGGTGAAACCTCCGGTCACTTCCTGAAACTTGTAGATATACATGTTGATTGCGATAACGACACCTTGCTGGTTACGGCCGATCCTGTAGGCCCGGCCTGCCACACAGGCACTCTCACCTGTTTCGGTGATGATGCATTGACTGCGGCACAACAGATGTCATTCCTGAACAAGCTTGAAGCCGTCATCGCACAGCGTATCAGCGACACACCTGAAGGCAGTTACACCGCCCGGATCTGGTCGCAAGGCAAAACCCGCATGGCTCAGAAAGTGGGTGAAGAAGGTGTAGAAGTGGCGCTGGCTGCCGTGACCCAGGAAGATGACCGTCTGATATCTGAATCAGCCGATCTGCTGTATCACCTGACGCTGTTACTCAAAAGCCGGGATTTATCCCTCGCCGCAGTGGTACGGGAACTGGAACAGCGACACGCTGCAAAGCCGTAACAATCCTCTTACCCTCCAGCTCCTCTGAATTCTTGACACGATCCACCTTTAAATAGCAGCTGTGGATGCGGTAGCCTGTGCGCGACGCAGGTACATAGGTCATTAGTACAAGAGATCAAGACCCTTACAGGCAGTCAGTTAGATACATAAATGGGGAGTCCGTCGATGAATCTCGCACGAAATCTCTGCTTGCTAGTCATTGCCACCTGCCTGCCGTATCTATGCATCGGGCAAACCGCTGGCAATCCACCCACACCAGCGGCCGCATCACCGACTATTATTTTTGATCCGCCGGGTACAGCTCAGAGATATGCCGCCCAGCACGAACACGAACCCTATCAGCACACCCGCTTCGTACGTGACATTGCGTATGGAGCACAACCCCGCAACCTGCTTGATGTCGCTGAGCCTGTCACGGCCAGTCAGAACGCCCGGCCGGTACTGATATTTGTGCCCGGCGGCCAGGGGAACCGTAACGAAGTAAAGGGCTATCTTTATTACGACAATGTTCTGCTATGGGCGGTAGATCAGGGCTACATTGGCATCAACATGAGCCGTGAATCCGGCCCGGGGACCAGCTGGGATACAGGCGCAAAGAACATAGCTGCGGTAATCAGCTGGGCACAGCAGCACATCAAGGAGTATGGCGGCGATTCCTCCCGCATATTCATATGGGGTCATTCACTTGGTGCTACTGCATTAGCTACATACATTTCCCATCCTGAATATTATCCATCCACAGGGATCGGCCTTAAGGGTGCAATCCTGTTTGCAGGTAGCTACAACATTGCACCACTCAAGGCGACCCAGCCGGGTCGTAGCGCACCGGGCGTTCAGGCCGAACTTGATCCAGCCACTTTGCTGGCGCAATCCTCGCTCCCCGGTTTGCAGAAAACAGCCTTACCACTACTCCTGGCCGCTGCCGATGGTGATCCTCTGGATCGTCCTGAATATGTCACGCTCATTCATGATGCGCTGTGCAAGTCAAACCATTGTCCGGCCACCTTGTCCATCAAAGGGCATGACCACTTCTCGGAAATGTTCTCTATCAATACCCGTGACCAGTCAGTGTCCGGCCCGGTGCTGGGCTGGCTACGTAGTATCCCTTCTGCCAAGTAATATCAGCTTCAGTTATTGATTCAAGAAACCATTGTTAATGGGGGATCCATGTTGAAATACGCTTCTATCGCGCTTGGGGTCATGACAGGATTCATTCTGAGCATGCCAGCCAGTGCGCACCATTCACACGCCATGTTCGACACCACCAAGCGGATTACTATTTCAGGCACGATCACGGCATTCGAATTTACCAATCCGCATTCATGGCTGAAAGTGACCAACGATGCAGACGGCACTCTCTGGTCGTTTGAAACCAACTCCCCTTCTCAGCTATTACGCAAAGGCGTCAAACTGAGTACGTTTCCTGCTGGTATGAAAGTGACCGTCAACGCAATGCCGTTGCGCGATGGACGTGCAGGCGGCGCAATTGTCAGCGTCAAAAAAGAGGATGGCAGCGTTCTGGCCATTGAACCTGAAGCACCCGCTGCGGCAAATACACCATGAATAATTCCTGTTTTCGCGCACGCAACCGATTTGCTGTCATCACGGCGATTACCTGCCTGTTACTGATACCTGAATATGGCCACACGCAGACAGCTGACTTCAGTGAATCATGGGCCGCCTATCAGGCCATGAAGGCACGCGCGGGCAATAAGCCCCCAGCAAGTAACAAACTACCGGACTGGTCAGGCGTGTGGACCGGCAGTCCTGATTTCCTGCCGTATTACAGACTGAGCAGTGACAACAAGCTGACCGTTCGTACCAGTGCCAGAAATGTTTTTGCAAGCAGCAAACAGCCTGCACCGTTGAGCCCTGAATACGAAGCAAAAGCAATCAAGGTGCTGCAGGATCGTGTCAAGGGTATTGACTGGGATTACGTCTCCAACTGCATCCCTGCCGGTTTTCCACGCTGGGCAGTTTCGCACTACCTCAAGGAATTTGCCCTGACACCGAATATCACCTGGCTGATCAATGAAGAGCAAAGCGAAGTGCGGCGCGTATATACCGATGGTCGCGGCCACACGCCACGCGACGAAGCCTATCCCCTCTTTGAAGGCGACTCAGTTGGATTCTGGGATGGCGATACGCTGGTGGTTCACACCATAGATAACAAGGAAGGCACATGGGATCGCTCTGCCGCATCCTATAGTGATCAGGTCAATACCATCGAGCGAATCCGCAAAATCAGCAATGATGTAATTGAAGACCAGATGACGGTCTACGACAAACTGGCGCTGACCAAACCCTGGTCTGTCACTTTCCAGTTCACCCGCGTTACCGAACCGGCCGACCTGCGTATCCGGATGTATTCCTGCAACGAGAACAACAATGTCGTACAGGATGAAAAGGGTAACTCCCATCACGTGCTGCCCGGCGAACCCGGCTACAAGGATCCTGAAAAGATGACGGCTGCACCGGGTACAGCCAGGTAAGGACCCGCTGGGCTGGTGAGCGCCTTTACCCGGGCGGATGCCCTGTCGTTTGGTCATAATCCCTCCCGGGAAGGCGCGATCCTCGTGCCCTCCCCGCCTGAATCAGGAATGTGACCTGCGGCAGGTGGCTCACATCCCTTCGCGATCCCTGTAGAATCCGCCCCCAGGAATTTTGAGCTACACCCATCGGTAACCAAGGCTGAGGAAAATCACAGTGAGCAGATTCGACGACCAGAAACAGAAAATCAAAGCCCAACCCGGGTTCATTGCCGCGCTCGATCAGAGCGGTGGCAGCACCCCTAAAGCGCTGGGCTTGTACGGCATCAAGCCGGATGCATGGACCGATGAAGAAGGCATGTACCGGGTCGTTCACGAGATGCGCACCCGCATCATCACCAGCCCGGCTTTCAACGGCGAGCGCGTGATGGGCGCCATCCTGTTTGAAAACACCATGGATCGTGACATCAAAGGTCAACCGACTGCCGACTACCTGTGGGAAGTGAAGAAAGTGGTGCCCTTCCTCAAGATCGATAAAGGTCTGGCGGATGAGCAGGACGGAGCCCAGGTCATGAAAGCGATGCCGCAACTGGATGCGCTGCTCAAGAAAGCCGTATCCAAGCACATCTTCGGTACCAAGATGCGTTCAGTCATCAAGCAGGCGAATGCAGCCGGTATCAACGCGGTTGTCAAGCAACAGTTCGAGATCGGCAAGCAGATCATTGCTGCCGGACTGGTGCCGATCATTGAGCCTGAAGTTGATATTCACTGCCCGCAAAAGGCACAGGCTGAAGCGCTGCTCAAGACCGCCATGCTGACTGAACTCAACAAGTTGAATCCGGATCAGGTCGTGATGCTCAAGCTGACACTGCCGGAACAGGACAATTTCTACAAGGAATGCGTCGCACACCCCAACGTCCTGAAAGTGGTTGCATTGTCAGGCGGTTACTCTCGTGCTGATGCCAATGCCAGACTGGCACGCAACAATGGCATGGTCGCCAGTTTCTCCCGTGCACTTTCAGAAGGTCTGACCGCACAGCAGAGCGATGCCGAGTTCAATGCCATGCTGGATGCCGCTGTAGAAAGTATCTATCAGGCTTCAAAGACCTGATTGCACTGTTCACACGCACCATAGGCAACAAAGCCCCGCAATGCGGGGCTTTGTCGTTCTGGTTAGCTGAAACCGATCAAACTTGATAGAGCTGAATGCATGCGAGTCACACTGCTATTCGTCTGGCTGCTCCGTGTGATAGTAAAGTTTCCGTATCCGCAATTGCTCACGATATATATATGTCTGTGGGACAGGTCTCACGAATCTTATCCCTGCTCTATCCACTCCCTGCCAGACACAAATTGCATCAGTAATAAAAGTCCAGTCATCACCCAAAGAAAGCCTCACCGGAACCGGCTGCGGATCTGCCAAAGTGAAGTAATCTGAATTCGATACGCAGGCACCACCTTCAGACAGATTGAATACCGTCAGAAACGTATCCTCTACTCTCAGAATGGGCCCTTCGCTGGGACTGTAATTGATCCGGTAGTACTCTCTGGAAAGACCGGCAGGCCCCTGATCAACACTAGAGTGATTATTGATTAACTGGTCACCATTTCGAACAAACGAAGGTACAAATTTTTTCTTCATAATTAAACGAAATTCAACATTACACTCTTCCCAATTAAACCAGCAAAAGTAGCAATAGTTATATTGGGATATCCCCTATTTTTTATAAGCATTTCCCTTAATTGCTGAATAAAACACGACCCTTCCAAGAATCATAATAATGACTTAATGAGATAGCCGTCACAGATTCAGAACACGTATATCTATAAGTGATTACCCTCTTAGATCAGAAAGCTTCACACCCACGCAAAGAATTTTTACATCGCGTCAGAATTAGCCAGCAGCCAAATCCTTTCTGCGTAATACACCCAGCAAACCACCCATGCCTGACAACATAAGCCATGCAGTGGCAGGCAGCGGAACAGCGGGAAGGCTTTGGATAACCTGCCCGCTCTTGCCATTGTCGTCGTCCCCATCTTCGATTTCATACGGGCTGTGCTGATCACCAGCTTTTCCAGAATCCCTGACAACTGATTTTTCTGAAACATCACCCGAATAATTGTTTGATGCAGAATCACCAGATGATTGGCCTGCGGTGACTGAAAGCAGTGCCATTCTGACTGAATCAGATGTTTGATCCTGTCCTGAATCAGCAAAGCCTAGGGCCGTTGAATAATCACTTTCACCATGACCAGATGAACCACTCTCGCCCATCATCACAGCCGATGCTGCGGCATATCCTGAGTGCAATACACCTGCTGCCAAGCAGCCTGAAATCATCAATTCTCTAAAACGGCAACCAGATATCACTATAAAAACCCTTCAATAATGAATGCCAAACTTGAAATTTTATTCAACACAACCGGCGTATCGCCTACCCAAGCGGGTATTTCACACAGCCCGAAAATATGTTATCGGCCATCAATCATGCATGCAGCATCATCGGTATATAACCGATCCTCTGTTATAAAACCTTGTCTTTGCTTCGGAACCTTGCCGCACTGACATTGACTGCATTGAACTTGAAATCAGTTTCTGATGCAGCCGTTCACGCGTTGTCGGTGGCTCTGGCAAGAATCCTGCTTCTCTTGCGATCTCTCTGGCAAGAATCATCACAACCAGCGCTGGAATCAGCAAAAGAAAAACAACATGGTCTATGAAATTGTATTCAAACTGATTATTCATTGATAAACCCGGGGAAAATGAAGATCAATACGCACTGAGAAACTTTGAAAATGGATCAAGATATTTCACTTTCTTCGTAGCCTCCTCGAACTCCCAGGTGGCTTTCTTATCTTCGATATCATGTGCATCAAGCGTCACAACCCACTTGCCGCCTTGCTGCACCGCAGTCCACTTACCCAATTTGATTCTGAACAGGTCGGCATTCTTATTTATTGCCGCATCAAGCTGGATAGTCCCCTGTGCCGTACTACGGTATGTAATCTCGGACTGACGCACACCTTCAATTGCCCTGCACGCTGAGGACATTTTTGGGAATTTCAGATCCAGTAATTCATGCAGGCGACCGCCCTCTGAAGGAAATTCGGCATCATCCGGCTTCAACAGACGATGAGGCAGGTTTCTGCCATGATTGCCAACGACTGACAAAACCGTCTCGGACTGACTTGAATAATTGAAGTCGGCATTGATGGCGACACGATTTACGCCGAATGCCGGATACATCCCATCTTTCCAGGGGAAAACTGCACTGAACTTCCCATCAGCACCCACTCGGGCATCCACTGAGTCAATCAGCTTGCGATCCGAGCCCCCGGAATATCTCTTTACAGAAATATTTGTCCCACGGGGCAGCAGCAACAGACCAGAGACAGTGACTGAACAATCCTCGCTTCTCCCTGCGGTAGCAGAGGAAACCAGCGACATAACCTTCTCGTAAGATTGTGACTGCGAATCCTGAGGATTAGCGGCTACGGTTTCCTTGTTTTCTTTCCAGCCAAAGTCCAGACATGCAGACAGCATGACAAGCGCTGGAATGTAGAGAAGTAGTGACTTGCAGATCAATTTAATCAAAGGTTCCAGCCAGCGCACAGCGTTAACCGCGCACTCATTCAAAGAAAAGGGTGTTATCAAGCCGTCACATTTACACATGCGGTCAGCATGCGATACACCCGTTCGGGTAGACAGCTCACGAGATGGAACAAGGTTCCGTGATTTGATTGTGTATGTATATAAGGATTCGGATGAAATCAGTTGGCAGTACCCAATCCTTGCTGCCCTTCCGTGAGCGACAGAAGCTGCCAGGCGTCAGTTATTCTGACAGTCGATCACGACAGTGGTGACTGCAGATGCGCTCATCACACCGCTGCCGGCGTTATTCACCGTACAAAGCTGCCCGGCAGGTTGCTCCGCGACTGTCACTGCGTACACAGCACCAAAATTCACGGGCTGACTGAAGATAAAGCCGCCGCTCTCAGTGACCCGCAATGCATCTGCACCATTATTAAGCAGAGTAACTGTTGCACCCGAAACAAGACCGGACACAGTGCCGGACACCTGATAGCTATTTGTAATACACACCACGCTGACATTCACCACATTGGCAGCACCTATAGTTGCAGCCCCATTCAGCACCGAGCAGGTTTGGCCGACTGGCTGTGCCGCCACTGCAACCACATAGTCTGCACCTGCCGGCAATGCGGTTGAGAATTTGAATGATGAGACGCCGGGCACCACGATGATGCTGGAAGCATTATTCAATCTGAGGATCAGACCGGAATAAGCAAGACCTGTTACCGATCCACCCACGGTGTAGACCTTGCTGCAGTTGATAGCGAGGTCAGTGACATTGGCACTGCCGATCACGCCGTAACCATTTCCAGCGCCACCACCTGTTACTGAACAACTATATCCAGCCGGCTGAATCGCAACGCTGACTGCATAGGAAGCACCAGTAACCAATGCTGTTGAGAATTTGAACGAGGTCGCACCACGGGCAATGATCTTGCTCGCTCCATTCATCTTTATCACCAGGCCGGAAGCTGCAAGGCCGGACACAGATCCACTTACCGTGTAGGTACCGCCGCATACAACACTCACGGACGACACATCCGTGGTTACATTGGCACCCGCTCCACCAGTGACCAGACAGGACTGGCCCGGAGGCTGGATACCAACCGAGACTGAATAGCTGCCACCCTCATCAACCGTTGTTTGAAAAGCAAAGGCACCGTTAGATGCTACATAGAGCGAGTCCGAAGCATTGTTGGTCAGCAGCAGGTTCTTCCCCGCCGCCAGCCCGCTCATATTGCCGCTGATCTTGTAGGTATTGACACAGATCACCGTGAGACTGGTCAGATCACTGGCAACTACACCCGTGGCGTTTTGTATTCTGCATATCTGCCCAGCGGGCTGGTTACTCACCGAGATGGCGTAATTGCTGCCTTTGGCATATTGCACCGGGAAGGTAAATCCTCCGTTGCTCCGCACGAGCAGTTCGTCAGCACCATTATTTTGCAAAGTGACCGACTTGTTGCTGCCAAGTCCGGATACCCACACACCCAACGACCCTAATTTTTTGGGCTGTACAGTCACGGCAAGGGAGAGCTGGGAACTGCTGGTTTCAGCATGGACGCCGGTTTGCAACATAAAGACTGCTGCAATTATCAATGCGGCCCTGATCAAGCTGTCCCGGAGCCATCTCATCTGACAACAAACCATCTTATATGCTTCTCAGACATCATTGATCTGGCATGGCCCCGGCTTAAAACATTGAGTGAAAGCACTCAACATTGTTATCTGTAAACACCCGGGCACTATCCAGCTTTTACCAACCAGATGACATACCCGAACAGGTATGTCGTGTTAGACATAACCAGCTGTCAATTAGAATTCGATGACATTGCGTGAATACGCGTCAGGAGAGAGAGCAGCTTTTTCTGACTGGACATGCCTGTCTTCACGAAAATATTCTTAACATGCATTCGAATGGTTTCAATGGAGACATTACGCACAACGGCAATATCCGCCAGCTTGTCATGCTCCAGCAGTGCAAACGCCACTTCACACTCAGTGGGGGTAAGTCCGAACAACTGCTCCAGAATGGAGGCGTCCAGCGTCATTGGATCCATGCTCATCTTGCCTACTGATACCAAGGCCCAGCCCTTTTCCCGTGCCGGACGAACTTTGATCATCTTGGCCACTTTCTGATCTGCTTTTGACAAACTGATCAGGCTGATTTTTCCTTCAACAGCATCATTGACCGCCTCTAACAAGGTATTCAGCTTCTCATTGCTTTCAACACCCACATCACTCTTGAAATTCCCTTCACGCCGGTGCCGCCACTTCTCCTCTTTGGCTCGCTTGTAGGAGCCGGTAGAAGAAATAAGCATATTCAATGAAGACGTACTACCAGTCTTGTCACTTGCCATCATCAATCACTGCTTTGTCAGGGTGAACAGCATGAATCCTACCTTATAAATTCAAAGCTGAACTCATCCTTCTGTATCGTCCCTGACAACCATTTCTGAAGCAGAAATAAAATATGGAAATCAGCATCGCCCCTGCTGTTTTTCACCATTATCGCGGCTTAATCTCACTGCATAGTAAGGGAATAGCTTATGCTGCACCCAAGCAGGTCACTCAATATGTCACTGTGACCGTCAATGAGTCGGTATAACTGCCCGGCACCACGTTGTATTGCAGAGCCGGTATCTTTCCATAAAGCGTGAAAGACACTGCAACCGTACTACCATTGTCACTAGCGCCGACCCAGCTGTTAGTAAATGTCGAACCAGTCCCATCACCCCAGACCTGTGTATAAGCTGAGTCCTTGTAGACGTTATAGTTCATGGAATTGGTACCGTTTTTCATGAGACGCTGGGCGAAAGTGCCACCACTACTGCCTGTACTGAGCGTAATGGTCGCCGTAGTACCCGTTGTCCTTACAGTGGTAGAGCAGGTAATAGTGACCGTACCACTGTTGTTCGTCTTGTCAGTGGCACTTGCGGGATCATAAACACCGAAGGTAATTCCGGTAGTCGAAACTGAGCATGAATCAATTCGGTAGGCAGCGTCGGCAATCCGGTAGGACGGCAAGCACAGGATGGCAACTGCAATCCCGTAACAGACTCTACGTAATCCGGACTTATTGATATTCAGGTAGATCATGGCGAAACCCCTCGACAGGTCAGCGTGCCCAGATCCTGCAACGGATCAGCACTTGATTTGAATTCAAAATCCAACTGGCAGCGTTGTCCATCCGCCTCAACTAACACATGGTTTTGACTCGACAGACCAGTTAAATACAGACGGCCATTATCAGCCACTGTAAAAATCTCATCATTTGGTTGCAATTGCGCAGTGGCGCCGGCAGGGATGGGGCTTCCATTTGCATCAACAATGCGCATTTCCGCACTCAGCTTGCGGGTGACAGAAAACTCAACCATCACGCCGCTTCGATACCAGGGTGTAGCCACCTGCTGCAATTGACCTACCTGGGCATCCAGAGGCAAATCCTGCTCATCAATGCTCAGCGTGTTGGGCTGGTATGCCATCAGGCGGGGTACGATTGCATAGCCCTTATTATCCGTAAGACCCACCAGCTGATTGCCATTGTATACACGCACATTTGAGAAACCCGGTACGTGCACCAGCGCATAACTGTCATTAGTAGAACGGCTGGCAAAAACACGTCTACCTACGACCAGCACACTGCCCTGCGTCGAGAGCTGTCCCGCCACCTCACCCTGCTGCGAAACAACCTGAGCAGAATATGCGCCATAGTTAGACTGATAGGTTCCACCTGCCAGCAGATTACCGTCCTGCTGAACCTGCAACTGATAACCCAACCCCTGACCAACCGGCAATGACTGCTGAAGTGATGCGACTCCAGTTAAAGCTGATCCGGCTGAAGTCGTGTTGCGCTGTACTGATACCGAACTGCTGCCCTGATGTCCCATCGGGACGCTGACAAATAAACCTGCGGCAATATTCTTGTCACCCGCCAGGGATCGACTGGCATTGAATCCTGCAAATACTGCATGGGGCAGCTGGAACGTCAGGCCGGTGGTTGCCAGTCGAACCGGGGATCGATCAGTTTCGCGATAATCCTGACGGAAATAGCCAAGCCCGAGCGATACAACACGACCGAGACTGATACCCATTGAAGCATTCGCAACCAGCTCTGGCATGGACTGATCTGAATCCAGTCCCAGCTGCCAGAATGACTGACTGGCCTTTTGTATATTCAATGCAAAGCCTGTATTGCCTGCCTGTTGCAGAAATCCGATTCCGAACAATGAACCCGCACCACGCTCACTGGAACTATGAGCCATAGTGGTATTGATAACGCCAAACTTCGCCAGTGGCAATGCGGTACTCACACCCTCCGCATGCTCGCCGTGCTGCCCCCATTCACCATGCACTTCACCGGTGAACCATGAGGTGAAGCCACGACGAAACGTAGCCGCTGCAAAGTGCTGCCCATAGTCATTACTTTGCACACCAAAATTATTCCGCAGTGCACCTGCCTCAAATGAAAAATCGTTCAGGCCCTGACGGATCAGAAATGAGCTGCCAAAAAAGCTGCTGTTCACCACCTGTTCACGCCCCAGCTGGTCACGTACTACCACCTGCATCTGACCGGGACCGGCCATGATCGGGATGTTGCTGATGGAGAAGGGTCCGGCAGGTACGGACTGCCTGCTGACCAGTGAGTTATTGATAAAAACATCAACAGTAGAAGGAATCACTGCCGAACCCGATACGGTTTGCTGTGGCAACAACACCATGCCCGGCTGAGTTGCAAAATTGGTTGCATACTGCAACCCGGCGAAACGGACTGACTGACCCCAGCCCGAACCGCTACGACTGATGCTGTCGCCCAGTCGCCACGTCGCCATGTGCTCGGGCCGGTCATATGTCCAGACCGAATTCAGACGTACTGTATCACTGGACTCTCTGCTCTTTCGTGCCAGGAGTTCAGTTGTGCCTACGCCCATCGGTCCGGACAGACCCAATCCGAAACTACCGGCTTCCTGAGTCGTGCCTGAACTTCGTTGACCCAGCACGTCATAACTGAACAGCACACCCCATGCCGGAGTGACTGCACTTTGCCTCTTTGTTTCGCGACCCGTATAGGATGATGAATCGAAGGCCTCTGCTGGCACTTTCAGTGCGACACCCAGTGTTGCTTCATCAAGCGTCCAGGTCACACCCGGTATGCTTGTAAGACGATAGTAGTCAACTCCGTCCAGCTCACGATCCGGTTTTACCGGGAGTCGAATTCTTAACTGGCGGAGCCCTTCGGAAGAAAAAAGCAGCGTGCTGTCAACTTCCCTCAGCACGACCTGAGCCCCTTCATTCTGGGGCAGGCCATTCATACTTATCTGAACAATCAGCTCTTCAGGAGGTGCAACTGAAGCGCCTGACAAACTGGTCTGTGCCAGCACAGACACAACAGGATTCAGCAAGATGACAGCAGACAGAACCAGCGATTTCAAAAGCAGGCTCCCTTGTCATCGACTTATTGCACTTTAAGATCAACTTTCAGATCACCCGCATCGGAGAAACCTGTAAGGCTGAGCGTAGAATCATTGAACTGATGCCCGGAATCCGGTTTCACTGTCCACTCCCGTGCCTGACCCGGTAGCAGGTAAGCAGCAGAGCTTTCCTTGCCGATCACTTCATTGCCGGCACTCAACTGCATATTCGCAACCTGAACATGGATGTTGCTGTTATTTTCAGCACGCAACAGCAGGGCACCGCCCTCAACCTTTCTGGCAGTCCAGTCAAGGTGCGGCTTGGCTTCCGCGGTCGGCTTTACAAAAATGGGCACCGAGAGACGCAAGTTCATGGTCACGCCCGTTCCTTCAGTTTTAACCTGAGGACGGATCTCCGTGATGAACAGACGATACGCAATTTCGTTCTTTGGATCCGGACTGCGCCGCAAACCAAGACGAATGATCTGAGTTGCCTTGGCTGCCAGCGTGATAACAGGTGGAGTGACGATCAGTTCGCGGGTGTCCTGATACTCGTCCACCCCTTCCTTCTGAATCCAGGCATTTCCCACGACTTCGATTTTTACCGGCTCATCACTGTCATTGGTAATAGTGACAGAGCTTAATGGCTTGGCAGGGGAAAGCTCGACTCGCACCGGGGCCACGGTGAAGCTACCTGCGTGCGAAATGGCTGGAAAGAGTACAGCGAGACAGGTCAGCAAACCTATAAAGTTAATTCGCATAAAATCAGTCTCCACACTTATCAGTAGGTAACAGTCACAGTAATGGTATCGGAGTAATTGCCGGGCTTCGCCGTCGCATTTTTGCTAGCAGGAATCAATCCATAGACGACGAATGAGACATCGGTATTCAAGCCAGCCCCAGTCTTACCGGTATACATCGTCGTAGAGTTGGTGCCATCCCCCCAAAGCTGTGTATGGGCCAGATCTTTATAAAGATCGTAGTACAGCTTCTTGGTGGTATCGCCCGTCAATTCCATAGAACGTGCGTTGACTGCGCCACCATTGGTACCGGCATTCAACGCAACCGAGGTGATTGGCGTTGTGTTAGTACATTTTATATTGATGGTCGTTGTCGCACTGAGATCAGTATTCAGCAGTGGGTTGTAATTCCCGAATGCCAGCGTCGTCACGGTGGGGGCCTGACAGGTGGCGCTCACCGATGCGGTATTGGTATCAGTAGCAGTGGCTGAGGCCGCCTCAACGACATTGCTGATGCACAACGCCATCAGACTCAATAAACAGAAATACGGCCTGGGTACAATCCTCATGATGTTAAGTCTAGATAACCACGTCGGTTCAATTCTTCGACGCAGTCACAGAATTAGTAGTTAATGGTGACGGTGATCGTGTCTGAGTAAGAACCCGGCACGACAGAGGTCTGGCTAGCCGGGATGGTGCCGTAAACGATGAGTGTCTGTGCGGAGCCCGTACCGGCACTACCGGTTACGTTATTGACCACGTTACCTGAAGTACCGTCACCCCAGATTGAGCTGTTACCTACTGTGGTATACAGGTTGTAGCTGATGAGCTTTGTCGCATCCGTACCATTCAGCTCCATCTTTCGAGCATTGATCGTACCGGTACCCGAACCCGCACTCAGGGTAACAGAAGTAATTGGGGTGGTATTGGTACAGGTGATGGTGATGGTGGTCGTGGCCGTCAGGGCTGAGCCAGAGAGGGGGTTATAGGTACCAAATGCCAGGGCGCCGACGGATGGCGCATTGCAAGAACTTGTGACTGAAGAAGTGACACTGAATGTCGCCGTTTGAGTCGCCGCCCGCACAAGGCTCGTGCAAGCCAGCGACAACATCACCGCAAAAGAAAAATAATAATAATAATAATAATAATTCTTGCTACGCATTGTTATTAATTATTTTGCCAATCCTGATAAACGGAAGAATGGAAGACCATACATATCCGCATCAAAAGAAAGACAGGTCTGCTTACGGATCATTATTGCCGCAACTCGCACGTCAGCTCATTAATACGACGCGCTGCTCTGATCATGATTTCTTTACAGCCGGGCGTTACATCCATATTGGCCGCCACCTGCAAAAGACCGATCAGCTCATGATCAGTAACGGCTGAGGTAGCCTCTACTTTGAGATAAGTCGGATCAAGCTGTGGATATCGCATAATTTATTTCTGCCGGGTTTTCAGTAGGTAACAGTAACCGTGATCGAATCAGAGTAGTTACCCGTTACAACATTGAGCTGATTCTTGGGAATCTTGCCGTATGCCGTAGCATTTACAGTTGTGCCCAGACCGGTTCCAGTTACGGTCAGTTTTCCATTGGTACTACCGTCCATTACCTGTGTATACGTATTGGATGTGTAAATGTTGTACTGCATGGTACTGGCACCATTAGCCAAAAGACGTTGTGCAGTAGTCGCGCCGCTGGTCGTACCGGCACTGAATGTGATGGAGGGAACAGTGCCCGTAGTGCAGGCAACACTCACAGTGGTTGAGGCAGTGTTATCCGTGGCAGAGGTCGGATCGTAGGTACCGAATGCAAGCGTAGTTGCACTCAATGTCTGGCACAGTGCGTTCACACTGGCAGTCGAACTGAAACTGGTGGTCACCGTACCGGCAGTAGCCTGCATCGAAAGGCCAGCCATCATAACCAGACCGGCAATCATCACTACCTTTCTCTGGCCTTGGTTCTGCGCTTGGATAGTCATAATCAAATCTCTTCTACTTGAAACAGGTGAAATAATTCCCTTCATGCGTTATCCCTGACTGGTG
>CAILZL010000025.1 GCA_903838705.1 uncultured Pseudomonadota bacterium
CAAGATGTGCTGCGGCAGGACGCCGATGGAGACCTTCAGGGATGGCAAACAAATCTGGCAGGACAAGTTGATCAACTGAATTTGACCTGACAGTCACTACCACAAACTCAGTAACTGTCAGATCAAGTCGAAACTTCTACAAATTAGTACTTTAAATTTCTATTTTTCAAAGTGCCCCCAAAGATGCCCCCAGAACCATACCGCTACAGAAATCAGCCAGCCGTAGCCCCATAGCTACCCACCCCAGTTTTCTGTAAGCAAAAAAAGCCGCTTCGCAGCGGCTACATAGGGGATTAGAGGATATGGGGTTCAAACTACAGACTTACCGGCCTAATTACCGGGTCGCAGCTATCACTTCAGCAATCTGGACGGTCAGCTGCGGGATACGGCCGGCAGTCCGCCAGCCCCCTCCCCAAAAATGAGCTGATGGCAGTCAACAAAACCAATCTAAACCTGGCAACCACAAACCGAATGCCAGCAACAATCAGTTCAGATCGGGGTATCGGCTATTTGGGACTCGTAGCTTCCGCAGCTGCGTTGACATACTTTTCATACAGATACTGTCGAAGTGATTCTTCAACAGACTCGTCATCCGGATCACTGGCCGGTTCACTTTTAGCTGAATAACTACTTTGAGAATGGGTACGGGCATGTGACCCGACACGATCCAGCCTCCAGCGCAGATACGATCTTTGAATGCCACTCATAGCAATCAACTGTATATCTTCCATCTCAACCCGGCTTTCTTCAGATGCGCCTTCATTGATAATGCCTTCCAGACGAGGTGTATCTAACTCGAAATACCGGAACAGATCACTGCCATTCTCGAGAAACACAGGCACCAGATTCTTGCCACGTACATTGGTGTCATGTAATGGCGACCACTTGGCCAGAAGGGTTTTGATCGCAACACGAATAACATCAGAGTCACGCACCCCCATACGCTTCGCCAGCCGCCTCAGGTTATTGAGATCGGTTTCTCCAATGCGAACAGAGATAGCCTGCTTTCTTGTGCCCATGTGTCACCTGAACTTATCACCAATGTGTGACAGTTGATCTGTACTGAAGACAGACGATAGTGAAGATGTATTTCAGGAATATGGCGATTTCATGACCATCAAGCACCAACCCGTATTGAAAGCAGCACTTTCTGAATGATTGGACTCTTGTCGTGTGGATGATAGATCCCGGAAAAAAGAACCCACTTAAGTGCTGCCAGATTAGCTGACAGATGCATTTGCCATAAAATGATCTGCCGGAGTCTTGATAGATATCTGAAACTACGCGTCCCTTATCAGCCAATCAGCTGATCGGGATCATCGCCCTGACGATCAATGACCACACACAGCCTGCTCAGCACTGTATGCACCGCATGCAACTGATCGCGGTACTCAATCAACATGACGCGTTGCGTATTGGCATCACACGCCATCAAGGCACCCATCAGGCGCGAGTGCTGTCCCGACAAATGCTGAAATTCCCTAGTCATCTTTTGATGCAGGTCAACGAGCTTTTTCTGGGCACGCTTACTGATTATTGATGGATTTTCTGCTGCTTCTGCCATTCGGCACCTTGATATGGCTGGAGCTTTACCTGTCAATCATGGAGTTGCGGCAGATGCGCTCTTGTTCGCGAGCTTCAGTTCATTCACCCTGGAACGATAGTCATCAATCAAGTTTTCCAGCCTGGTACGACTTAGTCGAGTGAAAGGCTCTTTGGTCTTCATTGCTGACCACACGCCCTGCCCTTCCATCCTGTCCAGTACTTCTGTAGATAAGAGATACATCTGCGCATTCTTGTCCACGCAAGCAGACAGCTCACGTTCCTTTGCTGCTCTGGCTGCCACCTGACCATCTCTATCAACTTCTGCGTCTTTGAGCGACTGTGCTGTTTCTCTGAACTTGCCAATTAATTCCTGCAATTGAGCCTTCGATTTTTCAAGCGCCTCCTCTGTCCCTGGATTACTTACCGGCTGCTTGCTGCTGGCCGACTCAAGCTGACGAACTCGCTGCTGAGCCTTGCCAAGTTCCGCACCGGCCTGTGAATACTTGATCTTGACTTCATCGAGCTCTTTCTTCAAAGCGTCATTGTCCTGCTGCAATCTGGCCTTTTCGGCGGTTACCTGCTGCAATTGCTGCACAATGCGTGTTGAATCATTCCCGCTGCGCTGGGTTTGAGCAACACATGGCTGAACTGCTGCTACAACCATCACAATCGACACATAACTGACGTAACTAATTTTTTTCATGGCCTTCCAATTGATTTTAGAACTGACCATTGATATCAAGCATGAAGGTATCAACTCCAAATGGGGGGGCATCCGTAAACACGGTCTTTCCATCTGACGACAGCTTCGATTTGGCAATCTCATCAGTACTGATATAACGCATCGTCAGCCAGTTGCGGTCTCTAAACCACCAGTCGGATTTCAAGACATATCCCTTAGCACCAGTTCCTCCAAGATGGAAATCGGAGTCTGTGAATGCATCAACAACTGCGTCTCTTTCCAGATACTTATACGCAACCTCACTGCGCCAATTTCCCCGATGCCCCGTCTGAGCTGTTCCATATGTTACGACCAGCTGCGCGCCATTAACTTGCTTGTCGTAGAGCAACCTGTCCTTCTCCGCCACATCATTAATTGATTTATATCCAATCTTGTTAAGCAATCGATTCTGATTGAAGCCCAGGTTATTTACGTAATCTGCGCTTATCATCAGCAAGTGATTTGCCAATGGCACCTCTACTGAAGCATTGATGTTTAGCAAGTGATAGTCCGCAGCCAAAGCGTATAGATTCGTACTTGGATCCGAGTCACTAAGAATATCAAATACTGTATTTCCCTTTTGAATTGACTGAGGTGCCGTGTAATTCAACAGAGTGTTGTTTGGTGCATTCTGCCGACCACTTATCTGGTCGAAATAGTAGTATGCACCTGCAATATGGGTACGCACACCATCCCCAAATGGCCATTCAACACCAACTTGGGCACCGTAAAGCCATTTATCCTTTGGTGATAACTCCACTTCCTGCAAGGGAAATGCACCCAACGTCAAAAAAACGCTATTCAATCTGGTTTTCTTATCTCCAAACGAATAGTTAAACTTCCCCGCAACACCATCAAATTGCAAGTCCGGATCCCAGACCAGATCAGTAGATACCCAGGGACTTGGCATTTTGCCAGCCCACAAACTCATCCATGGCTGATCCGAATCATGCTTCAAGTCATAGCGCAAATAGGCCTGATCTACTGAAAATTGATATCGATTCGATGAAGTCCCAAGGTTTTGATTCGTCGAGACGGGATCTGTCAAGCTTCCTGTTGCCAGTCGAATACCCGCACTGACTCCATCGGTAACTTTTGCATCCAGTCCGACTCGCATTCTCAAACGTTCACGGAATCGGTCCTCTGTAGTGTTCAGGAATGCAGCAGCACCAGCTTTTGTATCGCCACCAGCACTGTTAATTGCCAGGTAATTTTTGTAGGAATTCGGCAGGTTATCAGCCGAAAAACTATCATTCTGGAAGCGCAGACGGAGATCACCTGACAATGACACTCTACCGATCCAGTCAGGTAATGCACCTGGCACACCCCACTTTTCAGACTTTGCTTGATCAATCACCTCTTTTGTTACGGCAGGCTTCAATTCTTCAGATATTTTCTTGGTGATTTCTTCTCGGACGATCTCAGGCACATAGGCAACATGCACTGCATCCTTTTCGGCAAGTTCCTTTGCAGCTTTTTCTTTTGCCGTCGCTTCCGTCTTTGCCTGAGCGTTGGTAACAATCTGCTGTGCCTGATCACGTGTCAGCACACCTTTTTGCACAAGTGCTTCCATTACGCTCACCAGCGTACTTCGCAGCTCTTCAACACCCTGATCACTGGTAGTCTGTGCATGTACAGGCAGACTCATACCCAGCACAGTCAATATTGCGATTCTCAAAGCTGAATTCAGTTGCATGCCATCATTCCGAAATTGATCCAGAGTTAATTCAATTATTCCAGCACGGGCGCATTACGACCGTATGACACTAGCCGCGCGATACAATCTGCAAAGTTGCCAGTTGCGGCATTTCCAAAGGCCGACTTTCTCCAGCGCTGCATGACTTCATGCCGCGAATTGCCGCATCTTTTTCAGCACTTCCTGAACTACCCAGCAGGTCAACAACTTCCAGTCGTCCATCAGCGCTGATTCGAACCTTGATATTCGCTTTGTAACTTCCCTTGCGAATGCGCTCATCAGCTGACAAACAATCCTGAAGTCGACTGGCCACCAGACTGGTGTACCACTTGAAGGGAGCCGTGCCAGTTCCGACAAGATCCTTTCCACCTTTTCGGGCAGCCAGACCAAATCCGTCAGCACCTGCCGCACCATCCGCATCGAGTCCAAGTTGCTCGGCTGGAGCTGCTTCTGCCTGTTCAGGAGCCTGTTGTGGCTCTGGCTGCTGAAGCGGTTCCTCAACTTTCTCAGGTGGAGGCGGTGGAGGCGGTGGCGTTTCGGGAGGCGGTGTAGGCCGGATCATGGTGATCTTCTGCTCTACTGCACGCGCCGGTCCGCTGGGCTTGCTATTCAGCATGTCGCGTACAAACCAGATCAGCAGCCCGGTTACCAGCACCACCACAATACAACCCGCCACAACCGGGACATATCGCTGCCAACGCTTGTTCACAGTGCCAATCCCGTCACTTCACAATGCGTTGCGTTACCAGACCCAGCTGCGTAATTTCCAGCCGACCCACCATATCCAGCACATCGACCACTTTCTGGTACTGAATCGTTGAATCGGCTTTGATGATTACCGGCAATTCGGGATCCTGCGCCTTGTACTGACGCAGCAAATTCTCCAGTTCTGGCAAGGTAACCGGATAGGTATCCAGATAGATGGTGCCATCGGCCGTAATGGAAATTGCTTTGGTCTTAGGCTTTGCCAGAGCAGGTGTGTCACTGGCCTTGGGCAGATTCACCTTGATCCCCTGCACGGATGCAGTGGTCATGATGATAAAAATAATCAGCAACACATAGGCAAGATCAAGCATCGGCGTGATGTTGATCTCGTCGTATACGTCTTTTTCTTCAGCTGAAGCAGCCATCGTCGCTACCTTCTCTCAGTTATGGGCCAGGCTTAGCTGTAGTGCTCAGCAATACGTGTCACAAACTCATCCACAAACACCCGCATATCTGCGTTGACTTCCTTGATCTTGGTATTCAGCCAGTTGTAGCCAAACAATGCTGGGATTGCCACACCCAGACCGGCCACCGTTGCTGCAAGCGCAGCTGCGATACCAGGCGCAATGGCATTGACGTTCACATCACCACTGGCCGCAATCGCTGCGAAGGTAATCATCACTCCGACCACTGTTCCCAGCAGTCCCAGGAAGGGGCCGCCAGAAATGGCGATAGTGAGCAATACCATCTTCGATTGCATTCTCTGTGTCATGCGCACCAGGGTGGCATCCATAGCCGCATGAATAGCTGCAATGGCCTGGGGTGAAAGACTGGTGACAGGCCGAGCACCTGACGAATTCAGGCCAACTCGTCCAGTCATTTCCTGAACGCCATGATGATAGAGACGATAGATATTTGAATACTTGAATTTATCCTGCTGCTCACCGATGTGAGGCATGAATGGTGATTCACTGAGCGCATCGTCACCATCCTGTTCTTCATTTTTATCCAGCGCGGTCGGATCGCCCCGTAACCGCTCAAACTCCTTTACGAATGCCGCATTAGCCTTCTGAACACGCCCAAGATAAATAGCTTTGCCAATCATGATTAACATAGAAATAACAAACATGACCGACAGAATGATGATGACTACCCAGCCATCTGGTGTAACGTTCTTCATGGTGGAGGCAAAGTAGTTAACTTTTTCGCCTTCCTTCTGTGCATCTGCACCGTATACCGTCAGGATAGATTCCTGACCCTGAGCCAGCGCAGACGCCTTGATCCATTCAGGCGCTCTTGTGGTACCCGCAACCTGTACTTCATCCAGCTCGCCTACCAGACCGTTATTACCAGCCGCGCTGTTACCCATGGTCAAACTGCCAGCCACTTCTACAGGCTGCGCCGGGGTGTTACCAACCGGCTTGCCATCCACATACAACACCAGCTTGCCACCACCCACCACAGCGGCGAGGTGATGCCATGAGCCGGTAGCCAGTGAATCTGGCTGCAACGCTTCTATATCACCTGACGCTGTAGTCACACGTGCATAAGCCTGCGCACCACGGATACCAAGAATGACATGCTTGGCTGAGTCTTCCAGCGAAAGCACGTATGCATTTGTCTGAGCCTGATCAATGCGAACCCATGATGAGAGCGTAATGCCCTTGGCGGGAAGCAGGCGCAGGGATGCGCTTGCCGGCACTGATACCGACTGACTTCCAGAAAATTTGGCCCCACCTGCAATCAAGGAAGCAGCATTAACTTCAGCAGTAGAACCACTGGCCTTGTTGCCATAGGCAGTACTGTCTGTCCATGCTGATTCCCCTGCACCGAAGTGATACACCAGCACCTGAGCCGCGTCGTAAGACTCAGACGATTTCTGTGCAGATGTGCTTTTCTTGTTGCCGTAGTACAGATAGATCTTATCTGTATTCAAACCACCGGAAAGTCGGGGTACATTGACCCAGACAAAGGCAAGCTGGCTGGTGGCGTCATATCGCTCGACATGAAACTTCAATGGTGTCTTGTCATCACCTGCAACAAATCGCAGATCGCTGCCATCCGGCTGCGTATCGCCAAAGTAACCGAAGTTGCCGAGGTGCAACCGGATCAAGACCGGTACATCACTTGGTGTCCCGGAGATGTCTGCCGCAGCAGGGCTTAAATCAAAGGTAATTTCCTTGCGGAAATTCCAGTCATCACTCCACCAGGCATGACTGACCATTGGCAGGCAACACAACAGCACTGCAAGTAACTTGCGCACGAACTCTTCCCCTCAGCTGGAACCCGGTGAATGCAGCGCGGGACAAGGAAATTTGCCCGATCGGTACTGCGGCGAGCATTGTTCACGGTCTTGGTGATGATTTCGTGACAGTAATGTATGACATTTGTCACTCACTTGAACTGTTCCCGGATTCAGCTCAAGATGATTTCCAGCCAGCCACGAAAACCACTCCTGGCAAATACAGGCCTCCAGTATGACGGGCAGTCACAAGCCATCATGACCAGACCGAACGACCTACCCAGCATTGGTAACCCGCCATTGACGAGCGGGATGCTGAGCATGAACGCGCTCAGGCAGAAATGGCTGCAAACAGAACTTATGAGCCTGAACTCGCAGCTACTGAAGACGAAAAAGACCCAAGGCACCCTGGCAGTGCACCAGTCTCGGGTATCAGCTCGAAAAATTAGAGTCTTGTTGCACGCACGACGTCCCCCCGTTTTCAGTAGCGGTTGGGTTTAGAGTCCGGTGGTAACTGTAACCGACGGCTGAGCCAGTTGTCTTGCATAGGCTGAAGGAGTCAGCCCCTTCAGTACCTTCTTTGGTCTGTCCTCGTTGTATTCCCGTCGCCATGCTTCGATCAGTACCTTGGTGTGCTCCAGTGTGATGAAGGAGTTTTGGTTGAGGCTTTCATCG
>CAILZL010000026.1 GCA_903838705.1 uncultured Pseudomonadota bacterium
ACCCTGCCTTCATTAAGCCGTGATGAAGCAAAGGAATTGATTGAAGCCGCCGGTGGCAAAGTCAGCGGTTCGGTATCGAAGAAAACGCATTACGTGGTGGTGGGCGCGGAAGCGGGCAGTAAATTACAGAAAGCGCAGGAACTGGGTGTGACGATTATTGATGAGTCACAGCTGCAAGCGTTATTGAGTCATTCGTTTTTTGAAAGGTAAAAGAGATATAGAAATAGTTGATCCGGCATGCAATGCCACGCCCCTTGATTGCCGGTTAGCTCAAACGATAGATCACATCGCCACTACATATCTCACAGGTCAGCCGCATGAAAATTCACAGATCAATCAAAGAGCCTACCCGGAAGAGCATGAGCTGGGTCGCACGCTGGAAAGATAAGGATCGTGGGCTAATCGCCTGCTGGGAGCGCGGACGCGAGAAGCGATTTGAAGACCCGGCACTAGCTTCACAGGCGGTTAAAGGAAGGCTAGTAGTTTTGCCGTGGAAGGGCGGCGTTGAGAAGGCAATCAAGAAGAAGCAAAAGTACGGAACGCTGCACTACCTTGCTATGTGGCAGGGCCTAAGAGGTGAAGACTTGGATATTGACACTTCAGAGGAACGTGCTCTGAATTGCACGACCACCGGAATGACAGTCGTCTTCACCAACGATATGACAAAGTACGTCGAGCCGTAGACGAGTTGGAGCAAAGCCTATGCAGTTTGTTGCCATTGACGTCGAGACAGCCAATGCGGACATGGGTTCCATCTGCCAAATTGGTCTCGCGAGATTTGTCGATGGGGAACTCGTCGAGGAGTGGGGCACGCTCGTTGATCCTGATGACTACTTCGACGAGGTGAACATCTCCATTCACGGCATCGAAC
This sequence comes from uncultured Pseudomonadota bacterium, assembly GCA_903838705.1. Lineage (GTDB taxonomy): Bacteria > Pseudomonadota > Gammaproteobacteria > Steroidobacterales > Steroidobacteraceae > CAILZL01. The sequence goes on from CAILZL010000026.1 coordinate 872, forward strand.
CAAGAATGGTTCAAGGGCAGCCAAAGCTACCGCAGATTGCCGACCGACTTCGTGCGACGTTGGAGAGTACGGTCAGTGTTTGCCATACCCATTTTGACCGGATTGCTCTGGCTCGAGCCTACGGCAAGTACAACCTGAATCCAATATCCACTACTTGGCTGGACGCTGCGCGAGTTGTTCGACGCACCTGGAAGGAACTTGCGTGGAAGGGCTATGGCCTAGCCAACGTTTGCAGCAGGATCGGTTACGAATTCCAGCACCACGATGCCCTCGAAGACGCCAAAGCTGCTGGCTTCGTGTTGCTTGCAGCTCTGCGCGAGTCGCAGCAAGACCTTGACCATTGGTGCCGCAGAGTAAACCAGCCAATTGATCCCGCGAGTTCGTCATCTAGCAATGTAGTACAACGAGACGGCAATCCCGAAGGCGATCTCTACGGGGAAGTTCTTGTCTTCACCGGGGCCCTTGAATTGCCAAGGAGCCAAGCGGCAGATCTCGCGGCCAGTATTGGTTGTCAGGTCGCCTCGGGCGTGACGAAGAAGACGACCATCTTGGTTGTTGGCGATCAGGATGTCACCAAACTTGCCGGGCACGAGAAGAGTTCAAAGCATCGCAAAGCGGAACAGCTTGTAACGGAAGGCCATCGAATCAGGATTATCCGTGAGTCCGATTTCAAGTCTCTAGTACGAACGGCGCGAAATGAGGACTAACCCTTCGCTGGAGCTGACTCATATCGGCATGGCGTTCGTGACTCAGCTCAAACATTATTAAACTAGCTTATCGCTGCTAGTCATCAATGGCTTGTATTCGGACAGAGCTGCATAATGCGGATTGCTTGAATGCTGTGTTCAAGTTCACCACGATATGGTCAGGTTTACTCAATCGGTTTTTGGAAAAGGTCTCAGCCGAGTTCACAAGTGATGTGAGATGAATATAACCACTCAAGTGAAGGTGATGATGCAGTCTTTTAGACGATATGCGCTTTTGATCCTGCTTATTTGTCTGTCTGGTTCAGTCCGGGCAGCGCAGGCTGCATCGCCGCGTCTGCTAGTGTTCGCTGCATCGTCGCTGACCAATGTGCTGGACGAAATCGGTTCGGCTTATACGGTTGAGAGCGGCCAGCAGGTGACGTTTTCCTATGGCGCCAGTTCTACACTGGCCCGGCAGCTGGAGGCGGGTGCAAAGGCAGATGTGTTTTTTTCTGCCGATACCGACTGGATGGACTATGTGCAGAATCGCGGTCTGATTCAGGCCGCAAGTCGCAACAATCTGCTCGGTAATAAGCTGGTGCTGGTTGCGCCGGCCGACAGCAATATACAGCTGCGGATCAAGCCCGGTTTTGCACTGGCTGCTGCATTGGGCAAGAGTCGTCTTGCCACGGGCGATCCAGATTCCGTACCGGTTGGCAAGTACGCACGCTCGGCATTGATCAATCTGGGTGTGTGGAATGAAGTGGCGAACCAACTGGTCCGGGCCGATAACGTGCGAACTGCACTGGCGTTTGTTGCCAAGGGTGAAGCACCGCTGGGTATCGTCTATGCAACCGATGCGTTGATTGATAAACAGGTGCGTATTGTGGATACCTTTCCCGACAATACGCATGAGCCTGTTGTGTACCCCGTGGCTCTGGTGTCACAGGCCAATGAAAGCGCTGCGAGGTTTGTGAAGTACCTGCGCAGCGCAACAGCCCAGGCGTCCTTCAGGAAATATGGTTTTAGCGTGTTGCCCTAGTCATGTGGCCGCTGGCTTGCCGCAATTCCCAATCAATCTGAATTACAGATATGAATAAAACATTGTTATTGCGCTCATTCATTGTGTTCATGGTAAGCGGCGGACTGGTATTGGCTGAAGATGCTGACCGGCCTGCCGACATTCAGCAGTTACGTGATGCCATTGCACAACAGCAATTGCAGCTAGATACACAACGGTTGCAGCTGGAAAGACTGGAGGCCGAAAAGATCAGTACGCAGGATGCGCCCCGTGTCGGCATGATTTACGGACGTCCAACTATTTCGACTCCGGATGGTTTTTCTACGATGTCGATTCGTGCCTATATACAGGCTGATACCGCTCACTATGTTCAGAATGCAGCGGATGGACTGGCTGTGGATTTTCGCCGGGGTTCGGTGGGTACGACGCCTAACCGCGAAAACAACGGGGCACGTGACTTGAGTGATGGGACGTACTTCCGTCGCGCCCGGTTTGGTGTGGAAGGCATCATCAATCGTGATTTCAATTATCGACTGATGCTGGAACTCGGCGGCAGCGGCACTGAGGGGCCGACCCGTATTAACGATGCGTGGATTAACTATGTGGGGTTTGCTCCATTCACTATTCAGTTCGGTGCCGGTGCGCCACCTGCAAATATGGATGATGGCACTACGCCCGAGGACGGACTGTTCATTGAACGCGCTTCGGCAGCGGATTTGTCGCGAAGCCTGGGTGGCGCTGATGGTCGTACTGGACTGGGCATTCGCGCCAGTGGCGCACGCTGGATGTCGGCATTAACCCTTACCGGGCGCACCGTAAATGATGCAGAAGTGTACGACTCGCAGAATGCGTGGGTTGCTCGTGTGGCAGCGCTGGCCGCAGCGTCCACTGACTACAATGTTCATCTGGGCGCATCGGCAACCTATGTCGTTCATCCTGCGGATGCAGGCGTGGACGCGACCGGTGTCCGTTATGGTATCCGTTTCAGGAACCAGCCTGAATTGCGAGTCGATAGTACGCGGCTGATTGATACCGGCGCCATTGATGCAGATCATGCCTATGCGACAGGCGCAGAGCTTGCCGCAAACTGGCGCGGAATCCTGTTTCAATCTGAATACTTCTGGTATGGCATAGACCGGCGTCACAGCTTATTGGCTGATCCGCGTTTCAATGGTTTCTACCTGCAAGCCGGCTGGCTGCTCACCGGTGAAAGTCATCGTTACAACATGGCCACGGGCGCTTATATGAATCCTCGGCCCTTTATTCCGTTTTCATCACAGAGTGGCTGGGGAGCATGGGAGCTGGCAGTGCGCTACAGTCACACGGATTTGAACTATCACGAAGGTACGGCGGGTTTTGCAGCGCCAGCTGAAGGAGTGCGGGGCGGCATACAGAATATCTGGACGACAGGCGTGAACTGGTATGTGAATGCCAATCTCAAGCTGGTGTTCAATTACCTGAATGTGAATGTGGATCGTCTCAATCCATCAAACACTGCGTTTGGTGCAGCACCTGCTTCGCCGCCGGTTGGAGTGCAGATAGGACAGCACCTGAATGCATACGCATTGCGTATGCAATATGGGCTGTAAGTTACCTGTATTGGCCGTACTGCTTCGCGGTTGTTTCAGCATGCATGCGAGCGGATCGCATGCCAACCCCATGCGCGGTGAAGTATCCGATGCTCAAACTGAGCACCGGATCTGTTACTGATCAGCCGAGGTTTTCCTTCGCCGCCTGTCCGGCATGAAACTCGCTGTAGATGACAATGGGAATGCCGAGGTCACCGAGTTGTTCTTCAATCACGGGTAACACCTCTTTCCAGTCCATACCGCCCACGCCCGTTGCCAGACGGGGCAGCGCGATTGATTTGAATGCTTCCTTCTTCGCAATCCTGGCCAGAGACTTCAGGCTGTCGCGCACATGCTTGAGAGTTGCGCGACCGGGATGGGCGGCGTGACCATTACCGCCTTCCTGAGTCAGCAGATTCACCACGCGCACGCTATTGGTACTGCCCCACATCCATGCTTCACCGGCCTGTGCATTGTGCTGCGCACACCAGTGATGAAAATCCTTGTGCATGGCGGGATATTTCTCATGAAGTGACAGCGCCAGTCCCTGATTCATGGGGTCTTTGGGTGCTACGCCATGTGCAATGACCTGTGCCTTGCTGAGCAGGATGTCGCCGGAAACTTGCTGGATCATGAATACCTCGTGCCGATTTGATTGGTTGAATTCTGCCGGTCACTTTAATCCACACACAGGCCGGGTTGAATGTAATCGGAGTCAGTACATCTACGCATGACACTGCGGCGATTCACGGGGCGTGTGCAATCTGGTTTTATTTATTCACCACTCATGACGTTGCTGAGGGCAATAAAAAAGGCACTGATCTTTCGATCAGTGCCTTTGTATCAGTGCCTGAATGCAGGATTACTTGGCAGCTGGGCTTGCAGCAGGAGTGCTGGCTTCAGCAGGAGCAGCAGCGGCTGGTGCGGCACCGGCTTCAGCTGCGGCTGATGATGAAGAGCTGCTGCTTTTTGCGACCGGGGTGATGCTGATCTTGGCACCTTTACGCAGACCTTCCAGATAGGTTTCGATCTTCTTGTTGCGTACCAGGCCTTCGACCTGAGTCTTCACATCGGCCAGTGCGGGTGGTGATGGTGCACGGCTTTCCTGCATTTTGATGATGTGATACCCGAACTGGGTCTTGACCGGTGTTTCGGTCATCTTGCCGTTTTCCAGTGTCTTCACTGCATTGCCGAATTCAGGAACCATGCTGGCAGGAGAGAACCAGCCGAGGTCGCCGCCATTCTTGGCAGAACCCGGGTCCTGTGAATTCTTCTTGGCCAGTGCGGCGAAATCAGCACCGCCCTTGATCTGGGCGATTAGCTTGTCGGCTTCTTCCTGAGTCTTCACCAGAATGTGGCTGGCGTGATATTCACGCGGCATGGCTGCCACTTGTGTGTCGTATTCAGCCTGAATGTCGGCATCCGAGATCTTGTTCTTTTCGAGATATTCCTTGGTCATGGCTTCGCTGAGGATATTGCTGCGCCACAGGCTCAGTTGAGCAGCGGCTTCAGATTGCTTGTCCAGACCGGCCTTGGTTGCTTCTGCGGCTGCAACGTGCATGCCGATCAGACGATCAACCAGCTGGGTGCGCTGTTCGGCGGTCAGCTTGTCAGCAGTGGTGCTGCCGTTGCTTACAGCAGCAACGAATGAATCGAATTCCTTGGTGGAAATCTTTTCGCCATTAACGGTGGCAAGCAATTCGGAATCCTTCACATCAACGCTGCTCTGTGAGCAGGCGGTGGTAGTGGCGGCGGCAATGGCAAGCGCAAGCGCGTAACGATATTTCATGTTGAACCTTCTGTTTTATTGAGTCAGAGCGAATCGGTTGGTAATGAGTTAATTAAGAATAATAAATTGAATCGGAACTTCTTGTCGTCAAATTGCACCCTGAGCCTCGGCCGGCGTTTGCGCGGTGATGCTCAGGGCATGAATGTCGGTGTGCATCAGGTCTCCCAGACTGCGATACACCAGTTGATGCCGGGCGATGGGTTTCAAGCCGTCAAATTGAGGGCTGACGATACGCACCCGGTAGTGGCCCCGTCCACCTTCTGCCCCGGCATGGCCGGCGTGCAGATGGCTTTCATCGGTCAGTTCCATGCTGTGTGGTTTGAAGGCAGCCTCAAGACGGGTGCGGATCATGTCATATCGAGTGGTGGACATGGGTTAAGACACGTTAATTTTGCTGATCGGGTGTGGAAGGCCTGGGTGCGGAATCATCGTCTTTGGGCATTTTGCCTGACAGCCAGATGCCCTGAATGATGACAAACACGATGGTCAGACCCATGGTGCCGAACAGTTTGAAGTTCACCCAGGTGGCTTCGTCGTAGTGATACAGCACGAACACATTCAGCCCGCCCATCAGGATGAAAAACACAATCCACATCAGGTTCAGTGTTACCCAGTGCTGCTCAGGCAAAGTGACTTGCGCACCCATCAATCGTTGCACCAGAGTCTGACCGCCGAAACGGGGTGCCAGCACAAAGGCCAGTGCAAACAGCCAGTCGAGTACGGTCATTTTCCACTTGATGAAAACCGGGTCATGGACGAGCAGTGTGACACTGCCGAATACCAGTACCAGTGCCGTGGAGACCAGCAGCATGGTGCTGACCTTGCGCTTGATGAACCAGATGACAGCGCACTGGATGGTCATCGCAGCCATGATGATGGCGGTGGCCACGTAAATACCGCCCGTTTTATAGGCAACAAAAAAAGCCAGAACCGGCAGGAAGTCGAGCAACAGTTGCATGAGCGATGATCGGATGGCCACAAAGGCCGCGTATGATACGTGAAGTGTCCTGCCGCTGCGCCCGGATAACCGGGACTGTCGCCGGATGGCGTAAAACCGGATCAGGATTGGAATTGCCCGTACTCAGAACCAGATGCCCAGCACCTACCTAGAAATTCACCCCAAAAATCCCCAGCCACGCCTGATCCAGCAGGCGGCGGGTATCGTCCGTGACGGCGGGGTGATCGTTTATCCCACTGATTCCTGCTACGCGCTTGGCTGTCATATCGGCGACAAGGACGCGCTGGAGCGGATTTCGCGTATCCGCGCCACCGATAAACACCACCATTTCACGCTGGTCTGCCGCGATCTGTCGGAGATCGCCACCTACGCCAAGGTGAGCAACCAGCACTACCGGCTGCTCAAAGTGCATACCCCGGGGGCCTATACGTTCATCCTGCTGGCGACGCGCGAAACCCCCAAACGGCTCCAGAATGAGCGGCGTCGCACCATAGGAATCAGGGTGCCGGATCATCCTGTGCCGCTGGCCTTGCTGGCCGAACTGAAAGAGCCTCTGCTGAGTACCACCCTGTTGCTGCCGGGCGATGAACTGCCCATGACGGATGGACGCGAAATCCAGGATCGCCTGAAGCATCAGGTGGATGCGGTGCTGGATGGCGGCAATTGTGGCTTTGAACCCACCACCGTGGTGGATCTGGAAGGCCCGGCACCCGTGGTGTTGCGGCGCGGACGGGGCGATCCCGGCCCGTTTGAGTAAAAGCAAGCAAGGGCATAACCGGCAACCCGGTCTGCATTTCGTGCCGCGCCCAGCGGTGGCCTCTACTATAATCGCCGGTCTCGTTTTCACTTCAACCTGTAAGGATGCGGTTGCGTGGTTTTCCAAGCCGCCAGCTGCAAAGGCCAAGTTTTGAGTTCACCAAACGCCAATAACCGAATCTTGTCAGGCATGCGCCCTTCGGGAGAGCTGCATCTGGGCAACTACCACGGCGCATTGAAAAACTGGGTCGAACTGCAGTACCAGTACGAGTCCTACTTTTTCATTGCCGACATTCATGCGCTCACCACCGGCTATGAAAACACCACCCAGCTCGAAACCCGCGTCTGGCAGATGGTAGTGGACTGGCTGGCTGCGGGCCTGAACCCGGCGGCCTGTACCATTTTCATCCAGTCGCGTGTGCCCGAACATTCCGAGCTGCATGTGTTGCTGTCGATGATTACGCCGCTCAGCTGGCTTGAGCGCGTGCCGACCTACAAGGATCAGCAGGAGCAGTTGAAAGATAAGGATCTCGCCACCTATGGATTTCTGGGTTATCCGCTGCTGCAAAGCGCTGACATCCTGCTCTACAAACCGGAGTTCGTGCCGGTGGGCGAAGATCAGGTCGCACATGTTGAAATCACTCGCGAAGTCGCCCGCCGTTTCAACTTTGTGTTCGGTCGTGAAAATGACTTCGAGACCAAGGTGGATAAGGCTCTGAAGAGTCTGGGAACCCGGGCGAAGCTGTACCTGGAGCTGCGCAAGCAATATCAGGAGCAGGGCAATGCCGAGTCGCTGGACAAGGCGCAGGCTTTGCTTGAAGACAACACCCGGCTGACGCTGGCAGATCGTGAGCGTCTGCTGGGCTATCTGGAAGGTACGGGCCGCAGCATTCTGATCGAACCGCAGGCCTTGTTAACTGCCACACCCAAGGTGCCCGGACTTGATGGACGGAAAATGTCCAAGTCCTATGGCAACACCATCGGTTTGCGCGAAGATCCGGACAGCGTTGCCAAAAAGTTGCGTACCATGCAAACCGATCCGGCGCGTGTACGCAGAACCGATCCCGGTAATCCTGAAGCCTGCCCGGTATGGGATCTGCACAAGGTTTATTCAGACGATGCCACAAAGGAATGGGTGCAGAACGGCTGTCGCTCCGCTGGTATCGGCTGCCTTGATTGCAAGAAGCCCCTGATCGAAAAGGTGGTGATTGAAATCACTGCCATCCGTACTCGTGCTCAGGAATACGAAGAAAATGCGGATCTGGTGCGCGGCATCATTGCCGAAGGCTGTGAGAAGGCACGTGAAGTGGCACGCCAGACGCTGGACGAAGTGCGTCAGGCAATCGGCATGAACTATCGATGAACACCGAGTTAAAAACAGTGGCAGAAGAACTGGGCAACGCGGATGCAGAGCGGGCTGCTGAACAGGTGGCGCTGGCTGAGGCGGTTGCTGCGCCACAACCGCAACAGGTGGAAATGCCGTTTGCCATGGTGGATGGCGAGCCCTACACCGAAGTGCCGCGCGATCTGTACATTCCGCCTGATGCCTTGCAGGTGTTCCTTGAAGCATTTGAAGGTCCGCTGGATTTCCTGCTGTACCTGATCCGCAAGCAGAACCTCGATATTCTCGATATTCCCATCGCCGAAATTACCCGGCAATACATGGGTTATATCGATCTGATGGAAAACCTGCAGCTGGAGCTGGCCGGTGAATATCTGCTGATGGCCGCCATGCTTGCCGAGATCAAGTCGCGCATGCTGTTACCGCGTGCCAATGTGGAAGACGGCAAGGAAGAAGAAGATCCACGTGCAGAACTGGTACGTCGCCTGCAGGAATACGAGCGCTTCAAGAAAGCGGCGGATGATATCGACCGGCTCAAGCGCATGGAGCGCGATGTCATGATTGCCAGTGTCGAAGTGCTGGAAAAGCGCGTGATCCGCCAGCAACCGGAAACCAGTCTGAGCGAGATGCTCAAGGCGTTCCGCGAAGTGGTGCAGCGCTCGGAGCATTTCACGCATCATGCGATTCAGCGTGAACGTCTGTCGCAGCGGCAGCGCATGTCGGAAATTATCGACTTGCTGGAAGGTGCCGAGTTTATTGAGTTCATCCGTCTGTTCAAACCGGAAGAAGGCAGAATGGGCGTCACGGTGACCTTCATTTCCATTCTGGAGCTGATGAAAGAAGGTCTGCTCGACATTGTGCAGGCAGCGCCCTATGCGCCCCTGCATGTTCGCAAGGCGGCCCCGCGACGGGCTGATGCAGATCTCAGCAATGATGCCGCTGACCTGGAAAATCAGGCTGCACTGGCTCAGCCTGAACTGGCGGATGAGAATGAAGTAGAAGCGGAACCGCAGCTGAGCGATCTGCCGGCTGAATCAGACAAGCCGGATGAGAGTGTGGTGTTGACCGATGATGAATCGGCCAATTGATGCCATTTGAAGTTACCAGTGGGAATGTCAGCTGATGAATGAACTAGAGATGAAACACCAGTTTGAAGCAGCGCTGCTGGCGGCAGGGCGTCCGCTGACTACGCAACAGCTGTCCGAGTTGTTTGACGAGCGTGAACGTCCGAGCCTCGAACAGGTGCTGACTGCTTTGAATGCCCTGCATGAAGATTATCAGAGTCGCGGTATCGAGCTGGTGGAAGTGTCCAGTGGCTGGCGTATCCAGATTCGCAGCAATTGCATCGATTTCGTATCGCGCCTGTGGCAGGAACGTCCTGCACGTTACTCGCGCGCATTGCTGGAAACCCTTGCATTGATTGCCTATCGCCAGCCTATTACCCGTGGCGAGATTGAAGAAATTCGTGGCGTGGCGGTCAGCAGTACCATCATGCGTACACTGCATGACCGCAACTGGATTCGCGTGGTAGGTCATCGCGAGGTGCCGGGCCGTCCTGAATTGCTGGCTACCAACCGGGACTTCCTTGATTACTTCGGCCTGAAGAGTCTGGATGAGCTGCCCACACTGGCGGAGTTGAAGGATGTAGAGAACATCGGCGTGCAGCTGGAGTTCAATACCGGTGAAGTTGCTCCAGTCAGTAATGCTGATGCAGCAGAGGTACAGGCGACAGAGGCCAGCGCTGAAACGAATCCGGAAGTGGTTGCTGAAGTGACTGATGCTCCGGCTTCTGCAGAGTCAGAAGACGTTGCCAGTGAATCTGTTGCCGATGCTGACGCAGCTGACGCCGAAGTCACTGCGCAGGCTCAATAACGCATGTCAGAACGTATCCAGAAGGTATTGGCTCAGCATGGCATCGGCTCACGACGGGAAGTGGAACGATGGATTGTTGAAGGTCGTCTGCAGATCAATGGCGTAGTTGCCCGGACAGGCGATCGTTATGAGCCGGGCGATCGGGTGCAACTGGATGGAAGAGATGTCGGCAAGCGACTCGATAACACTGTGACTGCACAGGTGCTTGCCTATCACAAACCGCAGGGACAGCCGATTGAACGTCCCGCCGCAGACCGTCAATCTCCTGATCATGCACCGGAAGACATTGATGAATCAGTTGAAGAACGTTTGCCGGTGCAGCGTGGTTCGCGCTGGGTGGCCATCAATCCGATGCATCCCGGTGACAGTGGGTTGCTGCTGTTCACCAATGACGGAAACCTGTCCTATGCGCTGACACGCCAGAAAAAGAAAATTCCGGCTACTTACATGGTGCGTGTGCATGTACGGGGTGGCGTTGCAGCTGCACCCGAGTTGCCCACCGTATTGCGACTGGATAACGAAACAATCGAGTTCACTGAAGTTTCGGTCTGCAACAGTGGGCCTGAAGGCGAAAGTGAATCGGGGAATATCTGGTACAAGGTTGTCATGCCGCGTGCAGACAAGCGCGCTGCGGTGCGTGCTCTGTTCGTCAGTCATGATCTGACTGTGAGCCGCATGATGCAGGTGGCATTTGGCGAGATCGCTCTGACCAAGGAAATGCCGCGCGCCCGTTCAATACCGCTCAAGCCTGTGCAGATCGCCTCCCTGTATGCGCTGGCTCAGCTGACCATGCCGGTAAATCCTGCGCGTCCCGTACGCAGTCCGCGCAGGGGCCGTCATGGACCTCGTGACGATGATCAGGAAATCACGACTCTGACCGCTCAGGAGGCACGAGCTTCAACCCGTGCCCGTGGGCCAGCCAGAACCGGTGCAAAACCCCATACTGAAACAACTGCGGTGCGCGGCCCGCAACAGCGTGCTGCATTGCGACGTGGCAAGGGTGGTGGCTCGAATCGAGCATCACGGCCTGCGCCGGCAGGCACCAAGAGATAGTTTGCAAGACGGGTAGTTCACTATGCAGCGTTTCGTTCTGACTCTCTCCTGTCCGGATCGCACCGGCATTGTGGCTGCGGTAGCCAGTTTTCTGCTTGATCAGCATTGCAATATCGTCGACAGCGCGCAATTCAGTGATGAGGCGAACAAGCTGTTTTTCATGCGGGTCTGTTTCGCGCCGGAAAGCGGTATGCAGATTGCGGCTATCCGCGAAATGTTTACGCCAATCGGTACTCGCTTTGCCATGCAATGGGCCATTCACGATGTGGCCGTCAAACATCGGGTCATGTTGCTGGTATCAAAATTCGGGCACTGCCTGAATGATCTGCTGTATCGCCACCGTGTCGGTGCCTTGCCTATCGAGATTCCGGCCATCGTGTCCAATCATCGTGATTTCTACCAGCTGGCTGCTGCCAACAATATTCCGTTTCACTACCTGCCTGTGAACAAGGACAACAAGGAAAAACAGGAACAGAAACTGATTGAGCTTTTTCAGGAAGAGCGTTGTGATCTGGTGGTGCTGGCGCGGTACATGCAAATCCTGTCACCGGATTTGTGTGCCCATCTCAGGGAGCGAGCTATCAATATTCATCATTCCTTCCTGCCCAGCTTTCAGGGTGCCAAGCCCTATCAGCAGGCGCATGACCGGGGCGTGAAGCTGATCGGTGCAACCGCACACTATGTGACTCAGGATCTGGATGAAGGTCCGATTATCGAGCAGGATGTGGCGCGCGTTGATCACGCCATGAGTGTGGAAGATTGTGCATCAGTCGGCCGTGACGTTGAGTGTGCAGTGCTGGCGCGGGCAGTAAAGTGGCATGTTGAACACCGCATTCTGCTGAACGGTAATCGTACCGTCGTGTTCAGATAGCGTTCTTCTGAAGCCGGTTGCGCGCCTGCTGAATCAGTTGCCGGCGAGTTGCTGCCCGGTAGTGCCTTTGCTGCTTGAGCTCAGCAGGAACAGATAACCGTTAATCACTTCTTCCGGCTTTGCCAGCGCATCGCGATTTTCAGCAGGAAAAGCCTGTAACCGGATCTTGGTACTTGTAACGCCGGGGTCGATGCTGTTGACCCGCACCTTTGTATTGCTGAGTTCATCCGCCAGCATGCGCATCATGCCCTCATTCGCCCACTTGGAAACCAGATAGGGACCCCAGTGCGCGCGCGCATCTGTGGCAACGTCGCAGCTGCTGAACACGATGGATGCGTCCGCAGATTTTTTTAACAGCGGCAGGCAGTAGCGCGTCAGGATGAATGGTGCGTTGGTATTCACATGCATGGCGCGCAGCCACTTCGGTACATCGTGATGTTCGATGGGCGCGCGTTCGGCCAGCATGGCGGCGTTGTGTACCAGGCCGTCCAGATGACCGAAATTTGTTTCGATTGCATCAGTCATGGCTTCGTATTCGGCAGGACCGGCCTTTTCAAAATCAAGCGGCAGCAATGCCATGGGTCGGGTGCTGGAGTCGGTAACCAGATTCGCCACGGCTTCCAGCTTTTTCTGGTTACGGCCATGCGCAATGACCTGCGCACCCAGCTTCGCACAGGCAATGGCCAGCGCCTTGCCGATGCCATCGGTTGCGCCGGTAATCAGAATTACACGGTCTTTCAGGGCATCGGGTGCGGGCTGGAATGATTTCAGGTTTTGCATGGTGATTCGCGCTGGCAATCAAGGCTGCGCATCATAGGGTGTGTCGGGCGTAACACCAAGTCGCACAGCACTGAAGTGGATGTGGGGCTGCAAGTTCAGGACGCGGTACGTGCTGCACGCCATGCGATCCAGAGTCTGCGGATGGCGCCGAGCTCCACTCGTTGCCTTGTGTACGTTGCTGGATCAGTGCTGATGGTCTGCAATACCTGTGCATACAGTTCGCTCAGTACCAGCAATGGGCGCAGTGTTTTTTTTTCGCTGCTCAGCAAACTCTGCTTCAGTGTTGCATATCCAGCCAGATGCTGCGTGCAGACTGACTTCAGCATTTCCACAAAGCCATCCGGCCAGTCGCCTGTCTGGATAGTTTCGTACTCGATATTGAGCGGATCAATTGCGGCCAGAGACAGATAAAGCCGGCCATGATGCAAGTCCTGACGCAGGTCGCGCAGGATTTCCACCTGACGGATGAAGGCACCCAGCTGCGTCGCGGCATCCAGGAGTGTCCCGGTGGGCGTTTCGGACAGATATTGGCTGCCCAGCTGCATCAGACTTCCCTGGCCGCAATGCAGATACTGTCTGAGTTCTGTATCGGTTTCATACGTGGCGTTGGCCAGTTCCTGTGCGGCGCTATGAACCACGTCATGCAGTAACTTGAAATCTACGCAAGGCTGTGCGGCAGCCTGCAGAACAAGAGTTGCCGGATGCTGTGCGTTGCCCGATATCAGACGATCAATCTCTTCACGCCACCATTGCAGGCGAAGATGCGCCACTTCATGTGGTGCGCGGGCAGTATCGTGCAGCTCGGTTTCAATGAGGAACAGTGCGGCCATGACATCGCGCTGTACTTCAGGTGTGAACAGCCATGCGTAATAGCGCATGGAACCGGGCGGTACGGCCCGGGCTACCAGTGACGCATCAAGCTTCATGCTTTGTTGCTGTCAGTGATCGTCTGATCGGCGCTGATGGCCGTAGCAGCCGGGGTGCGCGCCAGTACTTCGATCGGCTCAATACTGTCCAGTTCTTTGTCAGGCCTGATACCCAGTTCCGTGAACTTGCGTGCACCGGGCAGAACCTGACGTTCAAGAGAGCCCATGGCTGCATTGAAGGCCTCAACACTGCCATTCAGATTACGCGACAGTTTGCCGAGATGCGTGGTGAAAACATTCAGACGCTTGTACAGATCGGCGCCGAGATCGCGGATGATCTGCGCGTTCTGAGCCAGCGCAGTTTGCCGCCAGCCGTATGCTACAGCCTTGAGCAGTGCCACCAGCGAAGATGGCGTGGCGATGATCACATCCTGACGGATCGCATCTTCCAGCAGCGAGGGATTTTCTGCCAGCGCCGCGCTCAGGAATTGATCGCCCGGAATGAAAAGGATGACGAAGTCCGGGCTTTTCTCGAACTGCGCCCAGTAACTCTTGGCGGACAGTTCACGCACACGTTGCGCCACCATGCCGGCATGACGTTGCAGTGCGATCTGCCTGGCTTCATCCGTGCTGGCTTCAACTGCTTCAAGATAGGCATCCAGCGGTGTTTTTACATCCACCACCAGCGTGCGGCCATCAGGCATATTGACGATCATGTCGGGACGCAATGCACCTTCGGTGGTATGCGTATGCACCTGTTCGCTGAAGTCGCAATGCTCCACCATGCCTGCCAGCTCGGTGAGGCGCTTGAGGGTCAGCTCGCCCCATTGGCCACGGACTTCGGGCCGACGCAGTGCCGTTACCAGATTGCGGGTTTCTTTCTGCAGTGCCTGCTGGCCAAGGGTGACTGACTCAAGAGATGAGCGCAGTGCGCCAAATGTTTCGGCACGTTCCTTCTCGATACGGCTGATCTGCTGTTCGGTCTTGCTGAGTGCTTCGCGGATCGGTGCCACCATGGTTTCAATGGCTTTTTCGCGTTCGTTCAATGCTGCGCTGGCTACCTGCTGATGCTGGCCGAGATGTTCACGCGCCAGTTGCAGAAAGGTTTCACTGTTGGCACGCAGGGAATTGCCGGCCACATTGTCGAACTCGGCGGCCAGTCGCTCCATGCTCAGCTGCATCGCAGTTTCACGCTCATTGTTCAGCTGTTCCTGAGACTTGATCTGGGCCTGGGCTACTGCCAGTTCTGCGGTGAGCTGCTGTTCGCGGTGGTTCGACTGATTGCGTGCCAGCAGCCAGCCCACCAGCAGGCCGATCAGCAGCGCACAGAAGGCAATAATAAATTCCATGTTCATGCCGTGGGTTTGCTGACGTGCATCAGGTAGTTCACATCCACATTCCTGCCCAGCGAACAGCGGTGTGTGAGGGGATGAAATTCCAGGCCGGTAATGTCCTGCAGTTCAAGACCGGCAGCGCGGACCCAGGCAGACAGCTCTGAAGGACGTATGAACTGCGCGTAGGTGTGGGTGCCTCTGGGTAACAGTTTCAGCAGGTATTCCGCACCGAAAATAGCCATGGCATAAGATTTCGGGTTGCGGTTGAGAGTGGAAAATACAGCCTGTCCGCCGGGCTTCAGCATGCTGGCAATGGTATGGATTACGGCGGCCGGGTCAGGCACATGCTCCAGCATTTCCAGACAGGTGATGATGTCGTAACAGCCCGCATGATGCAGTGCATGCTGTTCTGCTGATTCACGCAGGTAACGGATTTTCAGGCCTGAATCCAGTGCATGCAGCGTTGCAACTTCGATGGTGGCTTCGCCCAGATCAATGCCGGTGACCTGTGCTCCCCGTCGTGTCATGGCTTCGCATAACAGGCCGCCACCACAACCCACATCCAGCACGAGTTTGCCGTTCAGTCGGGTTCGCTGATCGATATAGTCGACGCGTACCGGATTCATGATGTGCAACGGCCGGAACTCGCCCTGATCGTCCCACCAGCGCTGCGCGAGGCTATCGAAACGGGCGATTTCGGCAGGGTCGTGGTTGGCTGTGGAGTTCATGGTGAGCCTGAATTTCGAGGCTGGGAAGTATAGCGATCCGGGCTGGATTTGGTGTGGCTGATTCACACCATGCAGGTTGTATCAGAGGGGCGGGTTGCGGCTGGTTTTATACCCATATCCGGATCATCTCTGTGCTAGAATTCCTTAAATAACCAGCGTCCTTTGACGGGTCTCTGACAAGACTGAAAACCAGCGTTCAAAACCCGGCATCCACAACGGAAACTTGGCTCAACCATGACTGAAATCGCAAGCGAAGTACTGCACGTCAACATCGAAGACGAGATGCGTCAGTCCTATCTCGATTACGCCATGAGCGTGATTGTGGGACGCGCTTTGCCGGATGTGCGTGATGGCTTGAAGCCCGTGCATCGCCGTGTGCTGTTTGCCATGCGCGAGCTGGGCAACGACTGGAATAAACCGTACAAGAAATCTGCGCGTGTGGTCGGTGACGTTATCGGTAAATATCACCCGCATGGTGACACTGCGGTGTACGACACGATCGTTCGCATGGCACAGCCTTTCTCGATGCGTTATCTGCTGGTGGATGGTCAGGGGAATTTCGGTTCTGTGGACGGCGATTCACCGGCGGCTATGCGTTATACCGAAGTGCGCATGTCGAAGCTGGCGCATGAATTGCTGGCCGACATCGACAAGGAAACGGTTGACTTCACCCCCAACTACGACGAATCCGAACATGAACCGGCGGTGATGCCAGCACGCATTCCGAATCTGCTCATCAATGGCCAGACCGGCATCGCCGTCGGTATGGCGACCAACATTCCGCCCCATAACCTTGGCGAAGTGATTGATGCCTGCGTGGCGTTGCTGGATAACCCGGCGATCACCATTGCGGAATTGATGCAGCATATTCCTGCTCCTGACTTTCCTACAGCCGGCATCATCAACGGTACGCAGGAAATTGCTCAGGCTTATCACACCGGTCGTGGTCGCGTGTACATGCGTGCGCGTACCAGCATTGAGGAAGATGAAAAAGGCCGTCAGACCATTATCGTTACCGAACTTCCCTATCAGGTGAACAAGGCACGACTGATTGAACGAATCGCCGAGCTGGTGCGTGAAAAAATAATTGAAGGCATTGCCTCCGATGGTTTGCGTGATGAGTCCGACAAGGATGGCATGCGCATCGTTATCGAACTGAAGCGCGGTGAAGTGGCTGATGTGGTGCTGAACAATCTGTTCAAGCACACCGCCATGGATTCGGTATTCGGTATCAACATGGTGGCATTGCTGGATGGCCAGCCAAAACTGCTCAACCTCAAGGAAGTCCTTGATGCGTTCCTGCGGCATCGTCGTGAAGTGGTCACCCGCAGAACCGTGTTCGAACTGCGCAAGGCGCGAGAACGCGCTCATGTGCTGGAAGGACAGGCCATTGCACTGGCGAACATTGATGAAGTCATCGCGCTGATCAAGGCTTCACCTACTCCAGCTGAAGCAAAGATCGGCTTGTTGAGCCGTGACTGGTCTGGTGGCGCAGTGCCCGCCATGCTGGAGCGTGCCGGCGCCATTTCGACCCGGCCTGATGGCCTGCCTGCCGAATTTGGTCTGCATGGCCAGCGGTATCGCATGTCTGAGGCTCAGGCTCAGGCCATTCTTGATCTGCGGCTGCATCGCCTCACCGGGCTGGAGCAGGACAAGATCATTGCTGAATATCAGGAACTGCTGCTCAAGATTCAGGATCTGGGCGACATCCTTGCCCGTGCTGAACGTCTGGTGCAGGTCATCCGCGATGAATTGCTGGAAATCAAGGCTGCCTACGCTGATTCGCGCCGTACTGAAATCAATCACACGCATTCCGACCTGACGCTTGAAGACCTGATCGAGCCGCAGGATGTGGTGGTGACGCTGTCTCATGGTGGCTATGCCAAGTCACAGCCGCTGGTGGACTATCAGGCCCAGAAGCGCGGTGGTCGCGGCAAGGCGGCCACCACGATGAAGGATGAAGATTTCATCGACAAGCTGTTCGTGGCACATACCCATGACACGCTGCTGTGCTTCTCCAGCGCTGGCAAGCTTTACTGGCTCAAGGTATATCAATTGCCGATGGCCAGCAGGGGTGCCCGTGGCAAGCCGATTGTGAATCTGTTGCCGCTGGTAGAAGGTGAGCGCATCAATGCCGTATTGCCGATCCATGAATTCGTGGCGGATCAGTATGTATTCATGGTCACCAGTCAGGGTACGGTGAAGAAGACTTCACTGGAATCATTCTCGCGTCCGCGTCAGGCCGGCATCATCGCGGTTGATCTGGAAGTGGGTGATCACCTTGTTGGTGTGGATATTACAGATGGCAGCAAGCACATCATGCTGTCTACTGCATCGGGCAAGGCAATTCGCTTCAATGAAGACGATGTGCGTCCGATGGGCCGTGTGGCTGCGGGTGTACGTGGCATTCGTCTCGCCGAGGGCGATGAAGTTATTTCACTGATTGTTGTGGATGAAGCCGGTCTGGTGCTGACCGCCTCTGCCAATGGCTATGGCAAATTGACTGAAGTGGCTGAATTCCCCGTGCAGGGTCGTGGTGGTCAGGGCGTGATCTCACTGCAAACCAGCGAGCGCAATGGTGAAGTGGTTGCCGCGGTGCAGGTGAAGCCGGAAGACGAGCTCATGCTCATCAGCTCGAATGGCACACTGGTGCGCACACCGGTCAAGGATATTTCCGTGCAGGGCCGTAATACCCAGGGTGTGCGCCTCATTCGCATTGATGACGAGGCGCGTCTGGTCGGTGTTGAACGGATCATCAGTGATGGCAATGAAGCAGCAGGTGAAGGTGAGTTGGCTGGCGGTGACGAGTCATAGTCAACCATGCGGCAACTCTGATAAAGATGGCTTGCTGACCGGTTCCTGACGTTGCAGTCTCATCCATGCTGAATCGCACTGAGCAGTTTGCACTGCTGATATTTTCGCTGCTGTTGCTGGCCTTCACCTGCAAGGTGTGGGTACAGCCGAATCTCACTTTTGATTCGTATT
This sequence comes from uncultured Pseudomonadota bacterium, assembly GCA_903838705.1. Taxonomy (GTDB): domain Bacteria; phylum Pseudomonadota; class Gammaproteobacteria; order Steroidobacterales; family Steroidobacteraceae; genus CAILZL01. The sequence goes on from CAILZL010000026.1 coordinate 19,481, forward strand.
TTTATTCCTACCTGATCAGCGATGACGTCGCTGCATTCAAGGCGTTGCCGGGATTGCCACCCGACTTTGTGAACCTGCCGGATCAGGACTATGTCGTGCAGGAGCCTTTCTATACCGTCAAATACCTGTTTGTCGCTCTGGCACGTCTGGCAGCGCCATTTGTAGGTGTGCTGCAAGCACCCCCTGCTGTTGCGGCAATCTCATACTGCCTGTGCGGCTTGCTGATCTGGTTCTGGCTACGCTCGCTGGGCGTGGATGTAGTGTGGCGGACGCTTGCGGCCACACTGATCTGGTACATGCCATTCATTACAGATGCAGCGGCGATGGGTACGCCTGATCTTCTCTGTACGTTGTTGCTGGTGAGTGCTGCTTGGTTACTGACCTGTACGCAGCATGGTTATCTGGCTGGTGTACTGCTGATCCTGTCGGTGGCAACCCGGACTGACTGTGTGTTGCTGGGCGGGCTGCTGTTATTGCACGCAGGATGGCAGAAGCAGGTGACGAACAGGTTTGTGGTCATCGTCGGTCTGGCCATGCTGGCGACTTACTGGGTAATTTCGCGAACCGGATTTCCTCATCCTCAGTTGCTGGCGCTGGTGCTGGAAAATACGCATCGCAGCAGCTATGCGGATGCATTGATACATAATCTGCTGGCACCCGATGTGGCACTGCTTGCACCGTTTGTTCTGTTGGCTCTGATTGCCTTCAAGTTACGGTTCCAGACTGGCTTGATCCATGTCTGTGCTGCATCGACTGTGCTGCGTTACCTGCTGTTACCCAACCTTGAGAGCCGTTACATGGTGCCGCAGGCAGTCATCATTTCTGTCATAGCTGCGGCTGCTGTATTTCGGAAGACGCCGCATGTTGCCAATGTGTAACGATCCCTGATGTCAGGGATGAAAATAATTTCCGTTACTCCCTGATTGTGCTGTTAACGCGTCTGTGTCATGGTCAGTCACACAGAGCGCGGCGGCGGCCGACGAAGATGATTTCGGGGTGAGGGATTATGGCAATTACGCAGAATTCAGACACAACCGGCGCTGATGTGAGTCACAAGCGTGAACACACGGCGTTTATAGATAAAGATCAACGAGCAAGGTATGCGCTAGATGCTACACGCGATGGGGTATGGGACTGGGACATTACCAGCGGAGATGTCTATTTCAGTCCACGTTGGGCACGACTGCTTGGATATGAGCCGGAAGAAGTTCCGCAACGTGTCGAATTCTTTTTCAGCATTGTTCATCCTGATGATGTGGAGCTGGTTACGACGGCTGTGGAAAATCATCTCGCAGGACTTACGAAGGTCAAGCAGGACGAAGTGCGCTTACGCACAAAATCCGGTGAATACCAGTGGTTTTATGACCGGGGTGAGGTGGTGAGTCGCGATGACGAAGGTCGGCCTGTTCGCATGGTAGGCACGATTACCGATATCACCGACCGCAAGCAGGCGGATGCGCGGCTTAACTTGCAGAACGAAGTGTTGCAGCGCATCGCCTCTGGTGCATCTCTCCACGAGTCGCTGACATTGCTTGTGCAGTTGCTCGATCGTGAAATGGGGGATATGAATTGTTCCATTCTCCTGCTGGACAGGGACGGCAAGCATCTGCGCCAGGGTGCTGCACCGAATCTTCCTGAAGAGTTCTGCCTTGCCATTGACGGGTTGCCTGTCAGTCCAACATCGGGGTGTTGCGGTGCCGCTGTCTATCGCCGCGAACCAGTCATTGCCGAGGATATCGCCACCGATCCATTGTGGGACGATTTCAGGAGTTTGGGGCTGAAATATGGTTTCAGAGCCTGCTGGTCCAAGCCCATCCTGGACGGCGCGCAGCGCGTGCTGGGCACATTTGCAGTTTATGCATACACGCCCGGACGACCATCTGAGGTGCATCGCTCACTGATCCGTCTGGCCACTGATGTGGCGGCCATTGCCATTGGTAAATATCAGTCCGAGGTTGCGTTACAGGAAAGTCAGGAACGGATGCAGCTGCTCATACAGGCATCCAATGTCGGGTTGTGGGATTGGGATCTGGTGACCAATGAGGTGTATTTCTCGCCTGAATGGAAGGCTCAGATCGGCTACGGGGATCACGAATTTCCGAATAGCTTTGAAGAATGGGTGGCCTGCCTGCATCCGGATGATCGCGAGCCGACACTGGCGTATGTACAGGAGTTTCGCGAGGGACGTCGTACAAATTATGACGTCGAGTTCCGCATGCGCCATAAAAATGGCAGCTGGCGCTGGATGTTCTCCCGCGGAAATTTCAGTCGTAATTCTCAGGGGCAGCCGGTGCGCATGATGGGTTGTCATGTGGACATTACTGAACGCAAAGCGGCCGAGGCGGCGCGTGTCGATCTGGAGGCGCAACTGTTTGAAGCGCAGAAGTTGCAGGCGATCGGCACCCTTGCTGGCGGTATTGCTCATGACTTCAACAATATTCTTGCCAGCATTCTGGTTAATGTCTCACTGGCACGTGATGATGTAAAAGAAGGGCGTGATACTCAGGGAAGCCTCGACATGATCATGAAATCCAGCTTGCGGGCGCGTGATCTGGTGAAGCAAATTCTCGCATTCAGTCGTCGTGAAACACCCTGCCTGGAGCGATTGCCAGTTGCACCGGTGATCACTGACGTACTGGAAATGTTGCGGTCGACCTTGCCTGCCGGTGTAAAGCTCGAATCAGAGATAACTAGGGAACCGCTTGAAGCAATGGTTTCACCGTCACAGTTGCAGCAGGTGCTGGTTAATCTTTGTACCAATGCATGGCAGGCGATTGGAGAGCGTGGTGGACGTATCACGGTGGGCATGAAGTCAATCGAGCTGCCCTTGCTCAAGGCACTTCCGTTGGGACTCTCGCAGGGTGGTTCATTCATTCACATCTGGGTTGCTGACACAGGCTGTGGCATGGACGCGGCCACTCGTGCGCGGGCATTCGAGCCTTTCTTTACCACCAAGCCTGTCGGGCTTGGCACAGGGCTTGGGCTTTCTGCTGCGCATGGCATCATGGTCAGCCATCACGGTGTGATCTCGGTGGACAGTGAGCCGGGCCGTGGCACTACCTTCCACCTTTATATCCCTGCCGCAATGGGCAAGTCTGGAGAAAAAACTCTGGAAACCAGGTCCAGTGATCTTGAAGGGCAGGGCCAGCATGTGCTGTATGTCGATGATGATGAGATGGTGGCCGTTGTCGTGGAGCGCTTGCTGAGTCGAGCCGGCTATCGTGCTACGTGTTTTACCTGCTCGATGAAAGCGATTGATGCGATACGCAACGAGCCGGATTCGTTTGATATGGTGATTGAGGATTACAACATGCCAGATCTGTCCGGACTCGACATCGCCAGAACAGTGGCGAAGCTGAACCCGGCCATGCCCGTTGTAATCAGTTCCGGTTTCATCTCGGACAATCTGCAAAAATATGCGAAGGATGCCGGTGTCAAAGGTCTGCTGAACAAACAGGACACGTTCAAGGATCTGCTGCCCATGGTGCATAAGATTCTGGCTGGTGCCGAAGTCGCATAGTTGACATATCGGTTTGATCGACTACTTTGCCCACACAGTCATTGACCAATCGCCACCAGACAGGCCTGTCAGTTTGCCCATGTGGTTCTGCACTTCAGTACGCGGCCTGCTGTGGCCGCTGGCACGCTGGGGAGCCGGCTCCGTCCGCCGAGGCGCTGATGCGTTCGCGGTATTCCGCCTTCGTATTGCATAACGAGTCCTACCTGCTCGCCACCTGGCAACAGGACAAGCGACCTGATGCAGTGCCCTTCGAGCGCGATATCAAGTGGCTGGGACTGAAGGTGATTTCCTCACGCATGCTTGATGCCGGCTCGGCTGAGGTCGAATTCATTGCGCGATACCGGGTTGGCGGTGGTTCTGCTGCGCGGCTGCATGAGCGTAGCCGGTTTGTTTGTGAGGCGGGTCGCTGGCTGTATGTGGAGGGCGAACAGCCCGATACGACTTGAATTGGCCCTGTCCACCCCTAGTCCAGCTCCCCCTTGGCCTGTCATCCCCTGGTCGGGCTGAAACCCCTGTGCAAATCCCGTACACTGCGCGGCTTGAATCTGGGTCAATAAAAAGGGTGAGTCAGCGATGAAGCGTGTGTTCAATTTCAGTGCCGGTCCGGCAGTTTTGCCACTTGAAGTTTTACAGCAGGCTGCTGCGGAAATGTGCGACTGGCGCGGTACCGGCATGTCGGTGATGGAAATGAGTCACCGGGGCAAGGAGTTCATCTCCATTCATGCCCAGGCGGAAGCTGACCTGCGTGAGCTGCTGGCTATTCCTGCCAATTACAAAGTTCTGTTCATGCAGGGCGGCGCTATTGGCGAAAACGCCATCATTCCGATGAACCTGCTGCGCGGCAAGACCAGTGCCGATTACATCAATACCGGCGAATGGTCGAAGAAATCCATCAAGGAGGCCAAGAAGTATTGCAGCGTAAATGTTGCCGCCACCTCTGAAGCCAATAACTTCACCAGCGTACCCAAGCGTGACACATGGAAGCTTGATCCGAACGCTGCCTACGTTCACATATGCAGCAACGAGACCATCGGTGGAGTGGAATATCACTTCACTCCCGATACGGGTGCGGTACCGCTGGTGGCAGACATGTCATCCAATATCCTGTCGCGTCCGACTGATGTATCAAAGTATGGTCTGATCTACGGTGGTGCGCAGAAGAACATCGGCCCTGCCGGGTTGACGATCGTCATCGTGCGCGAAGACCTGATCGGTAATGCCTTGCCCATCACGCCATCAGCGTTTGACTACAAGCAGCAGGCTGATAACGATTCCATGTACAACACGCCCCCTACTTACAGCGTGTACATTGCCGGTCTGGTGTTCCAGTGGCTGAAAAAACAGGGTGGCCTGAGTGCTATTGCCGAGTACAACCGCAAGAAGGCGGCGTTGATATATGACTATCTGGATAACAGTTCTTTCTATATCAGTCCGGTGGCACGCGAAGATCGTTCCCTGATGAATGTGCCTTTCAAAACCAGCAGTGAAGCACTGGATGAGGCATTCCTGAAAGGTGCGCAGGCACTTGGTATGTTGCAGTTGAAGGGACATCGTTCCGTCGGTGGTATCCGTGCCAGTATCTACAACGCCATGCCGATTGAAGGCGTGCAGGCGCTGGTGGCCTACATGAAAGAGTTTGAAAGCAAAAACAGATAAGGTGTATTCAGTACCTTGGCCGCAGCTGGCAGGGGACGATCTGCCTGACAATCAAGAAAGAGCGCACATGACTTACAAGATTCTGACATTGAATAATATTTCGGTACGCGGTCTGGAGCGTCTGCCCCGTGACAAGTACGAGGTGGCCTCCGAGATTGGTCATCCTGATGCAGTCATGGTGCGTTCTGCGGACATGCACAGCATGGGAATTCCTGCCAGTGTGCTGGCGATCGGCCGTGCCGGTGCGGGTACCAACAACATCCCGGTTGCCAAGCTGTCCAAGCGTGGGGTGCCGGTATTCAATGCACCGGGTGCCAATGCCAATGCAGTCAAGGAGCTGGTGATTGCCGGCATGTTCCTCGCAGCCCGGAACATCTGTCAGGCCTGGGGTTATACCCGTGGTCTGCAGGGCGATGATCATGCGCTTGAAGAAGCAGTGGAGAAGGGCAAGAAGAAATATGTGGGATATGAATTGCCGGGTCGCACGCTGGGCGTGGTCGGACTGGGTGCCATCGGCGTGGAAGTGGCCAACGCAGCGCACTTGCTCGGTATGAAGGTGCTGGGGTTTGATCCGGCCATTACTGTGCAGCGCGCATGGCAGCTGTCGTCTGGTGTAGAGCAGGCATTGTCACTGGATGATCTGTTCGCCCGCTCGGACATGGTGACTGTGCATGTACCGTTGATTGAAGCCACCACGGGCATGGTAAATGCTGCACGCCTGAAGCTGATGCGCAAAGGCAGTGTGATCCTGAATTTTTCACGCGCCGGTATTGTGGATGAGGCTGCAATGATTGCTGCACTGG
>CAILZL010000027.1 GCA_903838705.1 uncultured Pseudomonadota bacterium
ACCGGCGTACCTGCTTCCGCCTCTTTCAATATCGCCAGAATCTGGCCGTCCGAATACTTCGATGTCTTCATGGGAATCTCCTCTCAAAACATTACGAGAAAATTCCACTTATGACGTCAATTATTTTTAGGGGGGATTACCGATCGATGTGCAGACGGATTATGTTAATCGTTTATTAAAATGCATGGATTATGAAGCATGCTCTGTAGTCACAATGGCTGTGAAAATAGGTTTATAAAAGGAAGATGCTCTGCCGTATCTGGTTTTGACCATTTTAACTCGGAATATCCGGTTTCTGATCTGAGCAATCCCGGAGGCTTCTGGTTAATCCTTCGTTGCGCGCATGTGGGTTTGCATGAAGTAATTCCGGGTGTGTGGATAGCACGCGAAGAATGTCATAGAGGTCAAAATCGCCAGTTGCAGGTAATGACTTTAGCAGGCTTCGGACCAGCTCAAGGTCGTCAGGATAGTCGACAGTAAGGCGCAGGTTAGACATATCTATTGGTGCAGCATGATTCACCTTTTTCAGTCTGGCTTCTGCGCTACGCATCCAGACTGTTACATGTTCCCGTTCTGCAGGATGCCTTGCATGCTTTTGCGCTTTATCCAGGGCTGCTCTGGTAAAGCACTCGACGTCCATACCGTCAGGAAAAGTCGGAGGATCGGTGTTGGAGGCGTAATCTGCCTGGGCCGCGCGCCGAGTTTCGATGGTCTGGTCAATTACAGTTGGGTCGATCAGTGGACAGTCTCCCGTGAGTCTGACGATCTCGTCAGCATCATATTTATTTGCAGCATCAGCATAGCGACGCAGTACGTCATTGAGTTCACCACGGAAAATCTTCAGGCCTGCAGAGCGCACGGCAATAGCCAGTTCGTTGTCTGAATCATCAGTGCTGGTTATCACAATTACCTCATCCAGACGACGCGCACGCATTGCCCTTTGTGCCATATAGATGATCATTGGTACACCTTGCAGTGGTTCCAGAACCTTTCCGGGCAGGCGTGAGCTCGACACACGTGCCTGAATAAATGCGATTGTTCGTGTCATGAAGGCTTGGGCCAGTTGCGTGGGTCGATAATTGATGGTTCGATTGATGCCAGTTCGGGTGCTTCTAATGGAGGGGCGGATGCCCATGCTTCAGTAAGCTCCTCTAGCTGGTTAAGCCGATCCACACCCACCACACAGCAATGAACACCTTTGAGGCTCTTGATCAGTCCAAGAGCGGCGGGCAGCGCTTCCATTGAATTCTGGCGCAGCCAGGCATGCCAGCGAGATATTGCTGAATGAGCGGCAGGGACGCGACGAGTTGCACTTGCTTCATCCATCAACAGAAGACCTTGCAGGAATGCTGAGCGCACGTGAAGTTCGACGCCTCCAGAATTGTCGTGAGCGTGGGTGCGAAGCCTCTGATCGAGCGCATTGGAGGGTAACTGAGCTACTTCTACTGATAGCAACGAGCGAATATTTGTCAGCGTCTGGGGGTCGTAGCATGAAGCACCCAGTCGTACATCATGCTTCGCAGCCCATTCCGAACAGATGTGCCACACATCCATGCCATGAGTTTCCAGTAAATCATCTGCACGATGAAACATCACGGTGTCGAGCCTGTCACCCAGATTATCCATTGCGCTATTCAGTTGCGTGATGGCCCACTGCTTTGCCTGCTCAACTGTAGCAGGCTGTGGCATCGCTGGCAGCTTGGTGACTATGCGGAACGGATTGCTGCCAGCAAGGCTTCGTAACCTGCTCTCTATTGTCCCGTAAGCTGCGGCTGTGTCGAGTATCCGGATACCTGCTGAAAAGGCATGTTCAAGTATGGCCCCGACTTCATTTTCAGGTACAGGTTCGTTACGGCCTGCTAACCCGTAGGGTATTCCGAATTGTACAGTGCCTAACGCGAGTTCCATGGTTGAGCAGCCGTCTAAATGCTCAGGAGTGTACGCAGTGTGCTGGCCACGTACTCCTGTTGCGTGTCTGTCAGCGATGGGAATAGTGGGATAGAAATTGCGCGCGAGTAATAGCGTTCTGCATTAGGGAAGTCGCCTTCTGCGAATCCGAGGGCACGGTAATACGGTTGGGTATGGATAGGGATGTAGTGCACGTTGACACCGATCTGAGCATCCTGCATACCCATGTACACTTCGCATCGACTGCGTCGTGTTGCCTCACTATCTAATTCCACTGCATAGAGGTGCCAGGAAGAGCGGCGGTCTGACAATCTGGCAGGTATTTTAAGTGGCAATCCAGCCAGCAGTTCATCGTACCGGTCTGCCAGCTGGGTGCGTCGCTGCAGCCAGGCATCCAGTTTTCTCAATTGCGAAGAGCCGAGCGCTGCTTGTATGTCAGTGAGTCGATAATTGAAACCGAGCAACTGCTGTTCATAAACCCACGGTCCTTCTGGATTATATTGCAGATCAGCTGATTCACGGGTAATGCCTTGTGAACGTAACAGACGCAGTTTCTTCGCCAATGCGTCGTCCTGTGTAGTGATGACGCCGCCCTCAGCCGTCGTAATGATCTTTACTGCATGCATGCTGAAAACAGTGATATCTGCATAGGCGCTACCTGTCGGCTTGCCAAGGTATTCTGCTCCGATGGCGTGAGAGGCATCCTCAATGATGCTGAAGTGGTAGCGATCTGCAAGCTCCCGCATCTGCTTCAGGTCGCAGGGCAGGCCGGCAAAGTCAACCGGTATGACGACAGCTGGCAGAGTATTGTTTTTCGCAGCTTGGGTTAGCTTTTGCTCAAGAGCCTGCAGGGACATGTTGCGGGTGACTGGGTCAATGTCAACAAAGTCGACCTTGGCACCGCAATACAGGGCGCAATTAGCCGAGGCAATAAAACTGTTAGGACTGGTCCAGACACGTGAACCGGGGCCAACACCAAGCGCCAGGCAGGCAATATGCAGGCCGGCTGTTGCATTTGCTACTGCGATCGCATGGCGTGCTTGATGACGAGTAGCAAAGGCATTCTCAAATGCTGGTACAGCAGGCCCCTGGGTGAGGTACGCCGAGTTAAGTGTGTCAGTGACTGCGGCAATATCTGACGCATCAATGTTCTGGCAACTATAAGGTATGAATGACATGGCTGTGGCCACTACAGGGAGTTAGCCAGTCCTCGAGTCTTCAATGTATTGGTTGATGAGTTGCCGTAGCTGATCTACGGTGAGAAAGTCAGGATTGGTGCCGCTGTTGTATACAAATCCCGGTTCGACGGGTCTCGCCTCCATACGCTGGCAATAATCCTCTGTTGAGTAGTTTCCAGAAGAGGGCAGGATTGCATAGTGACGACCGAGATCGACCGTGTTAAAGCTATCGCTTGCGGTGATCATTTCCTCATGAATCTTCTCACCTGGTCGTACTCCGACAATTTCAATTTTGCATTCCGGGGCAATCGCCTTTGCAACGTCGGTGATCAGATAAGAAGGAATTTTTGGTACGAAAATTTCACCACCTGCACAGCTCGTAATTGACCATAGCACCATGTCAACGCCATCCTGAAGTGAAATATTGAAGCGAGTCATGCGCGGGTCTGTGACAGGTAAAGTGCCTGAAGCACGCTTGTTGATAAAGAATGGTATGACTGATCCTCTGCTGCCCATGACGTTGCCATAGCGTACTACGCTGAAAATAATATTACGGGTGCCCTTGATGTTGTTGGCGGCAACAAACAGTTTGTCAGCACATAGCTTGGTTGCCCCGTAAAGATTAATCGGTGCGGCAGCCTTGTCAGTTGAAAGGGCAATTACACGCTGAACCTTGCTGTCAAGGCAGGCCTCTATCAGGTTTTGCGAGCCAAGTACATTTGTCTTTATACACTCAAATGGGTTGTATTCAGCAGTTGGCACCTGTTTCATCGCAGCTGCGTGAATAACGATATCGATACCTTCCAGCGCTCTGCGTAATCTCGATACATCGCGAATGTCGCCGATAAAGTAGCGCAGACCGGGATAATCCCGATCAGAAAAGGTCTGGGCCATTTCGTACTGTTTAAGTTCATCGCGGGAATAGATGACCAGTCTCTTGATGTCCGGGTACTTCTTCAGGACGGTTCTGACAAACGCTCTGCCGAATGATCCGGTGCCGCCGGTGACGAGTATGGTTTTTCCGTGGAGCATAATTTGAATTGTTATGAATTTTGGTGAACTGGTTTTATTTGATTAGTTTACGGAATGATGGCCTGCGTCGTGAATTGACTAAGACTGGATGTCTGTCCAAGCCTTGTATATGGATAACCGATATCAAATTAATGAGCAAGCTGCCCGTGGAATTTTCACTGATTTTCGATAGAAATCTGTCTATCTGGTCTGGGCGGGCACAGGTTCCCGAGCTGGCGTGGGTTATGTCTGGCTGTAAACCTGCTGAATTACTTGCCATAACTCTGCGCCATTTTCTGTTGCTGCTGTTTTAAGAAGCATCTTTACACCAGAGGTTCCCGGAGTCAGCGCATCAGCCTATTACCGGTTCTACCAATCTGATTCAGGGTCGTCTGCGCTGACTGTCAGAGGGAACCAATCAGAGTTTGGAAGCAAAGCTTGATAGTTCATGCAATGTGGCTGGCCGCCATTCTCCGGGTGCCAGTCCGTCTATGCACCACGGGCCAATCGAGTACCTGATTAACCGTAAAGTCGGGTAGCCGATTGCTGCAGTCATGCGTCTGACCTGGCGATTACGCCCTTCGCGTATGCCGAGTTTAAGCCAGGAGGTGGCTATATTTTTGCGGAATCTGATGGGAGGTGTGCGTGTCCAGAGCCGCTCAGGTTCGGTTATCAGTTCGACCTCTGCAGGTAGAGTCATACCATCATTCAGCTGGACTCCGTCCCGGAGTTGTTGCAGGGACTGTTCGTCCGGCGTGTTTTCCACCTGAACCAGATAAGTCTTGGTTACCTTCCATTTCGGGTTGCTTAACCTAGCTTGCAAGGGGCCTTCATCGGTCAGTAGTACCAGACCTTCGCTGTCGTAATCCAGTCGTCCGGCGGGATAAAAACCAGGGGCATGTACAAGATCCGCCAGTGTGGTCCGGCCATCTTTGCTGGTGAACTGGGTCAGTACCTGAAATGGTTTGTTAAGTAGCAGCAGGGGCAAGGCAATATCCAATGGGTCGTGGAACAGGGAGTGCCTGACTGAAGAGTGCCACATTCCGGTTTTGATTGTTATGCTTACCGGATGTCTATTCATCCTGTCCGAGCTTTTGATCCGCAGTGTACCGGCTGTCCAAGACTTGTTGAGTTTCTGGCGGCCGGGAAGCGTGAGTACCCGGGGTATCACTGCGGGCCGGTTGCACCCTTCGGTGACCCCGGGGCGCGTCTGATCATTATTGGTCTTGCGCCGGGTTTTCATGGTGCCAACGCCACAGGACGTCCATTTACCGGTGACTATGCCGGCGTCTTGCTATACGAGACTTTGTACCGGTATGGTTTTTCGACAGCGCCAACTTCCGTATCAGTGAATGATGGATTGAAGCTGATCAACGCCCGCATTACTAATGCGGTTAAGTGCGTTCCACCGGAAAATAAGCCTACGCCTGCCGAGATCGTCCAATGCAACGATTACCTCAAGTCCGAGTTGCAGCTATTGTCCAGGCCGACCGTGCTGCTTGCATTGGGAACCATTGCCCACGGTGCTGTACTGAAAGCGTTCGGTTTGAAGCTTGCGGCTTTCAAATTTTTCCATGGCGCGGAACATTTGCTGCCCAATCAGCACGTATTACTGAACAGTTATCATTGCAGTCGATATAACACCAATACCAGGCGCCTGACAGAGTCCATGTTTCATCAGGTTTTTGCACAGGCGCAGTCGTTGCTGAAGCGGCTTTCATGAGTGTATTTGACAGCCAGTCATTTCTTGCAACACTGACTACCAGTCCCGGCGTGTATCGGATGCTGGATGCGGCGGGGCAGCTGCTGTACGTCGGCAAGGCACGTAATCTGAAGAAGCGAGTGTCGAGTTATTTTTCCAGCAGGCCGCAAACTGCCAAAACGATGAGCATGGTGGCCCAGATTGCGGCCATTGAAGTGGTGGTGACAACTTCCGAGATTGAAGCCCTGTTGCTTGAATGCAATCTCATCAAGAAGTACCGGCCGCGGTACAACGTGATGTTGCGAGATGACAAAAGCTTTCCCTACATTCATGTTTCAATTCAGCATCCATTTCCCCGCTTCAGTTTTTACCGGGGTTCGCGCAAACAGACCGGCAAACTGTTCGGGCCTTATCCCAATGCTCACGCGGTGCGCGAGACCCTGCTGGCTCTGCAGAAACTGTTTCGTATCCGCCCCTGCGAAGATTCCTATTTCGCAAATCGTTCACGCCCCTGTTTGCAGTTTCAGATACAGAGATGTTCGGCTCCCTGCGTCGGTGAAATTACGCAGGAGGCCTATGCACAGGACGTCAGGGATGCGACAAAGGTGCTTGACGGTCGTGATCAGGAGTTGGTGGCTGATCTGGTCAGTCGTATGGAAACTGCGTCAGCTGAGCTTGAATTCGAACGTGCGGCAAGAATTCGTGACCGCATCCAGGCGGTGAAAGGAATTCAATCATCTCAGTCCATGAACAGTCATGGCAAAGGTGATATTGATATCGTTTCGTGCGCCGGGAATGAAGGTCAATACTGTGTCTCTCTGGTGTTTGTGCGCGGCGGACGCAACCTGGGTAGTGTCAACTTCTTTCCGCGCGCGGGACTTGCGGAGCGTGAGGAGTTGCTCGGCAGCTTTGTGAGTCAGTACTACCTTGGTCATGAGGCACCTAGTGAGATAATCATTGATGCCGAGGTAGAAGATCGCGACCTGATTGAGGTTTCCATCAGTGAGTTTGCCGGTCATCCGGTCAGCGTTCGGCACAATGTGCGTGGACAACGTGCTCGATGGCTGGATATGGCTCGCAATAACGCCGTGCTGGGTTTGCGCATGAAGCAGACCAGTGAGGCCGGTATTGCCAGCCAGCTGCAATCCCTGACTAAGGTATTAGGCTTGACGAAACCGCTGATGCGCATGGAGTGTTTTGATATCAGTCATACCATGGGTGAAGCTACCGTGGCGTCATGCGTGGTGTTCGGTACTGAGGGGCCGATCAAAGCGGACTACCGGCGTTTCAATATCAAGGGAGTGACACCGGGAGATGATTACGCGGCATTACATCAGGCAATAAAGCGACGCTACGCAAGAGTCAGGCGTGGGGAAGTAGCCATGCCTGATATTGTTTTCATAGATGGAGGCGAGAATCAGCTGTCCGTTGCACAGCAAGTGATGTCTGAGTTGGGGATAGAAGATATTCTTCTGGTGGGAGTGGCGAAGGGGCCAGACAGGCGTCCCGGGCAGGAGCGGCTGTTTTTCATGTCTGATGCAAATTCGCTGACTTTGCCTGCGGATTCTGCTGCGCTGCATCTGGTACAGCGTATCCGCGATGAGGCGCATCGGTTTGCCATAACAGGTCATCGACAACGACGTGGTAAGGCCCGGCAGAAGTCAGTGTTACAGGAGATCAGTGGCTTGGGGCCGGCCAGACGTCGCGAACTGTTGCGTCAGTTTGGCGGGCTGCACGGCTTGAAACGTGCGGCTGTTGCTGACATTGAACAGGTGAAAGGAATAGGGCACTCGCTGGCGGAGCAGATTTTTGCTAGCCTGCATCATGAGCTGTAGCCATTGTTGAAATTTATTGCTGACTACGTATTAAAAGATTTGTGATGGGTTTTAACTGGTAAATCGGCTATACAAGTTTTCCATGCCTCGACATATCACGAACGATCACAAGAATACGTCAAGCTCCCTTGCGATGAACCATCAGGCGCAATACGTACAGGCGGTGACGCTGCATCAGCAAGGTCGTCTGAATGAGGCGCAGGCGATATATGAAGCATTGCTCGCAGCTCATCCCGGTCATGCTGATGCCTTGCATCTGCTTGGAGTGATTGCGGCGCAGACGGGGCAACATCAGCGGGCTGCTGACCTGATTGCAAAAGCAATTGCAATCAATCCCGGCAATGCCGGGTATTACGGTAATCGTGGTAATACCTTGCTTGCATTGAAACAATATGCAGCGGCCATTGACTGTTACGATCAGGCAATCAAGCTCCAGCCAGACTTTGCCGATGCGTACGGTAATCGGGGTATCTCACTGCAGATGCTCGGAAGATTTGCCGATGCGCTTGCCAGTTATCAGCGGGCAATCAGCATCCGGCCTGATTATGCGCAGGTACACTTCTGGTGTGGTGTCGTTCTGCAGGAACTCAGGCAGCTGCAGGCAGCGATAGACAGCTACAGCAGGGCCATCAGTATCCGGCCGGACTATGTTGAAGCCTGTTACAACCGGGGTACTGCCTTGCAGGAACTTAAGGAGTGGCAGGGTTCAATTATCAGTTACGATCAGGCGATTCATATCAAACCGGATTACCACGAGGCCTATTTCAACCGTGGCGTTGCGCTGAGGGCGCTGAAATCTCTGGATGCAGCTGTAGCCAGTTATGATGCTGCGATACGCATCAAGCCGGATTATGCTGAAGCAATTAATAACCGTGGCAATGCGCTGCAGGAGCTCAATCAGCTGGATGCCGCAGTGGCCAGTTATGACCTGGCACTTATAATCAAGCCTGACTATGCTGACGCACATTTCAATCGTGGCAAAGCCTTGCACAGTCTCAGTCAGCTGGAAGCTGCTATCGCAAGTTACAGTAGTGCACTCAAGCTCAAACCGGACTACGACTACCTGTTTGGATTGCTGCTGAATACCCGTATGAAGCTGTGTGACTGGGCTGGTTATCAAGAACAGATTGCCGGGCTGATGGCGCGGTTAGAACGCGGGATGAAATGTTCATCCTGCTTTACTGTGCTTGGGTTGACTGATTCATTGGCTGCACAGCGTAAGGCGGCTGAAATCCTGGTATCAGACAAACACCCGGCCAATGATCTGCTAGGGTCGATACCGAAGCGTGCCCGCTCGCCGAAGATTCGCATTGGCTATTACTCAGCGGATTTCCACAATCATGCCACCTCTATCTTGATAGCCGGGTTACTGGAGCAGCATGACAGGAGTCGATTTGAGCTGATCGGATTCAGCTTTGGCCCTGACCGGCAGGATGAGATGCGGCAGCGGGTGTCCGCCGCCTTTGACCAGTTCATTGATGTCAGGATGAAGAGTGATCAGGAAGTAGCACAGCTGTCCCGGTTACTGGGGATTGATATTGCCGTAGACCTGAAAGGCTATACCCAGGACAACCGGATGGGCATTTTCTCCTATCGCGCCGCACCGGTGCAGGTGAGCTACCTGGGTTATCCGGGTACCGTAGGCGCCCCGTACATGGATTACCTGATTGCCGACCGGACGCTGGTGCCTGAGCATAGTCAGCAGCACTATTCCGAGAAGATCGTGTACCTGCCGGGCAGCTATCAGGTGAACGACCGCAAGCGTCGAATCTCTGAGCGTATCTACACCAGAGTAGAAGTGGGATTGCCCGAACAGGGTTTTGTATTCTGCTGTTTCAATAACAACTACAAGATCACGCCTGTGATGTTTGACAGCTGGGTGAGGATCTTGAATGAGGTGCCGGGCAGTGTGCTGTGGTTGTTTGAGGACCATGCCACCTCTTCTACGAATTTGCGTAAGGAGGCAGCACAGCGAGGTCTGGATCCGAACCGGTTGGTGTTTGCCACGCAGATGATACTGAGTGAGCATCTGGCCCGACATCGGCTGGCCGATCTGTTTCTGGACACGCTACCCTATAATGCTCACACCACCGCCAGTGATGCATTGTGGGCGGGATTGCCCGTGTTGACGCAGGCAGGGGAGAGCTTTGCTGCCCGGGTGGCGGCCAGTCTGCTGAATGCGGTCGGGTTGCCGGAGCTGATCACCGAGACGCAGTCGCAGTATGAGTCATTGGCCATTGAACTGGCGCGTAATCCCGCCCGGCTGAGTGCGATCAAAGAAAAGCTGCAACAGAATCGGCTGACGGCGCCGTTGTTTGACACCGACCTGTACACCCGCAACCTTGAAGCCGCATACAGTGCCATGTATGAGCGTTATCAGGCAGATCTGCCGCCTGAACATATTTATCTGTCAAATCAGAAAGATCAGAAGTAGATGTCGCAGAAGTTACAGCAACAATTCATGCAGGCGGTTGCATTGCACCAGCAGGGCAAGTTGCAGGAGGCGGGGGCAATCTATGAAGCAATACTGAAAGTGTTGCCGCGTCATCCTGATGCCTTGCATCTGCTGGGTGTGGTGGCCTTGCAGACGGGGCAATATCAGCGGGCTGCGGATCTGATCGGCAAGGCCATTGCCATCAATCCAAAAGAGGTCGGGTATTACATCAACCGTGGTAATGCGCTTCAGGCACTGAATCAACTGGAGGCCGCAGTGGCCAGTTTTGATCGTGCATTGAGTCTCCAGCCGAATATCGCAGAGGCGTATTTCAACCGGGGTAATGCACTGCACGCACTTAACAAGCTGGAAGCGGCGGTGAACAGTTTTGATCGTGCCATTCAGCTCAAGCCTGATTACGCAGATGCGTATAACAACCGTGGGCGTGTGCAACAGGCGCTCAAGCAGTCTGAGGCGGCAGTAGCCAGTTATGACCGGGCAATCAGCATCAATCAGCATCATGCTGAAGCCTGGAATAACCGCGCTATTGCGTTGCAGTCTCTTGGACAGCTGGAAGCAGCTGTGACCAGTTGTGAGCAGGCGCTCCGCATCAGGCCTAACTATGCCGAGGCCTCGAAAAACAGGGGTGATGCATTATTAGCGCTCAAACAGTATGAGGCAGCAATCGCCAGATATGATCAGGCGATCTATCTCAAGCCGGATTATGCCGAGGCCTTCAATAATCGAGGTAATGCGCTACTGATTCTGAACAAGCCGGAGAGTGCGGTTACGAGTTTTGATCAGGCCATCAGTATCAGACCGGGATACGCTGAAGCTTTCAATAATCGCGGCAACGCGTTGCAGGTGCTCAGACAGTTTGAGGCGGCAATTGCTAATTATGATCAGGCTATCCTTAGCAAACCGGATTATGCAGAAGCATTCAATAATCGCGGCAACGCGCAGTCTGCGATCAAACTATTGGACACTGCTGTTTCAAGTTACAGCAAGGCGCTGACTCTTAATCCCGACTACAGTCAGTTACCGGGTTTATTGCTGTTTACGAAAATGCGGCTATGTGACTGGACTGGCTATGAAGAGCAGATTGCTGGACTGAAGACGAAGCTTGAGCGCGGCATGAAATGCGCGGCGAGTTTCACCGTTGTGACCTTGCTCGACTTACCTGAATTGCAGCGCAAGTCAGCTGAGGTCTGGGTGGCTGACAAGCATCCTGCCAGTGATGTGTTGAGGTCGATACCCAAGCGTGCCCGCTCGCCGAAGATTCGCATTGGCTATTACTCTGCTGATTTCCACAATCACGCCACCACCTGGTTGATGGCTGAGCTGTTTGAGCGCCATGACCGCAGCCGCTTCGAACTGATCGGCTTCAGCTTTGGCCCGGATCGTCAGGATGAGATGCGTCAGCGTGTGTCCGCCGCCTTTGATCAGTTCATTGATGTCAGGATGAAGAGTGATCAGGAAGTAGCACAGCTGTCCCGGTTACTGGGGATTGATATTGCTGTAGACCTGAAAGGCTATACCCAGGACAACCGGATGGGCATTTTCTCCTATCGCGCCGCACCGGTGCAGGTGAGCTATCTGGGTTATCCGGGTACCGTAGGCGCCCCGTACATGGATTACCTGATTGCCGACCGGACCCTGGTGCCAGAACACAACCAGCAGCACTACTCTGAGAAGATCGTGTACCTGCCGGGCAGCTATCAGGTGAATGACCGACAGCGCCGTATTTCCGAGCGTATCTACACCAGAGCAGAAGTGGGCTTGCCCGAACAGAGCTTTGTATTCTGCTGTTTCAACAACAACTACAAGATCACGCCTGTGATGTTTGACAGCTGGGTGAGGATCTTGAATGCAGTGCCGGGCAGTGTGCTGTGGTTGTTTGAGGAC
>CAILZL010000028.1 GCA_903838705.1 uncultured Pseudomonadota bacterium
ATCGCTGCCGTTGTTCACCAGGATAACTGTCTTGCCTGCGCCCAGTCCGGTCAGGCCACCTGAGCTGGCCGCTTCACCGCCTACGGTGTAAGTGACCTGCGCTTCGGCAGTTGAATAGCCTGCAAATGCGGCCGCAGCAACTAATGCCAAACAGCATCTGGAAAAAAGTTTCATATATTCGCCCCTGCAACCCGATTAAAAATTCGTAAACGCAAGCCAAGCAATCAAAAAAATGCGTCTGGTTTTGTCTTCAATAGCTCTTCCCACATCCATGCAGAAGCCAGCATTCATGCTCCCACTCTGACTGATACCGATTCTATTCTGGGTAAGTATCTTCCACCATGAGCATGACGAAAATAATTGTTCTTATTTATTACATAATGAACGAGCCAGACTGGAGCACGATCATATATCCATTCCACGACCACAACTCACAACGCTGAGCCAAAAACACCGTTTCACTATACCTTGCCAGTATTCGGCTCAGGAGTAGGCCAAGATACGGGAAATAATGGAAACACAAAGACTTCAGATCACTTCCGCCCTACCCGCACCAAAAGTTAATGCGCTGTCAGTTCTACTACCCCCTTGCCTGAAAACTATGGAACCGTCCAGGTGTCGGCCACTTCTCGATTCTTGTGCGAGCCGGTTTCACAGCTCAGCGTGAAGTTCGGGTTGTTGCAGGCGGGCAACCATGACCTGACGTACTCAGACTTAACCCCACCCGTGGGTGTGACGGTCACACGCAGGTGCCCGCTGCTGGGTAGAAGCGTTCCGGATAAGTATCCAGCTGATGTGGCGAGGTTATTCATAGTCGTTGTATCTGTTGCTGCAGCACTGGGTTGCGGCACCTCCTGGTAAATGATGCCGTCCAGCACCTGTTTCGCATACAGATGGTCATGACCGTGGAATACGGCGGTCACACCAAAATTGACAAACAACTGATGAATAGGCGAAGTCCATCCTGCGTGATTATTGATTCCATTGGAAGTAAATCCGTTAGTGAGATCAGGATTCAGCCCACCCCATTCAAAATATTTTGCCGCTTCAATCCCGCCCCGCATCTGACCACCTAGCGCAGTAGGGTCAGGTACCAGGCCAGTAGTTTTATTCTCCGGCATCCCCCCGAGCAGGTTGTGCGTGAAAATGAATTTATATTTCGTACCACTTGCTGAACTGGCTGCCAGCACATTGTAGAGCCAGTTGTACTGAGCCTGACCTAAGGTCATATTCCAGGCACTGGTTGTTGATGATGGCGACTGGAGGGTATTCCAGTACGGATCTAGCACCACGAACAGAGCATCACCCCAGGTCCATGAGTAATAGGCAACTCGCTGAGTATTCGCATTGGGATCAATGACAGTATCACCGCTATAGAATGTACTGGCATCAGATATACCATTAGAGAAATAACTCTTTCGCAGATTAGTCGCCCACGACGCCAGCGTAGGGGGAGGAACAGATTTGTTACTGTTTCGTATCCAGCCCAATTCAGCATCATGGTTACCATTCACCAGGAACAATGGGACTGATTTTGCAACCCGACTATAGTAAGGGAGCTCGAATTTATACCGCGAGATTACATCCGGCAGATTCGCCGCAGGATTGAACGGAGATTTGCTGTTTATTGCATCCAGGGGAATGACATACTTCTCGGTCATGAACGTATCACCGAGGTCAATGAGGAAATCCGGTGAGTCAGCCAGCATGTTATTCAGTGTATTCTTGAACAGATCCGGATCGCTCAGATAGTCCATATGCGAGTCAGACTGGATTACAAAGCTAAATGCAGTACCTTTCGGACGAGCAGTTACAAACCTGTTTTCCGATGATTGAGCGATCACGGTTGCACCGGATAGCAAATTGACCCGGTAGAAATACTGAGTATTGGGACTTAAACCAGTTAATGTGATGGTCAAGGGCGTACTCTGTACAAGAGTACTGGCTGCCGTCGTATACGTATAGGTACCAGAAACCGTGCCGTATGAAACTGTCACCGGACCACTTTGAGCATCGCTATAAAGATTCATGACAATACTGCTGGTCGTAGGACCACCCAGCACGATATAAGGCGTGAAGCTTCCGGTACTGCTTGAACTGCTGGAATTCGATCCTGAACTGGAGGTACTTGAAACTGCGCTACTGCTTGAACTGGAACCACCCGTGCCAGTACAAGTCACATTCGCATTAAATATGTTTGTAGACACAATTGTGCCAGCTGAATTGACCAGAGTGCAGGTCTGACCGGTGGGTTGTCCAGTAATCGCAATAGAATAGGCAGCCCCGGTATTTAAAGCTCCAGGAAAGAAATACCAAGTTGATGGACTGTCTACAGAGACGGTCTGAGCACCGCCATTTAATGACAGGGTTAAACCACTGCTGGTGAGACCCGAAATCAGACCACCTGTCACGTAGGTATTGACCTCACAGATCACGCTCACGTTTACACTACCATTCGCTACATTGGGGCTGACAGTTCCTGAAGCGTTGAACACCATACAGATTTGTCCGGTTGGGGTAGACGCAATCTGGACATTCCAGCTGTCACCCGCGTTCTGAGAATTGAAGCTGAAAGACCAGGGACCGGCTCCCGTAGAGGATACTGTTTGTATATTGCTGCCATTGTTGGTGAGGGATACAGGACCGCTATTGCCACTCACTGTGCCGCTGACGGTGAAAGTATTCGTAGTACAGCTCACGACGACATTGCTGACCGTATTACCCACAACGCCGGTTCCATTAGTCACGGTACAGGTCTGGCCTGAAGGTTGCGTACTTGCCACCAGGTAACCGGTACCATAGGCCTGTGCAGTAAAGGTAAAACTGCCACCACCGGCAGCAACGGTCTGGCCATTCACGCCATTATTCGTCAACGTGACTGGGCCGGTGTTGCCCGTCACCGTACCACTCACCGTGAAAGTGCTCTGAGTGGAATACCCTCCCCTCACAAGTATCACCCACTGGGAAGAAGTTTTAGCGCTATAAGAAGTAATGCCATTGTAGATTTCCTGTATATCCCAGGCTTGTGTGGTAGGGAAATATTGTTGAGAAGTCGATGACCAGAACGTACCTACAGTACCCGGGTTGGCAGGCACTTTAGTGCTGTAAGAGGGAATCCCCAGCGTTGACAGGTTGGTAAAGTATGTAGTGTCCAGGGCGGGTGCATACTTTGTGATATCCACAATCGAGAACAGTTCGTGGATATTAGGCAGACGCCAATCAGTTTTACCCGCGAAGCCACCCGATGCATTCACTGAATTGACGTACGTGAGTGCATCCTGCCAAGTATAGGTTTGTGGAGATATCTGTTTTTGCCACACCAAACCGGTGTAGTTATCTGTAAACGTACCATCCCCATTGTCGGCGAACGGAACAGCTGGCACGTAAACCGGGACAGCAGTCCTGACGCACCGAACGTTGTAGAAGGTAGGTTTACCATTCTTGCCGCCATCCAGCGTTTGATCCTGAAGGTGATTACCAACACCGCCACCCGCATCGGCGACCCATTCAGTAGGTGTGGCTGTACCACTCACCAGATCAGCTTTAGCGGTATCACTACTCCACCAATAAGCTCCTGAAATATATGTGGCAGTTGAATACGAACCCGTGGTGAACGTGAAAGAAGCACTCGTCATCGGCGCCGTAGTGGGCTGAGAGAGCGTTACTGTTTCAGTTGATCCAGAAGTTGATACCGCAGTGACAGTAGTACCAGCAGCAAGACCTGTACTGGTGCTGGTCACATACATGCCATTCACAATGGGCGGATAAATCGCATTGAGCGTCAGTGTAGTTGAGCCTGATGCAACCGACCCGGTCGTATTGATTGTCTGAGGATAAGGTGTGGTATTAACCTGAAAATAACTGCCATTCAATGCAGGTTTAGATCCGCCAAAGTAAAGAATATAAGAGAGCTCTTTGGCCGTTGGCATGCGCCAATCATTATGGCCACCCAAAGTCTGACTCGAACAATAACCCGCGGCATTGGTGAAAAGTATCTGTCCACTGTCGGACTGCTGCCACATCAACCCAGTATTGTTGTCTGTGACCGTGCCATCACCGTTATCTGTGTATGAAGGCGCATTACGAGCTGTGTCCGCATCTTCACCGTATACAGAAGGACTGGAGTATTTCCCGGTCTGACCTGTACCCGGCATCAGGAAAACCCTGGGTATGGCACCAGCCGCAGTACAGGTTACATTTACATTTGAAACATTTGACGCACCAATGGTGCCAGTCGCATTGACCAGCGAGCAGGTTTGCCCCGTTGGTTGTCCGGTGATCGCAACAGAATATGATCCGCCACTTAAACCACTGGGGAAGGAGTACGACGTCGCACCAGTTACTGGAGCAACCGTCTGTGCGCCACCATTCAGTGACAGCGTCAGACCGCTGCTGCTCAGACCAGTAATAGAGCCACCCACTGTATAGGTGGTCAGCGAACAGGTCACACTGACATTCATAACATTCCCGGTGATAGTCCCGGAACCGTTGTTCACCAGACAGGTCTGGCCCGAAGGTACAGATGTAACTTGCACATTCCAGCTGGCACCATAGTTCTGTGGGCCGAAGCTGAATGGCCACGGGCCGGCACCCGTTGAAGTTACTGTCTGAGCATCACCGCCATTGTTGGTGAGCGTCACTGGCCCGCTATTGCCACTGACCGTACCACTGACGGTGTAAGTGGCTGTCACACATGATACGTTGGCATTTGAAACATTGGCATTACCCATCGTACCTGTGGCATTAGCTACAGAGCAGGTCAATCCCGCAGGCTGCTGAAATACAGTAACGCTATAGGTTGCGCCTGCAACCAGCCCTGTGGAGAACACATAGGCACCCGCACCATTGGCAACAATCTTGGTACCGCTGCCATTCAATTTCAGGATCAGGCCTGATGCCGTCAGGCCGGTAATCGAGCCGCCTACCGTGTAGGTTTTGGCACAGCTTACATTGACGTTGGTAACCGTACCCGAGATGATCCCTGTCGCATTTGTGACTGTACAACTGTATCCAGCAGGCTGGATACCGACACCCACCGTATAAGCTGTGCCACTCGGCAATGCTGTTGAGAAGCTGTAGGTACCTGCACCACCATTACCTGCAAAACTGGGAATAATCTTGCTGGTGGCATTGTTGAGCTTCAGCACCAGACCACTCACAGTCAGACCGGTAACCGAACCACCCACCGTATAAGTATTGACGCAGGTAACGCCGACATTAGTGACGTTAGCACTCAGGATGCCAGAGCCGTTGGTTACTGAGCAGAACTGACCGCCCGGCTGAACTGCCACAGTGACTGAATAACCAGAACCTGAAGCCAATGCGGTGGGGAAACTGAAATCACCATTAGCATTCAGAATCAAGGTTTCAGTGCCATTGTTGACCAGGATCAGCGATTTGCCCGCAGCCAAACCGCTCACACCGCCTGAGCCGGCCGACAACCCACTCACGGTGTAGCTGTTGGTATCAACAATACAGCTGACGAGCACACCACTTACGTTGGACGAGATATTGCTGCCGGTGCCGTTACCCGACACCGAACAAATCTGTCCGGGTGGGCTGGTCGTGGTCACTTCATAGTTTGAACCGGGACTCACAGTAAAACTGAATGGGGCATTGTTACCGAGGTTGGAGACTTGAACTCCCCCGTTTGAAACGGTCACCGTATTCGCACCCGTCAGACCGGCAACGATGCCGCTGACGGTGAACGAATTCTGAGTACAGCTCACTGTCACACCGGTGACATCCGCGGTGATGGGGCTGGGAATGGCCGTGCCACCCACAGTACAGGTGTAACCGCTCAGGCTCGCAGACACGGCCACGCCGGTATCACCATAAGTGTCATTGAAAGTGATGCTGCTGGCAGTTGATGGCGCATTCACCTGCGTTGTGCCAGTAACCGAAACTGTTGCACCAGAAGGATTCGATACTCCGATGATGTAGGTGAGCTTCGTACAGGTCAGGTTGTTGTTAGTGACATTGGCCTGAATGTTGGTACCGGAGGCGATACTCAGTGAACAACTGTATCCAACCGGCGTGGTAGTCACAGCGGCGGACCAGCTTGAGCCCTGCAAAATCGGACTGCTTGTCCAGCTCGATACCCCTGAATTTCCATTGGTGGTTACCGAGTTGACAGTGACCCCGATTTTCACACTGCCCGCCCCGCCTGTAGGGGCACCATTTAAGATGGAAGTCCCACCGATGGTAAAGCTTGGAGTATTACTACAGGTGACGTTGCCTATCTGATTTGCTGCAATAGTGTTAGCCGAAAGTGTAACCGTGCCGGGCGTGGCACCAAGGTAGCAGGATTGACCGGCAGGCATCACCGTGATGTTGATCGACCATTTCGGGCCCGTTACCAAACCAGTGCCGCTACAGGTACCGGATCCGCAGCCGACGGTAGTCCACGAAGTGTCAGTGGCATTAGGTGAAACCGTTGAAGTTGTTTTTGGATTGGTAGAGTTATCTACCCAGGTGATTTTCAGACCTGTTCCGGTGAGTCCGGTGATGGAACCGGAAGCAGTGAAAGCGGCCGCAGCTTCAGGCGCATATCCAGCCAGTAAAGCAAGCACCACAAATGGCATCAACACTTGTTTGCCAAACAATTTCATCTTGTTTCCTGCCCGGCTACTTGAGCCAGTTCTAAGTACGTCTTTTTATTTGCAATATTCAGCCGCAATTCTGGAATCAGATTTTCAGGTATTCATTAGAACACGCCAAGCCTGCGGCAAACCTGACGTATTTACATAAGCTGAGCTAGGGTACAGCAGGGTCAGGTGAAATTAAACTCCGTATCACCTGAGCCGGTAGTCACGGGTGTGGGCCAAGGAATCAGGAAGCTGGCAAGCGACCACCAACCATCTGTTTCTAAAGTATTTTACTCTTGCCCCGAACAGGACTTGAACCCGCGGCTTACCGCTTAGATGTGCCGAACCACTCCATACAGTCGCGTCCCTGCGATCACCATGAGCAGTAAAGCTTTCATTCACCAGCGTGCCTCATCCGCATCCTTACAAACTCCATCGTTAGGCTTTGTTTTACTCAGCAAGAAACCAGATCACCGTTAGCTCAACGTGCACGGTGCGAGACCGGTTGGTATATGAACTTCCACAATGCCCCCAAGTGTAGATGTCTCAATTCATCGGACATCTGCAAGCCATTCAAGTTGGATTTGTAGTCTTGGATACAGTGAAGCGTAATCCCAGCATTCTGATGAGCCAAAAAATAGAATCAGCGTCATAGACCGATTACAAAAGGAAATAGACTTTATGCCCTGTTTTTTTGATTTTTTACTGGTGCCCCGGGCAGGAGTTGAACCTGCGACCTACCGCTTAGGAGGCGGTCGCTCTATCCACTGAGCTACCGGGGCAATACTCGACCGACAGACTTCCGAGCTGAGTCATCCCTTGACAGTCCGATTCAACTCCACAGGTATGGATTAAAGAATCCAGCGTTGCTTGATCGAAATTTGGTGGAGCCGAGGAGGATCGAACTCCTGACCTTCTCATTGCGAACGAGACGCTCTCCCAGCTGAGCTACGGCCCCATGCACCTCAAAATTTTACCATTAACTGCCAATCATCAGGCAAGCACTGAAAAGCTACGATCCGTAGTGCAGACGAAGAATCGATGGCTTGCTGAGTCTGGATACATTCACGATGAATATCGAACCGTAATCCATGTCATCAATCAGCCAGTCTTGCGGACTGACCTCACCTATCAACTGGAGCAGCTTCTCACGAGTCGCCACTACCACCACCACCTCACCTGCATGGCTATCACGTATGTCACTCAGACGTGAATTTGATCCACCCACAGCCAGCACATTGACGGGCACACCCATTTTTGCTCCGAGAGGGGCGGCGGTCTGTTGTGCTGGCAGGGTTTCAATGGCATAGACACCATCAACTGCCCTGCCGGGTTTGGCCTGAGCCAGAAACTGCACCAGACTATTGGCCCGCGCTTTTCCAAACTGGCTAAGACCCGGATTGGCCGCCAGACTTTGCTCAACTTCTGCATTACGGACCAGAATAAAAACGGTGCTGTTTCGGGCATCCAGCAACCATATGGCAGCAGCTACTACCACCCCCAGCAACGCCAACGGCATCAGCAAGGGAAGAAAGAATGGGCGCCGCTTCAGTTTAATAAAATCAGGCTGCATCTGGGCATCATAACATTGGCAAACAATCTGCCGTCGAGACTTTGGATTATTCCGGCTGATCGCATGGTTTTTCTATGACGCTTGATCCTGGAATCCAGGCAAATGTTGACCGGCTCAATGCAGCAGCACGGAGTACAAATCCCAGTAATCATCAAGCAGTACGTTGACTTCTTCAGTCATACGCGACTGAACCGCATCGCCAGATGACATGCGTGATTGAACAGCCACAGTGCCGATTGATTCCGGCACAGGCACGGTTTCATGATCGCTTCGATAAAAGGCGTTACTGCGCAGGCGCTGGGTAAGCTGCTTGAGATCGCGCAAATCCCGTGGACTCTCACGCAGCATTTTCATCGCTGGCTGCAACCCATCAAGTAACAGCTGACATTCCTGAGATGAGCCATATTGCACTTCATAAACCTGCCGGGAGCTTGCATCCTTGGCCATTATCGCCAGTCCGTCATGACCAAGCCGATCCAGTAACTGCTGGGCAAAACTCAGCGTAGCTGTATTGACCAGTCGCTTTCCCTCTACAGTCAATTCCGTAAATTCAGGTATGACTGCCGAAACCAGCGCATCACGCTGTTCCTCCAGAGCCAGCAGTTCAACGCCCACCTGCGATTGCTCCAGAGTCAACTGTGCCAGTTCTGTTCGCAACTCATTGCGCTTCCTGCGGTGCCAGAACCAGCGCATACCCTGTAGCTGTCGCTGCAATAACTGACCACGCGCTTCCAGCGAATCCATTCGTGAGCGCATTTCTATTATCGTGCCATCCAGCTTGCCGATCCTGCGCTGCCGATTCTGGTCGAATTCAATTTGCTGAAGTTTGCGTTCACGCTCCTGCTGCTGCTCAGTCAGTTCAATGCTGAGTTCTGCCAGACGTCTGGATGCCTGACTCCACAGCGAACGCAACTGATAGAACACCAGAGCGGTCATGCCATTATCAGGATCACCAAGGAATGCCTCCAGCTTCTGCAAACGCTCCTGACTTTGCATCTGCGCTGAATCCTGCTTCCTGAGTTGCCGCAACAGCGAAACATTGTTTTCCTGCAGACTGGAAAACTCTTTCTTGAGTTCGACGCGATTCCGGAAAAGTTGCAGCAACCGCTCGTCTTCAGCAGATCGAGGGGTGCCTTTAATACGCTCTAAAAAACCATTGAAGCGCTTGTTAAGCATCATAGCGATGAAAGGCAGCCTTGTCGCCGGCACTCAGTTGCACCAGGCATCCTGATATCCCAGCGTCAGACAATAATCGATCCACTTGTTGAGCATGATATTACGCAACCAGCGATCACCCATATTCACATACAGCTCGGATTTGATTGCCGCCAGTACCTCATGCTTATGCCAGCGAGAACAGGCCAGCACCTCTGCCATGCCTGCATCATGATAAACACGTACCTGCAGGTCAGGATCCATGATGGAGCCATTACCGCTGTCAAATACATAGGTCAGGATAAAGGTAGATGTGTATGGACTCAGTTCCTGAACACGCAACAGCAAGGGACTCTGACCCGCAACCGATGAGGTACAGGTGCCCTGCAACGCATCAAGACAGGGTATTAATTGCCGCAGCCGGAGGTAATTGCTTTCGTACAATGTCATCAAACTGACAAAGTCTCCCGGCCGGGCGCGCCAGGAGACAGGTAGGAGCTGATCATGAACGGTTGAGCTCATTATGGCCCGACTATATCACAGCACTTTTTACTGTCCGGGTGAGCCACTTAACATGTATGGAAAACGCGAAGCAGCTCACGCCAGCGAGCTGCCCTGAGCATCATGGCTCCACGCGCATGAAGTGCTGACGGTAATGGATCAGTTCATTGATGGAATCGTGCACATCGTCCAATGCCTGGTGACTGGCGCTTTTATGCAGCCCCAGCATCACACGTGGTGCCCAGCGCCGCGCCAGCTCCTTGACTGTGCTGACATCCAGATTGCGGTAATGAAAAAACCGCTCCAGTGCGGGCATCTGCCGTGCCAGAAAGCGGCGATCCTGGCAGATGCTGTTCCCACACATGGGCGACTGTCCCTTGTCCAGCCATTTTGACAGGAAGTCCAGCGTCTGTTTTTCGGCCATGGCCATCGTTGTCTGGCTGCTCAATACGCGCTGCACCAGACCGGAACTGCCATGCTGACGTTGATTCCAGTCATCCATTGCAGCCAGAATCGACTCAGGGTGACGAATCGCCAGCACCGGCCCTTCGGCCAGTATTTTCAGATCCTTATCCGTGACGACCGTGGCGATCTCAAGAATGTGATCGGTCAGGGTATCCAACCCGGTCATTTCCAGGTCAATCCAGATCAAACGACTATTATCAATCTCACTCACAAACAACTCCTCGATGGTTTACGGCAGAATACCATCTACCGGGAAGCAGTTCATTGAGTCCTGCACCTGATGCGACTGGTTTCACCCTTAACACAACGCTTGATTTTTCCATGACTACACTGACACTGGTTTTTCTGCTGGCCGTTCTGATGAGCACCGCATTGCGTATGTGGCTGACACAGCGCCAGATGCGCTCGGTCACCCGGCATCGAGCAACCGTACCGGGGGCATTCGCCGGGACTATTTCGCTTGAGGAACATCAGAAAGCCGCAGATTACACACTTGCGCGTGGCAGCCTGAACCAGTTTGATACCTTGCTGGGCTCAGCCGTATTGCTGGCGATCACACTGGGCGGCGGACTGAACTGGCTGGAGTCGAGATGGCAGCTGGTCGGCCTGACCGCACCGTGGCATGGCGTTGCGGTAATCGCATCCCTGTTACTGCTGACCAGTCTGATTGATTTACCGCTGTCGTGGTACCGGAGCTTCCGGATCGAGGCACGCTTCGGCTTCAACCGGATGACTCAAGGCATGTTTTTTCTCGATCTGCTGAAGGGCCTGCTACTGGGCGCGATACTGGGTCTGCCGCTGCTATGGGTTGTGCTCAAACTGATGAACTCTTCGGGCACGCTCTGGTGGCTTTATGCGTGGGCTGTGTGGCTGAGCTTCAGCTTGCTGATCAGCTGGGCTTGGCCGATCTTCATCGCGCCGCTATTCAATAAATTCACCCCGCTCAAGGACGCCGCCCTGGCCGAACGCATCAGCCAGTTACTGAGCCGCTGTAAATTTTCATCAGCAGGGGTATTCGTGATGGATGGTTCATCACGATCCACGCATGGCAATGCCTATTTCACCGGGCTGGGACGAAACAAGCGCATTGTATTTTTCGACACACTGGTAGACAGACTGAGTCCCACTGAAATTGAAGCAGTGCTCGCCCATGAACTTGGTCACTACAGCCTGCATCACATTCGCAAAGGACTGATGCTGTCATCCGTCCTGAGTCTGCTGGCATTCGCATTACTGGGCCGCCTCGCAAACTGGCATGAGTTTTACACCGCATTAGGTGTTAACCAGCCATCTACTCATGCCGCCCTGCTGCTGTTCATGCTGGCCTCCGGGCCATTCATTTTCTTTTTTACGCCGATTGGTGCCGCATGGTCACGCAAGCACGAATTTGAAGCGGACACCTTTGCAGCACAGCACGCTGATGCGCAGCAATTGATCCGTGCGCTGGTCAAACTGTATCGAGACAACGCCAGTACGCTCACGCCTGATGCGGTGCATTCCCGATTTTATGACTCACACCCGCCTGCCCTTGAGCGGATTGCCTTTCTTGAAAAACTGCATGCAGGCCAGACAGCACACTCGATATGAATCCAGATGAAGCACGGGTGGTCGAGTCGTATGGCAGACGTGTAGTGCTGTCACTGCCAGACGGGCAACGTCAACCCGCCGAAGTCTTCGGCAAGCGCCTGCGAGTAGTATGCGGTGATGAAGTCCGCGTATCACAGCATGCAGAAAACAGTGCGCTTCAGGTGCTGGACGTTCTGCCACGCAAGACTCATTTCACCCGCACCAACAGCCAGGGTCAGGCAGAAGTGCTGGCGGCCAACATTACGCAACTGGTGGTATTGATGAGTGACCACCCGGTCAGCGATCCGTTCATTGTGGATCGCTATCTGGCTGGCGCTGAGCTAGGTGGAATCAAAGCTCTGCTGGTCGCTACCAAACAGGATCTGGGCCAGAGTGAGGAATTTCAGGCGCACATACTGGCTTATCAGCAGGCAGGTTATGGAGTGTGTAATGTGTCAGCCAGAGATCAGGCCACTCTGCACACGTTGCGGCAAGCACTCAGCAATGAAGTTTCGATGCTGGTGGGTGAATCCGGAGTGGGTAAATCCACACTCACAAATGCCCTGCTCGGCACCAACACCCAACGCATCCGCGAAATTTCTGAATCAACGGGTGAAGGCCGGCACACGACCGTGTCTTCAATCCTGTTTGATTTGCCTGAAGGCAATGCGGCACTGATCGATTCGCCCGGTGTCCGTGATTACGCACCCGCGCCAGTGAACGACCTGCAGGTGTCATTCGGGTGGCGCGAGTTTGCACGCTATACAGGGCAATGCAAATTCAATAACTGTCTGCATCTGCGTGAACCCGGATGTGCAATCCTCGCCGCCGTTAAAACCGGCGAGATCAGCCAGCGACGCCATGAAAGCTATAAACGCCTGGTCAACCTGATGCGCCAGCTATTGCCCTCCTACGAAAGGCACTGACAGAAATCCTATCTGTTGTTACCTGCCATCCTTTTACGCGGTACTGCGCGGGAATCATTACGACGCGCACTACCCTGCGAGCTGTGATTGCGTCCATGATTTCGATTGTTTGTGTGATGCCTTGGTGGACGATCATCATTGTCCGTTTCGCTCGCACCGGCTGGACGAGGTGGCGGTGGTGAAATGGCGGGTAATGCCTCGCGTCGAATGACCTTGCCAGTCAATCGCTCGATGTCCCTCAGTAATCCCTGCTCATCGGCTGCAACCAGCGAGATTGCCGTACCGCTCGCACCGGCTCTACCAGTACGGCCAATGCGATGCACGTAATCTTCAGGCACATTGGGTAATTCATAGTTGACTACATACGGCAATTCCTTGATATCAAGGCCGCGTGCAGCTACTTCTGTGGCCACCAGCGCCCGCACCTTGCCGGTCTTGAAACCAGTCAAAGCCGTGACGCGAGCTGACTGACTCTTGTTGCCGTGAATGGCTGCGGCAGTAATTGAATCATCCTGAAGCTGTTTTGTCAGGCGATTGGCACCATGCTTGGTACGGGTAAAAACCAGCACCTGATGCCAGTCATTGGCTCTGATGAGGTGAGACAACAAGGCACGCTTGTCCTCCTTGGCCACCATATGAGCCAGCTGTGTCACGGCCTCGACCGTAACATTGCGGCGCGCCACCTCCACTTCTACCGGATTCTTCAGCACACCCTGCGTGAGCTTGCGAATATCATCTGAATAGGTAGCGGAAAACATCAGATTCTGACGCTTCACAGGCAACAGACGAATGATCCGGCGAATATCATTGATGAAGCCCATGTCGAGCATGCGGTCTGCTTCATCCAGCACCAGAATTTCAATCTGACTGAGATCTACTGTGCGTTGCTGAGCGTGATCCAGAAGCCGTCCGGGTGTTGCAATCAATACATCCGAGCCGCGGCTCAGCGCTTCAATTTGCGGATTGATGCTCACCCCGCCATAAACCACGTTGCTGCGCAGAGGCAGATATTTTCCGTAACTGCGGACACTTTCAGCAACCTGCAACGCAAGTTCGCGGGTAGGCGTCAGCACCAGTGCACGCGGAGGCACACCGTTACGCTGCGACATGCTGAGTCTGTGCAACAAAGGCAGCGTGAATCCGGCAGTCTTGCCGGTTCCGGTCTGAGCCCCCGCCAGAATGTCCCGGCCTGCAATGATTTCGGGGATAGCACGTGCCTGTACAGGAGTAGGTTCGGTGTAACCACGTTCAGTCACGGCACGAACAATTTCGGGCATGAGCCCGAGAGTATCAAATGACATCAGAAGAAAATCCTCAACCAGCCTGCAGGAAAATCATTTCCTAGTCCGGTGAGGCATGGGCAATCAAGATCGCGAGTCAGAACAGAAACATCTGCCCATTAATGCGAGAGGTAAAAGCGCCGGACAGCGCTATAAAGTACGCACACTGTACACATACTGAGACAGGATTGCACGACATACCTCAAAACCTGCTCTCAATCCGCTGCACGCACCAGTAAAACCGGTACTTTAGCCAGTCGAACAACCTGTTCGGCATCACTGCCCATCACCATACGACTCAAGCCACGGCGACCATGTGTACCCAGAACAATGAGATCCGCCTGGGATTTTTCTGCATCATGAGCAATCGTGCTGCCGGCCTGTCCACCATGCGCTTCCAGCAACTCGGTTTCAACAGCGATGCCTGAATCAGTAACCAGCTTTTTAGCCTTCTCCAGCAGCTTTTCACCACTCTCCCGCAGAGCAGTTATCAGCTCTCCAGTAAAGATTGTGCTTTCATAGGAAGCCATCACCATCAGTTCGTTGACCACGTGAATCAGCCGGATTTTCGCTCGCTGCTCACCGGCCAGCTTCATGGCTTCAGCAAGCCCCCTTGATGAAGTTGCACTGCCATCAATTGGAACAAGGATTTTCTTGTACATGCTGCGTCTCCAGAATCGAACCGGTCAACGTGACCGAACTTGATCAGGCCACAGTTGAAAACATGCACGTCAGTCTGTCAACCAGGTAATTCCGAAGGACTGGCGGGGTGGATACATATGGGTGAACCAGTCTTGCCCGAATCAGGCGTAAAACTGGCGAGAACCAGATTCAGCAACAATCACTCAGCCAGCAGCCTGCATAAGCTGATTGACACCACAGCTACTGAGTTCGTGCGTCGCATGGGCAATAAACTGCTCCACTGACTCCTGTTTGTCTGGTATCCGGGAGATGATGCCGGCACTGATGGTGACATAGCGTGAACCCGCTGCACGAGGGTGATGAATCGCCAGATCACGTACCCGCCCCTGAACAACCTGACCGAATCGGATGGCATCGTCAGGCCGGGTGGTCAACGTTGCCGCAATGACCCTGGCTTCTTCCCAGCGCGCACACAGGTCACTGGAACGGCGGAAACATCCAGCGATCGCACTTGCCACCCGCTTGAATGTTACTTCGGCACCGGCAAGACCGAACACGTCCCGGTACGATGCAGCATTGTCAATGCTGAAGAGGAAAATGCTCATCGGCCGCTGCTCACGCTGCGCCAGAGCAAAATCACGGCGCAGCAGATCTTCAAAATACGAACGACGCAACAGGCCAGTCTGCCGGTCCTCACGGACATGAGCCAGCATGCGCTGTGTATTCATGGATGAATCTGCCCCAATTTCTCCAATCGTTGCAGAGATAGCTCTGCTGCCCAGACGATGGAAGCTGGCAAAATGGGATACCTGCCCGTGTGTATCACGGATCGGGACAAGCTGCATTTCATTGACGAATTGCGCCCCATCCTTGCGATAGTTCCGCAGCACAACTCGACAGGCCACGCCCTGCTTCAGCGCAGCACGTAGTTGCTGTAAACCTTCCTGCTGGTTCTCACCTCGTTGCAACATGCTCAGACTGCGCCCAAGCATTTCCTGCTGTTGGTAACCGCTTAACTGTTCGAATGCATGATTGACATAGGTCACTGGCCATCCCGGTACACGGGCATCACAGACCACCACCCCGTCGGGGGAGGCGTCTATCAAGCTTTGTAACACCAGCCAGTCCAATGACACGCGAATATCTCATACCTGCAGGGGATTGCGGCGAGAGTAGCGCTCCAACCAGCGCTTTGCACGACTGGCCCGGTAACAATGACTTCAAACTGAGAACTGGTTGCTATTCAGGCAACCGGATACAGCCGCCTGACAACTCTGCCAGAGGCTGGAAGACTGCAACTGCTGCTGATCAAGTCCCGGCTGACCGCGCAATCTGGCCAGACGCATCATGCTGACCGGATCCGGTTGAATATCCAGTTCATGCAAGGTTTTCAACACTGCATCACGGTTGTTACAGATCAGCACCATATCGCATCCCGCCTCAAGCGACTTTCGTGCGCGCTGTGGCATGGCACCCATGATACTTGCCCCCTCCATGCTTAAATCATCTGAAAACACTGCGCCGGTGAAGCTCAGCTTGCTACGCAGTTCATCTACCAGCCATTTGCGGGAAAAACTTGCCGGCACATTATCAATCTGCTCGAACACCACATGTGCTGCCATCACTGCAGGCAACTGATTGTCGATAAGACGGACATAAGGGTGGATGTCCTGATTCAGGTCCACATAGCGGCGGCGATCTACCGGCAATGCAACGTGTGAATCAGCGACCACAGCACCATGTCCCGGAAAGTGTTTGGCCACTGCGCACATGCCCGCATCACGCATGCCATGCATCATGGCCACTGCGAGCTCGCCGACCACTCGTGCATCACGATGAAATGCACGGTCACCTATGACACTACTCGCGCCATAATCCAGATCCACTACAGGCCCGAAGCTCAGATCAATTCCATTGGCACATAACTCAGCTGCCAGCAACCAACCTGTCTGTTGTGCCAGCTGCAAGCCTGCCTGATGATCCCGGTCATAAACTTGACCGATGACCCGCATGGGTGGCAGCAGAGTGAAATCCTTGCGAAACCTCTGCACCCGGCCACCCTCATAATCTACTGCGACCAGCAAAGGTGGATTACGGACTGCACGCACGTCGCTGACCAGCTGCCGTATCTGTTCACGACTCTCAAAGTTACGCGTAAAAAGGATGACTCCACCCACGAGCGGATGCCTGAGCAATTCGCGTTCGTCAGCCTGCAACTCCTTGCCAAGCAGATCGATCATGATGGGGCCGAGCGTCATACAGGCACTCCTTATTTTTCGAAAACAGCTACCGATTCCACGTGTGCGGTATGTGGAAACATGTCGAACACGCCCGCTGAACTGAGTGAATAACCCAGCTCATGAACCAGAATGCCTGCATCACGCGCCAGACTGCCGGGATGACAGGAAATGTACACCACTCGTTCAGCACCGCACCTTGCAATCACCGGAAGAATCTCACGTGCTCCCGCACGGGGTGGATCAAGCAGTACCTTGTTGAACTTCCGCTTTGCGAATGCTGTGTCTTTGTGATCTTCGAAGAGATTGGCCACCATGAACTCGACATTGGACAGTGCATTACGTCGCGCATTATGCCGGGCACGCTCAACCAGCGTAGCTTCACCTTCTATACCCAGAACCTGTTTTGCACGTTGCGCCATCGGCAGGGAAAAGTTGCCGAGCCCACAAAATAGATCCAGCACTTCATCCTGCGCCTGAACATCAAGCAATTGCATTGCCAGGGTCACCATCTGCTGATTCAGTTCAGCATTTACCTGGATGAAATCGTTGGGCAGAAACTCGAATTCAAGCTTGAACTCGGGCAGCGCATATACCAGCGGCTGTGCCGTTTCTGCATGCAGTGGCTTGATACTGTCATAGCCCTGACGTTGCAGATAAATCTGCACCCCATGCTGGATTCTGAATTCATGGAGAGCCTGTAAGTCCGCCTCTGTCAGATCATCCAGTATGCGAATCACCAGTGCCGTGATGTTATCTGCCACGGCCGCCTCAACCTGCGGCAACTTGTCACGAACACTCAATCTGCTGAGCAGCATACTCAATGGATCAATCAGGGAACTCAACGGCTCGCGCAAGACCTCACAACGACGGATATCAGCGAGCTTGTTATCACTGCGCTCCCGGAAACCAACCAATGTACGACCTTTTTGTGATACCCAGCGCGCACCCAGGCGGGCACGGCGCCGGTAATGCCAGACATCCGCCTGCAAAGGCGGCAATACCATCGGCACTTCCACCTTGGCAATGCGTGCAAAATTTTCCAGAAGTTGAGCCTGCTTGTATTCAATCTGCTTTGCTGAACTCAGATGCTGTTCAGCACACCCGCCGCACATTGAATAATGCGGGCATCTGGGTTCAACACGATCAGGTGAAGACTGGATCACCTTCACCAGCCGTGCTTCCTGCACACCCTTGCGGCGTTGCAGCAGCTGAACCTCTACAGTTTCACCAGGTAGCGCCCCATCAATGAACACCGCCCGTCCATCCAGACGTGCAATTCCCTGAGCCTCATGAGACAGATCTTCAACTTCCAGTACCTGAGGCGGAAGCAGTTTCATCGCATGCTTGTGCCGGCTCATGCTGCTTCCTCAGGCCAGGCTGCCAGAAATTCCTGGAAATGAACCTGTGTCTGTTCACGCAGGTAATCACGAATACGCTGATTTTCCTGCATGTATTGTTCGCGCGTGAGCTGACCGCGCATTAATTGAAAGCGGAGATAAACCAGAAAGGTATTCAGCACATCGGTTTCGCAATAATTGCGAATTTCTGCAATACCCCCTTCCAGCCAGCAGTCCCAGACCTTGTCACCGCTCATGCCCAGCTTGCCGGGCAGGTTCAGCAGCATTGCTACATTCTGCAGGCTGGCGCGCCCGCGCCCCTGATAGCCGGACAATACATCCATGACATCAATATGCCGCCAGTGAAAGCGGTTCAGATAGTTATTCCACCGGAATGATGAATCTTCATCGCCCACTTCCCAGTAACGTGGCGCTGAAATGCCATGCCGTAATGCACGGTAATGCAGCACTGGCAGATCAAAACCACTGCCATTCCATGACACCAGATCCGGTGAATACTTTTCGATACCATCAAAAAACCGCTGAATGATCTCGGCTTCCGGCGCATCAGGTTCGCCCAGCGACCAGACTTTGAAACTGTCTCGCGAACGAAGTGCCACTGATATTGCGACCACTCTCTGCTGCTCCAGGCTGAGAAACTCACTGCCGGTTTCTTCACGTCGTCTGGTCTGCATCACATACCCGACCTGCTTGTCGGTCAGATCATCCAGACCATAAATACGCCGTCCCAGCTCAACGTCAGGAATAGTTTCAATATCGAAGGAAAATACATGCATGAGAATGACCAGCGACCGACAATATGGTCGGACATTCTACCGCTGCCGGATACGTTCAGCAGCTTAATCAACAACAGAAATACAGTTACAAACGCATCAACACCGCAACCGCAACAATCAAGCCATGATCGTCGCTGAGCGTCAGGTGCCCTGCACCTGCCCCGAGCCTTGTGCAAGTGACCCGACCCGCGTCTGACCATATGATGTGCGGCCGGCCTGCTTTATCAGGCACATAGCCTGTATCCCGTATCCACATACCCTCAACAAAGCCGGTACCCAGCGCCTTGACGATGGCTTCCTTTGCCGCCCAGTGCATGGCAAGAAATCTCGCTGGCCGGCTGCTGGTGCGAAACAGCGCCTCTTCTGCAGGTAATAACAGATGCTTAACCAGTCGCTGACCATGACGCTCATACATCTGTTCAAAGCGATCCAGTCTGACAATATCGGTACCGATCCCATGAATCACAGTGTACTTCGCGCCTCCATCATGAGTCGCTTCATTTCCCGCACTGCACTGGGCAGGCCATCAAACACAGCTCTGGCAATGATGGCATGTCCGATATTGAGCTCCACAATTTCCGGTATGGCTGCGATGGCCTGAACATTGTGATAGTGCAAACCATGACCGGCGTTAACCACCAGTCCCAGACCGTCGGCATAGCTTGCAGCGTGCTGAATACGGGTAAGCTCACGCGCCTGCGCTGCACCCTGCTGCTCAGCATAGGAACCCGTGTGCAATTCGACTACGGGTGCGCCGATGGCAGCTGCCGCATCTAGCTGCATGGGTTCTGGATCAATGAAAAGTGAAACCCGGATGCCTGCTGCTGATAATCGCCGTGTTGCATTACTTACCAGATCAAACTGACCTGCCACATCCAGCCCGCCCTCAGTAGTCAGTTCTGCGCGCTTCTCCGGTACCAGACAGACGTCCTGAGGTCTGACCATTTCAGCCAGCGTCAGCATCTCATCAGTACACGCCATTTCGAGATTCATGCGGGTCTGCAATGCGCCGCGCATGATATGAACATCCCGATCCTGAATATGGCGACGATCTTCGCGCAGATGCAGTGTGATGCTGTCAGCGCCACTCTGCTCTGCAAGCAAGGCCGCAGTCAGTGGATCAGGGTAAGTTGTTCCGCGCACCTGACGCAAAGTTGCCACATGGTCAATGTTCAACCCCAGATGAATAATGTGCTTGTTAATCGCCATGAGCTCTTGCTGCCGCTTTGATTCAATCAAATAGATTAAGGCTTGGAAAACCGCATCTGCCTCAGGTCGCCCAGTATCTCACGACTATGCAAATGACGACCATCCAGAGCATGATCAAGTGCTGCGCGCAGCAGATGCCGCACCTCGATAATTTGTCGTGGATCAGTCAATTGTTCAGCACCCAGTGCCAGCAGAGCGGCACCGGTATAGACCCCCTTGATAGCATCTGGAATGGCATCCACAGGCAAGGGCCCCAGCTCCAGCACATAGCGATAACACCCATCCGGTTCCAGGGGCCGGCCGGATTCCGCCTCATATTGCAGGGACATGCCAAAACCCAGCGCCTGCAGCAACCGTTTTTCAAACAACCGGAGCGCCAGCAATTCATCCGATCCCGTCTTGAGGTGCTGCAAAGTTTCGTTGTAAAGATCAAAAACTTCGACTTGCGGGTCATGCAGATGCAATAACTTGAGCAACAGTTCATTGAGGTAAAAACCACTCAGCATACGCATCGCAGGCATATTGACCGGCTCACCCGCCAGCTCGGCAGCAACAAGCTGCCCGGCTTCGCCCTTGCCGGACCATGACACAAGGATAGGCTGAAATGATTGCAGTGCCGCAGCCAGTCCTGTTTTGCTATTGCGCACTCCACGGGCGAATACAGTCATTCGTCCATGATCACGAGTGAAGAGGTCTACGATTCGACTGGTATCACGATATGGCCGCTGATGCAGAACATACGCCGGTTGCAGCTGGATACGATGCGTGGCAACTGGATTCATGTTCTGGTGAATCAGCAATTATCAATTGGAATCAAAACCGAACTGCTGAAGCGCCGCAGCACTGTCAGACCAGTTTTCTTTCACCTTAACCCACAATTCAAGATGGATTGGTGTATCCAGCATTTTCTGTAATTCAACACGGGCCGAAGTGCCAACTTTCTTCAGCCCCTCACCCTTGTCACCGATGACAATGGCTTTCTGACCGGCACGTTCCACCCAGATGACTGCATTGATCACCAGCTTGCCGCTTTCCTCATCAAACTCAAAGCGCTCAATCTCCACCGTCAGACCATAGGGCAACTCATCACGCAGACGCCATGTCAATTTTTCCCGGATGACTTCGGCCGCCTGAAATTTGTCACTGCGATCCGTGAATTGCTCCTGCGGGAAATGCGGCGGTGACAATGGCAAATGCCGGGAAATCAACTCTGGCAATTGCTCAAGATTCACTTTTTTCATGCTGGAAATCGGCACGATTTCTACGAAGTCAGCCTTACGCGAAATTTCATTCAGGAATGGCATGAGACGCTCTTTCGGGTGCACCTTATCCACTTTGCTGACCAGCAGAATGATGGGCCGGCCCCGTTGCCTGATGTTATCAAGAACAAATTGATCTTCATCCGTCCAGCGCAATGCCTCCACCAGAAACAGATCAACATCCGCATCCGCCAGCGACGCCATGGCAGAGCGATTCATGTAGCGATTCATCATCCGTTTTTCGGTGATATGAATTCCCGGCGTATCTACAAACACGATCTGTGATGCTGGCCCGGTCAGGATTCCCAGTATCCGGTGTCGAGTGGTCTGTGGCTTGGGTGAAACAATGCTGACCTTGCGCCTGAGCAAGGCATTAAGCAAAGTGGACTTTCCTACATTCGGACGTCCCACTATCGCCGCAAAGCCACACCGGTAATTCTCAGGAAAATCCATCGGGCTCTCATCAACTGATAAGGGCGTTTCATCGGACACTGGATCTGATACAGGGTTATTCATTAATTTTGCCAATCACAAAAACTATATTGAGTCATCACTGCGCCGCTTTGCCCAGCTTGATTTCAGTTGCACCAGCAGTAATTCCGCTGCCGCCTGTTCCGCAGCACGACGGCTGGGACCTTCACCTCGCGTCTGCAATGCAAGGCTTGGCACCTTGCAACTGACACGAAAATGCTGCTCATGCGGCTGCCCCGTAATTGCCTCCACCACATAATCAGGAATAGCAACGGACCGTGACTGCAACGCTTCCTGCAACTGTGTTTTGGGATCCTTCAACTGTGCTGCCTGTGGCAACTGATGCAGGCGCTCGGCAAACATACGCTCGATAACTGCGGCCACTTCCGTATAGCTGGAATCAAGATAAATCGCACCCAGAATGGCCTCCAGCGTATCGGCAAGAATGGACTTTCGCCTGTAGCCACCTG
This sequence comes from uncultured Pseudomonadota bacterium, assembly GCA_903838705.1. GTDB lineage: Bacteria > Pseudomonadota > Gammaproteobacteria > Steroidobacterales > Steroidobacteraceae > CAILZL01. The sequence goes on from CAILZL010000028.1 coordinate 22,479, forward strand.
ACTTCAATTCCCCAGGTCCCAGTTTCAGTCGCTCTCCAATCTGATACTGACCCGCCAGTGCGGCAAGCGACTCACCACTGACGAGGGTTGCACGGTAGCGTGAAAGCTCGCCTTCTGATGCAGAAGTAAATGTGTGATACAGCAAACTGGCAGTCACGCCATTCAGAACCGCATCACCTAGAAATTCAAGCCGCTCATTATGAGCACCACCAGCGCTGCGATGTGTTAATGCAGTTTCAAACAGGGACTGATCGCGACATGTGTACGCGAATGTATCGCCCAGCCACTGAGGCAATGACTTCAAAACTGCAGAACCTGATAAAACCGGATCATTGAACGGTCACCGACTTTTCAAAATCAGCCACCAGTGAAACATTAGCGATAAATGGCATTTCTGCCCGATACTGAGCGGTCATTTCATAACCAGAGCCAACTTTCCGGATGACCACTTCGTCATACTTTATGCTGGTGATATCTTCAACTTGCCAGTGGCGGTTAAGCGCTGTTCTGATTTTTTCCACCGTTGCACCACCCGCAGCTTCCTGCGCAACCCTGTCCAGAGTTTTTACAATCGAGTAATACTCAAGATACTTCGGCATAAGCCGCACCACGGCGTAGAGGCCCAACCCCAGCACGGCGATGATGCATAACATTCCGATTGCGGTGGCACCGCGTTGCCGGCAGGGGGTATTGACTGTATTCATAATTACTCCCGTAGTGACTGGTTCGCGTGTGTAGACGGGCATCAATGTATCAGCGTTCCGATCCGGTTGAAAATGGGCAGCTCCGAGAATTTCCAGTGGAACCAGATTAACTTGGCTTTCCCGACCAGGTTTTCCTCCGGCACATAACCCACCTGAACAAATCGGCCATCCTGACTGTTATCTCGATTATCACCCATGAACAGGTACTTGCCAGCCGGCACCACCCCGTCGAAATCCTTGGTAAATGCATTATCAAGGAACATGACCTGGTGTTTGACGCCGCCCAGATCCTCTTCCCCGAGCCGGGCATTTGAATATCCATGTTCGTTGTATTCATTACCCATGACTACATCCATCTTCTTGCCATTGATATAAACCACATCATTGGTCACCACAACATGATCACCGGGTAGACCAATCAGGCGCTTGATGTAATTGATGCGTGGATCAGCAGGCAATCTGAATACAATGACGTCACCGCGCTGCGGATCGCCTGTCTCCAGCAGCTTGGTATTGAATACCGGCATGCGCAGATCATAGGAAAACTTGCTGACAAAAATAAAATCCCCGGCCAGCAGAGTCGGCATCATGGAATCAGACGGGATTCGAAACGGTTCAAACAGAAATGACCTGACCACCAGCACCAGACACAGCACCGGATAGAAGGATCGGGCATATTCAACCAGAACGGGTTCGGAGTGCTTTGAGACTGCGGCTCGACTTTCAGCTGAACCAGCGTTCAGGGACTCTGCATTATCAGCCTGTTTGCGAACACGATCGGCTTTGAAAAATATTTTATCAATGGCCAGTATCACGAAAGACAGGATGATGAGCACCATCAACCATAAAGAAAAATCAACGGTCATACTGTTTACTTCCTGACTGAGATTATTACCCGCTTAAGGGCGAACCTATTTTTCCCGACCAATCTGCAATACCGCCAGGAATGCTTCCTGAGGAATTTCAACGGAACCAACCTGCTTCATGCGCTTCTTGCCTTCTTTCTGCTTTTCCAGCAGCTTGCGCTTACGGCTGAGGTCACCGCCATAGCACTTGGCCAGCACGTTCTTGCGCAGCGCCTTGACGTTCGCACGCGCCACCACATTCACACCGATTGCAGCCTGCACGGCTACTTCAAACATCTGGCGCGGAATCAACTCGCGCATTTTATCTACCAGTTCCCGACCACGCTGATAGGCCATATCACGATGGACAATAATGGACAGTGCATCCACCTTATCAGCGTTGATCAGAATATCCAGCTTGACCATCGGCGCCGCTTCAAAATGGCTGAACTCATAGTCGAATGATGCATAACCACGACTGACCGACTTGAGCCGATCAAAAAAGTCCAGCACCACGTCTGCCATGGGCAATTCATATTGCAGGGATACCTGATTACCCAGATACAGCATCTTCTTCTGCCGGCCACGCTTGTCATTACACAACTTGAGCACAGCGCCAACATATTCAGGAGGTACAAGGATGTTGGCAATAATGATTGGCTCTCTCAATTCGGCCGTGACATTGCTGGCAGGCAATTTGGCGGGGTTATCGACGTAAATCGTCGTGCCATCGGTGAGCAGAATTTCATAGACCACAGTTGGCGCACTGGTAATCAGATCAAGGTTGTATTCCCGCTCCAGTCGCTCCTGCACAATATCCATGTGCAGCAATCCTAGAAAGCCACAGCGAAAACCAAAACCCAGCGCTGCTGAAACCTCTGGCTGGTACTGCAATGCAGAATCATTGAGCTTCAATTTGGCGAGCGCATCGCGAAATGCTTCATAGTCGTCCGAATTAACTGTAAACAGTCCGGCAAAGACCCGTGGTTGTATCTGTTTGAAGCCTTCCAGAGCCGCACTACACTGACGTGACTCGAGTGTGATCGTGTCGCCCACCGGCGCACCATCAATTTCTTTGATGCCTGCAATAACAAATCCGACTTCACCGGTTGCAAGTTCACTGCAGGCAAGGGATTTGGGAGTAAATCTTCCCAGCTTGTCCACTTGATAGTTACGACCCGACGACCAGACACGAATTTTTTCACCCACTTTGAGTGAACCATTCATGACACGTACCAGAGATACCACACCGACGTAGCTGTCGAACCAGGAATCGATGATCAGCGCCTGCAACGGTGCATCCGGATCACCCTTCGGCGCAGGGATACGCCGCACAATCTCCTCAAGCAACTCCGGCACACCCAGGCCAGTTTTGGCACTGACAAGCACAGCATCTTCAGCATCAATGCCGATGATTTCCTCAATTTCCTTAATGACACGTGCCGGTTCCGCTGATGGCAAATCGATTTTGTTAATTACCGGCACCACCTCCAGACCTTGATCCAGTGCGGTGTAACAGTTGGCCACGCTCTGAGCCTCCACTCCCTGTGCCGCATCAACAACCAGCAAGGCCCCGTCACAGGCAGCCAGCGACCGCGATACTTCATAGGAAAAGTCAACATGCCCGGGAGTATCAATCATGTTCAACTGGTAGATCTGTCCATCCTTTGCCTTGTACTTGAGCATGACGCTCTGGGCTTTGATGGTGATACCGCGCTCACGCTCCAGATCCATGGAATCCAGCACCTGATTTTCCATCTCACGCGCATCCAGCCCTCCGCATGACTGGATGAACCGGTCTGCGAGCGTGGATTTGCCGTGATCGACGTGGGCGATGATGGAAAAATTACGAATCAGCTTCATGGAAAAAAGGTTCTCGACGGCCAAAACTACGATACAAAGGCAACCCGGCCCAGCGAATGGTCAAAGATTGCGGATTATATCGGAGATGGGGGCAGGAACTGAGGGAATCGCGCCGGTCAGACAGGCCAATACTTGCCTCGGGACGGCAGGAAGGCTTGCAGACGCGTCCGATCCAGTCGATAGGCGCAGACAAACTCACCATCAATCAGCAACACCGGGATCCGCTGTCCGTACTTTCGCTCCAGCTCAGTATCACCACTGATGTCCTGTACTTGCACCTGCTCTGCAAGGGGCCCGAGTATTTCGACCAGCTCCTGTAACAGTTCATCACAAAGGCTGCAATCCGGACGCGACAGAACCAGCCAGTTTTGAGCAACAGGCATTTTCACTTGCGGATGACCGCTGACTCATGGACTGGTAAGGACTCATGATTTCCACCGGATGGATGGGTCAAAGACAGCACCATGCTCCTGACGGTTGCGGCAGGCACTTCACCTACAGCAGTGACCTGATATCCGGCGGTGTCGGTATGGAAGGCATAAGTAGAACCCACTTTCTGCAGACTGACACCCACCTGCCCTTCCATGTCATTCTGATCGATAAATACGGAGACAGTGGCCAGTCCATCAGAATAAACCAGATGCTTTACGGGTGTCTTGCTGCCTACTACAGATTGCAATCGGGAATTGGTGAGCTTGAAGCCCGGTGGCAACTCACCAACCCGCCAGTCGTTAACTTCATTGACAAGAGCCTGACGATGAATCTCATGACGAATCCATTCAAAACCTTTTGTATCGACCGCTGGTTGCAAATCACGATCAGTGATGTGTTCACGCAGCACCAGATCGGCAAACGCCACCTGAGCAACAATGTGACCCTGGCGATCAACCAGCTGTGATTTGAGTGGCATGGCAGTATCTGCATCCAGCCACAGACGATAACCATACCGGTACTCATCACGTGGCTGCACGTTAACCAGCTGTGCCTTCCGCTCCAGTAACTTATTGGCCGGGCTGGTGCTAATGTCGTAGTAGGCTTCGAGCCCAGGTGTGTACTCAGGAATGAGACTCAGCAACCCGTCCTTTTCAGCATGGCTTTCAACCAGTACAGAACGGGTGTCAGGCATGTAGTAAGTTACTTCCGCATTGGTTCGAATATATTCACGCCCGACACCATCCAATGACACCAATCGTTCAGTGATCTGGCCATGCGCATAGCGATGAATGATGCGCATTGTCTCCGATTGCGTCTGCGAAGTATGAATGAACCGGCCATCATAATTTCGCTCCACCAGTGCTTGCGACATCCGCTCCAGCCAGACCCGAGCATCCTCTGTGCCGGCAGCAGTTGCGACTGTACTGGCTATCAGACAAGTCATCGTCAGAAAACAACTGGCAAATCTGGCTATCATCAGAGCAATTACTCAGTAACGGTTTTGATCAGTTCGACTGAAACCGGAACACCTTCTTCATTGACAATCTGAAGATATCCCTGCTGCTCACTGGTCAGCAGCCCAGTCAGCTGGTTACCTCTTCCCAGTGGCGACGAAAATTCGCTATGAGCTACCACGTAATTGGCTAAGCGTGCCTCAGGAATCGGGGCACTACGCGTAACAGCATTAACACGCCTGTACGATGGCTGCCCCCCCTGTATGGCAGGTTGCGACTGGCCGGCGGCAAGCCAGCCAGACTCAACATCAGACTGACTACGCAGGCTGACAAATGCCAGTGCTGCAACGCCGGAGGCCAAAGCCATGCCTGCGGCAGGCCTCAACCATTTTGACCAAGGGGAATTCTTAAGCACTGCCTGCTCTTTAGTGCCGACTGCTTGCTCCTGCCTGATCGATATGGCAATACGTTTTGAAAAATCAGGAGAAAGCGCTGCAACCTTGGAAGTATCTGAAGCAGTGTTGCGCAATACCTCTCCCACTATCAGGTAACGGGCCATGGTCTGCTTGAGTTCCCGATCCTTTATCAACCGTCGTACCAGTAAATCCGTTTCGGCATTGGGCAACTCATCATCCAGAAATGCCGACAACTGGGACTGCAGGGTTTCGTTTGGTTGAATTGCATCGGTCATGATCAGGCTTTCTCGATCGTCGTAAAGATTTAAAACATTTCCAGCAACTGAAAACTCATCTTCAATCAACCAGGAACATCCATCAGCTTGATGCCACCCGTTTCCGGACAAATAAATCTACTCATCCAGCAATGGCCGCAACTTCCTGTCAATCGCTTCCCTGGCACGGAAAATTCTTGAACGGACAGTACCTACCGGACAGTCCATCACTTCAGCAATCTCCTCGTAGGACAATCCTTCCAGCTCCCGCAAAGTGATGGCTTCCCGCAGATCATCCGGCAGCTGATGCATGGTTTCGGTCACCGTCTTGCGAATCTCCTCGGTCAACAGCATTCCTTCGGGAGTGTCGCCTTCCTTGAGCAAGGCCTGTGCTGCGTAATCTTCCGGATCCTGCATGTCCAGATTGTAATCAACCATCCGTCTGCGGCTCGACACCAGCACATTCTTTGCTGTGTTCGCTGCGATCCGGTACAGCCAGGTATAGAACGCGCTATCCCCCCGGAATGTGGGCAAGGCCTTGTAAGCCTTGATGAAGGTTTCCTGAGCGATATCTTCAGCCTCAGAAGGGTCGCGCACATATCGATTCACGAGTTTCAGAACCCGATGCTGATATTTCAATACCAGAAGATTGAACGCCTCCTGATCGCCACGTTGCACCATCTCCACCAGCTTGCTGTCACTGTCTGTTTCACTCATATCAGGCTATGCCCCTGTGAGTGCAGGCACCTGCGTTGACGCAGACCAATGAACAGCTCAGTAGACATCACGCTCCTGACAAAGTTCTAGCGACAGCATAACCAAGGAGATCCCATAACCCGGCAGAGGTCACTCTCAATGCAACAATCCTGAGATGTTATACATAACCTAGGAAGACTTGAACCTGGCATCGACTTCAAAACGGTGTCCCTGCAGGTGCAAACGAGTCAGGCAAGCTTGCCATACTGAATCCGGCACTTGCGAATGCCATACGAACACAGGAGGAACAGGCTGGTCAGATGAAATGAACCGCAAACACCACATCCGGCCAGTCACCCAGCTTTGAGGAGCCAGTTCCGCGTTAACTGCGGTGCCATTGGCAAACCGCACCGACCACTCACCCTGTTGCTGCCATATCAACTGACAAACTCTTCGTGATGGCTGACGGTACCCGGACTGCCAAAGCATCATGCTGCACCCCGCCAGTGCGATTACCAGCAGAACAAACGACCATGCCGGTGTTATGGACAGGTAACCCAGATCAATCAACAGCAGCACCAGCAGAGTCACACACAACAACCCCAGGCTGCTGAACAGCCCCAGCTTCGATTCAGGTATTTCAAGCACCAATGCGGGTGAGCTGCTGGATGACATCGGCGATATCCGCACTTTCCGGGTCTTGTTTGCCAGTCAGATATGACAGGATAACGGGGTCCTGCAGGTCAAGCAGTGCTGCAAATGCCTGTTGCTGCTGTGCACTGGCAGAGGGATAGACAGTTTCAAAATAGCGGGTCAGCAGCACATCCAGCTCACGCATGCCACGGCGGCAATGCCAGCGCATCCGTGACAGAGTGACTCCAGAATTAGCTTCCTGATTCATTGCCAGCAACTTTCCAGCTCGAATTGACCGACACTGTCAAGCCACTCACAGGAGATACAGTCTCTCCTGCGGGCAGCTCGTGCAGCATCACTGCTTGCGCTCAGCAATTTTGCGTTTGATTTCTGCAATTGCCCGGGCCGGGTTCAGATCCTTCGGACATGCTTCGGCGCAATTCATGATGGTGTGACAGCGATAGAGACGGAACGGATCTTCCAGTTCATCCAGACGCTCTCCAGTGGCTTCATCGCGGGTATCAATGATCCAGCGATATGCAGCCAGCAAGGCTGCCGGTCCAAGATATTTGTCGCTGTTCCACCAGTAACTTGGACAGGATGTTGAACAACAGGCGCACAGAATACAGGCTGAAGGACGATCAATCTTTTCCTGATCCTGCTTGGATTGCAGACGTTCCTGATCGGGTGGAGCCGGCGTGCGGGTCTGCAACCAGGGTTTGACTGAAGCATATTGTGCATAAAAGTTGGTCAGATCGGGCACCAGATCCTTGATTACCGGCATATGCGGCAACGGATAGATTTTTACGGTTCCCTTGATTTCAGCGCTGGCCTTGGTACACGCCAGCGTATTCACGCCGTCAATATTCATGGCACAGGAACCGCAGATACCTTCGCGGCAGCTACGACGGAAAGTGAGTGACGGATCAACCTCGTTTTTGATCTTGATCAGCGCGTCAAGCACCATCGGACCGCAACTGCCCATATCCACCTCATAGGTATCAATACGGGGTTTATCCTTCGACTCAGGATCGAAGCGATAGATGCGGAAACTGCGCACGTCTTTGGCACCAGATGGCGCCTTGTGAACATTACCGTTAGGGTTCACAACCGAATTTGCTGGAAGACTGAATTGAGCCATCGCGATTACCTGATTTCCTGTGAAATTCGAAATGAATTAGTAGACACGCGCCTTGGGTGGCACAACTTCTACATCATCGGTGAGGGTGTACATATGCACCGGACGGGTATCAATGCTCACTTTACCCTGTGCATTCACCCAGGAAAGCGTGTGCTTCATCCAGTTGGCATCATCACGATTCGGGAAGTCTTCACGTGCATGCGCACCACGACTTTCCTTTCGATTCAAGGCTGAATTGATGGTTGCAGCTGCCTGCCCCAGCAGATTATCAAGCTCCAGTGTTTCGATCAGATCGGTATTCCAGACCAGACCACGATCACTGACGCTCACATCACTGAATGAGCCAATCACTTTATCCAGTTTTTCGACGCCTTCCTGCAGGGAGTCACCGGTACGGAACACCGCCGCATGATTCTGCATGACGCGCTGCATGTTCAGACGCACCTGTGAAGTTTTCAAACCGCCCTTGGCATTGCGATAGCGGTCAATACGGCTGATCGCCAGATCACCCGCATCGGCAGCCAGTGGCTTGTGCCGCTTGCCGGGCTTGACGACTTCCGCACAGTGACGGGCAGCTTCGCGGCCGAAGATCACCAGATCGAGCAATGAGTTGGATCCCAGACGATTCGCACCGTGTACTGATACACAAGCTGCCTCACCCACTGCCATCAGGCCCGGTACCACCGAGTCGGGATTGCCGTCACGGAGTGTTACGACTTCACCATGGATATTGGTCGGGATGCCGCCCATGTTGTAGTGAACGGTAGGCAGCACTGGAATCGGCTGCTTAGTCACATCTACGCCGGCGAAAATCTTTGCGGTTTCAGAAATACCAGGCAGCTTCTCATGCAGCACCTTGGCACCCAGATGCTCAAGGTGCAGGAAGATATGGTCACTTTCCGCACCGACACCACGACCTTCGCGGATTTCGATAGTCATGGCGCGACTCACCACATCGCGCGAGGCCAGGTTCTTGGCACTTGGCGCATAGCGTTCCATGAATGCTTCGCCCTTCGAATTGCGGAGAATGCCACCTTCACCACGTGCACCTTCAGTGATCAGGCAACCCGAACCGTAGATACCAGTCGGATGGAACTGCACGAACTCCATATCCTGCATCGGCAGGCCGGCACGCAATACCATGCCGCCACCATCACCTGTGCAGGTATGTGCAGAAGTACAGGAGAAATAGGCTCGACCATAACCACCGGTGGCCAGCACAACCATATGGGCACGGAAACGATGAATCGTTCCTGTAGACATGTCGATTGCAATCACGCCACGGCATTCGCCATTTTCCATGATCAGATCAACAGCAAAATACTCAATGAAGAACTGAGCTTCATGCTTGAGTGCCTGCTGATAGAGAGTGTGCAACATGGCATGGCCGGTACGATCAGCCGCCGCACAGGTACGCTGTGCAGCCGGGCCGGTTCCGTACTGAGTAGTCATGCCGCCGAACGGGCGCTGGTAAATCTTGCCTTCTTCAGTACGCGAAAACGGCAGGCCGTAATGTTCCAGTTCCAGAATTGCCGCAGGGGCTTCTTTGCACATGAATTCAATGGCGTCCTGGTCACCCAGCCAGTCGGAACCCTTGACGGTGTCATACATGTGCCAGCGCCAGTCGTCCTGACCCATATTGCCAAGCGCAGCAGAAATGCCACCCTGTGCGGCAACCGTATGGCTACGGGTAGGGAATACCTTGGTCACACAGGCAACTGACAGTCCCGAATTGGCCAGACCGAATGTGGCACGCAGACCCGCACCACCGGCACCGACCACAACCACGTCATAGCTGTGATCTACAAATTCATAAGCACTCATCAGTGATTCCCCGTCAAAGCAATGCGCAGCACGGAGAACACACCGAGTACGCCCAATACCAACAACGTAAAATTAATTACCAGCATGGTCAGCATGCGGATGCCCTTGTGAGCAACATAGTCTTCAACTACCACCTGCAAACCAAGCTGGGCGTGGTAGCTCACCGTCAACACCAGCAGGCTCAGCAACACTGTGTTCACAGGTGAAGCAATCCAGCTCACGATATTCACATAGCTCAGATCACCCAGCGCGATCAAAGACATTACAAACCAGGGTGCCAGCAACACCAGACCCACCGCAGAGACACGCTGCGCCCACCAGTGCCCGGCACCTTCTTTGGCGGCACCGTTTCCCAGTACTTTTCCGAGTGGACTCTGCAGACTCATAGCAACCCTCCGCTTACGCTCGCGGTAATACGCGCACTGATACACAACCAGGTCAGTACGGTCAGAACAATCGCAGTGACGAACATGAGCGTACCTGTCTTGCGGGCCACGGCGCGTTCAAAGCCATAACCCAAGTCCCAGCCCAAGTGACGAATGCCGTTCAACAGGTGGTAGAAGAAAGCCAGCAACCAGCCGAACATGGCGATTCTGGTCAACGGCGATGTCAGGCAGCGCAATGCCTGTTCATATGCGGCACTGCCTGAAGCAGCGGCAGAGAGCCAGTAAACCAGCAGTGCAATACCCAGTGACATGAACACCCCGGAAAGTCGATGCAGGATCGACAGCGTATTGGTGTACTGCCAGCGGTAATGCATGAACGGTGACAAAGGCCGTTCGTGTTGTGCCATACAAATATCCTCTTCCAGACAGTGCATCGTCATTCGGGAGACCCGAACGCAACACACACAGTTACAGAAAGACCGGCGTCGTCACCGGCCCGTGACATCAAATCAAATCAGAAATCGATGCAGCGACCTGCTTTTTCCCAGTCCCCGAATCGGGTGGGTTCAGGGCCGTCCCGGCCACCCAGCTCTACAGGTAGATCGGACTGACCAACCACCGGAACATCTGAAAACTCAACCGCTACAGACTCATACTGAGTGTGGCTTTCGACCTGAGTCTCAACTGATGACCCGGCCGGCGTAACATTCAATATGGTTGGCGCTTGCTGCATAGCGGCGTATTCTGCCAGAAAATCTCACAGCTTGAAAATGCAAAGAAGAACCAGAATATGGTTCATGATCCTGTTTTCCCTGACCATTGCCTGATCTTGCATCAAGAATTCCACCGCAAATGCTGCCACTAAACAGTCTTTCCCTGATCCGCTTTACCGGTCCTGATGCCCGCAGCTTTCTGCAGGGTCAGCTCAGCAATGACCTGAATACATTGACAGCCAACCAGTCCCTGCTGGCATCCTGCAACTCAGCACAAGGCCGCGTGCAGGCCATTGTCAGATTGATTCAGCGCGAGCAGGTCATAATGGCCCTGCTACCCCGGAGCATGATAGATGTTACTGTGGCCCGTCTGCGCAAATATATTCTGAGAGCCAAACTCAGCATTGAAGATGCCAGCGAATCAACGCAGGTGAACTGGGCCGACAGGTCTGAGCTCCTCCGTCATGACTGGCCCATTCCAGACCTGCCAGGTGAACACCGGCAGCAGGATGGCATCAGTGTTTTGCGCTGGACGGATGGGCACCAGGAGCGGTTCCTGGTATTGCAACCCGGAACAACAGGAGCCGCTGACCCCTCTGCTGAAAATCGCTGGCAACTGGCTGAAATTCGCGCGGGCCTGCCTCAAGTGATGCCGGAAACCCATGAACAGTTCGTTGCCCAGATGCTGAACCTCGATGTTCTGGGCGGCATCAGCTTCAACAAAGGCTGTTATACGGGACAGGAAATTATTGCTCGTGCGCATTTTCGCGGCACGGTCAAACGACGGATGTTCCGGTTCGAAGCACCCTGTACCGCACCAGTGCCCGGTACGAAAATACTCAGCAAGGGCGAAACTGCTGGAGAAGTGGTCATGGCTGCCAACGACGGTACGCGTTGCGAATTACTGGCGGTGATCAGCCTCGCCGCCAGCGAAGCTGTCTTATCTCTGGAATCTACCGACACGCCATTGCAAGCACTGCCCCTGCCCTATAGCTTGCCCGCAACCTCCTGATCCGGTCTCAGCTGAACAGATGCGTGAATTACACGCATCAAGGCAATACCGCCACTTCATCCTCAGGTTTCAGGCCGCATGTGCGGAAACAGCAAAACGTCGCGAATGGAGTTCGAGTTGGTCAGCAACATCACCAGCCGATCAATACCGATCCCCAGCCCGGCTGTAGGCGGCATGCCATATTCCAGAGCACGCACGTAATCAGCATCGTAGAACATCGCCTCGTCATCCCCATCGGATTTACGCGAAACCTGCTCATGGAAACGTTCCGCCTGATCTTCAGCATCATTCAACTCTGAGAAACCATTGGCGAGTTCACGCCCGCACACAAAGAACTCAAACCGGTCGGTAATGAATGGATCAGCATCACTACGGCGCGCCAGCGGTGACACTTCTGCAGGATAGCTGTACACAAACGTCGGCTGTATCAGGCGGTGCTCGCCTGTCTTCTCAAAGATTTCAATCTGCAACTTGCCCGCACCATCGTTTTCCTTGTAGGCAATCTTGAGCTGATCACACCAGCTGCGCAGATAAGCCACATCACGCAGCTTTTCGCGCTCGATGCCCGGATTAAAATGCACTACGAGGTCTTCAACCGTTACACGCCGGAATGGCTGCGCCAGATCCAGCTGCTGACCTTCCCACTCTATGCTGCGCGTACCCAGAATGGTATCGCACAGCCCATGCAGCAACCGCTCAACCATGTCCATCAGATCACGGAAATCAGCATAGGCCTGATACAGCTCGAGCATGGTGAATTCAGGATTGTGTCGAGTTGACAGCCCTTCATTGCGGAAACTGCGGTTAATCTCATATACACGCTCGAAACCGCCGACAATCAGACGCTTCAGATACAGCTCAGGCGCAATACGCAGATACATCTGCATATCCAGTGCATTGTGATGCGTCACGAACGGCTTGGCAGTTGCCCCACCCGGTATGACCTGCAACATGGGTGTTTCCACTTCCATGAAGTCCATTGCATCCAGGAAGCTGCGCAGATACTTGATGATCCGCGTGCGCGTTGAAAACACCTTGCGACTGTCAGCATTGATGATCAGATCGACATAGCGCTGACGATAACGAGTCTCGTGATCCGACAGACCATGCCATTTGTCAGGCAGTGGCCGCAGTGACTTCACCAGCAGGCGTAGTGTGGATACTTTGACTGAGAGCTCACCGGTTTTGGTTTTAAACAGCGTACCTTCACCGGCCAGAATATCGCCCACATCCCAGCCCTTGAAAGCCTCATAGGTGTCCGCCAGCGCCGTCTGCTGCAGAAACAGCTGGATCTGACCGCTGTGATCCTGAATCTTGGCAAAACTGGCCTTACCCATAACTCGTTTAGCCAGCATGCGCCCGCTGACTTTGACCTGGATGACATGAGCATCAAACCATTCCGTTTCACGCTCACCGTAAAGCATCAGCAGATCCTCTGCCAGCGCATCACGACGGAAATCATTCGGAAACGCCTGACCGGCTTCGCGCAGTCTGGCAAGTTTGGCGCGACGTTCTGCAATCAGATGATTTTCGTCGATGGGTGATTGTTCGTCAGTCATGTTCAATCTCGTTGCTTCATCTTCACCACTCCCTGCTGGAGCGGCGTTCAAATTACAAACCCTGCTTCAAACTCGCTTCCAGAAACTGATCAAGATCACCATCCAGTACCGCTGTGGTATTTCCCACCTCAACACCGGTGCGCAGATCCTTGATGCGTGACTGATCCAGCACATAGGAGCGAATCTGGTTTCCCCAGCTCACGTCAGACTTGGAATCTTCCAGCACCTGAGCAGCCGCATTGCGCTTATTGACTTCCAGCTCATAGAGTTTCGCTTTGAGCATTTTCATGGCCTTGTCGCGGTTCTTGTGCTGACTGCGCTCCGCCTGACACGCCACCACGATGCCGGAAGGCATATGAGTAATGCGCACCGCAGACTCCGTCTTGTTCACGTGCTGACCACCCGCACCGCTGGACCGGTACACATCGGTTTTCAGGTCAGCCGGATTGATGGTGATGTCAATGTCATCATCGATTTCCGGCGAGACGAATACGGAAGCAAAGGAGGTATGTCGTCGTGCGTTGGAATCAAACGGTGACTTGCGGACCAGCCGATGCACACCAATTTCGGTTCGCAACCAGCCATAAGCGTAGTCGCCTTCAAAACTCAGACTGCAACTTTTGATGCCGGCGACTTCGCCACCATTGGCATCGATAACTTCAGTCCTGAACCCGTGCGCATCGCCCCAGCGCATATACATACGCATCAGCATATTGGCCCAGTCCTGTGCCTCAGTACCACCGGCACCGGCCTGTATGTCCAGATAAGCATTGTGTGAATCCATCTGGCCGGGGAACATGCGCCGGAATTCCAGATTCTTCACGTCACGTTCGACAGCCGCCACATCCCGTTCAACGCCGGCCACGGTGCTCTCGTCGTTTTCTTCAACTGCCATACCCAGCAGTTCAACTGCGTCAGACAAAGCAGCCTTGATGCGATCCAGTGTACCTACGGTCTGTTCAAGCTTGGCGCGCTCGCGGCCCAGTTCCTGTGCCCGTTCCGGTGTATCCCATATTTTCGGGTCTTCCAGTTCGCGACTGACTTCTGTCAGGCGTTCTGCCTTGTTATCGTATTCAAAGAAACCCCCGTAACGCAGTGCTGCGCTCTGTCAGGTCTTCGATGCTGCGGCGGATCAGGTTGACTTCCATCGTTTCGGACTCAAGGGGAATTTTCAGGCGCGCAAGGATAGCAGAAGGCAGAGTGAGCGGGTTGCTGCTGAATGCAGCCGAATTGAATACTGACTGACCTGAGTGCCATTAGAGGACGGACAGATGCTCTACCACCATCTGCAACCGTTCCTCACCGCGAAACTCGTTCACATCCAGTCGATACGCCAGCTGCACCCGGTCACCGGCTCGCACCTGCGGTGCAGCGTCATGATCGAAATGACGAAAGGCAATGGCTTCGATTACCTGATCACCCGCATCGACTTTCAGTTTGAGATGCCGCTCACCCAGTACGCGTGAATCAATCACCGCAAACTCGCCGTCAAACATGGGTTCAGGAAATCCCTGCCCCCACGGTCCGGCGTCCCGTAATTGTCTGGCAGTTTCCAGCGAGCATTCACTGAACTGAAGTTCGCCATCACTGAACACCACCCCGATGGCATCATCCTGAGTCATCCAGCGACTGACTTCCGTATCAAACGCAGCGCGAAAGCTCTCCAGCTTGTCAGCGCCTATAGACAGACCCGCCGCCATCGCATGACCTCCAAACTTGTCAATCAATCCCGGATGGTGTGCCACCACCGCATCCAGCACATCACGAATGTGCACACCGGGTATGGAACGCGCCGAACCTTTCAGGGTTGTTTCATCCGCCATCGCCATGGCAATCACCGGACGATGCACGCGATCCTTTACTCTGGATGCCACCAGCCCTACGACTCCCTGATGCCAGGATGCCTCATACAGACATAGCCCCAAGGGCAGAGATTCAGTATCCAGCTGCATCTGCTCCAGGATACTCATGGCTTCATCCTGCATCTGCTGTTCAATGTCGCGACGATCAAGATTCAACTGTGTCAGTTGTGCAGCGATCGTGCGCGCCTCATCGGGATCGTCAGTGAGCAGACATTGAATTCCCAACGACATGTCATCCAGTCGTCCTGCGGCATTCAGTCTCGGCCCAACCTGAAAGCCCAGATCAGCTGCCATGCAGGTTTCAATCCTTTTATTAGCTGCCTCAAGCATGGCACGTATACCGGGCACACAACAACCTGCGCGGATGCGCCTCATACCCTGCGCCACCAGAATACGGTTATTGGCATCCAGCGGCACGACATCTGCCACTGTCCCCAGCGCCACCAGATCCAGCAGCTGTGCGACCGACGTCCTGTCACCTGCAGCCAATCCCCGCAGCACCATTGCACGCGTCAATGCCGCCATCAGATAAAACGCCACGCCGACACCGGCCAGCGCCTTGCTGGAAAATGCATTCCCCGGCGCATTGGGATTTACGATGGCAGCGGCTTGCGGCAGCTCTGCACCGGCCAGATGATGATCTGTAACCAGTACGGGAATACCGAGTGAGTTGGCTGCAGCCACACCTGCCAGACTGGAAATACCGTTATCAACAGTGATGATCAATTCCGGATTGCGCTGCGCAGCCAGTGCAACAATCTCCGGCGTCAGCCCATACCCGAAGGTAAAACGGTTGGGCACAAGAAAATCGACATGCAAATATCCAAGCCGGCGCAACTGTCTGACCACCAGCGCAGTACTGGTGGCACCGTCAGTATCAAAGTCGCCGATGATGATGATTCGACTCTGCTGCTGAAAATGCTGGAGCAACAACTCGACAGCCGCATCCACGCCTCCCAGTTCACCCACCGGAATCATGCATTCCAGCGAGTAATCCAGTTCACGTGAGGCAGTCACACCACGCATGGCATACAACCTGGACAGCAATGGCGAAGCATGCAGGTTGAGCGATGCACCTTCAGGCAAGGTACGACGGCGGATGATGCGCTTGCTCAAGACAGAAGTTCCGCAACGTCATGGCCTCTGCCATTCAACCAGCGACGCACTTGCTGCCAGCGCCCTCCCTGCAAGGAGACCATCCAGTGATCGAGATGCAAATCGAGGCGCCTGATTTCACCACTTAGCAAAGCGGTGTGCAGTGGCGCCAGCCACCTTGTTTCAATTTCTGTCATCGGATCGGGAGGAAGCACCAGCAAGACCTGCTCTGCGTCCACGCCCGGCAACGACTGAGCATCCGGCGGCAACGGCCAGCAATCAACTTCAAGATGTTCACACAAGCCCCGCACATAGGATGCGTTGCTGATTACCCGTGTCGGGCATGGCCGCGTCACCAGTCCCAGCGGCGCATTTCCCCAGAGCCACAGGGCATTCACCGGCAGCAGCCCACGAGCTTCGCGTTGCTGATTCACAGGATGGTCATGCAGCAGCATCTGCACCTCCGTCATCAGTCTGCGCAATTCACCTGAATCGGCTCCCTGCGGCATCAGATCGTACAGACCCGCAGATGAATGGCTGCGCAAAGAAAACGTCGTCAGCTGCAACTCCCGGTCACACCACAGGTACCAGTGCCCGCCGGCATCTTCAGTTGCATGCAGCAGTTCAAATCCGGCCAGCGACAGCAGTGGCTGCAAACTTTGCAGCAGCTGTGCAGATTGCTCGCCTGTCAGAGGCGATGGCATGAGGCAGCGCACATCATCCATTCCTGCCTGAAAGTGTACGGGCTCGACATGCAGACAGCTTCCTCTGCGACGAACGCCGCCCTCACCCCGCCAGCTCAATGCCGCAGCGGCAAGGCCATGCTGACGCAACTCAAGCGGCAGCGCATACAGCAATGATTGCTGCCAGAGTTCAACCCGCGCATGGAATAAATCTTCCTGCTGCCACAGACGGGTTCGTTCGCCCTGTTGCAGACAGGCTTGCAGCAGCGGCAATGCCTGCGGTGCCGTTTTCTCTTGTTGCAGTTGTCGCAAGTGACCCAGCGCTTGCGGTATCACCATTTGCAGATGCTGAATCGCCATGTTTTCCCGGTTCAGCCCAACAACCGGCCATCACGCAGCGTTAACACACGCTGCATGCGTGCGGCCAGCTCCGGCGCATGCGTGACAATCACCAGCGCTGTACCGAATTCACGATTCAGCTCCAGCATCAATTCAAATATCTGCTGCGCATTGCCACCATCCAAATTGCCTGTCGGCTCATCAGCCAGTACCACCATGGGTCTGGTGACCAGCGCACGGGCAATGGCTGCACGCTGACGCTCACCACCGGATAACTGACCGGGCCGATGTGCAAGCCGTGCACCCAGCCCGACTCTTTCAAGCAGCTTTCTTGCTTCGTCTCTCGCCTGCTCGATGGGCATGCGCCTTACCAGCAATGGCATGGCCACATTTTCCAGCGCACTGAACTCAGGCAACAGATGGTGGAACTGATATACAAATCCCAGAGCACGATTGCGCAATGCACCGCGTGCTGCTTCGCTTAGTTGCGCCACATCTTCGCCGGCAATTCTGACCACACCTGCACTGGGCACATCCAGTCCGCCCAGTAATTGCAGCAGCGTGGTCTTGCCGGAACCAGAGACGCCCACAATGGCAATGCGCTCACCGGCACGGATACTGAGATTCACATCCGTCAGCACTTCGAGTCGTGTCTCCGCCTCCATGAAACGCTTGGCGAGATGCTCGCATTCCAGCACGAGTTTGCTGTCTGTGTTGGTCACATTCATTCCAGTTGTTTCATTCATGACGCAATGCCCTAGCAGGTTCGGTACGTGCGGCACGCCATGCCGGATAGATTGTCGCTGATGCACACATGAGAAACGCCACACCCGCAACCTGCCACACATCACCCCATTCCACCGCTGCGGGCAGATCACTCATGAAGTACAGCCGGGCATCCATGAATTTCACGCCCAGCAAATGCTCCAGACCATGAATCAGGCTTTCCAGATTCCATGACAGCAATGTGCCCAGTATGACGCCGCTGACAATGCCGATCAGTCCGATCATCATGCCCTGTGCAATAAAAATCCACATGATGCTGCGTGGTGTCGCACCCAGCGTTCGCAGAATCGCAATATCAGATTGCTTGTCCTTGACCACCATCACCAGCGTTGCAATGACATTGAATGCTGCTACCGCCACCACCAGCAACAGAATCAGAAACATCATGGATTTGGTCAGCGCGATGGAACGGAAAAAATTGGCATGTTTGCGGGTCCAGTCATCCACGTAGTATCCACCGCCCAGCTGCTGTGCAATGACGGTGGCACTGCGTTGAGCATTCAGCACATCCGCCAGCTTCAAACGCAGACCCGTGACCTCCGCACCCATCCGATACAGACGGGCGGCATCCTGCATGTGCACATAGGCATAGTTGCGATCGTATTCATACATGCCCACACCGAAGATGCCAACCACGGTGAAGCGTTTACTGCGTGGAATCACACCCGCCACTGTCACACTGCCCTGTGATGTGACCGCCAGCACCCGATCACCCACCGACACTTTCAAGGTTTTCGCCAGCTCATCGCCCAGCACTATGCCGTACTCACCTTCATGCAGATTATTCAGCGAACCCTTCTGCATATGCTGATTCAGGCTGGCGACGGTTTCTTCTTCAGCTGGTATCACGCCGCGAATGACTGCCCCGCTGTTGCCATCGCCGGCAGCAACCGTGGTCAGCAACAAGGCCTGCTGTTCAATGAATGGGGCTGCGCCCAGCACACCGGGCTGACCCTGAATCTTCTGACGAACCTCCTGCCATTCAGCCAGCGGCCCGCCGAAGCCACTGATCGTAGCGTGTGCTGTCACACTCAGAATGCGCTCTCGCAATTCGCGTTCAAAGCCATTCATCACTGACAGCACCACCAGCAACACCGCCACACCCAGCGCCACACCACTGAGTGAAATGCCGGAAATCACAGACAGGAAGCGATTGCCACCTGCCGAGCGCCCACTTGATAGCAAGTAGCGCATGCCGATCATCCATTCAAACGGCGCCTTCATCGCAGCCTACTCATAGCGCAATGCCTCTGCGGGTGCGATACGTGCCGCACGCCGGGCCGGATAAACCGTCGCCAGTGCGGTGAGCAACAATGCAACGCCCATCACCCACGCCACCTGTGCGGCGTGTACTTCGGATGGAATCTGCGTGATGTAGTACACCGTCGGATCAAAGAACCGCATACCGAAGGTATGTTCGATCCAGGGCACTATGCTGCTCACATTCAATGCCAGCGTCAGTCCCAGCACCAGCCCGGCTACGATGCCGGCCCAGCCGATCAGCAATCCCTGAGTAATGAACACCTTGATCACTTCATCCGGTGTCAGCCCCAGCGTGCGCAGGATGGCAATGTCGTTGCGCTTTTCATTCACCACCATCACCAGTGCTGCGATGATGTTGAATGCAGCAATGGCCACGATCAGCATCAGCATCACCGCCATCATGGTTTTTTCTATGCGCACGGCGCGGAAATAACTGGCGTTCTCAATCGTCCAGTCGCTGGTGATGAACTTTCCACCAAGTGATTCATTCACCTGACTGATCAGTTCCGGCGCAGAAAAAATATCCGCAAACCTCAAACGCAATCCTGTGGGTACATCGGCTCTGCCCGCCAGTGCGGCGGCATCACTCAGATACAGCATGACCATGCTGTTATCCTGCTCCTGAGCTCCGAATTCAAAAATCCCGGTAATCGTAAAACTCTGTAAGCGCGGCCGCAGTTCGGTCGTGCCGGCCA
The DNA here is from genome assembly GCA_903838705.1 of uncultured Pseudomonadota bacterium. Lineage (GTDB taxonomy): Bacteria > Pseudomonadota > Gammaproteobacteria > Steroidobacterales > Steroidobacteraceae > CAILZL01. Next base: position 42,636 of record CAILZL010000028.1, read on the forward strand.
CCACCTCTGGAATCAACACCGTGATTTCGTCGCCCACCTGCGCTTGCAGTTGCCAGGCAAGGCCTGAGCCCATCAAGGCCGAGCGTGCACCGGGCGTGAGTGAATTCACCTGACCGCGCAACAGATGCGGCGCGATGTCGGCCACCTTCGATTCCTGCTCCGGCAAAATCCCGCGCAGCCTGGCCGATGCCAGCATGCCGCCGCGCCCCACCATACCCTGCATCTCCACATAGGGCGCGACACCGAGCACACCCGGCATTTTCTGAACTCTGGCAGCCAGTGCCGGCCACTCTGTCATCTGCGTTACGCTGCCGGAAAGCGTCGCATGGGCGGACAGATTCAGCAGTCGGCTACGCAACTCACCTTCAAACCCGTTCATCACCGACAGAATGACAATCAGCGCCGCCACGCCCAGACACACACCCAGCATGGACACCCAGCTGATGAATGACACAAAAAAACCACGGCGGCGCGTTCGCACATAGCGCAGACCGATGTAGGCAGGCAGGGGATAGAACATTCGCAATCAGGCAACCGGCACAGAAAACCGGAAGACCGCAAACCTCCAGAGCAACAGGCGCAGGGATTTTAGTGATACCCGTCAGGGAAATACACGACTTAATCGCCCCGCCTGTCTGACACCGCATCCGCCGGTGCTATAGTTTGCGCGTACCACACGTCAGGAGATCGGTCATGCGCCTTGCTCAAACTCTCACGCTGCTGCTCGCCAGCCTGACCTGCGTCGCTGCCGGGTCAGAAGATGTTGCCCTGCCCGCCAACAGGACAGAGACGGCCGCACCTTCCGGAACCGCAACGACTGTCACCACGCCGGCACGCGGTGCCAGCATGGCGCAGGTGGAAGCACAGTACGGCGCACCGACAGAACGTCATTCCGCCATCGGAAACCCGCCCATCACTCGTTGGGATTACCCTGGTTTCAGCGTCTTCTTCGAACACCAGCATGTGGTACACAGCGTGGTGCGCTGAAGCTGCTGTTGGTTGATTCCATTCGATATGAACGTAGTGAGGCTCATCAGCAACGGGCACTTCATATTCACCCATTCAGGCTGGCGCGTAAAATCAAAGCCATATATCAATGGGGCTCTTCAGAAGAAGTGGCCCTGACAATTTGAACAACAAAACGCGCCTCCTTGAATGATGCTTCGCGGTTAAGTTCCCTCAGCGAGCGTCAGCACAATTGAAGAACACGGAATCGGGCATGAGCTGGTCAAGTAACGCATGCTGACGACGGGTATTGTAGAACTGAAAGTGGCGTGTCACTCCGGCTTGCGTGGGGCTCGCGGTTTCTTAGGTACGCGGGTAGACTGCCTCGTACTTCACTAACTTGCTTAACCGTTCGACAAATACCTTGTCACCTCAATGACCTCTGCCATACATCCTGATGCGGATGTCACGTTCCTTGAGCACGACGATGAACTCCAGCTTGGTGAACTGGCTGACCTGATCGGTGTTGAAAACCCCGGAACAACCATATTTGGCCAGTACGTACTTCAACGCTTCGACACAGAAGTCCGTGGTCAATGTGTTCGACAGCCGCAAGGCGAGTACCTTATAGGTATACTTCGCAATTTATAGAGTAATGAATGCCATTAATCACCTGATTATAAATCGCAATAACAAAAGACTGTAGAAGCGGAGACCGACTGATGGGAGACGAACTCTGTTCGTTTCGGTCAATGGAAAAACGATGACAACTGTGAATTTAGACTCTTCCGTGCTGACATCTGCGCTTGAACAGTTACGCCTCAAGCTCTTGGATCTCACCGGCCGAAATCGCCTGATTAATTTCAAGCATGCTGCTGGAAAATCACTTCAGTTCATAGAAGGTCAACCAGCGGCGATCTACAAGAGACTGGTCGAAGCAAATAACAAAGACAACATCAGCATCCTCGGGTTACCAGAACCCGCCAGAGGAGACTGGGTGGAGCGCAACGGTCGCTTGCAAAGACCCGACCCTCGGGAATGGGCCAAGTCTCAGGGGATCACAACAAGCTACGACATTCCTGTTGCCGGCGAGAGCTCTTATAACTCGAATGTCCGAACACTTATGTACCCCGACGATCTCGCGAAGCACTGCCGCAAGATTGAGCGTGAGGCCACGCTCGCTATTGAGGAAACGGGCGCAAACATGCTGTTCTTGGTGCTTGGATTCTTAGAATTTCCAGACCAGCGTGACAGCGACAAGACCTTCACTTCACCCTTGATCAGCGTCCCAGTGTCGTTGCAGAAAAAGGAAATCGCGGGTATCCAGCAATTTTCGCTCCAGTACACAGACGATGATATCTCCGAGAACCTTTCTCTTCGAGAGAAACTTCGCAATGACTTCGGATTGATCTTGCCTGAACTCGCCGAAGAACAGATCGACGTAAACGACTACTTCACCAAGATTCAGTCAATCATCAAGCAGCAACCTGGTTTCGCACTCAAGCATCGTGTTTCCTTGTGTTTGCTGAGCTTTAGCAACATGCTGTTGGTGAGAGACCTTGATCCGACCAAATGGCCATCAAACGGGGATGAAAACTCTCTCATTGACCATCCAATCGTCCGCGAGGTGTTCGAAGGCAGAGCCGATAAAGGCGGAGCGGGACTCAGTTTGGCTGAGGAACATCTGGTGGAAGAAAGCCCTGGCGCCAGCATCCCATTGGTCTATGACGCTGATAGTTCTCAGCACAGCGCCCTAATCGATGTCCTGTCGCTCAAGAAAAACCTAGTGATCGAAGGCCCACCGGGAACCGGCAAGTCTCAGACCATCACAAACCTGATCGCGGCCTGCCTTGCAGAAGGCAAGAAGGTGCTTTTCGTCGCCGAAAAGCTGGCTGCTCTTGAAGTCGTAAAAAACCGCCTGTCGCTGGCTGGCCTAGATCCGTTTGTTCTTGAGCTGCACAGTAACAAGACTAACAAGAAGCGAGTCTTAGAGGAAATTGCCAAGCGAACCGCCTTCAGGCCCAAATATCCAAATGATCTCCCCCGATTGCAACAGCAGTTGGAGGCTCATCGCCAAGATCTCAAAGCCTACACAGACCTGATCAACTCCGTCGCTCACAACGCGTTTGGCTTAACGCTCCATCAGATCATGTGGCGAGCTGAGAAACACCGCAAAGGTCTGAGCAACGACGAAGGCATGCTCAGCCAGATCAAAATCAGCGATGCAACGCAAATATCCGAATTCGAATTCGGTCGTCGCATGGACTGTCTGGGGTATCTCGGGTCCCAATACAAGCTGGTTGGTGGCTTTGACGCAAGCAGCACCTTCTGGGGCTTCTACCCTGAACGTCTGATTCCCGGAGATGAAGTTAGTCTCGCCAAGTTATTTGAGGCGGCTAATGGATGGTCTCGAACCTTTGTGGATGACGCGAAGCACTTCTCGCAAGTGCTCGGAGGCCAAGTCTACAACCTTTCACTGGCTTTCAGCGGCGATCAACTCACCGTACTGAAGAGTCTGCTCGAGACTGCCAATCAGCAGTTACCACTTCACCTCATCCCTGGTTTCTTTGAGGGTGATGAGACAGGAACTAAAGCGGCCCAGGCGATTGACGCATTCGCCAAACAGGTCGAGCAGTTCCATAGCCTTGCGGGATCCGTCAATACAGCCCTGAAGCTGGAGACCAGCGTTACTAAATCGGTCGCAGAAGATCTCAAGAGTCTGCAACGAATCGCTAGTAGCTTGGGCGCGGAACTGGGTACGCTCAACGATCTGCGCACCCTGCATCAGCACCTCGTTGAGGCTACTGGCAAACTCTCAACGGCTGATGCCAACCTGATCGGTTTCCTCAACGGAAAGGGCATCCCCTATGACGGATCAAAGCAGAAGCTAGAGCAGTTGCTCAGTTTTACCGATCTCGTGTTGGATGCACCTGAGGAGCACTTCCATCTCCAAACCCCCGGACTGACTCACGATGGTGCAGTTCAGGCCATTGATCAGTTACTTTCTCTTCAAGGAGAATGGACCAACCTTGAAAAAGAACTCGGGGACTCGCTCTATGTAGATGCCCTGCCGCATGAAGAAGACATCAAGCAAGCCATCCTAGCCCTGCGAGAAGGCGACACGTGGTATCGCATCTTTCAAAGCCAGTGGCGCAAAGCTGTAGGGTTGCATAAAGCACTCCAGCGCACCAAGATCAAGATACCAAGCCATAAGCGGCTGGAGCAGCTCGAGCAAATCGTCAAATTGCTGGGCCTTAAAGAGCAATGGAAGTCATCACCTACTTGGACGCAGTTCCTCAGCTTCCCTGCGCCAGCAATTCCCTCCCCGCTTGAGAAATATCTTGCTCTGGCGCTATGGAATCGTGGAATCAAGATCGCCTTTGAAGAAATTCAGACTGTACTGATCGACCCAATCAGCTTTACCGCCGACCAAGCCCGAGCGCTGCGCCGTGAATTCTCGATGGTCAAGCTGGAGATCACGACTGCAATCGCAGCCTGTAGCGACATAAATGAAAAGCTCAAACGCCTCACGGAATTCAACGGCAACCATCTCATCGGCAAAACGCTCGAGAAGACAGGAGAGTTCACGAAAGCACTTCATGACCGATTCGAGTGGCTTGAGCTGGAGGCGCGGAGCCAGGCCACGTACAGCCAAGTAATCACTGGATGCGATGCTGCCTTGGAGCGCTCGGCGATGAAATCGCAGATTCAAGCCAATACCCGCGTTAAGTCGCTCCTTGGCGATCTCTATCTGGACGTGGGCACAGACTGTTCAACCGCCCTCGAAGCGCTGTCCTTCGGTCAAAGTATCGATGGTCTCAACTTGTCGCCACAGATCAAGTACAAGCTGCGCACTGGGCATCCTCTTGAAGCCTGTCGAACTCTAGCAGCCGCGCTGGAGTCCGTTTGCACGGGGCTACAGCAGGTTGAGAGGTTGTGCAACTCCGTGTCTGAGTTTGGAAAACTTGAACTTGATACATGGACGGGCGCACCGGCAGACGAGGACTTGGAGGCATTTGCCAGCGCCCTGCATCGCTCAGTTCGACAGGCTATTCAGGATAAGGACCAGCTGATTCCCTGGTCGCTGTATTTGACCCGTCGCAAGGAAGCCTGTGAACTGACATTGGCCGAATTTGTGGATCTTCTCGAGAGAAAACGAGTCAGGCCCGACGAGTTGCAAGACGCCTATGCCTATTGCACTTACAGCACGATAACTCGCGAAGCCTTCCGGACCATTCCCCAACTGGGGCGGTTCACAGGACTCAAACACAACCAGATTCGCGATGAGTTCAAGCGGCTAGACAAGGAGATCACTGCTTTGCGAGGGAAAGCCATCGCCTACGAATGTGCCCGCAAGGCCTCTCCGACACCCGGCAGAAATGGTGCCCGCGTTGACGACCGAACTGAGATGGTTCTCTTGAATTATCTGATGCCTCAACAACGGCCACGCATGCCCGTTCGGAAAATTCTGACCCGAGCGGGTCAATCGACCCAGGCACTCAAACCCTGCTTCATGATGGGTCCTCAAGCCGTGGCCCAATACCTAGCTCCAGGCGTCATCAAATTTGACCTCGTTATCATGGACGAAGCATCCCAGTTGAAGCCCGAGGAAGCTATCGGCTCGGTTGCACGCGGTGGTCAATTGGTAGTGGTCGGTGACCCCAAGCAGCTGCCCCCGACCTCGTTCTTCTCACGGATGTCTCAAGACGGTGACGGTGGTGACGATCACTTCACCACTACGGATGCCGAGAGCATCCTAGACGTCTGTTCATCGCATTTCAGGCCAACCCGCTCTTTGCGTTGGCACTATCGCTCACAGCACCATTCGCTGATCGCCTTCTCGAACCACAGCTTCTACCGCGGCAATCTGGTGATTTTCCCCTCGCCTTATGGGCAAGGGGGCAAGCTAGGCGTTCGAGCTGTTTACTTGGCCGACGCCATCTACGAAAACCAAACAAATCTGCGCGAAGCCAAGCGGGCCGTGGACGCAGTCGTCGAGCACATTGCATCCCGCCCTAACGAGTCCCTTGGGATCGTAACGCTGAACATCAAGCAGCGTGACTTGATTGCCGAACTGCTGGAAGAGCGCCTTAAGTCTGCTCGGGGAGCGGACTCCTATCGAGATCACTGGGCTACGGAGGGGCAACCCCTGTTCATCAAGAACCTTGAAAACGTCCAAGGTGACGAGCGAGACGCCATCATCATCTCAACGACATTTGGCAAGCCACCAGGTTCCAACGCTGTTCGCCAGAACTTCGGCCCTATCAGTCGACAAGGCGGGTGGAGACGACTGAACGTGCTTTTCACCCGTGCCAAGAAGTCAATAGCGCTTTACACGTCCCTGCGTCCAGAGGACATCGTGATGGATGGCACTACTCCGGACGGCACTAAGGCGCTTCGCAACTACCTCGAATACGCACGTACTGGTTTATTGACAACCCTCGAGGAAACGGATCGAGAACCAGACAGTGATTTCGAGATCACCGTCATGGACATGCTCAAACTGCGTGGCTACGAAGTCACGCCACAGCTAGGCGTAGCGGGCTACCGCATCGACATTGCCGTAAAGCACCCTGACGCTCCCGGTTCCTATCTGGCAGCGGTAGAGTGCGACGGCGCTACCTACCACTCGGCCTTGTCAGTCCGTGATCGCGATCGCATCCGTCAAGAGATACTCGAGTCGCTCGGATGGCGTGGCCGTATTTGGCGTATTTGGTCAACAGACTGGTTCCGCACTCCACGACAAGAAACAGAGAAGCTCATCGGCTTCCTTGAGGATCTCCGAAAAAGCTGGAAACCCGAGCACGCTGCCGGAGAAGCTTGGATCGAAGAAGGGCAAGGTGCATGGCAACCTACTATTCGCATCACTAAGCAAGTTGAAACTGTTGAGAACACAGCTCAAGCCGAGATCGAGCGAGAGACGGTAAGCTCTGTACTGATCGACACAGAAGACGATTTGGAAATCGAGGTAGGAGATTTTGTTCGATATATTGATCTTGCACGCCCTAACGACGTTATGTCAGTCCAGATCACCAGAGGCAAAGACGACTTTGCCAACGGGATTGTGAATGAAAGCCGTCCTCTAGCACAGGCAATACTCGGTGCCGTAGTCGGTGACGAGGTAGTGCTTCACCTTGCTGGAAGCGCATCAAAGACGTTCCAAATCGTGGATATTAAGAGATCACGGGACATGCAACCTATAAGCGTCACGATATGATATTCAGGCCACAGCTCAGTCCAAATCAAATCGGCTTAAATTACTGAAGGAAAGCGTCGTTTTTTACAAGCCAATATCTGAGCTCTGTAACTCCGGGTTCTAAAGTTCTGATCGGTGCGGTCATTTATGCGAGTTAGAAGCTGGGCACGTCCGAATGGCAGAATTCAAGACTCTTTTTCAGTAAATAAATGTCCCAGTCGTAAACTAGTCCGGAACTTCTATCCCGCCCCCCAGCCTGCTACCCTTCGCTCCCTTTGCATTCACCCCCGGCAAGTCAGCTGACTTGAGGCCGGGTTATTGGCATTTAAGAACCGGACTATCTGACTCTTGAGCAAGAAATTCCTTCTGCCTTCTGCTGAAAAGCCACGCGTACGCTGGGGCCAGCTGTATGGCTCTGCCATGGCGTTAAAACTGGCCGAGGCGGCACAGCAATTATCTGCGCCGCTGCTGGTGATTGCCGGCAACGCCCGCGAACTCAGCCGCCTTGAAGATGAGCTGCGGGTATTTCTGCCCGGGTCGGTGTCACTGCTGAGCCTGCCCGGCTGGGAAACCTTGCCCTATGATCAGTTTGCACCGCATCCGGACATTATTTCGCAGCGCCTGAGCACCCTGTCGCGTCTGCCGCATCTGAAACAGGGTGTGGTGCTGGTGGATGTGGATACGGTGATACAGCGATTGCCGCCCCGCAGCTATATCGAGGCACACGCCTTTGATATTGCGGTCGGTCATCAGCTGGAACTCCATTCGTTTCGCAACAAGCTGACAGCCGCAGGCTATGCGCATGTTTCGCAGGTTATGGCACCCGGCGAATTTGCAGTGCGCGGCTCGTTGCTGGATCTGTTCCCGATGGGCAGTGCGACACCTTATCGCATTGATCTGTTCGATGAAGAAGTGGAAAGCATCCGCAGCTTCGATGCCGACACACAACGCACGCTGGAAAAGACGGAACACATTCATCTGCTGCCCGCACATGAGTTTCCGCTCAGTACCGAAGGCGTGCAGTTGTTCAAGCGGCAGTTCCGCACGCGCTTTGAAGGCGACCTGACCCGTGTGCCCATATACAAGGACGTGACCGAAGGCGCCGCACCAGCCGGCATTGAATACTACCTGCCGCTGTTCTTTGAACAGGTCAGCGAGATTTTCACTTATCTGCCCGCTGAGTCTGCTGTGGCCTGCACCGCTGAATTCAGTGGCCTGCTGGAAGAGTCGTGGAACTCCATTGTGATGCGTCACGAACAACGGGCGCATGATGTGGAACGTCCAATCCTGACTCCGCAAGAACTGTTCCTGCCACCTGCGGAATTTCTGGAGCAGCTGAACTCACGCCGACAGATCGAACTGTTCGTCAATGAACTTGATCCGAACCGGCAGCATATTTCCTGGCAGAACTTTGACAGCACCACGCCCCCCCCCGTGAAACTGGATGCTCGCGCACCCGAACCGGCACGCGCCTTGCTGGATCATCTGCACACCTATCAGGGTCGCACTCTGATTGCTGCGGAGTCGACAGGACGCCGCGAAATGATACTGGATATTCTGCGCAAGCATCAGCTCAATGCACCCAGCATTGATGACTGGCAGCTGTTCATGAACAGCGAAATTCCGCTGGCCATTACTGTCTCGCCGATTGCACGCGGCCTGCAACTGAAAGACCCTGCGATCACGGTGCTGGCTGAAGAACAGCTGTTCGGTGAACGCGGCAGACAGGAGCGACGCCGCCGTCGTGCGGATCGTGATCCGGAAAAAATTATTCGTGACCTGTCCGATCTGATGCCGGGTTCACCCGTGGTGCATGATGAATACGGCGTAGGCCGTTATCTGGGATTGCAGACCATGGAAGCCGGCGGACTCATGGGCGAGTTTCTGGTGCTGGAATATGCCGATGGCGACAAGATTTATGTGCCGGTGCAATCTCTGGATCGGGTCAGTCGCTACACCGGTTCGGGTGGCGATAACGCGCCGCTACATAAACTCGGCACAGACACCTGGGCAAAGGCCAAGAAAAAAGCCGCGCAGAAAGTACGTGATACGGCGGTGGAACTGCTCGACCTGTATGCACGCCGCGCGGCACGTCAGGGCACATCATTGCAAGCTGCTGATGCAGACATGCTGGCCTTTGCGGATGCGTTCCGCTTTGAAGAAACCCCGGATCAGGCTCAGGCCATTGCCGCCGTGGTTGAAGACATGCGCAGCGGCAAACCGATGGATCGCGTGGTGTGTGGTGATGTGGGTTTCGGTAAAACCGAAGTCGCGCTGCGTGCGGCATTCGTAGCGGTGCAAGCGGGCAAGCAGGTGGTGGTGCTGGTGCCCACCACACTGCTCGCACAACAGCACTACCAGACCTTTGCGGATCGCTTCGCAGACTGGCCGGTGAAAGTTGAGACCATGTCACGCTTCCGCACCACCGCGCAGGTGAATGAAGCGTTGAAGGGACTGGAAGCCGGCACGGTGGATATCGTGGTGGGTACGCATCGCCTGTTGCAGAGCTCGGTGCACTTCAAGAATCTGGGCTTGATCATCATCGACGAGGAACATCGCTTCGGTGTGAAGGACAAGGAAAAACTGAAACATCTGCGTGCAGAAGTGGATGTACTGACCCTGACCGCCACCCCCATTCCGCGTACTTTGAACATGGCCATGGGTGGCCTGCGTGATCTGTCGCTGATCACCACACCGCCCTCTTCACGCCTCGCCATCAAAACCTTTGTCACGCCCTTCGATGGCACTGCGGTACGTGAAGCCTGTCTGCGCGAGATCCGACGTGGCGGCCAGATCTACTATGTTCACAACAGCGTGGACACCATCGAAAAGACCGCACGCATGCTCAGTGAGCTGGTGCCTGAATCCAATATCGCCATCGGTCACGGACAGATGCGTGAACGCGAACTGGAACAGGTGATGCTGGATTTCAGTCATCAACGTTGCAATCTGTTTGTCTGTACCACCATTGTAGAAAGCGGCATTGACGTGCCTACCGCCAACACCATCATCATTGATCGCGCCGATAAATTCGGTCTGGCACAGTTACACCAGATGCGCGGTCGTGTGGGACGCTCACATCATCAGGCTTATGCCTACCTGCTCACGCCACCCAAGGCCAACATGACGCCGGATGCAATCAAGCGTCTGGAAGCCATCGAATCGCTGGAAGATCTTGGCGCTGGATTCACGCTGGCCACACATGACCTGGAAATCCGTGGTGCCGGTGAACTGCTGGGCGAAGGCCAGAGCGGCCAGATTCAGGAAATCGGTTTTGCGCTGTATATGGAAATGCTGGAACGCGCTGTCGAGGCGCTGAAACAGGGCAAGACGCCTGATCTTGATCAGCCGCTGCACCGTGGGCCGGAAGTTGATCTGCACGTACCCGCGCTGCTGCCTGAGGATTATATGCCTGATGTGCATATGCGGCTTGTGCTGTACAAACGCATTGCTGCGGCCGAGTCCACCGATGCGCTGCGCGATCTGCAAACGGAAATGATTGACCGGTTCGGACTGCTCACCGAAGCGGGCAAGAATCTGTTCCGGATTACCGAGCTGAAACTGCGTGCCAAAGCCATCGGCATCCGCAAACTGGATCTGCACGCCAATGGTGGCTATGCCATGTTTGATAAAGATGCCAGCATCGATCCGACCAACCTGATCCTGTTCGTGCAGCGTAATGCACGTACCCATAAATTTGATGGGCCACTGAAATTACGTTTCACCCTGCCACTTGAGCATCCCGAAGCCCGCTTCAAGGCTGCGGAAGATTTGCTGGATGGGATTACACTTGCGCCTGCGGCGATCGCTGCTGCAGCCATCGCCAAGAGCCGTAAAAACTGAGTCACCACCATGAATGATTTTCTCGTCGCTGCACTCTACAAATTCGTCTCGCTGCCTGACTGTAATGCGATGCGCGAACCTTTACAGGCATGCTGTGACCAGCACGGCGTGAAGGGCACTCTGCTGCTGGCGAATGAAGGCATCAATGGCACCATCGCCGGCACACATGCAGGCATCAAGGCCGTGCTTGCCTATCTGCGCAGCGATCCGCGTCTGGCCACACTTGAACACAAGGAATCGCTGGCACCCAGAATGCCGTTCAACCGCATGAAGGTGCGCGTAAAGAAAGAAATCGTCACCATGGGTGTGCCGGACATCGACCCGAACAAGATCGTCGGTACCTATATCAAGCCTGAAGACTGGAATGCGCTGATCAGTGACCCAGATGTCGTTCTGATTGATACCCGTAATGATTATGAAGTGGCCATCGGTACCTTCAAGGGTGCAATCGATCCCAACATCAAGAGTTTCCGGGAATTGCCGGGCTGGGTAAACGAACAGAAGATGCTGGAGAAAAAACCCAAGGTGGCCATGTTCTGCACCGGCGGTATTCGCTGCGAAAAATCCACTGCCTTCATGAAAGTGCAGGGCTTTGATGAGGTGTATCACCTGCAGGGCGGGATTCTCAAATACCTTGAACAAATACCGGAAGAAAACAGCCTGTGGGAAGGCGAATGCTTCGTGTTCGACGAACGCGTGGCGGTAAAGCATGGCTTGCAGGTCGGTGAACATCAGTTGTGCCGCGCCTGTCGTGAGCCCATTGGCCCGCAGGACAAGCTCTCGCCACTGTTTGAACTGGGTGTCAGCTGCCCGCGCTGTCATGCGCATACCAGCGATGAAAAGAAACACCGGATGCGTGAACGCCAGAAACAGGTCGAGCTGGCAGCAGCCCGGCGCCAGCAACATGTGGGCGCCAAACATCCGCCCAAACGTAAAGCAGAGACACTGTAACCACTGTGGTTACCCCCTGTTATCTGCTGTAATGTCCCAGATTGAATTCTGTTCTTTACCCTAGAGTTGATGATGAACAAGCCCCGTACTGCGATCACCCCCACCCGCGATGAAAACTACGCTGAGTGGTATCAACAGGTCATTCGCGCCGCCGATCTGGCAGAAAACTCTGCGGTGCGTGGTTGCATGGTGATCAAACCGTGGGGATATTCACTGTGGGAAAACATGCAGCGTGTGCTGGATGATGAATTCAAGGCTACCGGCCATCAGAACGCCTACTTTCCCCTGTTCATTCCGTTGTCTTTCCTGCAGAAAGAAGCCTCGCATGTCGATGGCTTTGCTACCGAATGTGCGGTGGTGACACATCATCGTCTTGAAAAGAATGCCGAAGGAAAACTGGTCCCGACCGGTGAGCTGGAAGAACCGCTGGTGGTGCGCCCCACTTCGGAAACCATCATCGGCGATGCCTTTTCACGCTGGGTGCAGAGTTACCGCGACCTGCCCCTCCTGATTAACCAGTGGGCCAATGTGGTTCGCTGGGAAATGCGTACCCGTATGTTCCTGCGTACCGCCGAATTTCTGTGGCAGGAAGGTCACACCGCCCATGCCACTCGCGATGAAGCTGTGACTGAAACCATGAAGATGCTGGATGTCTATGCCGACTTTGCTGAAAACTATATGGCGATGCCCGTAATCAAGGGCGAGAAAACAGCCGGCGAACGCTTCCCCGGCGCAGAACAGACCTTTTGTATTGAAGCCATGATGCAGGATCGCAAGGCATTACAGGCCGGCACCAGTCATTTCCTTGGTCAGAATTTCGCCCGGGCCAGCGGCATTCAATTCCTTGATCAGAACGGCACACAACAACATGCCTGGACAACCAGCTGGGGCGTCTCCACCCGCCTGATCGGCGGCATGCTGATGACACACTCCGATGATGATGGACTGGTGCTGCCACCGAAACTGGCACCCACCCATATCGTGATCATCCCCATCTATCGCAATGATGACGAACGCGCCAGAGTGCTGGAATACTGCAACAGCGTTGCAACGGAACTGCGCAAAGAAACCTTTGCCGGGCGCAAGCTGAATGTGAATGTCGATAACCGTGATGAACGTGGCGGCGACAAGGTATGGCACTGGATCAAGAAAGGTGTACCGTTACGCATTGAAGTCGGCCCGCGCGACATGGAAAAGAATGCGCTGTTCGTGGGACGACGCGATCAGGGCCATAAGGACAAGCTCAGCATTGATCGCAACGAGTTCATTTCCAGTGCTGCCGGTATTCTGCAAGGCGTCCACGACAACCTGCTGGCCAGAGCCAGAGCGCACCGCGCCGCTCATACGCGCAGCATTGATACTCAGGAAGAGTTCTACGCTTACTTTACTCCGCCGCACACAGAAGCCAACCAGCCCACACCAATCCACGGCGGCTTCGCGATGACACATTTCTGTGGCGATGTTGAACTGGAAAAGAAGATCAAGAATGACCTGTCGGTCACTGTGCGTTGCATTCCACTGGAAACCACTGAACCGGGCACCTGTCCGTTCACAGGAAAACCCAGCCGCACCCGCGTGGTCTGGGCCAAGTCTTACTGATCGCAGTACTGGAAATAATGACGGCAGGCCACTCAGCCTGCCTCTTTTCGCGCCCGCTCAAGTTGCTCAGCCAGACGCTTGGCTGAAACAGGCATAAGGGTCTTCAATTCCTGAGCGAACAGGGAAACACGGAATTCCTCGATCATCCATTTCAGCCTGACCAACTCGATCTGCACCAGCGACTTGCGTGCCACCAACTGCTGATACTCTTTCATAAACGGCTGTAACTGCTGCATCAGACTGGCATCACGCGTCACATTACCAGCCAGTTTTTCGACCCGACGTGCCAGCGCCTTAAGGTATCGGGGTAAATAGCCGAACCAGGGTGGCGGAATGCTCTGCAGGAAATCACCAGACACCAGACCATTCAGCTGCTGTTCGATATCCGTTCTTGCAGTTGCAAACGCGGGCGCATTCAATCTGGAAACGGCCTGCCTGATCGTATGCAGATCCCTGAACATGCTCAGCATACTTTCCGTCATCCTGACCACTGACGAATTCAACTCAGTACGACGTGCATCAAGCAGCTGATTGAAATCCTCAACCGATCGAGGCACTGACTGATTTTCCGGTAAGAAACATTCACGGAATACGCGCTCGGACAAACTATCTGCCAGATGTTTGCTGCCCGACAACCCATGCCCCAGCAACATCAGCTCTCGATTGGATGAGAACTGCTGACGGGCAAACTTATATTGCTGCGGCAACGCCAGCACCAGCAGGCGTAATACGCCAAGACGCATGACCTCCCCGGCCTGCTCAGGGCTACTGAACTCAACCAGCTTGACATGATCCTGATGATCCATGATTGCCGGATACACTTTGTAGCTCACACCATGACGCTGTGCCACACGCACTTCAGGCACTGAACCAAATGACCAGCTCCGGTATTGATCATCAGGAGATGCACCAGCAGGCAGAATGGACTCACTGACCGCACCAGAGTGATGAGCCTCCCGGATCAACGTTCGTAAATCCCGCCCCTGCGCCACCACTTTGCCTTTGGCATTCTGAACACAGAAATACGGATTGAGATACGGCGGAACTGACAACGCATTCAATTCATCAAGGGTAAAGGCTGTTCCACTGATCCTGGTTATCCAGCGTACCAGCGCCAATGAAATATCAGACTGATGCGACACCTCCTGCAAGGCCTGCTCAGCAAACCTGGGAACGGGCAAAAAAATCTTGCGTAGCGACTTCGGCAATGCGCGCAGGATTTCCGTTATCCGTTCCAGCCGCCAGCCCGGCACACACCAGCTCAGCCGGGCTTGATCAAGGGAAACCAGCAACGGTGCCGGAACCACAATCGTCACACCGTCATCCTCATCTGCCGGTTCAAACTTGTAATGCAACGGCAGCTGATTTCCCCCCACATCAATACAAGCAGGATATTCAGAAAGATTAAAATCATTCAAATCTCTCTGCGCGACATCTTCAATTGTCATTCTCAGGTGCTGAGCACTCAGGCGTTGCTCGCGTAGCCAGCCATTCAATGCAGTTGCCGAGTGAATGTGTTCAGGCAAATGCCGCAAATAGAAATCAACCTGAGACTGTTCAGTAATGAGCACATCCCTGCGCCGGATTTTTGCCTCCAGCGACTCGACCTGTTTAATGACTGACCGGTTGTGATCAATAAAATCGGCCTTGATATCGGACTGCCCTTCCACCAGCGCAGCACGCACAAAAATCTCACGCGCCTGCTCCGGCTCAACGCTGGCATAGTTCACCCGACGACCGGCCGAAAGAATCAGCCCGTACAACGAAGTGCTTTGCAACGCAGCAACGAATCCTCTTCTGGCTTCCCATGTGGGTTCGCTGTAGCTTCGTTTTAGCAAGTGCGCTGCTACCGATTCGATCCACTCGGGCTCGATCGCCGCCACCATGCGCGCATACATACGATTGGTTTCCACAAGACTGGCCGCCACCACCCACTTCGGTGGCTTGCTGGCCAAAGGTGTACCCGGTGCAACCACGAAACGGGTACCTCGTGCACCCAGATACTCCCGATTTTCTTCAAGCGTACCAATGCCTCCTAAAAAACCGGACAGAATCGCCTGATGCAGATCGGCAAAGTTGGCTTCGGCCTGATTGGATTTGAGCCCCAGCTCATCAATGGCTTCACGCAACTGACTGTGCACTTCCTGCCATTCGCGCACTCGAACAAAGGACAGAAATTCCTCGCGGCACCACTTACGCAACTGATTGCCGGAAATCGACTCAACTGTTTCATGAAAACGCCGCCACAAACTCAGCACCGTCATAAAGTCGGATCGCGCATCTGCATACGAAGCATGATGCTGATCCGCTTTTTGCTGTGCATCCTGAGGGCGCTCACGCGGGTCCTGAATCGAAAGAAATGCAGCCACCACCAGCATTTCACGCAGGCAACGGTGATGCCCTGCAGCGATCAGCATCCGTGCCAGACGCGGATCCAGCGGCAGGGTCGCAATCTGCTTTCCCAGACTCGTGATCTGGCGATTTGCATCGACTGCTTTTAATTCCTGCAACAACCGATACCCGTCATTGATGGCCTTCAGCTCAGGGGCATCCACAAATGGAAAAGATAAAGGGTCAGATAACCCGGCCGAGGCAAGTTTCAGAATGACGCTGGCCTGATTTGTTCTTAACAACTCTGGTGCAGTGAATTCATCACGCGCTTCAAAATCAGCTTCATCGTACAGACGAATGCAGATACCTGCTGCAACACGCCCGCACCGGCCTTTGCGCTGATCAGCATTCGCTCTGGCGATTTTCTCAATGTGCAGACGTTGCACCTTGTTGCGCACACTGTAGCGACTGATGCGTGCCAGTCCTGAATCCACGACATACCTGATCCCCGGTACGGTCAGCGAGGTTTCAGCCACATTGGTGGACAGCACAATGCGACGTCCCGTGTGTCTGGCAAAGATCTTTTCCTGGTCACCCACGGACAGGCGCGCATATAACGGTAGAATTTCAGTGTTTCTCAGCCTGGCATCCGAAAGTACTTTGGCAGTTTCTCGAATCTGCTTTTCCCCTGGCAAAAACACCAGCACGTCGCCACCCGTACCTTGAGCACTCTGCTCAAGTTCCTGCACTGCCGCCAGCACACCCTGCGGCAGTGACAGCTCAACAGCTTCCTCGTCATCCGAAAACAATGGACGATAGCGAACCTCTACCGGATAACTGCGCCCTGATACCTCAATCACCGGCGCACCGCCGAAAAATTCAGAAAACTTTGCGGGATCAATCGTGGCCGAAGTGATTATCAATTTAAGATCAGGCCGGCGCGGCAAGACCTGTTTCAGCATACCCAGAATCAGATCAATATTGAGGCTACGCTCATGAGCCTCATCAATGATTAACGTATCGTAACGTCGCAGATCCCGATCAGCTTCCATCTCTCGCAAGAGTATTCCGTCAGTCATCAGCTTGACACGACAACGCGGGCCGGTGTGATCCGTAAAACGCACCTGGTAACCTACCGCGTCACCCACGGCCGTACCCAGCTCGCTCGCCACCCGATTCGCCAGCGCACGGGCAGCAATTCGTCTTGGCTGTGTATGGCCTATCAGGCCAGAGATACCACGCCCGGCTTCAATACACATTTTTGGCAACTGGGTACTTTTGCCTGATCCGGTTGCACCACACAGGATGATGACCTGATGCCGTGCCAGCATCGCTACAAATTCATCACGATGTACACTGATTGGCAGCTCAGCATCATAGTCAAGCCTGAGCGGCAGATTGCGCAGCATCTCCACGTGTGACACACAGGATTCAATTCGCTGCGTCAACTTGAGAACGGCAGCATTCACATCTCGACCCGCAGCATGCTGGGAGTGTAATCGCTGCCATTCCCGATCCAGCTTTGGACGTTCGAGCAAACGAGTCATCGCGATGCGTGCGCGCAACGCAGTCCATTCCTGCCTTGTCATCGCTTCAGGTACCCGGCATCCGGACAGTCACGCACGCACCGCCGAGATCTGAACCAGTTATTTCAACGCTGCCACGATACAGCTCGGCCAGTTCACGCACCACAGACAATCCGATACCCTGCCCCATCGGCCGCTCATCCAGACGGGCACCTCGCGTCAGCACCATATGACGCTTATCCACATCAATGCCCGGACCATCGTCTTCGACAACGATCATCACTCCGGCAGGACGCGCACCCGGCACAAGCATCTGACGGATAGCAACTCTCACCTGTCCATGGCAATACTTGAATGCGTTATCGAGCAGGTTACCAATCAGCTCCATCAAATCACCTTTATCGGCCATCAATTCGCACTCGTCTGAAACATCAACTGTGCAGACAACATGACGCTCTGAATATACTTTCTGTAATGCCTGTTTTATGGGTAGCACAACTTCATTCAGTCTTACCGGCGTTGCACCCATAGACATACCCGCAGATGCAGCGGCTCGCTTCAGCTGGTAACGCACGATCTGATCCATACGGCCGACCTGTTCATCCATCTGGCGCGCGGCATCCAGATACTTCAACTCAGGCGTTGACAGCAGATTACGAATCACAGCCAGAGGCGTTTTGAGACTATGTGCCAGATTTCCCAGCGTATCGCGGTACCTGCCCATACGCTCACGCTCACTGCGCAACAATGCATTCATGTTTGCAGTCACACCGATCAATTCACGCGGATAACCCGCTCCCAGTTCTGCCAGCTTGCCGGATTCGATACCTTCTATTTCAGCTTCGATCCTGCGCAAGGGTTTGAGCACGTTTCTGAACAGCACTGCAAACGCCGCAAGCAACAGCAGGCTCATGGCAGCAAATCCACCAAATAGACGGATACGAAAACTACTTAACTGCTGATAATACTGCTCCATGCTCTCTGCAACGCTGTACACCACGCTTTGTACATGGCCATCCGCAAACTGCCAGTCAAGTGCCACACTCAGTGCCAGCACACGGGTTCCGTTTTCCATACGGCGCTCACCGAATTCACGTACTCCGGGTTTTAGGTTGGTAACAAAATCAAGCTTGGTACCGAGCAATGAAGGTGATCGCCAGAATACGTTTCCTGAGTTATTGGCAATCTGTCCGTAAAGACCGGAATTCGGACCCAGGTAGCGGCTATCCAGCAACTGGGTTGCTGCACTCAGTTTTTCATCATGCTCTTCTGCCGCAGCCATCAGGACCAGAGTCTGTATATCAAGGCGATCGCTGATTGCCTGCCGGCTCTCGTCACGAAATAGTTTATCGAGCGCAATCGTCGTGATGCCAAAGAACACAGCCAGCAACAGTGTAACTGTGACCAATAAGCGTGTACTGAGTGAATTGTTGAACATGCCTGGCCTGGACACCTTGATAGATCGAACTGCCTGGCAGTTGCAGGCCCGCTTATTGTAAGTCGGTGGCGAACAAGGTGCTTGCCAGACCAGCGCAGACTATTTTCAGAGGTCAGGTGGAACCCAGCTGAGCGGCCTTTCGTTCGAGTGTGAAACGATACCCACGACCACGCAGGGTTTCGATTGGCCTGTAGGTATCTTCGGGGTCCAGCTTACGACGCAGCCGGCCTATAAACACTTCAATGGTATTGCTCTCGCGATCATAGTCCTGCGCATACAGACGTTCGATCAAATCTGTCTTGGAGACGATTTCACCCGCACGGTACATCAGATGTTCCAGTACCAGATATTCGAACCCGGTCAGCTCCACCGAAGTCCCAGACACAGTGACAGTTTGCGTGCGGGTATCTAGCGCGATGGGGCCCGCCTGCATCACTGACTGAGTCCATCCGGTAGCACGTCTCAACAGCGCCTGGACACGTGCCAGTACTTCCGGAAAATGAAATGGCTTGACCACATAGTCATCTGCCCCCGCCTGCAACCCTTCAACCTTGTCCTGCCACTGATCTCTGGCGGTCAGTATCAGAACCGGAAAGGACTTGCCTTCTGCACGCAAGCGCCTGATCACTTCCATACCGGGCAATTTAGGTAAGCCAAGATCAATAATGGCCAGATCGAGTGGGTATTCCCGACCACAATACATCGCCTCCTCACCATCAGCAGCGCTATCAACATTGAAACCAGCAGCGGAGAACTGTGTTACCAGCGATGAGCGTAATGCGCTATCGTCTTCGACAATGAGGATTCTCATCTGACTTGTCGCCTGCCTGAATCTCTCATATCACTCAATATGCAATCACTTGATTTGACCCGTGGCTGAATCCACATCCACAGTCCATACTTTCGACTTATCAGCGCTCATCAACCGGATGCGGTACACCACCTGTCCTTCTTGCGTTACAGAGTCTGTCTTCACTGCGGTTGCCTTGAAGCGTGACTGAACCATAGATACCACATCGTTAAGAGGTAGATGTCTTTGGCCACCACCTGCCCGCTCAGGCATTCCTGCCGGAGGCGAACTCGGTAACTGCGGGCGATTACTGCGCTGCCCGGGTGCATTTTTTACTTCAGGTGGATGTCCGAACCCACCACCTGACATACCGGGACCTCCCGGTCGCCCTGGCCCGGCCGCACCGGGATTTCCACCATGCAGCCCAGGTCGTTGCGCATGACTGCTGGCACTGATGCCCATTAACAGGCACAGCAGGCAGGCAACCATAGATTGATGGGCTTTATGAGTCATGCTGGCGCCAGTTTATCAAGTTCAAACCTGATCAACTGTTGCTTGTGCGGATCATTATTAGCGCACCACTTCCAGTTCAACGCCGACCCGCACCTGTACCTGCCTGCCCGGGTCATAGGACATCACCGTACTGTATTGACGCCCCTGATAAACGTAGGTGACACGATAACCATCAACCCGCTGCTCCCAATCGCCTGAACTGTGCGACTCACACCGCTCCACACTGCGAGTTTCAACTCGACTATCACGTGCTGCGGCGTCACTACCCACCGACGCTCCGAGCACGGCACCTGCCACAGTGGTGATGCCACGAGAAGGACCGTTGCCGATCTGATGACCGATCACACCGCCAATAATGGCACCCAGTACCGTCGGGGTCGCGCTGCGCTGTACAGCAACTTCATGATCCTCGTACCAGCAGTCGCGTCGTGGTGAGGACACGGCCACACGGGTAATGATGGGATCCACATCAACCACACGGGCATAGTCGTAGCGCACAACCGGTTCGCGCTCCACTTCCCGGTTCCAGCGGCTGTTGGACCACTGCGGGGTATGGGCTGAGGCAATGCTCGCAGCCACCAGACCCAGGCCGATGACGGAACTGCGAATAATGGACTCAAGCTTGGCATTCATGATCGTCTCCTGATTGACCGTATTACATAAACCGGCTCGTTTGAGCCTGATGATCACTTTAGCGGGACACCAATGAACGATTCCTGAATGAAATTAAACTGGACGTCAGTGCTTATGGATCAGCCATTTAGACATTCCAAAGTCATTTGCTGCCCAAGCTGCCCAGCCGCTAGAATGCGCGCCCTGATTAAACCGACCCACCGCCTGAAATTGTGTGTTTCCGGCAGGTATTGGAGCATCGTGTGAGCAAAATTCTGGTTTGCATCAAACGGGTAATCGACTACAACGTGCGCATTCGCGTCAAACCCGATGGCAGCGGCATCGTTACCGATGGCGTGAAAATGAGCATCAACCCGTTTGATGAAATCGCGCTTGAAGAAGCCGTGCGTCTGAAAGAACGAGGCATCGCCAGCGAGGTCATTGTGGTTTCGCTGGGTCCGACTGAGACGCAACAGCAACTGCGCGTCGGCCTGGCAATGGGAGCGGATCGTGCAATTCTCATCCAGCACGATACAGCTGTTGAACCCGTGACTGTTGCACGTGCGTTCCTGAAAGTCGTCGAGCAGGAAGCCCCACTGCTAGTCATTACCGGCAAACAGGCCATTGATGACGACAATGCGCAGACAGGCCAGATGCTGGCTGCATTGTGGAACCGGCCGCAAGCCTGCTTTGCTTCCAGACTGGAAATCAATGGCAACAGTGCTCTGGTTACCCGCGAAGTGGATGACGGTATGGAAACCCTCGAAGTCGATCTGCCGGCGGTGGTTACGACCGACCTGCGCCTGAATGAACCCCGCTATGTGAAACTGCCGGAAATCATGAAGGCCAAGAAAAAGCAGCTGGATGTGCTGATGCTGAATGACATGGGCGTCCCGGTCAGCCAGCAATTCACCACTCTGAAAGTCAGCCCTCCGCCGGTGCGCCAGAAGGGTGTACTGGTTAAAGATGCAAAAGAACTTATTGATCAGTTGAAACTGAAGGGAGTACTGCAATGATGCGCATACTCGTCATTGCCGAACATGCTCACGGCAAGCTGAATATCAGCACACATAAAACTGTTCAGTGCGCAGCGCAGATTGCCGGTGCCGAAATTGATGTAGCAGTGCTGTCCGATGATGCCTCAGCGGTAGCCTCACAAGCCGCACAGCTGGCCCATGTAAAACGTGTATTCAAAGTTGAACATCCGCACTTTGCCCATGCGGTCGCTTCCACACATGCGGTTGCGATTGTTGAACTGGCCGCGAACTACAGCCACGTATTTGCGCCATCAAGCACCTTTGGCAAGGATCTGTTACCAAGAGTCGCGGCGTTACTGGGCGTCGGTCAGATCAGCGATGTCATGGCAGTCGAAGACAGCCATCGATTTGTGCGCCCGATTTATGCTGGTAACGCGCTCGTCACGATTGATGCTGCCAAAGATCAGAAACTGGTTGCCACGATACGCGTGGCGTCATTCCAGCCGGTTGCAACTACAGGTGATGCCACAATTGAAAGCGTCACCATCAGCGCTACGCTTCCCGGGTACACCCGATTCTCCGGTCACAGTGCCGAGCATAATGAACGGCCGGATCTACAAAGTGCTGCGCGCGTCGTCGCGGGTGGACGGGCACTGGGCAGCGCAGAAAATTTCAACCTCATCTACCAGTTTGCCGACCAGCTGGGCGCAGCAGTGGGTGCGTCACGAGCAGCCGTGGATGCCGGTTATGCAGCCAATGACCTGCAAGTCGGCCAGACCGGCAAGATCATCGCGCCTGATCTGTATATCGCGGTGGGTATCTCTGGAGCGATTCAGCATCTGACTGGTATCAAGGATGCACGCACGATCGTGGCTATCAATAAGGATCCCGAAGCGCCCATCTTTGATGTGGCAGATATCGGACTGGTGGGTGATCTGTTCACCGTGCTGCCAGAACTGGCGAAGCATCTTTAATCAATGACGGGGCGGCAGAAGGCCGCCCCGCTACAATCAGTCTGTAATCTTACAGCTGACCCAATGCGCACTCTGCACTGGACACATCAAACTTGCCGGGTGGTTCAACGTTCAGCTGAGTGATCACGCCATTATCCACAATCAGTGAAAAGCGCTGTCCACGGGAGCCCATGCCATGAGCACGGGCATCCAGCTCAAGGCCCAGCAGCTTGACGTAGTCGCCATTGCCATCGGACAACATCAACACCTTGTCGCCCACATTGGCTGATTGTCCCCAGGCATTCATCACAAACACATCGTTCACTGCCATGCATGCGATGGTGTCGATTCCCTTGGCTTTCAATGAAGCCGCGTTGTTCACATAGCCAGGCAAATGCTTGCCCGAGCAGGTGGGTGTAAATGCGCCCGGCACCGAGAACAGCAGGACTTTCTTGCCTTTGAACAAGGAGTCTGTTGTCACTTCCTTCGGGCCTTCGGCAGTCATGGTCTTGAAAACGCCATCCGGCATTTTGTTACCAGCTTGAATACTCATTCTCGATCTCCTGTGGTTGAATTTATTAACGATCTGAATCAGTCACGGCACCCAGCGAGGCACTGCTGACAGTACGCGCATATTTGGCCAGCACACCGCGAGTGGATTTGGCTGCGGGTGCCTTCCATGAGGCACGACGACGTTTCATCTCCGCATCCGATACCGCGCAACTGATCTTGTTGGCTACTGCATCGATGGTAATTTCATCGCCATCTTTAATTAAAGCAATCGGTCCGCCCAGAGCAGCTTCAGGGGATACATGACCCACTACGAATCCATGACTGCCACCGGAAAAGCGACCATCAGTAATGAAGGCCACTTTGTCACCCAGACCACGGCCCATGATGGCGCTGGTCGGACTGAGCATTTCACGCATACCGGGGCCACCCTTCGGGCCTTCATAGCGGATCACCAGCACGTCCCCGGCCACAATCTTGCCATCCAGAATCGCTTGCAGCGATGATTCCTCGGAATCAAAAACTCGAGCACGACCGGTGAACTTCAAGCCTTCTTTTCCAGTGATTTTTGCAACCGCACCTTCGGGGGCGAAGTTGCCGTACAGAATGCGCAGATGGCTATCTGCCTTAATCGGATTCTTGAAGGCATGCACGATATCCTGATGATCCGGATATGACTTCACACCCTTGAGATTCTGCGCCAGAGTCTTGCCGGTGACGGTGAGACAGTCACCGTGCAACAGCCCTTCCTTCAACAACATCTTCATCAATGGCTGAATGCCACCGATCTTGATGAGTTCTGACATCAGGTACTTGCCACTGGGACGTACATCTGCCAGCACCGGCACCCGCTTGCCGATGCGAGTGAAATCATCGAGTTCAAGCTTCACACCCGCAGCATGCGCAATGGCCAGCAGATGTAGCACAGCATTGGTGGAACCGCCCAGAGCAATCGCCACCGTGATGGCGTTCTCAAATGCCTTGCGCGTCAGAATGTCGGACGGTTTGATATCGTGCTTGATCAGATCCAGCACAGCCTTGCCGGCTGCCTTGCAGTCATCAAGCTTGGTGCGTGACACGGCTTCCTGTGCCGAACTGTTCGGTAGGCTCATGCCCAGCGCTTCAATGACAGAGGCCATGGTATTTGCGGTGTACATGCCACCACAACTTCCGGGGCCGGGAATGGCTGTCTTTTCGACTTCCAGCAACTGCTTGTCGTTGATGGTGCCCTTCGCATACTGACCCACTGCTTCAAACACCGAAATCACATCGGTATGTTTGGCACCGGGCTTGATCGTGCCGCCGTAGACAAATACAGCCGGGCGATTCAAACGCGCCAGCGCCATCATGCAGCCCGGCATGTTCTTGTCGCAGCCGCCGATGGCGACCACGCCGTCAAAACCCTGAGCGCCGGTAACGGTTTCGATCGAATCAGCTATCACTTCACGCGACACCAGCGAGTAACGCATACCCGGCGTGCCCATAGAAATACCATCGGACACCGTAATCGTGCCAAAGGTCGTGCTCTTGCCACCCGAGGCATCGACCGAATCAGCGGCCGCTTTGGCCAGCTTGTCGATATGCATATTGCAGGGCGTCAGGTTGCTCCAGGTTGAAGCAATACCCACGGAAGGTTTCTTGAAATCAGCGTCATTGTAGCCCACTGCACGCAACATCGCCCGACTGGCGGTCTGTTTCAAACCATCAACGACGAGACTCGAATAACGACGAGTAGAGGGCTTGGCAACTTTTTTCTTGGCAACGGTTTTTTTGGTTCGAGGCGGCATGGTTCACCTGTGAATAAGAGGCGTAATCGTAACGGGTCGTGGCCAGATAACAAGAGTGAAATCGACTCAGCCCTGTAATTGTTTGCCTCATCCAGATTCCGGACGGTATTCACCACCGATGTATCCGGGTGAGTTTAGCTAACATGGCCGTGCTGTTCAGGCTGCATTGCCCCGCTCGGGAAAATGCGCCAGTCAGAGCGGATCAGTGACCATACGATGCGTGCGCAGCTCAATGATCAACACACCCAGAATGGTAATCACGCCACCAGCCGCCATACGGGCAGTAAGCTGGTCATGATTGAATAGCACGCCAGACAACATACCGAACACGGTAGACAGCACCGTCATGGGCGCAACACTGCTGACCGGATACCGCTTCAGAAGGTAAAAGAATGCCCCCTGACCAATCAGGCTGGAGGCAATTGCAGCAAACAGCAGTGCCGCCCATGCAATCAGGCTGGCATCACGCACGGCGGCTATCTGGTGATGCTCCAGCAGCAGGCTCAATGCCAGCAGCACGGGGAAAGTAACAACCGAAATCCATGCCAGCATCTGCATGGGACTGACGCCTTTGAGCCGCTTGACGTAAATCATGCCAAGTGCAGCGCCCAGCGATTGCAGCACCACACACAGCAAACCCGGCAGATAGCTGAATGCACGCGCATCAAAGCCGATCAGGATTACTCCGCAGAAAGCCAGTGCAATTCCCGTCTTGCGTCGCCAGTGAATAACTTCTCCCAGCATCCACACCGACAGCAGGGCCGAAAATGGCACGACCAGCTGAGTAAAAATCGCCACTGTCGCGACGTCTTTTGAAAGGGAAAGTCCCAGTGACAGCAGACCAAAGCCCGCCACCCCCGTAGTCAGCCCCACTCTGAACAGCGTCATCATCTGGCCCGGGAACCAGCGCAACCAGGGCAGAAACACCAGCGACATGATGCCCACCCTCAGACAGGCAAACAGGATAGGTGGAATTTCTCGCACCCCGAATTTGACTGTAAGCAGGTTAATGCCCCACAGAGCATTGGCCAGCACCAGTAACAGCAAATGATGCAACTTCAGCCATCGCGGCTGAAGCTCGGGACTCAGCTCAGTCACTGCTAGCCGATCAACGCCGTGGCAATTTCAATCTGCCCACTCAGTATCTTGTGGACCGGACAACGGTTGGCTATGCCCAGCAGATATTCGCGCTGTTCAGCGGTCAGATTACCGATCAGCTCGATCTGCCGCTGCAATCGATAGACACCACCCTCTTCCTGATGAGTGATCTGTACCCGCACATCCTCAACTGGCAACTGCTTGCGACGCGCCACCATGGTAATGGTCAAGGCCGTGCATGCGCCCAGCGCCGCATCCAGCAGCGTGTGGCCATCCGGACCTGCGTTATCACCGCCACTAGCCTCTGCCACGTCGGCAAAAAGCTCATGACCGTTGGCATCAATATGCTGCTTTAACTTGCCATCGCTGGCCTTGTGAACCTTGATCATCTGCTTGCCTCATCCTCATCAATTGCGTAGAACGGAAACTTAACGCACCCGGACCTCGTTCGTACAGGTTATTCATATGAGCTCCAGCATCGAACGGCTTGCCACCCGTAACACACTGGTCGGCGAAAGCCTGCCCATTCGCCGCGCGCTGCCCACCAAGGGACGACGCATGATCGGTGCCTGGTGTTTTCTTGATCATGCCGGTCCGGTAACTCTGGATAACGATCAGGATTTTCGCGTCGGCCCGCATCCTCACATCGGATTACAGACCTTTACGTGGATGATCGAAGGAGAAATCCTGCACCGCGACAGCCTCGGTTACCAGCAGGTGCTGCGTCCCGGACAAGTCAACCTCATGACTGCCGGCCAGGGCATCAGCCACTCGGAAGAAGCGATACCGGGACAGACCCGCCTGCATCTCGCACAATTGTGGATAGCCCTGCCCGATGCACATCGACACACGGTGCCGGCATTTCAGCACTATCCGACATTACCCGTGTTGCAACAGGGTGGTTTTACCGTCACTGTGCTGGCTGGAACTTCTCTGGAGCAGACCTCACCCGTACAGGTCTACTCGCCTATGACGGGTATTGATCTCACCAGCACCGGCACAGCAGAAACACAGATGACTTTGAATCCGTTGTTTGAACACGGGGCGCTGGTACTGGATGGCGAGGTCACCGTACAGGGTGAATCTCTTGAACCCGGTACCCTGCTCTATATGAGCCCCGGCCTCACACAACTGCACCTCAAAACTTCGGCCGCTGCCAGAGTGCTGCTGCTCGGAGGTAAACCATTCAACGAACAGGTGCTGTTATGGTGGAACTTCGTTGCCCGCAATGAAGCTGAAATCATTCAGGCCACGAACGACTGGAATACTCAGTCAGGCCGCTTTGGCGAAGTGAAGGGGTATGAGGGAGAGCGACTGGTTGCACCGGGCACCGAAGGACTGCATTTGCGAAAGTAGGCTGGATGTATTACCCAGCATGCCTTGAATATAACCCACCTGAAGCGCCAGCCCACAAGCTCGGCTATTTTTCATTGATAGCCAAGCACAAAAAACCACCTTCCATACGAGCCGAAATAATCTCATTTCTTAGCTGTTCAATCTCACCAACCAGTTTATTTAATTCACTGGATTCCGGAATTGATTTCCAATCTTTACTTTTTGAATAGATAAAAGATTCACCATCTAACTCACGACCCCAAAGACTATGAATAAAATCATTCCGTTTTTTTTGTAACTCTCTCGCATCGACTCATGAGTGCCTGCACCTTCACTAAGGCGGGAGATTCACCCAGCCTATGCTTGGCGAGCTTTTTTATGCGCTTAATTAAGCCTTATCACCCAAACTTCCCCTTTAAATACCCAAACAACATGCGCACACACTGAGCCTCTGCTCCCACCGGTCGACCCGGACGATCTTTGGCATTCCAGCCATATAAATCCAGATGTACCCATTGCTTTGCGTTTTTCACAAAGCGTTGCAGGAACAGACCGCCGATGATGGCGCCACTGAAGCCGGAGCTGGAAACATTATTAAGGTCAGCAATTTTCGATGACAGCTCATCGTCATAACCCGCCCATAGCGGCAGGTGCCATACCGGATCAGCTTCACGCAAGCCAATCGACATCAGCTCACTGGCCAGCTGTGCGTCGCGGGTAAACAGTGCGGGAAGCTCCGGCCCGAGTGCAACTCGTGCCGCACCGGTGAGTGTGGCCATATCGATTAACAGGTCAGGTGATTCTTCATCAGCCAGTGACAACGCGTCACATAGAATCAGCCGCCCTTCCGCATCCGTATTGCCGATTTCAACGCTCAGACCGGAACGGGTTTTGATCACATCACCCGGCCGGAAAGAGTTGCCTGCAATAGCGTTCTCCACACAGGGAATGATCACCCTCAGTCGCATCGGCAGTTTTGCCGCAATGACGAGCTGTGCCAGCGCCAGAGTGCAGGCAGCACCGCCCATGTCCTTTTTCATCAGCAACATGCCGGAAGCCGGCTTGATGTCGAGGCCACCGCTATCAAAACACACGCCCTTGCCCACCAGCGTGAGCTTGGGGTGTTCGGGATTACCCGACACAAAATCCACCAGCTCGGGCGGTGAAGTGGCAGCCCGGCCCACGGCATGCACGGTTGGAAACCCGGCTTGCAAAAGCTCATCCCCGGCATAGCGCCGAACCAAGGCACCATGTGATTGCGCCATCTCAACCGCTTGTTCCGCCAGCACCTGCGGAGTTAATTCATTGGCCGGGGTGTTGATAAGGTCACGAGCCAGAGTGCAGGCAGCATGGATTGACGTAACAGCGTCCATGTCAAATCCGCTGTCCAGTACCAGATTGCGCTTTTTGCTCTCCGGCTTTTGCTTGTAACGGTCAAATCGATATTGACCGTACTCCCAGCCCAGCACGAATTGTTGCAAAGCCGATGGTGATAGTCCGGTTTGCAGTTGATAGCGACCTTCGGGCAGGCGGTCGACCAGGCCAGCTGCATTCCATAAATTCACCGAAGCCTCGGCTTCCTGTTTACCCAGGCCCAGCACCGCAGATTCGAGTGAGCCCTGCTCGCCCGGAATCATGAGCAGCTTGTTGCGTTCAGCATGGAAGGCTTGCAGTTCCACCCAGACCTGTACCCGACGAGGTTGCTGCTGGAACCACTGGTTAAATTCCTTTTCGTGCAACAGGATGATACCCGTAACAGATCCCGGGGTTGTTTCTGATGTGGCGATTACTGGCATGGAATCTCGCAGAATTATTTTCAAGGTGGCAGACAAGTTGAGATGTTTCCAAAAGAGAAAACACAGCTATCAGCAAGTCAAAAATGCAAAGTCAAGGATAACAGGCAAGCCATGTCGTCTTCTGCCCTTAAATCAGGGACTTTAACTATTTCAGCCATTGACAAATCAGGGGCTTATGTGATGCCATTGCAACGTTTTTTTCACAGGCTGTTTTCGTGATTTTACAACCCGCAAAAATTACCGATGTCAGTGCGTCGGTGGCCAGCGCAGTCCGGAGCTACTCCGTACTGCCCAAGGCACCTGCGGGAAGCTGAACTGAAACAACCTGACACGCTCAGACAGCAAGCCCCGCCCACCCGCAGCGGGGTTTGTTATTTTTACGAGCATGATTTTTTTGATTCGACAGTTTTGATTTTTGATTCGATTGCTGTTTATTAACGTCCATTCACGGTTATCCCTCAGGAGCCATCACAATGCAGATCTATTCACAGAAAGACGTCAAGAAGAAGGCGCTCAGCGGCGCCCGTATCGCCATCCTCGGTTATGGCAGCCAGGGCCGTGCCCATGCACTTAACCTGAAGGACAGTGGCTATGACGTCGTCGTCGGTTTGCGCAAGAACGGCGACAGCTGGAAGAAAGCCAAGAAAGACGGCCTGAGCGTTGCCGAACCAGCCGCTGCCGTAAAGGGCGCAAAACTGATCGCCTTCCTGGTACCTGATCTGGCGCAGAAAGATCTGTACAAGCAGGTCGTTGATAACGTGGCACTGGGTGCAACCATCCTGTTCGCACACGGTTTCAACATCCAGTACAAGCTGATCAAGCCACGCAAGGACCTTGATGTTGTACTGATTGCGCCAAAGGGCCCCGGCCACCTGGTTCGTCGTCAGTATGAACAGGGTCGCGGCGTGCCCTGCCTGATTGCAGTTTCACAGGATGCCACCAAGAGCGCCTTTGATAACGCACTGGCTTATGCAGACGGCATTGGTGGCACCCGTGGCGGCGTCATCAAGACAACCTTTGCTGAAGAAACCGAAACCGATCTGTTCGGTGAACAGTCAGTACTGTGCGGTGGCACCACCGAACTGGTCTGCAAAGGATTTGAAGTATTGACCGAAGCTGGCTATCAGCCAGAAGTGGCTTATTACGAAGTCATGCATGAGCTGAAGCTGATCGTTGACCTGCTGCACGAAGGCGGTCTGGCCAAAATGCACCAGTACGTCAGCGAAACCTGCAAGTACGGCGATCTGACCCGTGGGCCACGCATCGTGACCCCGGCTGTAAAGCGCGAGATGAAGAAAGTGCTGAAGGAAGTACAGAACGGCAAGTTTGCCCGTCAGTGGATTGCCGAAAACAAGCGTGGTCAGAAGAAGTACAAGGCCCTGATGAAGAAGGATCTTGCGCATCCGATCGAGAAAGTGGGCGCCAAGTTGCGTGCCCGCATGCCTTGGCTGGAAGCATAAGCTGCAACTTCTGAATCTGATCTGTTAAGGAAATAGCAAACAGAAATGGCCACCCCCGATCCGAACCGAGTTCTGATATTCGACACCACGCTGCGCGATGGTGAGCAATCACCCGGTTGCAGCATGACGCAGCCGGAAAAATTGCGAATTGCCAGAGCGCTGGCGGAACTGGGGGTGGACATTATTGAAGCCGGATTCCCGGCCGCATCACGCGGTGACTGGGAATCGGTCAACGCCATTGCCCGTGAAACACATGGACCAAGTATTGCCGGGCTGGCACGCTGTCATCGTGATGACATTACCAAGGCATGGAATGCGCTGAAAGACGCCGCAAAACCACGCCTGCATGTATTTCTGGCCACCAGCGCCATCCATCGCCAGTACAAGCTCAACATGGCGAAGGACGAGATCATCCGCACTGCGGTCGAAGGCGTAAAAATTGCCCGAGACCTGTGCGATGACGTCGAATTTTCTCCAGAGGATGCGTCACGTACTGAACCGGAGTTTCTGGCAGAAGTCGTTTCAGCAGTGATTGCCGCCGGTGCCACCACCATCAATGTGCCCGATACAGTAGGCTACACTGTGCCGGAAGAGTTTTACGATGTATTCCGGTATCTGAAACAGCATGTAACGAATATCGACAAGGCCATCCTGTCCGTACACTGCCATAACGATCTGGGCATGGCCGTGGCAAACAGCCTGGCCGCCGTACGTGCCGGTGCACGCCAGATCGAATGCACCATCAACGGAATCGGTGAACGTGCCGGCAACTGCTCGCTTGAAGAAGTCGTAATGGCCATCAAGACTCGCGACAACCAGTTCAAAGTTCACACCGGCATCAACACCACCAAATTGTATCCCACCAGCCGGCTGGTCTCGTCCATCACCGGCATGGCCATTCCCAGAAATAAGGCCATTGTTGGCGAGAATGCTTTCGCCCACGAGTCAGGCATTCACCAGCACGGCATGCTGCGCAATAGCTCGACCTACGAAATCATGCGCCCGCAGGATGTGGGCCTGACCCGAACCAGCCTGGTGCTGGGAAAGCACTCCGGCCGACATGCATTCCGCGAACGGGTCAAGGAACTTGGGTTCGAACTCAGCGATCCGGAAATCTCGCAGATGTTCGAAAAATTCAAAGCGCTGGCTGACAAAAAGAAAGAGCTGTTTGATGGCGACATTGAAGCGCTGATCATGCAGGCTGAAACCGATGTACCCGGCCCATGGCAACTGCTTGAAGTAACCGTCCACACCTCGCCGGGCGAAGCGCGCGCCACTATCAAATTGCAGCATGCGGATGGACGCAAGGTCGACCAGTCCGTCACGGCAGCCGGACCGGTTGATGCCGTCATCAAGGCCATCGAAACAGCCACGCTACTGCAAGCGTCGTTGTGCAAATTTGAAGTTCACAGCGTCTCCATAGGCGAAGACGCTCAAGGCGAGGCATTGATCACAGTGGAGCATAACGGACGCAGCTATCGTGGCGTCGGTGTCAGCACCGACATCATTGAGGCCGCTGCACGCGCGTTCCTTGAAGTCGTCAATCGCATTGAAACCACACGTAATACAGCCGATCGTCGCGCCGAACGCGCAGTGATGGCTAACCCATAATCGGATTCCGGAGTCGAAGCCCATGCCCATTACCCCCGCTAACTTCATCTGGCAAAACGGCAAGCTGGTGCCCTGGGACAAAGCCACAACACACGTGCTGTCGCATGCCCTGCACTACGGCTCCACCGTATTTGAAGGGGTTCGCGCCTACTCGACACCCAAAGGCCCCATTATTTTTCGGCTGAAAGAACATACCCGCCGGCTGTTTGATTCGGCACGTATCTACCGGATGGACATTCCTTATTCATTTGATGACATCAACAATGCCTGCAAAGAAATAGTGATGGCCAACAACCTAACCAAGGGAGCGTATCTGCGTCCGTTTGCGTATCGCGGCTATGGCGAAATCGGAGTAGCGCCGAAGAACCCTCCTCCCATTGACACAGTCGTTGCCGGTTTTGAATGGGGCGCCTACCTCGGTGCAGAAGGCATGGAGAAAGGCATCGATGTTTGCGTATCCTCATGGCAGCGCCTCGCACCTAACACTATTCCCTCACTGGGCAAGGCCGCAGGCAATTACCTCTCCAGCCAGTTGATCAGCATGGAAGCCAAGCGCATGGGCTTTGCAGAAGGCATCGGTCTGGGTGTCGATGGCACCGTCAGCGAAGGCGCAGGTGAAAACCTTTTTGCGATACGGGACGGCATCATCTACACACCCGGCCTGGCCAATTCCATCCTGCAAGGCATTACCCGAGATACTGTGATTCAGCTGGCCAGAGCACATGGCTTTGAAGTGCGTGAGCAAGCCATTCCGCGCGAGCTGCTGTACATCGCTGATGAAATGTTCTTTACAGGTACTGCGGCCGAAGTGACCCCAGTGCGCTCGGTGGATCACATTCAGGTCGGAGCCGGAAAGCGCGGTCCTGTCACCGAAGCTATCCAGGCCGCCTTCTTCGGATTGTTTAACGGCAAGACTGCCGACAAATGGGGCTGGCTGGAGAGCTGCGAAAACTACAAACCCAGTGTAGCCTCAGCCTGATTCATTGGTAGTTCGTCTTTGCGAAAGTAAAACGGGCCATCGCCAATAGCGATGGCCCTTTCTTCATCCATCATTTTTTTATTGCCGATCAAGCGTGCATGATCGCTACCAGTTCAATCGTCCAGTCAGGAAATTCCATGAGTGCCCCGAAAACCCTGTTCGAAAAAGTCTGGGAACGTCATGAAGTCGTACCGGAAACAGCGGACACTCCCGCAGTGCTGTACATAGATCTTCATCTGGTGCATGAAGTCACATCCCCGCAGGCATTCTCCCTGTTGCGCGAAAAGGGCCTGAAGGTTCGCCGCACGGACCGGACGCTGGCCACAATGGACCACTCAACCCCCACTGACCCGGCAGAAATTGCAGGCAGGGTTCCCATCAAAGTCAAATCTGCTGCTCAGCAAATTCAACAGCTTGAAACGAATTGCTCTGAGTTTGATGTAGAACTGCTAAACCTGAACTCCGCACAACGCGGCATCGTTCACGTTGTCGGCCCGGAGCTGGGGGCCACCCAACCAGGCAAGACCATCGTATGCGGCGATAGCCATACCGCTACTCACGGCGCCTTCGGCGCGCTCGCCTTTGGCATCGGTACCACCGAAGTAGGCCATGTGCTCGCCACCCAATGTCTGCTACAGCGTCGCCCCAGAACGCTGGCAATCACAGTCGATGGCAAACTGGCAGAAGGCGTTACCGCCAAAGATCTCATTCTGGCCATTATCGGCAAGATCGGCGTGGCAGGCGGCACCGGTCAGGTGATCGAATATCGAGGCACTGCAATTGAATCTCTTTGCATGGATGGCCGCATGACGGTGTGCAACATGTCGATTGAAGCAGGCGCCCGTGCAGGCATGATTGCGCCGGATGAAACAACCTTTGCCTACCTGAAAGGCCGCCCGAAAGCCCCTCAGGGCAGCGACTGGGATAAAGCAGTTGCAGAGTGGCGTAATCTTCGCAGCGACCCCGGCGCAAGATACGACCGTGAAGTACAGATCAATGGCAGCGACCTGGAACCGATGATTACCTACGGCACACATCCCGGCATGGTCATGCCGATCGGTGGCCGCGTACCTGATCAGAGTAACGACCCGGTGTTCATGAAGTCTCTGGCGTACATGGGACTGAACCCTAATGAGCAATTACTCGGTAAACCCATACAAGTTGCGTTCATCGGCAGCTGTACTAATGCACGCTTATCAGACCTGGAACTGGCAGCCAAAGTCATGAAAGGAAAGCGCGTTGCTCCCGGAGTCCGTGCCCTCGTCGTACCCGGTTCCCAGCAAATCAAACGTGAAGCCGAACAACTGGGTCTGGACAAAATCTTCCTGGAAGCAGGCGCCGAGTGGCGCGAATCAGGCTGCTCAATGTGCATCGGCATGAACGGCGATACCGTTGCCAGCGGTCAGTATGCCGTGAGTACCAGCAACCGCAACTTTGAAGGCCGACAAGGTGCGGGCGCACGCACTCTGCTAGCAAGTCCGGCAACCGCAGCGGCTTCGGCTATTCGTGGCTGTGTCACCGACCCGCGCACCATTATTTAATAAACATTATTAATATATTTCATACAGTTAAACGGGATTTATGATGGAACCCATACATTCAATATTTTCCAGAACAGTGGTGCTGCCCTACTCGGATATCGATACCGACCAGATTATTCCAGCGCGGTTTCTAACCACCACCACCAAGGCGGGTTTGGGCCAGCACGCCTTCTCCAACTGGCGCTACAACACGGACGGCAGCAATAAATCCGACTTTATCTTGAACCAGTCGTCGGCGCAGGGCTGCCAGATTCTGGTCGCAGGAAATAACTTTGGCTGCGGGTCATCGCGAGAACACGCACCCTGGGCATTACTGGACTTCGGCTTTCGTGCCGTAATCAGCACCGAAATTGCCGACATCTTCCGCAGTAACAGCCTGAAAAATGGACTTCTGCCCTTGGTGATTGATAAGGAGAACCACGCCTGGTTGATAGCCAATCCCGGCGCTCAGGTCGAAATCAATCTCGAAACCAGCTCGTTGTCCCTGCCCAACGGCAAGCAGGTGAAGTTCAACATCGAAGGCTTCGCCCGCTACTGCTTGCTTAATGGCGTCGACGAACTGGGCTTTCTTATGAATCAACTCGATCAGATTAAGCAATACGAACAGGAACGTGCCTGATGGACGCCGACTTCTGGCATCAAAGGTGGGCGAAACAGGAGACTGGCTTTCACGAAGGCCAACCCAATGCCCTATTGGTGCGCCACGGCAACCGGCTTGCACTGCAGGCTGGTCAGCGTGTGTTCCTGCCGCTGTGTGGCAAGACCCGCGATATCGCATGGTTTCTGGTGCAGGGCCTTAATGTTTGCGGCGCTGAACTCAGCGAACTGGCTATTCAGCAATTGTTCGCTGAGTTGAACATACAGCCTAGATTAACACCTGCGGGCTCATTGCTGCGCTACCACGCAAGTGGCATCGACATGTTCGTCGGCGACATCTTTGCTCTGTCGGCTGACCAACTGGGTCCTGTGGACGCCATCTATGACCGCGCCGCACTGGTCGCTCTGCCCGAGGCCATGCGTGACCGCTACACCGCCCATCTGCGGCAGATCACCCGCAACGCACAGCAACTGCTGATTACCTTTGAATACGACCAGCGCCTGCAGCCCGGCCCACCGTTTTGCATCAGCCGCGATGAAGTGCAGCGTCACTACGCGCAGTACTATCAGCCCGAGTTACTGGAAAGCATCGCCGTGCCAGGCGGGCTGAAAGGCCAATGCGCGGCCAGTGAAAGCGTGTGGCACCTGCATCCAACTTCAACACCGCATTCGAATCATTCCTGAGTAACACCCACATGAAAGCAAAAATTGTAGTTCTGCCGGGCGACGGCATCGGCCCGGAAGTGACCCGTGAAGGAGTGCGCGTACTTCACACTGTAGCCAAAAAATTCGGCCATCTTATTGAAACTGAAGAACATCTAATCGGAGGCGCAGCCATTGATGCGACCGGCACGGCCCTGCCACCAGCCACCGAAGCAGCGTGCAAACAGGCAGATGCTGTATTACTAGGTGCTGTGGGCGGTCCCAAGTGGTCCGCTCCGGAAGCCAAGGTCCGGCCTGAGCAGGGCTTACTTGCGATCAGAAAAACGCTGGGACTGTTTGCCAACTTGCGGCCCGTGACTCTGCACCCTGATCTGATAGATGCGTCCACCATCAAAGCCGAGGTACTCAAGGGCACAGACATTATGGTGGTGCGCGAACTGACGGGCGGTATCTACTTCGGTGAAAAAACCCGTACCGAAACCTCTGCAAGCGACCTGTGCACCTACACCGTCGCTGAAATCGAGCGCGTTACCCGGGTGGCCGCAAATCTGGCTCGCCAGCGCAGGAAACAATTGGCATCAGTCGACAAGGCCAATGTGCTGGAAACCTCGCGACTGTGGCGCAGCACCGTCGAAAGGGTGATGAAAGCGGAATTCCCGGACGTTCAGCTTGAACACATGCTGGTCGACTCCGCCGCCATGCATCTGATCCGCCGCCCCTCCAGTTTTGACGTCATAGTCACCGAAAACATGTTTGGCGACATTCTGACCGACGAGGCTTCCATGCTGGCGGGGTCTTTGGGACTGCTTCCATCGGCATCGCTGGGAGCCGGCAAACTCGGGCTGTATGAGCCCATCCACGGCTCGGCTCCGGATATTGCGGGTAAGGGACTGGCCAATCCCTATGCGACAATCCTCAGTGTAGCCATGCTTCTGCGGCATTCCCTGGGACTGGAAACCGAAGCGCAAGCCGTTGAATCCGCAGTATCTTCCGCCATCTCAGAGGGGGTACGGACCGCCGATATCGCCGCCGGAGGGGCGGTAGCCAGCACCTCAGAGGCCGGCTCAGCAGTTCTTGCTCGTTTATCGAAATAAACCCGTAACCCTATGTTAAATATGCACTATTTTGAATATAAAATATTCGAAATGAAGCTTGCCAAGTCACCACCTCTACAGGGTATGATGGCCACCAACTCCCTGTAGTCGCTCCGGATTTCAGGAGTGTGTGATCAGACTTGGTGGAGAGAAGCGGTGTCAGGTTAGTCCCACGTTGATGCAATCACATCATCACGACTCTAGTCTTCGTTGCCACATTAAGGCCGACCTGAACAGTCGGCCTTTCTTTTTTCTGAATTGAATTGCTGATGACGATGATAACTTCGTATCTGATGCAGCAACTTCATACGCGACCATAGCTAAGATGAACGCCATCCTTACCACACAGCTTACGCAACCGTTCCAGCAACTGATTGTCCGGCACTATCTTCCAGTCGTCTGAAAAAGCGAGCACCGCACGGGCTTCTCCATTGCGATAGTGAACAGCAACACCGCAAGTACCATTGCGATTTGGCTTCAGTATCCCTTCAAGTTGCCGCACCACTTCACCAGATCCACGTTCGGGCCAACGGATCAATAACCGATGCGCATGCTGGATTCGCACCTGCTCTACCGCCTGCACCTTGTTAACTGTCAGCCGCCAGCCATCGATGAAGTCGTCGTAGCGTATCTTGCCGTCCAGCAAGACAATTTCGCCCTTGTTCAGAATGCTTTTGTACTGAAGGAATGCTTCTTCAAACAGAGTCGCCTCCAGGCGAGCACTTCTATCGTCAATTTTAAGAATGATGCGATTACCCCGCTTGCTGATTTCATCCACCATGCCGGCAACCGTTACCGGTCTGCCCTGGAAACGAAACCCCTCACCCGGAGTCACAACCGGCTTGTCACCCGACAGGTCAGCAATAGAGCCGCTTACCAGTCCGCGAAGCTCATCCCGATACTCATCAAATGGATGCCCGCTGAGATACAGCCCCAGCGTTTCCCGTTCGCCATCCAGACGTACACGCTCAGGCCATTCCGGCACTTCCTGCATAGACACATGCGAAACTTCGGCTGTTGCCACCGCAGATAAACCGAACATGTCATTCTGTCCTACGACTCTGGCTTTCATAGCCTGATCTGCCATCTGCATTGCATCTGACAGGTTATGTATCAGTGTGGCTCGACTGCTTCCCAGAGAATCCAGGGCACCAGACCTGATCAGCGCCTCAAGTACACGCTTGCTGAGACGATTGGCATCACTGCGCTGGCAAAGATCAGCAAGACTTTTGAATGGTCCGTGCGCTTCACGATCCGCCACCAGCGCATCCACCACGCCCTGCCCCACTCCCTTGATCGCACCAAGCCCGTATCGGATGGTGCGCTTGCCCGATACGGTAAACATATAGGAAGAGAAATTTACATCCGGTGATTCCACCTTCAGACCTATCCGGCGCGATTCTTCAATGAGTGCTACGACCTTGTCAGTCTTGTCCATATCTGAGGACAGCACCGCCGCCATGAATGCCTCCGTGTGATGCACCTTCAGCCATGCTGTCTGATACGAGAGCATGGCATACGCAGCCGAATGCGACTTGTTAAAGCCATATCCCGCAAACTTTTCCATCAGATCGAAGATGAAGCCGGCCTGCTCAGCAATCACCCCTCTGGCCGTCGCCCCTTCGACAAAAATGGCGCGCTGCTTGGCCATTTCCTCTGGTTTCTTCTTGCCCATTGCGCGACGCAGCATGTCTGCACCGCCCAAGGTATAACCCGCCAGAACCTGGGCAATCTGCATGACCTGTTCCTGATAAACAATTACGCCATAGGTGGGCGCAAGAACGGGCTTCAGATCCGGATGGAGGTAATCTATCGGTGCACCGGCATCA
The DNA here is from genome assembly GCA_903838705.1 of uncultured Pseudomonadota bacterium. GTDB lineage: Bacteria > Pseudomonadota > Gammaproteobacteria > Steroidobacterales > Steroidobacteraceae > CAILZL01. Next base: position 81,610 of record CAILZL010000028.1, read on the forward strand.
GCTTTTTTACGGGCGATGAAGTCATCCACCATGCCTGCTTCCAGCGGACCCGGACGGAATAGCGCCACCAGCGCGACAATATCTTCAAAACAGTCTGGCTTAAGACGGCGATTCAGATCCTTCATGCCACGGGATTCCAGCTGGAACACCGCCACGGTATCGCCACGCTGCATCAACTGATACGTCGCTTGGTCATTCAGCGGCAGCGCCGCCATGTCCAGAGGCAGCTCCCCGGCCTTATTGCGCTGCGCATTGATAGTCTTCACTGCCCAATCGATGATGGTCAGTGTGCGCAGGCCGAGGAAATCAAACTTCACCAAGCCCGCCGCCTCAACATCATCCTTGTCGAACTGAGTGACCATGCCACTGCCATCTTCAGCGCAATACAGCGGGGCAAAGTCAGTCAGCATGGTCGGCGCAATCACCACTCCACCGGCATGCATGCCGGCATTGCGTACCAGACCTTCCAGCGACATGGCCAGATCGAGCAACGCCTTTGTCTCTTCTTCGTTCTCGTATCGCCGGCGCAATTCCTCTTCTTTAGCGATCGCAGCACTCAGCGTAATGCCAAGCTCGAAAGGGATCAGTTTTGCGATGGAGTCCGCGAAGCCATAGCTATGCCCCATTACGCGCGCAACGTCCCGCACCACCGCCTTTGCCGCCATTGAGCCATAGGTAATGATCTGGGACACACGATCACGACCATATTTATGGGTCACGTATTCAATTACCCGATCGCGACCTTCCATGCAAAAGTCGATATCGAAGTCAGGCATGGAGACACGTTCCGGGTTCAGGAAGCGCTCGAACAGCAGGTCATACTGCAGCGGATCAATATCCGTAATCTTGATGGCATACGCCACCAGCGAACCCGCACCTGAACCGCGCCCCGGCCCGACCGGGATGTCATTATCTTTGGACCACTGTATGAAGTCGGCCACAATCAGGAAGTAACCTGCAAACCCCATGCTGCAGATCACATCCAGCTCCAGCTGCAAGCGGCTGTGATATTCATCATGGGCTATCTGACGAGTGCCCGGTACAGCATGCGATACAAGCTGCAATAAGCGCTGTTCCAGACCCAGTCTGGCTTCCTGTCGCAAAAACTCTTCCGTAGACAGCCCTTCCGGCACGGGATAAGCAGGCAATACCGACTTGCCGAGCTTCACTTCAAGATTGCAGCGCCTGGCGATTTCCACCGAGTTCTGTAACGCTTCCGGCAAATCAGCAAACAGTTCTGCCATCTGCTCAGCTGATTTCAGATATTGCTGCTCGCTGTATCGCCTGACCCGGGTGGAATCACCCAGTAGTGTCCCGTCATGAATACAGACTCGCGCTTCATGGGCATCATATTCATCTGGCGTAATAAAACGCACATCGTTGCTTGCCACCAGAGGCACGCCTTGCTTCTGAGCAAGTTCAACCGCTGCGGACAGGTGCGAGGCTTCGACAGCCCGGCCGGTACGCAGTATTTCCAGATAGAAGCGGTCACCAAACAATTGCTGCCATTGATCCAGTACCAGCGCACCATCTGTCACACGACCAGCACTCAATAATCTTCCCAAATCGCTATGTGGCCCTGCCAGAGCTATCAGACCCGTCAGTGCATCGCGGTTAAGCCAATCCCGGGATACAGTTGGATTGCCGCTTTTCTGACCATCAATATAGGAGCGTGTCACCAGCCTGGTCAGATTCTTGTAGCCAATTTCGTTCTGGCAGAGCAGCACCAGACGGGAAGGCTCTACCTTGTCCCCGGGCTCGTGTATCAGCAGATCAACCCCGACAATCGGTTTGACACCCGCAGATCGGGCCGCCTTGTAGAACTTGACCATCGCAAACAGATTGCTCTGGTCTGTAAGGGCAACAGCGGGCATACCGGCATTCGCCGTTGCCTCCATCAAACCCAGTACAGTCAATTCACCCTTTTCGTCACGTTCACTTTGAATACGAATCACGCTATCCAGCAGTGAGTATTCGGTATGAAGATGCAGGTGAACAAAGGACATGGATCACTGACCGGGAGACAAGATCTGATCTCCTATTATTGCATGTGATTCACTGCGGCTTGGTACTACTTGCTGGATCGATTGCAATTTGTCCATCAGCCATGACTGACAACGGCTGGTCCGCTCTCCATTCGGGCGGGGCCACAACCGATTGATTTCAGACAGTTATGATTTCTTGACTGAGACCCTGAAATGGCCCCAGACCAAATCAGGTATTATTCCCTACTAGCTCATGCCTTTCGGGCTTACAGAGCAAGAGTGTCAGATCATTAAGTATCCGGCGGGACACTACGCCAACAGATCAGGAGCATGGTTCATGAAAGCAAAAAATTATGGCGTGATCGCCGCGCTGATTGTCGCATCAGGCGCAATCATCGCCAGTCAGGAAACGGGGGCACAGTCACAACCTGCAGACGGAATGGGTGGCGGAATGGGCGGTGGCGGAATGGCCGCTCAGAGTCCAGTTCAAGACGGCGCTGCAGCTCCACAAGGAATGGGCGGTCAATTTGCTGAGGCGGTCGATCCATCAGCAGTTAACCACCCAGCTCCTTCCAACAGTGGTCTGGGCAGCCATCAGCGTGGCACCAATGATCCGGTTTTCCTGGCTCAGGAAATGCTGGGTCGTCCAACCAACACATCAATTACGATTAACGCCGCCTCCTATAAGCCGCTGGAAGTATTTTATGAATACGGCACCAAGCCTGGCACTTACACCGGCAAGACAGCTGTAGTTCCTTTTCCAGCGAAAGACCCTGTCGACGTGACAATTGAAGGCCTGAAGGGAAACACACAATACTTCTATCGCATGAACTACCGTGAACCGGGTGCAAAGACTTTCACCCAGCGTCAGGAACATTCTTTCTGGACACAGCGCGCTCCTGGCAGCACCTTTACATTTACGGTGCAGTTCGATCCTCACCTGGATGAACGTTCAAACGAAGATACCTACAAGCTGAGTCTGAAGAATATGCTGGCTGACAAGCCTGATTTTATCATCGACGTCGGTGACAATACCTTTGTAGATAAGCTCGGGATGGACGCCACCCGTGCGCTGGTCGAAGAACGTAACCAGCTGCAGCGCTCCTACTTTGACATCCTCACTCACTCCGCAACAATGTACCTAGGCATGGGTAACCATGAAGGTGAGAAAGGACCCGCCAGCATCACCAATGTAGGCATCATGAATGCGCTGGAAAGAAAGCGCTATTTCCCCAACCCATTTCCAAATAACTTCTATACCGGCAGCTCAAAGAACGAAGCCATCATCGGCGTTCGTGAAGCCAACTTCGCCTGGCAATGGGGCGATGCCCTGTTTATCGTTCTGGATCCATACTGGAACAAACCTGTTGCACCGGAGCAATCCGGCGACTGGAGCTCCACGCTGGGGCGTGAACAGTATGAATGGTTGAAGAAGGCACTCGAAACCAGCACCGCCAAATACAAGTTTGTGTTCTCACATAACCTGATCGGCGGACTCAACATGGACGGCGCGATGCGCGGCGGTATCGAAGCAGCCAAGTACCTTGAATGGGGTGGCTACAATCTGGATAACACTTATGGTTTCGACAAAGCTCGTCCGGGCTGGGCTAAGCCAATCCATCAGTTGCTGGTAGATAATAAAGTCACTATTTTCTTCCATGGTCATGACCACACATATGCCAAGCAGGATCTTGATGGCATTGTCTATCAGGCAGGTCCTCAGCCTAGCGCGTCTGGCACTGAATTGGGCGACCGTGGCAAACTTTATCACTATGATCACGGCACCGTTCTTGGTGGCACCGGCTACATTCGTGTACGCGTCTCACCAGATGACGTGAAGGCCGACTATGTTGAGACATGGATAAAGGAGACAGCAAGTGAGAAGAACGGCATGGTTGCTGATAGCTACACCATCAAGGCTCGCAAGTAACATTACTTACACCTGAAACTGGGCTGAAAAAGGCCGGAAGCATATGCTTCCGGCCTTTTTCATTTTCAAATAAAGCAAGTTGGTGAAGAAAAAAAAACAATTCTTCAAACGATAGCCACCGACTCGCCTTAATTTATTCATTTGGTTGCTATAACCATCGAATCCGGCCCCACCAGATGCTCTACACGTGCTGAGGCAAATCCCGCTTCCTTCATCCATGAGGAGCAATCGCTTGCCGTGTAATCAAACCCACCAGGAGTCTCAATAAGCATATTCAGACTCATCATCAAACAAAATGCATTCTTTGAACGGTCATCATCAATAATGACCTCATAGACAATCAGTGCACCACCCGCTGGTAAAGCATCAAAAGCCTTTTTGATCAGCATTTTCTTGGTTGGCAAATCCCAGTCATGCAGGATATGCCCCATTAACACCACATCGGCCTCTGGAATCCCCTGCTGGAAAAAATCGCCCGGATGAAATCTGAGACGGGAACCGACTCCATTCGCTCTCGCATATTCTTCAAATATCGGCGCCACTTGTGGCAGGTCGAATCCGGTGCCATCCAGATGTGGATTAGCAAGCGTAATCTGCACAGCGAGATCACCCTGCGCCGTACCTACATCCACAAAGCTTTTATATTTAGACCATGGAAAAATTTAGCAATTGTGAGATTGGCACCGTGACTGACACCCGTCATGGCACCAAGAAATTCCTTCAATCGTGCAGGATCGGAATATAGCGTTTCAAATAGACCGGCGGCCTGATTTGGCTTTGTTCTGAGGCTTGCCGGTTCGAAGCGCTTCGGTCAGATGCCCCCAGATAGGAACTTATTTTTCTGAGTAATTTCTCTGCCACCCGAATTTTTATAAGGTAGTTACATGATCTGTAACGCCTGAGTGGTAATCCAGACTATCAGACACATATTTTGACCTGCAAGCCTTGGATCATGCATGGAACCTTCAATCAGATATGGAAGTCTGACACAATAACATCGACGGTCAGCCAGCTAAATGCTGTCACTACCAGACAGACATAGAATAATATTTACCGAGCCGTAACCTAAGCTTAACTTTCCGGTTCATTCCCAATGTATACACAGGAAAAACTAGCACATGCTATCGGCTTCCATAAGCAGGGCCTGCTTATGGAGGCTAAAGCGATGTATGAAAGCATAATTGCGGAAACCCCCAATCATGCAGATGCGTTACACCTGCTCGGCGTGGTAGCCGCACAATCCGGCAACCACCAGATTGCTGTCAGCCTGTTTACCAGGGCTATCGCCATACATCCAACTCACGCCTCGTTCCATATGAATCTTGGCAATGCCCTGCAAGAACTCAATCAGCTTGATTCAGCCATTGCCAGTTTCGACAAAGCACTCGGCATCAATCCAGACATCGCTGAAGCCCATTTCAATCGTGGCAATGCACTTATGAAGCTCATGAAAATTGATGATGCCATCACCAGTTTTGACCGGGCCATTTATCTCAGGCCGGCGTTTACTGAAGCTCACTTCAACCGTGGTAATGCATTGCTGGCACTCAACAAACCTGAATTGGCTCTTGCTTGCTATGACACAACAATTCGCATCAGGCCCAATCACTATGAAGCACTTAACAATCGTGGCCATGCACTGAAAGTATTGCACCAGCCTGAAGAAGCGGCGAAAAGTTATTTACATGCCACCAACATCAATCCCGGTTTCATGGACGCACATTTCAATGCCGGACTTACCCTCCAGGAGATTAACAAGCTGAATGATGCAATCTCATGCTACGACAAGGTCATAGCCTTAAAGCCAGATCACGCCATCGCCCATAACAACCGAGGCGTCGCCCTGCTTGGACTCAGTAAATTCGATGCCGCCATCGCCAGTTATGAAAAAGCAATCAGCATCAATCCGGACTATGCAGAAGCTCACTCGAATTTAGGCACTGCATTACAGGCAATCAATAAACCCGCTGATGCGGTAGCCTGCTTTGAACGTTCATTCAATATCAACCCTGATCGTGAATTCCTATTTGGCATGCTCTTGCATACCAAGATGAAGACATGTGACTGGCGGGACCTGGATAGCCAGGTCGCCTACATGACAAGGCAAATAAATGAATCAAAAAGGATTTCCCCATGCCTGCCCGTACTAAACCTGATCGATCAACAATCTGTGCAGCGTAAAGCGGCGGAGATCTGGAGTAAAGACCAGTACCCCAGCAATTCTGCACTGGGACCAATCGCAAAACGGGAGCGATCACACAAGATCCGGATAGCGTATTTTTCAGCTGATTTCCGTCAACATCCTGTTTCCATTCTTCTCGCTGAACTGTTCGAGCTGCACAACAAAGATCAATTTGAATTAATCGCCTTTTCTTATGGCCCAGACAGTCAGGATGCAATGCGGCTTAGAATAAAGAATGCATTCAATCAATTCATTGATGTCAGAGACAAATCTGATAAACAGATCGCCGCCCTGTCGAGAGAGATGAAAATTGATATTGCCGTGGATCTGGGCGGCCATACCACTGATTCAAGAGTCGGCATATTTTCATACAGAGCTGCCCCTATTCAGGTCAGCTATCTGGGCTATCCGGGTACCACAGGTACAGATTACATGGACTACCTTCTGGCAGATCCACTGCTGGTCACTGAGCAGGACCACAGCTACTACACAGAAAATATCGTCAGCTTGCCTAGCTATCAGCCGAATGACCGAACACGGATAATTTCAGATAGAGCGTTCACCCGGAGAGAGCTGAAGCTACCGGAATCAGGCTTTGTTTTTTGCTGCTTTAACGAGGTCTACAAAATAAACCCGGCAGTATTTGGCAGCTGGATGAGAATATTGAAAGCAGTTCCTGGCAGCGTGCTTTGGTTACGATGCAATCACGCATCAGCAATTGAAAATCTACGTCGCGCAGCGCAAGAACGGGGAATTGAACCCACTCGCCTGATCTTTGCAGAACGCGTTCCAACTGTGGCCGAGCATTTAGCACGCCAGCAAATTGCGGATCTGTTTCTGGATACTCTGCCTTACAACGCCCACACCACGGCGAGCGATGCATTGTGGGCGGGATTGCCAATACTGACACGAAAAGGAAAGTCGTTTACTGCCCGAGTAGCAGCCAGCGTGCTGACTGCCATTGGGCTACCTGAACTGATTACCGAAACCGAAGCAGAGTACGAAGCCATGGCCATTGATCTGGCCACCAATCCTGACAAGCTAAAGAGGCTTAAATCAAGACTCGCGCAGAACCGTACTACGACACCATTATTTGATACAGATCTGTATACCCGCCACCTTGAGGCGGCATACAGAGCCATGTATGAATATTATCTGGCTGATGAACCTGCAACACATATAAACATCGCATAGGCCATCCACGCGGCATTCTTAGCCAGAAGGGCAAACCCCTCCTGCATAACCTGAACCCACACCCGTAAAATGCAGATGTCACATCCATGTGCCATTCACGATCCCTTACTGGGTTACAACACAGCTCAAGCCAGTGCTGTCTTGAACAACGCCAGTGTCCGCGCCCAAGCGCGCTCAGCTTCCTTCTCATCGTAGACGCTGCTGTCGGGTGGGCACCAGCCGTGCTTCGCCTTGTAGACCTCAACCTCGGCCTTGAGCTTGGCGTTGGCAAAAGCCTCGATGAGCAGCGTCTTGACGTTCGGTGCCTGCGCGTCATCACTCTCGGCAAGTGCCATCAGGAAGCTGGCCTTCATCTTCGGTATCAACAGGTGCGGGCTTTCCGGCTTGTCAGTGGCCATGCCGTTGCCACCGTGATAGGTAGCGCCGGCACCGATACGATCCGGCAGCTCGGCGGCTGTGCGTAACACCATGGAACCACCCATACAATAACCTGTGGTACCCATCTTGCGTTTGGCATCCACGGAAGCCTGACTATCGAGCCAGGTAATGAAGGCACGCGCATCGGTGACATTAGTAGTGGCATTCAAGGTTCGACCGTTTGCCATCAGCTGTTCACGGCCCTCAGGCGTGTCCATCGTCAGACCCGCAGTAACTACCGGTGCACGCTTAATGCGATAGAACGGATTCGGTACCAGCACCGAATAGCCCTGCTCCGCAAGTCGCTTGCCGATCTGCCTGAAGGCCGGGCGAAGACCCATGATGTCGGTCCACACCAGCACAGCGGGATGTTTGCCCGCAGCGGGATGTACCCAGTAGCTGTCGGCCACACCATCTGGCGTCTTGATGTCAACTTCGGCTTCGACCACATCCATGGCATTTGCCGCACGCGGCAGCGCCACGGCCAACCCGGCACCCAGCGACAAAGCGGCAAAATGGCGTCGCGAGAATTCGGTACGGGCCAGATTCTCAGACATGGCTTTCAGATCTTGGTCATCACACATGGCGATCTCTCCAGTTGTAATTGCTTGTGGGCCGGAGGCAGATTGTAGGCGGTCTTATCAGTCGCTGGCATCCCCTTGACGCTACTTCATGAATCGCCCAGATGCCGGTAGAAGTGTGAACCTAGGAGAGGTCTGAACAATTAATGCTGATAGGCATGTGTAGTCCGCATAGTGTGTGTGCGAGGGACTTTCCGCCCTGTCTGCCATCCCTGACGTACCGCGCTGCGTCTCGTGCAGCACCTGTAGCCATGATCATGGGCACTCGCGTAGCAGCTGACGTCGAAC
>CAILZL010000029.1 GCA_903838705.1 uncultured Pseudomonadota bacterium
CCGCCCGCGGCCAGCAATCCCGGCGGCTCAGTTAGCGCCTGCTCGACCGGTGGAAAGGATTCGGGTGGAGCGCGTTCATCAAGCCAGCTAAGGGTGTTCATATTCGGCTGACGTCTTGCTCTGTGCGATGGAAGGGCACATGTAGCCGCAGCTGAGTTGCGTAGTCGTCAATGGCGTTTCTTTCCCATCGCAGGTGATCAGCAAGTGCCTGCTGAAAGCGGGGTTCACGGATAAAGTGTGCTGAGTGGGCCAGCGTGGGTTCAAATCCGCGTGCAATCTTGTGTTCGCCCTGGGTTCCGGGTTCGAAAAGCCGGAATCCTCGCTGGATACAATATTCGATGCCCTGGTAGTAGCAGGTTTCAAAATGCAGGCTGTCGTAGTTGTCCTTAGCTCCCCAGTATCGACCAAACAGGGTGTCCTGACTGCTAAAAAAAATGGCTGAAGCCACTGGCTTGCCCTGGTGTTCCGCCAGCTTGACCATGACCTGATCCGGCAATGCCCGTGAGACACGCTGGAAAAAATCTGCTGTCAGGTAATGCTCATTGCCATGCTGATGGAATGTTGATTGCGAAAATGAAAACACAGTCTGCCATTGTGCAGGGCTGAGCTCTGCGCCACTCAAGGTCTGAAAACGGATGCCATATTCTTCCAGCACGCGGCGTCGCTCGCGCCGTGCTTTCTTGCGCTTGTCAGCACGAAATCGCGACAGAAAGTCTTCCATGTTCTGATAGCCCCGGTTGAACCAGTGGAATTGACAGCTTGTACGTGTCAGCCAGCTCTGTTCCGCCAATGCCAGGTAATCATCCTGATCAGGAAATAGCACGTGAGCACTGGAGATTTTCAGATCTTCGGTGAAGTCCTGGAGCCCCTGAATCAGTGCACCCCGGAGAGCGGGTTTGTCCGAGTCTTTCGCCAGCAATAAGCGTGGTCCTGTTGCTGGCGTAAATGGCACAGCAGCTACTAACTTCGGGTAATAAGAGGCATGTGTTGCAGCAAAGGCACGATCATGAGACTCCGCCCAATTGAAATCGAATACAAACTCGCCCATCGAATGAGTTTTGAGATACAGCGGTAACGCCGCACACAGGCGATTGTTACTGTCCAGCAATACCATGTGCCGGGGTGTCCAGCCCGTTGCGGTAGCTGCACACCCGGTATCTTCCAGCGCCGCCAGAAATTCATGCTGCAGAAAGGGTTGGGTGTGCAGTTCCAGATCATTCCAGTCCGTAGCTGAAATATCGTGGATGGAGCTCAGGATCCGGACGTTCATGATCGGATGACTGATTTAGCTGGCATCCAATTGATCAAGGTACTTGTCGGCATCCAGTGCGGCCATACAGCCCGTACCTGCTGATGTAATGGCCTGTCGATATACATGGTCGGCCACATCACCTGCAGCAAACACACCCGGCACACTGCACGCAGTAGCCATACCATTGCTGCCGGACTTCACCACGACATATCCATTATTCAATTCCAGCTGACCTTCAAAGAGCTGGGTGTTGGGAGCATGACCCACGGCAATGAATACACCGGTCAGGTCGATATCCTGTTTCACACCGCCATCACTTGTTGAAACTACGCGTAAACCTGTGACTCCGGAGTCATCTCCAAGCACTTCATCCACTGCATGATTCCAGAGGATTTTGACCTTGCCTTCTTTTTCTCTGGCAAACAGGTGATCCTGAAGAATCTTTTCTGACCTGAGTTTGTCACGACGGTGTACCAGCGTCACATGTGCGGCGATGTTGGACAGGTACAGAGCTTCTTCAACAGCTGTATTGCCGCCACCGATGACGGCTATATTCTGATTACGGAAAAAGAATCCGTCGCAGGTGGCGCAGGCTGACACACCCCGGCCACGATAGGCCTGCTCGGAGGGCAGACCCAGGTACTTGGCTGTTGCACCCGTCGCAACGATCAGTGCGTCGCAGGTATATTGAGCAACATCACCCGTCAGCAGGAAAGGGCGCTGCGACAAATCAACCTGATTGATATGGTCGTTGACGATTTCCGTACCAAATCTTTCAGCATGAGCGCGCATGCGATCCATGAGGAGGGGACCGGTCAGGCCGTGTGCATCACCGGGCCAGTTATCTACTTCTGTGGTGGTCATCAGCTGACCGCCTGATTCCATGCCGGTAATCAGCAAAGGCTTGCGATTGGCGCGAGCGGCATACACGGCCGCAGCGTACCCCGCAGGTCCGGAGCCGAGGATGATCAGGCGCGAGTGAACAGGGGCAGTCATGTATACTCCAATGTCATTTAATGTTGTTGCTGGCCATGTGAATTCATTTGCTGTCTGCATCAGGATGATGCATTCAGAGTGGACAACCCGGCAGTTTTGTCGGTTTGCAAACCGTCAGAAGCAACAGAGTCAATCAGGTGAGGCATGGTATTCGAGCAGCGGCAACACGCCAAGCTGATTGAACAAATAGATGGTGTTGAATACGGGTCAGTTCAAGTCATGATCCATACCAGTTGGTTGTTTGCAGATATGCGAGATAAATGAGTGGGCAGTTCAACAGCACAAGATAAGGGAGTAAGTGGCGTGGTGGCGCGGGCACTGCGAGAAAGCGGGCTGTTCGTGCTGGGTTCGCTGGCGCTGATCCTGCTGATCTCGCTGATGACCTTCGACGCTGCCGATCCTTCTTTTTACACTACTGGCGAACCCGGGCCTGTGGCGAACTGGATCGGTCCTGTAGGAGCCAGTATTGCCGGTTTTCTCATGGGACTGTTCGGCTGTGCAGCCTTTCTATTTCCAGTAATGATCGGGCTGGCTGGCTGGATCGTGTTCCGTGGCGGACGGGTTGACAGCCAGAACCGGGCTTCGCTGGCATTCCGCAGTGGTGGTTTCGTGCTTACACTGCTGACCAGTTGCGGACTTGCGACATTACATTTTTCAGGGGCCAGATATCTCAATACAGCAGGAGGCGTACTGGGCGATATTATCGGTTCCGGTCTGTTGCACAGCCTGAATATCCTAGGTGCCACATTGTTATTGCTGGCTCTGTGGCTGGCCGCTGTATCGCTATTTGCAGGTGTGTCCTGGATCGAGATCATGGATCGTCTCGGGCACTGGGTGCTGACTGGAATCGATTGGCTGCAGCAGCGCTGGCAGGACGCTCAGGATCGTAAAGTAGGGCGCGAAACCAAGGAAGCGCGCAATGAAGTGGTGCGTGAAGAAAAGAAGCGGGTTGCCAACCGTGTACCGCTCAAGATCGAAACAGCTGCGCCCAAGGTCGAAGCAAGCGCACGTGTCGAGAAGGAAAGGCAAGTCCCCATGTTCGATAATGTGGCAGCCACCGATCTGCCCCCGTTGTCTTTGCTGGATGATGTTCCAGTACATCAGCCAAGTTACTCTGCGGATGCACTGGAAGCCATGTCCCGCCTGGTGGAACTCAAGCTGCGCGACTTTGGCGTCGAAGCCGAAGTTGTGGCAGTGCATCCCGGTCCGGTCATTACCCGTTTTGAATTACAGCCAGCCGCAGGTGTAAAGGTCAGTCAGATCAGCAACCTGGCCAAGGACCTGGCGCGTGCCTTGTCGACAGTCAGCGTACGAATTGTGGAAGTGATTCCCGGTAAGCCTACTGTCGGGCTGGAAATACCAAATGAAAAAAGGGAGCTGGTGACGCTGGGTGAAATCATCAAGTCCAAGGCATACGACGATCTGGCCTCACCGCTGGCGCTGGTGCTGGGTAAGGACATCAGTGGTGCACCGGTGGTGGCGGATCTTGGCCGTATGCCGCACTTGCTGGTGGGCGGCACAACCGGTTCCGGTAAATCCACAGCAGTTAATGCGATGGTTCTCTCGCTGCTGTACAAGGCAACCGCAGAACATGTGCGCATGATCATGATCGATCCCAAGATGCTGGAACTGTCAGTTTATGAAGGTATACCGCACCTGCTGTCACCTGTCGTAACTGACATGAAGCAGGCTGCCAATGCGCTGCGCTGGTGTGTGGCTGAGATGGAACGGCGTTATCAATTGATGTCTGCTCTCGGGGTGCGCAATCTCGCCGGCTTTAATCGCAAGGTCAAAGATGCCCAGGATGCCAAGCAACCGATTCGTGACCCCATTCTGCTGAAACGTCTGGGGCCTGATCAAAGTGCTGACTCTGTGCCATTTCTTGAACCCATGCCGTTCATCGTGGTGATTGTCGATGAGCTGGCCGACATGATGATGATTGTCGGCAAGAAGGTGGAACAATTGATTGCACGTCTCGCCCAGAAAGCACGTGCTTCAGGCATCCATCTTATTCTGGCGACTCAGCGTCCTTCTGTAGATGTGATTACCGGATTGATCAAAGCCAATATTCCTACCCGCATTGCGTTCCAGGTTTCCGCAAAAGTTGACTCACGTACGATCCTTGATCAGATGGGCGCAGAGCAATTGCTGGGCCATGGTGACATGCTGTTCCTGCAACCGGGCACATCAGTACCGGTGCGGGTGCATGGTGCATTCGTATCGGACGCGGAAGTTCATAGAGTGGTTGGCGCATTGAAAAGCAGTAATGGCCCGTCCTATATTCAGGAAATTCTCGATGGTCCGACTGGAGCGATACCCGGATTGCCCGGAGAAGAAGGTGAGGAGAGCGGGGAAAATGGTGATGCAGAACAGGACGCGTTGTATGACGAAGCAGTCAAGATCGTGGTCGAAAGCCGCAAGCCCTCCATCTCCTACGTTCAACGACGCCTGAAAATCGGCTATAACCGCGCCGCACGCATGCTTGAATCCATGGAAAATGCGGGATTGGTGAGTCCATTGCAATCTAATGGTTCACGTGAAGTGCTGGTACCCGGCCCCAATCAGGAATAAGTCATGCTCAGATTCTCCGTGCTGATCCCGGCATGCCTGCTGTGGTTGTTCGCGCTATCCGGTAATGCTTTCGCTCAGACGGAAATCACCGTTGACAGTGGCTATACGGCACTTGATCAGTTTCTCAACCATCTTGATTCGTTGCAGGCCAGCTTTTCACAATCAGTGCGCGACGGACGCAACCGGGTGATTGATACCAGCGCCGGCACCCTGATGATCAAACGCCCCGGAAAATTCCGCTGGGATTACGCCAGGCCCAATGCACAAACCATCGTGTCGGATGGCGGGCGCATCTGGCTATATGATCCAGAGTTGCAACAGGTGACCATCAATCGCGTTGATCTGACCCTGAGTGGTACGCCGGCGATGCTGTTGTCAGGTAATGGGACACTGCGTGATAACTTCGAGATTGAACATGTGGAAAGACGAGGAGAGTTGCTGGTGATCAATCTGACTCCGAAATCATCGGGATCTGATTTCAGACTCGTGCAGATTGCCTTGCGCAAGGATTTACTGGATGCGATGTCACTGACTGACAAGCTGGGACAGAGCACCGTGCTGCAATTTACCCAGATAAAACGCAATCCGGCGCTATCTGATGCTCAATTCAGATTTAATCCGCCCGCAGGCGTGGATATCATTGATAACAGCAGTAAATCACCAGGAAAAAATAATGCTCAGTGATTTACGCTTTGGAAAATTCTGGCTGGTGTTCGGCTGGTTGTCAGTGTTTGTCGCCATGGTATTGAGTCTGCTGCCACCCAAAGCTGTAGAAATGCCCGGATGGAATGACAAGGTCGAACATTCCCTCGGTTATTTTTTACTGACATTCTGGTTCTGCGGTATCTATCAGCGTCGACGGTACTGGGTGATAGGACTGTGCATGCTGGGTATGGGCATACTGGTTGAGTTGCTGCAAGGTGCAATGCAGCTGGGGCGATCAGCTGATGTTCGTGATGTGGTTGCAGATATCATCGGTATCGCGCCAGCATTATTGCTGGCCTTGTCCCCGCTGGGTCGCTGGCCGCGCTGGTTTGAAGCGATTGTTCCCGGTTCATGACTTCCGGTTCAGAAACCCTGGATACACGTCCGCTGGCCGATCGCCTGCGCCCACAGTCCATTGAAGATGTGGTGGGTCAGGAGCACTTGCTTGATCCGGGAAAACCGCTGCGTCGCATGCTGGATGGCCAGCATCTGCACTCCATGATTCTATGGGGGCCGCCGGGTACGGGAAAAACCACACTTGCACGTTTAATTGCAAATCGCTGCAATGCCGAGTTCATTGCGCTGTCGGCGGTAATGGCGGGGGTGAAGGATATCCGTGCTGCTGTGGAGCAGGCTCAGATGGTACGCCAGCAGTCAGGACGACGTACGCTGCTGTTTCTGGATGAAGTACACAGGTTCAACAAGTCACAGCAGGATGCATTTCTGCCCTGGGTTGAAGATGGCACATTCGTGTTCATCGGTGCAACCACAGAGAATCCATCATTCGAACTTAATAACGCGCTCCTGTCCCGCGCACGGGTATATGTACTACGTTCATTA
>CAILZL010000030.1 GCA_903838705.1 uncultured Pseudomonadota bacterium
ATCGCTGCCGTTGTTCACCAGGATAACTGTCTTGCCTGCGCCCAGTCCGGTCAGGCCACCTGAGCTGGCCGCTTCACCGCCTACGGTGTAAGTGACCTGCGCTTCGGCAGTTGAATAGCCTGCAAATGCGGCCGCAGCAACAATGGCCAATAAGCCTTTGGTAAACAACTTCATCACTTCCCCTGCCTGAATCTTAAAAACCAGTTTCAAGTGTATCTATCTAAATAATCTGGTCTGGCGGAGCTTAATATAAATCTAATGGAACACGCCGACAATTCTTTACGCATTAAATTGAGTACAGTTTCATGCCTTATGACAAGCCGAAAAGTTTCATTACGTCTGCAGGATTGTCTGCTGGTCTAGCAACAATCCTTATGTATTGTTTGTCAGGTTCAGGCAAGTCGCTCAAATTCCTAAAATTGATCAGAAATTTTGATTGGCTCTATTCAAGATTTGAGGCGTATGCTTTTTCTGTCTTTGCTATGTATTTTTCAAAATTGATCCGGATAAATTTCTTTATCCGGATCAGGCTGGTAACAGTCACTTAGTTAGTGGGCAACATCAAGCTCAAGGAGGCGAAAGCAGGCAGGAGCCGAAGGGGTCGGTTTGCTCTTTATTGATAATTGGAGTTGAGTCAGATGCGACATTTGTAGGGGCGCTATAAATAGTCCAGAACGGGTCACTCGTGGGTATTCTGGCGTTCGAGGCATCACTGCAATTGCCAGGGAGATTCGTTGCATTATTCGTACATGTCACTACTACGTTACTGATATTGTTACTGGTAATCGTGCCGGAGCCGGCGGACACTGTGCAGGTCTGGCCAACGGGCTGCGACTGCACGGTAACAGCATAAGCGCCCGGGGCAAGTGGTGTGGTGAAGGTAAAGCTGCCATCGGCCTCAGCAGTCAGGGCGTTCGTCCCATTGTTTAACAGAACTACTGACATGCCAGCACCCAGACCGGAGAGGGTGACGCTAACAGTATAGGTTGTGGTTTGGCAGAGCACCGCCACGTTGTTGATGCTAGTGCTGCCGATACTACCGGAGCCGTTTACAACGAGGCAGGTCTGACCTGCTGGCTGAGTGGCAACTGTGACCAGATAATTAGCTCCAGAAGCTACGGCTGTTGTGAAGGTAAACGCTCCGTTGACGGTGATTGATTTTGCATCTGTACCGTTGTTATTCAGTACAACAGTTTTTCCGGCACCCAAGCCTGTCACGGAACCGCCGACACTAAAACTGTTGGCACATGTGACACTGATATTGTTGACGTTAGTGGTCCCGATAGTGCCTGTGCCATTACTTACGCTGCAAATTTGGCCAGCTGGTTGTGTGCCAATAGTTACTAAATATGAAGCGCCAGTTGCCAACGGGGTCGAGAATGTGAAGCTGGTGTTTGAGCTTACCGGAGTGGAATTAGCTAAATTATTTAGAAGGGTTACTGACTTGCCGGTCGCAAGACCAGTTACGCTACCACCGACAGTGAAACCAGTAGAACAGGATATGCTCACATTAATTACATTTGCACTAATACTGTTGCCAATAGCGTTGCTTAAAAAGCAGCTTTGGCCGCTGGGTTGAGTCAAGATAGTAACAATATAATTTGTACCAGCACTTAGTGGTGAACCGAATACGAAGGTACTTGCCCCGCTGGCTATTGTTAAGTTGTTGGCACTATTCAATTGAAGTACAAGCCCACTTGTTGAAAGGCCGGTGACCGTGCCACTGACGGTATAGGTGTTGACGCAGTTAAACGTTACTGTCTGATTGGCGCTGATGTTGCTGCCGGTGGCATTACCAGCTGTGACCGTGCAGGCTTGGCCGGCTGGGGAGGTGATCGCGACATTCCAGCTGGTACCTGCATTCTGGGCGGCGAAACTGAAGCTGCTGCTGCCAGCCAGAACGGTTTGAGCATTGCTGCCATTGTTGGTCAGGGTAACCGAACCGGAATGACCGGTGACCGTGCCACTGACGGTATAGGTGTTGACGCAGTTAAACGTTACTGTCTGATTGGCGCTGATATTGCTGCCGGTGGCATTACCAGCTGTGACCGTGCAGGCCTGGCCGGCTGGGGAGGTGATCGCGACATTCCAGCTGGTGCCTGCATTCTGGGCGGCGAAACTGAAGCTGCTGCTGCCAGCCAGAACGGTTTGAGCATTGCTGCCATTGTTGGTCAGGGTGACCGAACCGGAATGGCCGGTGACCGTGCCGCTGACGGTATAGGTGTTGACGCAGGTTACCAGTACAGTATTGACGTTAGTCGCAGCTACTGTACCGGTGCCGCTTAATACGGTGCATATTTGGTCAGTAGGCTGTGCCGCGACAGTTACTGCATAGGGGTTGCCTGACAGCAGTGTATTTGTGAAAGCAAAGCCACCGTCCACTGTAATCGTCTTTGCGTCGGTACCATTGTTGCTTAACGTCAGAGTATTGCCGGTACTGAGCCCTGATACATTGCCACCTATGGTATAGGTTGGTGGTGCGCTTGAGGAGGAGCTGTTGGAGCCACCCGATCCACCGCCGCAGGCCAGCAGAAAAAACGGGAGGGATGCAAGAAACAGATTATGTTTTAAGTGGTAAAACAAGATAAAATCCTGAAGCGCGGGTTAAACATCAAAATTAAATAATGACTCTTTAAAGTCTAGCATTCTGACCAATGGATGGCGCATAGTAACACCACGTATGTTTTTATTACGTTGTAGATTCCTACAATTTTACAATTGATATTCAAATCACAATTCGAAACAACATGAAGTTTTTCAACATCAGGGTGGCAGGGGCGTTAGTGTTGGGGTTGTCAACTGTGTCTGCCTATGCAGTTGATACTTGGAGTACCACAAAGGGCGTTTTGAACATCCCATTGGTTCAGTACAACGATTCCAATGGTACCAAGACCTATCAGAACGTGACGGCCGTACTGGGGGGCGTTATTTCAGTGGGGCAGTCCAATTGTTCATCTGCTTCAACCGCTGCAGATACGTTCAGTTCCTCAACAGGCCAGCTCACTATTCCTGCGGTGACGGTGATTAAGAGTACCGGTTCCGCTAACTACTGCAATGTACAGGTATGGCTGCAGAGTATTACCAGCGTGGGTGGTATCTGCGCAGATGCGACTTCGTGTTCCAAGTATTTCACACCGGTGCAGTTTGCCAGCACCATGCCTAGAAGTTATTCGCCCACTCTGGCGCTTTTGTCAGGTTCTTTCACTAATCGCGCCCGCTATTTGATCTCTGATTCAGCAACCGTGAGCAGTTCGGCCAACTACCTGACCATTGGTAACATTTATAACGTTAATGTTCCATCAGGCTATGAAGCAAC
This sequence comes from uncultured Pseudomonadota bacterium, assembly GCA_903838705.1. GTDB lineage: Bacteria > Pseudomonadota > Gammaproteobacteria > Steroidobacterales > Steroidobacteraceae > CAILZL01. Next base: position 3,317 of record CAILZL010000030.1, read on the forward strand.
TTCAGGAGATATCCCGAAGTCTGCAACCTATAGTAATTATCTGTCGAAGTTGATTCAGGTCGTGGCTGTCAAGGATGATGGTGTAAATGCAGATGTGTATTACACATCTAATAAGACTAATTCAACGGGCTACAGGCTTGATTCGCATTTACACCCTAATGAGTCTCTGGATGTAGATGTAGCAGATGGCAACAAGCTGAAATTCAAAAGAAACATTGGAGTACCAGTTGGTACAGCATTTTCAACTACGACTGCGATCACGCCCATTGTGACGTCGGATGGATTTGTCGCTTTCTCATACGACTCTGCTTCTAAGAGGTTGCAGGCGAAGAAACGCTACATCCGTACGGTGGTGCAGGATGTATCAACTGCCTGTACCAAAGCTCCGTGTTTCAATGCTGCGTTTATCGTCGATACATCCTTTGCTTTAACTGACTACTATGTCAATTTCAGCAGCGGTGCCTATACTCTGGTGTCAAGTGTATCCTCGGCAACGCCACTGTACTTCTATTCAGCTTCTGATGGATATACGGTGCCTGCCAGTATGAACCCCACTGGCGAACCATATAGTCCTGATAATCCGGCTGCGGCCTTCCCCACGGGCTCGAATCTCGGTATGAACGCTACATCAGGAAGTACTACGTCTACTGTTTCTACAACAGAAACGAATTTTGCTTCTTTGTTGTACACAAAGTATCAGCCTCAAGTGTCCGTGAATGGGGTGACCATGCCGGGAGCAAATGAGTCGACCAAGTCTGCTGCTGATGCTTTCCTGCAAACATTGAAAATCCAGGTTGAAAGTAATACCTCATGCGTAATTACACCCCCACCCGGAGCGGCTCCTGAAGATCTGCCGGCAGCAGCGTTACGGTACAGTCCAGCGGTGTATACCGCGTTCAGGGATGCGTTGCTGTCTGGTGCTTTGGTCAGTGATGCGGTATCCGATGGCGCGCCTAATCAGAGGCTGGTCCCTTTTGTGTATTTTACGAATGAGCAGGACACTGCTACGGGCTGTTACCACCCCTTCATGGTTATAGTCACTTATACCCAAACGGGTGGGCCACATGGCTTGCAGGATATCCCGGTACCCCCGGCGGCTGGTATGGGTTCAACCAATGTGGCCATGACCCGGTTAACCAATCTGGTGGGGCAGACGATTCGTATTCCAATGCGTAAATATGGGAATGTGAGTACCAGTAACTTTACCGCAGTGAACAGTGGTGTTACTGGTTTTACGACAAATTTATGTACTGACGTCTCACCCAAGTGCTCAATTTCTACGGCGGATACATTCAACTGGGCCAGCTCCAACGATAATGGCATCTCTTATGACGGCGCGCAGATTTTCCCCATCATGAATGCGTCTTTGTTGCCTTCGAGCTGGAAGGCAGAGCTTAGTGCCTATGGCTGCCACGTTGGACAGGGTGGGGGTGGCGCACATTGTCATGCGGATGGCTTTGTAACCGGCCAAGACAACAGATTGACGCTGTATAACGATATTGACTATGCAGGCAGAACGCACCCGCCTCTGGTCGGCTTCGGCTATGATGGAATTGCGCTTTTTGGGCAATATCGTCCTCAAGATTCAACGATGCTGGGCGCAGGAGTGCCTTTGGACGCCTTCGGTGGCCATGACCACGATGGCATTGGTTACCATTACCATGCTCATGTGGTGGACATGTCAACTAGCCCGTTTGTATATACCTATACCGCCAACGGCAAGACTATCTGCAGTGCGCTGGATCCTAAGTGCATTCCAGGACAGACCTACCAGGGTACCAGCGGCATCTCCACCCCCACCAAGGTAAGCGTGCTTGTGCAGGGCGCTTGGAAAGGGAACATCGCTGTGGTTCCTTCCTTTAGAACAGGAAATAAGATTTATGCGGGCCAGAACTAAATGGACCCCATATGGTCTTTGGCGAGGGGCTGACAATTATCACTTGGCTACGAGTTATGTCACCTCATCACACGGAACGGGTGAGTGTGAAGTATAAATGTAGTGCAGGGTTTGAATTAAGCAGTAAAATGAACCGCGGTCGGGTCAATCTATAAAACAGTCGATTGATGTTTCACATACAGAAGCCATGAAAAGTGCCATGAATATTCAAAAAATACTTGCGTCGATTTCCTTGTTGGGGATGGTTGTTTCACCTGCTTACGCCATTGATACTTGGAGTACGACCAAGGGCGTACTCAACATGCCGCTGGTTCAATACGGCTCCAAGACCTATCAGAATGTCACTGCCGTACTCGGCGGCGTGATTTCAGTAGGTTCGACCTGCTCGTCCACTTCAACTGCAGCAGATACGCTCAGTTCTTCGACCGGTCAGCTCAGTATTCCAGCGGTCACGGTAACCACCGGTACCGGACCGGTTACTTACTGCAATGCCCAAGTATGGTTGTCCAGCATTACCAGCGTGGGTGGTGTCTGTGCAAACGCTTCATCATGTGCTCAGTATTTCACCCCGGTTTCTTATGCCAGTAACTTGCCGAGAAGTTATGCGCCCAGCTTGACGGTGGCAAGTAATCCGCTGCCAAGCAGTGTTTCACTAACAACAAATCGACTCAGATACCTGATTGGTGATTCAAATCCCGTAAGTACTGCAACCAATTTCTTGTCAATTGGCGGTGTGATTACAACTGGCACGGCTACAACCGCAGGGTTCGCCGCCGCATCCAGTACCATTCCGTTGTCGTCAACTTATAAAACTTACCTGTCCAAACTGATTCAGGTTGTTGCTGTTTCTGATAACGGAACAAATGCAACTGTTTATGAAACGGCTACCAGTGGATATGCCTTTACCGGGTACAGGTTGGACTCCCATCTGCATCCCCTTGAATCGATCGACGTTGACGCGGCTGATTCACTCAAGTTGAAATTCAGAAGACATCAGGGAAGTAATATTGGTACCAATCCATTACCAGCCTATGGCTACGTGGCTTTTACATATGATACGACCAATCATACCCTCCGGGCTGCCAAGCGATATCTTCGCACCGCAATTACGGATACCACCCAAAGCGGTTGTTCAGTTTCCAAACCTTGCTACAACTCCACATGGACGATTGATACCGCATTTATAGGAGCAGGGTATTACGTTAATTATTCTGGTGGTGTTTTCTCACTAGTTCAAAATTCTGCATCAGCCACGCCTTTATATTTCTTCAGTTCTGCTGACAAATATGGTGTGCCTTCCTCTATGAATCCAACAGCAACCAACTACACCCAGACCAATACTGCCGCATCGTTTCCATCCAATGGAACTCTTGATCCTTATGCATACGTTCAGAGTCAGGAAGCCACTGGAAGTGGTGGTCTCGCTTCAAAATTGTTAAGCACCCATCCTTATTACCAGCAGTATCTGAACCAGGTGTCGGCATCAGGTCTCTCATCTGTGTCTACTCCGGGTGCCAATGTTTCAACTAAGGCTGCTGCCGATAGTTTTCTGACAACTATTCAAAACTCCCTTGCCAATGACCCTACACCTGGTCATCTGCGCTATGCAGCAGATGTGTATACTGCATTCCGGGATGGTGCGCTCTCAAGGTTCATGGCCAGTGATGCTGCTGCAGATGGTCAGGTATACCAGCATCTTGTCCCCTATGTTTATTTTACAAATGAGGTTGGGCCTGATAACAATCACCATCCCTTCATGGTGGTGGTGACCTATACAAATTCGGAAGGACCAACCGGGTTGTTGGACATACCTGTGCCTCCTGGTGCAGGTTCTGCCGGCTCAACTGGTCCAATGACCCGCTATACCAATCTTACTAGCCAGTCGATCAGGATTCCGATGAAGGATTACGGGATAGTTACGGATGTGGCCACTGGAGGAACTACGTGCGGTAGCACCCCATGCACAAAAAATACAAATGCTTGTCCGAGTGGCACTTCCTGTAATTTATTGTCCGCTTCATCTGGCTCTAAGTGGTTCGTATCCTTGAATACTGATAATTCATCATCGGCAACATACTGTTACAATAGAGTATGTCCGCCTAGCGATGTTTATAATTACGCCAGTACAGCAGATAATGGGATTCTGATAGATGGGTCATTTATATTCCCGAATTTGAATAACACTCTGAACCCATCTCAATGGAAGGCTGAACTGTCTGTTTATGGGTGTCATGTAGGCCAGGGTGGTGGCGGGCACCATTGTCATGCTGATGGATTTCAGTCTGGTCAATCTAATCTGTTGGCTATCTACAACGATCAGGATTATGTGGGCAGGACCCATCCGCCTCTGATTGGCTTCGGATACGATGGTGTTGCATTGTTCGGTAAGTATCGCGGTGCCCAAGACTCCACTATGCTGGGCTACAATGTGCCTTTGGACAAATTCGGCGGCCATAACCATGATGGTATCGGCTATCACTACCATTCAGAAACCGTAGACATGGCGGATCCAGGTGCGGGTACCAGTAGCCCGAATTATTCAGTTAATACTTATACTTATTCAGCCAACGGCAAGAACATATGCAGTGGTCTGAGTCCATCATGTTCGGGAGGGAGTAACCTTCCAACCAAAGTGAACAACTTGTTGAGAGGTGCTTGGGCTGGTGATATAAATTCTGTCCCATCTTTCATGGATAATTCGGGTGCGAATACCTACTTGGGTAGGTAATCCGGATTTTCTTTAGGTGTGGGAATTGTTTCGACAAGAGCCACCTACGGGTGGCTCTTTCAATTGTGGTGGCTTTCTGGTCTGGATTGAGTCTGGCTGGGTTGAATAAATTGCTGTCTGATAGGCATTGCTTCCGATATGATTCGCACCCCGTGTGACCATACGGATAGATCGGGGTCACCATCGGTCGGGGCGTGGCGCAGCCTGGTAGCGCACTTGCATGGGGTGCAAGGGGTCGGAGGTTCAAATCCTCTCGCCCCGACCAATTATGATAAAAGCTTTCAATTTTCCAGAAGCATCAGTCGATAATTAAGCAGGCTCAGGTTGAAAACATTGACTTGCATTTCAAGCTTCAAGTCTCAGAAACCACACGGCATAAAGCGTATAAATAAATCCAAAATGGATGCCGAAATATGAACAGAATTCTCTTTGGTTTGTTAGCGCTTGTGGCGTGCACTCAGCTCACCGCCTGTCTGAGTTCCGATAACAAGCCGGATACTCCTGTAGTTACTGTGAGGTATGCAAAAAATCCCAACTTGGTGCTGGTGGCGTGGCCGACAGTATCTCGTGCAACTTATTATACTGTCAGTAAGGATTCAACCGGATCTGCGGAATACAGTCCGATCTGTAAGGCAAATAACCCTGCCGCAACGAGTTGTTTAGATAACTTCAGCAATGTGACCGATCTGGTCAATGCCAGTTACAAGGTGTCGGCCTGCAATTCGGGCGGCTGTGTGGAATCGGCACCCATCAAGGCATTTAGCACGCAGTCAATTGCCTACCTAAAATCTGATGCGACCACTACTGGTGATAGTCTTGGCTATAGCATGGCTATATCAGGTGACGGAACTACCCTCGCAGTGGGTGGGCCCGGTGAAGGTTCGGGGAGTGGCGCTGTGCATGTGTTTTCCAGAGATAGTGCTGGTGTCTGGGTGCAGCAGGCCCTCTTGCAGGCCTCCAACCTGGGCAGCGGTGATCAATTTGGCTCAAGTCTCGCTGTGTCTGTCGATGGGAATACCATCGCCGTCGGAGCACCAAAAGAGGACGGCAGCGCGACAGGATCTAATGGCAATCAGTCAGATGAAAGCGCCACGGATAGTGGTGCAGTATATGTGTTTACCCGAACGACTAATAATAATGCTAGCACATGGAGTCAGCAGGCTTATCTGAAGGCTTCGAATACGGAGGCAGGAGATGACTTTGGCTACAGTCTGGCTCTGTCTGATTCTGGCAATACGCTCGCTGTGGGTGCGGATTTTGAGGACAGTAGTGCCACAGGTATCAATGGTGATCAAGCAGATAACGGTACCCAGAATAGCGGAGCAGTGTATGTTTTTACACGTAACTCCACCGCATGGAGCCAGCAAGCTTACCTTAAGGCTTCCAATACAGGTGCGCAGGATGCATTTGGTTATAGCCTTGGCTTGTCTGGGGATGGAAGTATTCTGGCTGTGGGTGCAGTAGGCGAAGACAGCAATGCAATTGGTGTGGACGGCATACAAACTGATAATAGCGCTCCAAATAGCGGTGCTGTTTATGTTTTTGTACGCAGTGGTGGAATCTGGAGTCAGCAAGCCTATATCAAGTCATCCAATACGGATACAAATGATGTGTTCGGCTCTTCTATTGCTCTGTCCCTTGACGGCAATACTCTCGCTGTCGGTGCCATCCAGGAATCAAGTAATGCCACAGGTGTGAATGGTAATCAGTCTGATAACAGCAAACAAAATAGCGGTGCTGTTTATGTATTCACACGTGCAGCGACCACCTGGAACCAGCAAGCCTATCTGAAAGCATCCAATGCTGACTCTTTTGATGGTTTTGGTTTTAGTGTTTCTCTGTCGCAGGATGGCAGTACTTTAGCGGTTGGAGCCCCACTAGAGGACAGTTTTGCCACGGGCGTCAATGGTGACCAGTCAGACAATCAGGCCGTACAGACTGGTGCGGTATACATATTTACGAGAACCAATATCGAGTGGACCCAAAAGAGTTACATTAAAGCATCTAACGTTAGCGGTTATGTGGACTTCTCAAAGAATCCTCCTCAACCAGTAGGAGAGCAATTTGGTTACAGTGTGGCTCTATCAGCAAATGGTTGCAGTCTGGCGGTTGGCGCCATCGGTGAGAGTTACTCTGCAAAAGGAATCAATGACTTTCAAGATGCAAGTCACGCTAGTGATGCACCTGGAAGTGGTGCGGCTTATGTCTACTGATGATTTATAAGTCGCATACAGCATGTGTATAGATACCGTCCTGTATGCAACTAAAATTGTTGAGTGCTTACGGAGTGCTTCGTTCCAGCCAGGTTCGATAACTACGATAATGGTGAATGACGAAGCCGGCAAATGCAGGCTGATCCGCAAAGCTTTTACTCGCCAGTGATAATTCATGTTCCAGGTCCTGCTCAGTCAGATGGTTGAAAGAAACCTTCTGAATTTCATTTGGCGTCACTTCAAGGCCGATCAACACCTTACGGTTGTGCAGTCCGGCATACATCATTTCATCCTTTGCATGACTGATGATCCCGTCGGCGCCCTCCGCGTGATCTCGATAATCCATCAGCGCCACATAGTCGTAGATATCCTGTACATGGTCACTGACTCGCTTTGTTTGACCATGCCACTCCAGTTCGATGCTGTCCAGCCAGAATGGAATGGCTGGTCCGACCGACAGTGTTTGTCCTGAGGCTTTCTTGAGTTCCATGAGTGACTGGCTCATATCCAGAAACCACTCAAGCAGTTGAATCTTCTGCGCCGGCCACAGGTCGAGGATGTGAGGCTCAATGTCAAGGTTGACACCATCAAAGCGTTCGTCTGGCGCAGTTCTGGAATTGAAGTCGAGAACCCTCTGCATTATCGAGAGTGCGGCACTTCGATGCTCGGGCAGGATATATTCCTCGGTATGCAGGTAAGCTGATCCCAATAATGCGTAGGTGTGAATGCCTTCCTTATGCAGTCGCTGGATAAGATGACTGTACATTTGCGGCTGGCTCACAATCAGATTTTGTTTATCGAAGGTATCTGCATAAAGATAAATCGTATTGATATGTTTTGAGTTCAGGAATCTGATCGCATCATCGGCAGCGGAGCGATCTTCGAGCATAGCGTATGAGTCCTTTTCCCATATCCAGATGGCGCGTTCAGGTTCGGGAGCGCTGACATTGGCAGATTGACTGATACCGGATGTGGCCAGCAGGAATGCGCACAATAACTTCTGCTTCATTGCGGATTGATCTTGTCTTGTTCGCTGATTTTAATGGCGATGTGGTATCGGCCATTGCCAATTGACTTGCCGGTATCGGGATGCGCAGGGATCACAGACATGAAGTAGTTGCCAGACTTGATCCCCTGCAATTTTAAGGGCAGCGTCAATGTTGTTTCTTTGCTGGCTTGAAGGTGCAATGCGGTGCCATAGGATTCTGAAAGTTCATGACCTTTTGCATCCGTTATGACGATCAAGGGTACAAACTTCGCGCTAGCAGCCTCGCCGGAATTGGAAAAAGTTGCTTTGATACTCAATTCATTGCCTCTTGCGCTGACTGGAGATTCTACGTTTATCACCGACAGTTGTGACTGTGGATCAGGTGGGTCAAAAGGAACTCTGGTTTTATCATCGTAGGCAACCCGGGTTTCAAAGACTTTATCAGGCGCAAGTGCACCGCTGGTCGTGAATGTGTCATTACTGGCGCGGAAAGCGGCAAATTGATTTTTAATTTCAGTTAAAGCAGCCTGGTTTTGCGCGGGTTCAATCTGTAGACCGTCATTCAGAGTGTATAGTGTGTCCTGATTAAGAAACCAGTTGCCTGAAACATAGTCGACCAGATTCACCTTGGTCTGTTTAAGTGGCAATGAATGGATGTTCCGGAATGAAGGTTCCATGTCCAGGCCGGTTCCCAGCCAGGTAACCGAACGCGGTGTCGTGATGCCATAATTGTGCGACAGGAATGCCAGCAGGGATGGCGTGATATCGAAATGTGATGACACTGATTTTATGTGTTGAGGAGCCTTTAGCAGGGGAGAGTAGATCAGCAAGGGGACATGGTAACGCTCGATACGCGTATCCATTTCGAGTTCAGGCAGACGATGATCTCCCGTAATTATAAAAATGGTGTTGTCGTAAGAGGCATGATGTTTGACCTCTTCGAAATATCTGCGTAGCGCATCATCGGTATACAGGATGGAGGTGTAGATGTTGCGTTTGTTGATGTAGGCGTTACGTCTGTCTTTGGCTATGCCAAGCTGGTCGAGACGGGTGTCCAGTCGTGATGAATAGCTCCCCTGATCCGGAAAGGTGAAGGGATCATGCATGGTGATAGTCTGAATTACTGTGACGAAGGGTTCATGCGGCTCAGCAGCCTCACCCTCAACTGCCTGATCAATCAGTTCTTTGTCGGCATAGCCCCACTCATTTCCACGACGGTACTTGATATCGAAATCATCTTTTCCAATCAATGTATCGACTTCCTGTTGCTTGAGGAAGCGACGCTGATTGTCGAAATCAAGATCGGTTCCTGCGTAAAAACGGGTGTGGTAACCCTGTCTTTTCAGAATCGTAAGCAATGATTCATGGCGGGGAAGGGATTCGCCCATTTCATTAAATCCATGCTCGCCAAATGGTGCGGAAGCAAGGATGGATGGTAGTACGGCGAAGGTGCGTCCCTGTGTAGCAAGAAAGTTCTCCCAATACAGACTCTGCGTCGCCAGTTCGTCGAGAAATGGAGTGAAGCTTCCCAGTCTGGCACCTGTTCCAGAAAAGGATCGTCCCAGTCCTTCCACAATCAGGAACACAAGATTGGGTGGCTTGTCAGATTGTATCCTGAAGCTGGGGCCCAGCACATCGGGTGTCTGTTCTGCATGCAGGAAGGGGAAACGAGGATCAGGCGCGCCAGTGCCGGTATGGGCTCCACTGTAACTTGCGCCTTGTGCAACAGAACTTGCATTGAAGGGGATTGACTGACTTTGCCGATGCAATGCATAGGACAGGCTCTCATGAATGAAGAAAGCAGTCTTATTGATACTAAGATTGCGAGCACTTTCACCAGAATTGCCGCCAGAATCAGACTGTACAGGTGTGATAACAATAGCGGTCAGCGTCAGAGCAGCGATGAGTGCGGTGAGTTGAGGAGAGCAGCGCGGCCAGCTACGCAATCTGAGCTGTGACAGAACAAGCCACATGCAGATGAGTGCAATCAGAAGACCGCACAGCAGTGTCGGGTTAATACTTGTGGTGCCGCTGATAGTGGTTTTCAGTTCAGTCAGGCTATAGGCGAACAGATCTGCGCCGAGCGGCACGCCTGCTGTCAGGAAGTACTGTACCAAGGCCGTCTGTAATACCAGCAGGACAGACCAGATGCATCCAAGCCACCAGAGTACTGCATGCCTTGTTGGCAGGATCAGGCAGGGTAGCGAGAACAGGAATAAACCCGGGAGATAACGCGCCAAATTCGATAGATCTGATACCAGCGCATGCAGGACGAGTGATGAGGTGGTAGAGCTGCTTGCGGCAAATTCAGCAATCCGTAAGGACAGATAACCTGCCAGCAGCGCGGGCAGACAGACAATAAACTGCTGAGCCGCAATCACCAGCCGGTGTGACTGCTTATTGTCGGCTCCATCATGCTCCGACTTGCTTACCATCGTCGATACAATGCCAGTGAATAGTCCCGCTCCCTGAAACTGTTAGATTCTTTCGCGTAATCAAAGCCCATTTTGTAACCCCATTGAATGGAAGGATAGTGAACATAAACGACGCCCACTGATGAATGGTTTTCCTTCCCGTTGGCGATGACCAGTGGATCATCATTGCGTCCACTGCCAGCATTGAGCTCGAAATAATTGTCGGCGTCGCCGGAATAATAATAGCGACCCAGCAGGCGGTCGCTGACGCTTTTTCCATTGTCACCCGGAATAATCAGGTGACGAAGTCGAATGTAGAAATTCCCAATATATTTACCTACGCCCAGTCCATACATCCTGACGGGAGTTCCGCCAAAGGCAAGCTGGTCATGACTGACTGACAATTCCCAGCCCGTACCCACGCCCTGAAAGAGTTCAGCACGCCATGAGTTGTGCGGATACAGGCTGGCATGAGTGGTGAACTGGCAACGGAGATTGGTGTATGCCCGATCCCAGAGGGAAGCGTAGCCATCGACTGCAAATGCCTGATCTGACTTGTTGAAGCGATGGGCATTCAGCAGTTCCAGCGCAAGCGATCCTTTCTCGAAGTAATGCCTTACCGATAAAGTATCATCGCGCCAGTGGGCACGCGCGGGGGTGAAATCGCTCAGGCTGGACGACAGGCCGGCAGACCAGCGATAGCCCAAGGGTACTATGGCATCAGGACTGCTGGTTCGTGGTACCAGTCCTGCCAGATAGGTGTCGATTCGCTCAGGAGCTGCACCCAATGATTTTGCTGTGAGGAAATCCATGCGTGCGAATTCCAGATCACCGGCTGCACGATAGGAGAGGGCGCGCGCAGTATAAGCAGCAGGGTCCGCGGGTCGTAATTCAATCAGATGGGAATAGGCATCCACAGCTGCAACTGGCCGATCACTCCAGGCATACATATCACCTAATGCAGACCACAGATCGGCATAACCAGATGACTTTTCGATTGCATTAAGCAGATCAGATTCGGATTCGTTCCAGCTACCAGCTCTCGCATAAACCAGCCCCCGTCCCAGCAGTACATCCACATTACCGGGTGACTGGCTAAGCAAGACGGAATATGCGCTGATGGCTGCATCCCTTTCGCCGGCATTGGCAAGGGCACGCGCGGCTTCGTAGCGCTGATCAAAGCTGGTTGTTGTGTCTGGCGTAGTGAGGGCAACGTTTTCCTGGCTCATGACAGGTACAGTGCTCATCATCAGAGCGAACAATGCCAGCCATGGATGCCACGTATACATTGGTGAGTTTACTTTCAAGTGTGCGGAAATTTATTAATCGAATAGGGATTGCTGGCTAATAAGTCCAAAACACTGCTCCTGATAGCTGGGCGACTGCCTTGCTTCAGGCTGCATCATCCACTACAGGATACTGTGCTTCATGGTGCAAAGTGTCGGCGAGCGGCGGGTAAGGCAGTAAGCAAATCTCGGCACTCAGTCTGAAAGTTGTGATGGAGTTCCTGTTTGAGCTGAGGGCATCCTCTAAATTGCCGCCATATGTGCAATCCGCTTAATTGCGGCAACTTTGCCTGTGCCATTCCGAAATCAGGCAGAGTGCCGGTACTCCTATGCTGTCTGGTGCTGGCGGGCAGGGCTGTTGCATGACACAGCTCTATACAATCGGCTTGCTCGCTCTGGTTCTCAGTGTGTTTGGCTTGATTGCATACATGCTGGTACGACGCATCGTTCTGGAGTTGCTGGAATGGGACAGACAACGGCGGCTGGCACAATGGTCGATTCCGCTTACCCGCTGGCTTGAAGGTGAGTCGGAAATCCCACCGGAGGAAATTCAGTTATTGAGCTCACGCCGCGATCTTAAAATCATGGCGGCGATTTGCATGGGTCAGCTCAGAACCGGTGACGAGCGAATCCGTGCAAGACTGGTTCAGTGGTTGCAGGATCATGGTTTTGTAACTCACTGGATAGAGCAGGTAGGCGGTCGCAGCCGCTGGGAACGTGCACGGGCGGTAGAAACATTAGGCGTGCTGCGTGCACTCGAAGCGGAATCAACGCTGGTGAGTGCATTACAGGATCCGGTTTTCGATGTGCGTATCCGTGCTGCGAAAGCACTGGGATCGCTGGGCGGTCAACAGGCACGCCGGGCTCTGGTGATGGCGCTCGGCGACGAGAGTCGCTGGTCTGTCATTCGAATCGCAGACATCCTTGCACAGATGGGGCCACATATCGTTACGGATCTAGTCGAGGCGTTTCCAGTGATTGGATCAGGCTCGCGTATCGCTGCGCTGGATATCATCATTCGTCTGGCTGATAACAGCCATCTTCCATTTCTCAGGTCATGTCTTGCTGCTCCGGATAGTGAGATCCGTGCCAGGGCAGTGGCAGGGCTGGGACGACTGGGTGATGCATCAACATTGCCCGGTTTGCTTGATGCCTTACAGGATCTTGCATGGCCGGTGCGGGCCAAGGCGGCCAAGGCGCTTGGTGAACTAGGACTGGCAGATGCCGTACCAGCTCTGACTGCATCATTGGCAGATAAGGAGTGGTGGGTTCGATCCAATGCCGCTGAAGCATTGCGTAAGCTGGGCAGGCCTGGAATTGACGCCCTGGTGAACAGCCTTTCCAGCAGTGATTTATTCTGCCGTGATCAGGCCTTTGCCGTGCTTCAGTCCAGTGGCGATCTGCACACCAGACTGATGGGACTGGTTGCAAAAAACGCACAGGAACGAGCCCGGGCACAGGCAGTGGCGCAGGCATTGATACGCTATCAGTCCCGTCACTGCATGCTGGATGTGTGCAACAGTCTGGCCGATCAAGATGTTCGTTCAGTTCTTTATGTCATGCTTCAGCAGCATCCTGAAGTAACAGAGGTCGCAGTCTGATGTTCTCCGGACTGTCCGACAACATGAACCCTGATCTGGTCGCCTTCGTTATCGGGTTTGACCATTTCATCGTTTTCTACTTCATTGTCATCAATCTTGGATTGCTGGCCTTGTTTGGTTCTTCGGTGAGGTCGTTGTGGCAATTTGTGCAGGGCAGTTTTAATGCGGATTACGCACAGATTCGCAATTCAGACCTGACTCTGCCTATCTCCCTGCTGGTGCCTGCATACAACGAAGAGGCCACGATTACGTACACCGTACACTCGCTGCTGCGTGCCAACTACGGTGAATTCGAGATTGTGGTCATCAATGATGGATCCAGAGATAACACGCTGAGCGTACTCATCGACGCTTTCAAAATGGAGCGGCGCTCCGAGCCGGTCAAGCTGCAACTCAAGAGTAAACCGATCCGTGCAATCTATCGTTCATCCCTGAATCCGAATCTTGTGGTAATTGACAAGGAAAACGGCGGCAAGGCTGATGCACTGAATGCTGGACTTAACCTCAGTCGTTATCCACTGTTTGGTTCCATTGATGCGGATTCCATCATCGAAGACGGTGCCTTGTTGCGTCTGGTCAAGCCGTTCATCGAGTACCCGGAGGAAACCATTGCGGCAGGCGGAATAGTGCGGGTTGCCAATGGTTGCGTGATAAATGATGGGCATGTTGAGCAGGTGCGCTTGCCGGCAAGCAGATTGGCGGTCATGCAGGTAGTGGAATATCTTCGGGCATTTCTGGCGGGTCGGGCCGGTTGGAGTGCCGCACGATCCCTGCTGATTATTTCAGGTGCGTTTGGATTGTTCAGGAAGCGTGAAGTGATCGAGGTGGGCGGATACTCCGATGCCACTGATACTGAGGATGCAGAAATTGTGGTGCGCCTGCACCGGCGCATGTGCGAGCAGGGCAGGAAGTACCGCATTGTCTTTGTGCCTGATCCGGTGTGCTGGACAGAAGTGCCTGAAACCCTGCGTGTGCTCACGGTGCAGCGTTCAAGATGGCATCGTGGTCTGCTGCAAACCTTATGGTTGAATCGAGGGATGCTGTTTCGTCGACGCTATGGTTCTGTCGGACTGATAGGCATGCCGTGGTATGTCATGTTTGAGCTGCTGGCTCCGGTTATCGAAGTGCTGGGTTTTGTTGCCATTCCATTGGCCTGGATGCTGGGTATCCTGGATCATGTCCATATGTTCCTGTTTATCTTTGTGGCTTTCTTTCTGGGTGCGCTGCTGTCTGTGGGTGCACTGGCGCTGGAGGAAATGACTTTCCAGCGTTATGCGCGCTGGCAGGATCTGTTGCGTCTGATGGTGTATGGCTTCGTTGAAAATATCGGTTTCAGGCAGTATTTGACGCTGATAAAGGTAAAAGCGCTTGTGGATGCTATCTGGAGTCGTCGGGAATGGGGTGAGATGCAGAGGCGCGGTTTTGGTGTCACGAATTCTCAAGCCAGCAAATTGAGGGAATCCTGATCTTGTTGCGCAAGGCATTCATTCCCTTGCTGGGGTTGTGTGCATTATTGCCACTGATGGTTGCGGCCTGGCTGGTGGTGGTGCATCCCGACAACCTGCTTGTCAGGATGGTAAGAGCCCCCATCAGTCACCAGATCGGCAATGGCAAGGTTATTACCGGACCTTTTCCGCTGGAAAGAGATTTCGACATTCTCCGCAGTGAAGGGGTGATTACGGTCATTTCACTGCTCAATCCAGATATTTATTACGAAGGTGTCCTGCTGAAACAGGAGCAGGAAATGGCGTCCCGGTTCGGAATGAAGTTACTCGTATTTCCGATGAGTAGCATTCTGGGGCAGCGATTCGGTGCTGATTATCAGGCTAATGCTCAGGCTAATGCTCAGGCCGCTGCGGATGCGGCGGCCAAAGCGCCGGGAAAGGTATATCTGCACTGCTATCTGGGTTTGCATCGGAGTCGGGTAGTGCTTGATGCGTTGAATGACATGCATGTCAATGTGGGTGTATCAGACTATTCTGTTCGCAAAGGAGAGCGAAGCAAGGTGGATATTCAGACCGACAAGGCGGATGCAGCCTTCAGGGATGGGGAGTACGGCAGGGTTCTTGAGATTATCCCGGATCAGCAAGGCCTTGCATCAGATCAGGTTTATCTCAGGGCCTGGAGTCTGTACCGGATGGGAGGATTTTCTGAGGTATATCAATCTTTCAAGGTGATATTACAAAATAAACCTGAGGATGTTGATGCCTTGCTGGGCTCGGGCTATAGCCGTATGCAGCTGAATGACCTGCCTGCAGCTGAACAGGATTTTATGCGCGCTACCCGGCTTTCTCCTCAAAGCAGTGATGTTTGGACGGGGCTGGGCTTGACTCATCTCAGGTTGGACCGGCTGGCTCAGGCGCGAATGGAGTTACAGCGTGCTCTGAAAATGAATCCTGCCAACAAAGAAGCCTCTGATGCGTTGGCCAATCTGAAAGATCAGCCCTGAAGAGGCTTGGTATCTATTCTTCTGTGGGAATAAAATCATCCGTCACAGCGGTTGGTGGGGTATTCTACGATGCTGTTGAGGTCAATCTGACAGGTAATGTTCGTTACCTCACAAATTCTGGCCATTGCTGATTAAATCAACCAAGAGCGCAGTGAGCGTGTCTGAACACACAGCAAATGATGTATGGGAAGAGGAGGTGCTCGCCACTTGGGGGATGAGTTCACCCCCATTTGCTGAAGTGGTCTCAGATAACTACTTTTTCCCCGGCGATCAGTATCTTCGTGCGCTTGATTTCATGCGCCGCGTATTGTGTTCCCAGGTTTCGGCAGGGGTGCTGACGGGTGAAAAAGGGGTAGGGAAAAGTCTCATTGCCAGGGTCTTTCTGGCTGGTTTGGATGACCGGATTCTGGTGGCGCATATCAAGCGAACCGATGTTGGACCCCGCGAATTTTTGCTAGAAGTGCTGCGGCAGCTGGGTGTTGAGCTGGATCGCGAGGATCGGACAGATCGACGATTATTGCTGGAAAGATACCTGACTCATCAAATAAGTAATGGTCGTATCTGTCTGTTAGTAATAGAAAACGCAGAGCACATGCAGCCATTGGTTCTGGAGGAGTTGCGGCATATTGCTTCTCTGGAATCAGAGGGCATCCGCCTGATCAAACTGCTTCTGCTGGGGCAGCCCCTGCTGAATTGTGTGGTTGATTCGCCGCGCTTGAGCAAGCTGGTTCCCTCGGGAGTGCCTCGAGTTTCCATAGGTGGATTGTCCGAAGATCAGCTTGCCAACTATGTGGCGCACCGGCTTCGCGCCGCGGGTGCTCAGGATCCTGATCATATGATCCCGCATACGCTGATGTGCTTGTTGTACCGGCTTTCAGGCGGTACACCTGCGCTGCTTAACCGGATATGCAGCCGTGCCCTGGCAATTGCTGCTGTTGAAGGTTTGGCGGCGGTTGATGAAAGTTCGGTGCTTTCTGCGGCCTTGCAGCTGGGCATTGATACGGTTTTACCCGGAACTGCGCAGCATATTTTTCCGGATACTGAGCCCGCCTCAGAGGCTATGTTGCTGGTTTCTGTTCGCGGCGGGGTCGATAGTGTTCAGTCGCTCCAGCAGCATCGGGTTCTGATAGGTCGTAGCGAGCATGCTGATGTAAGAATTGATAGTGCCTTTGTCAGCCGGTATCACGCCCTGATAGTGAGGGAACCCGGGCTGGATCTCCTGATTGATCTGGGTAGCACTAATGGTGTTCTGGTGAATTCAAGGCGAGTCGTGCGTCGTGTGTTGCAGCATCGTGATCTGGTGCAAATTGGACCGGCACGCATTACCTATCTCAATCCGGTGCAGGGCGCACCTGCGGTCGTAGACACCTCCGAAACAATGAATTTCGCACGATCGGGTGCGGCCAGTAATGAGCACACCGTTTTTGCTTTCGGCCGCTTCAACGAATCCGGCTGAGTTTGGTCAAACCGCCTGATCTGGCGTGATTTTTTGGCTTGCCCGCGGCAATTACTGTCAGTACAGTGTCGGGTCTTGCGCTGCCTGTGCTCTGGTTTTTATTCCTGTAATTTGGGGGTCACAGGCGCGCATTTCCTTGTGGCAAATATAGAGAAATTGCAGTGGCTCAAAGCGCGTTGGATTCTTCAGTACTCGCTCAACAGTGGCAGGTTCATAAATTCGGTGGCTCGAGTGTGGCTGACGCACAGTGCATGGAGCGAGTCGCGCAAATTCTTGAGCAGGATCCGCATCAGCGCATGGCTGTCGTGCTCTCGGCCTGCCGGGGTGTGACGGATGCAATGCTCAATCTGGTGGCTTCAGCAGAACGCCAGGAAGCTTCCGTTGCAGAACAGCTGGAAGCAGTGAGGCAGCGCCACATCAAGATAGCTGACACCCTGCTGAATGCCTCTGACCGGAAGGATTACTGCGAACTTCTGGATCATGATTGCCATGATATTGCCAATATTCTTCATACTGTCAGCCTGATCCGTGCGGCATCGCAGATGGTGCGTGACCTGGTTTCAGGTTTCGGTGAGATATGGTCAACCCGCCTTTTCATGCGTTACCTGCGAAGCCGTGGGAAGCGTCCCGGGGTGGTGGAGTGGATTGACGCGCGTGATATTGTCAGCATCGACTGGAGTCCCCTGGGGCCAGCCGTGCGCTGGGAAGATTCACGTGCCAGCACAGCCAAGGTTGTCAGGCATCAGGGACCTGCAACACTGATCGTCACCGGTTTCATTGCGCGCGACGCCAAGGGCCTGCAGACGACGCTGGGTCGTAATGGCAGTGACTTCTCAGGTTCCATTTTTGGCGCACTGCTCAATGCATCTGAGATCATCATCTGGACTGATGTCGATGGTGTGTTAAGCGCCGACCCGCGCCTTGTTCCAGATGCCCGGGTGATCGATTCTCTGTCATATAACGAGGCGATGGAGCTGGCGTACTTCGGTGCCAAGGTCATTCATCCCCAGACTATGGCGCCTGCCGTTGCACAGCAGATCCCGATCTGGATCCGCAATACGTTCGCACCTGAGAAGGCCGGCACCCTGATCTGTGCCAAGCCCGATTCCAAGTTGCTGGTTAAAGGTATTACCAGCTTCGACAAGATTGCGCTGGTCAATCTTGAAGGTGCAGGGATGATTGGTGTTCCGGGCACCGCACATCGGCTATTTGGTGCGTTACGTGAGCATGGGATTTCTGTGATCCTGATTTCTCAGGGCAGCTCCGAGCATTCCATCTGTTTCGCCATTCCAGAGGCAGAAGCAACCCAGGCCGAGCAGGTTGTGAAAGATGCGTTCCACAGCGAATTGCGTCAGGGGCAGATACAGCGCGTGGAAGTTACACGAGCATGCAGCATTCTTGCTGTTGTCGGCGATGGTATGGCCGGTGCTCATGGTGTTGCTGGCAAGGTGTTCAATGCATTGGGAAATGCCGGTGTCAGCGTCAAGGCGATCGCGCAGGGTGCATCGGAGCGCAATATTTCAGTCGTGATAGATGGCAAGCATTCAGCACGTGCACTGCGTTCAGTGCATTCCGGGTTTTATCTGTCGCCTAACACAGTTTCTATTGGTGTTATCGGTCCCGGCCTGGTAGGTGCAGCATTCCTCGATCAACTGGCGACCCAGGTTGAGCGACTGGCGCGTGACTTCAATGTGGATCTGCGCGTACGCGGAATCGTGAAGTCGAAATCCATGCAGCTGGTGGCGGGCGAAATTCCACTTGATAAGTGGCGTGATGCACCATCCTCAACAGAGGAGGTGACTGATCTGAAGCGCTTTGCAGAGCACATCCATGCCAGTCACCTGCCACATGCGGTGATTGTTGATTGTTCTGCCAGTGCCGAAGTGGCCAGCCATTATGCTGAATGGCTGGCTGCAGGTATTCATGTCGTTACGCCCAACAAGAAAGCTAACAGTGGCAGCTATGTTTATTACCAGCAGATGCAGGCCGCTCGTCGTGAAGGCGGATCGCATTACCTGTATGAAGCCACTGTAGGCGCTGGCTTGCCCGTTATTCAGACCCTGCATGATTTGCGTGAAACCGGCGATGAAATACAGCGCATTGAAGGTATTCTTTCAGGCACGCTTGCATATCTGTTCAATGTCTATGATGGCTCTCGTCCCTTTTCAGAAGTGGTGCGTGATGCCAAGGCCAAAGGCTATACCGAACCTGATCCCCGTGATGATCTTTCGGGACTGGATTTTGCGCGCAAAGTGGTAATTCTGGGCCGCGAGATGGGTATGAATCTGGAATTAACAGATGTGGCGCTGGAGACGCTCGTACCTGATGAACTCAAGGATTGCAGTGTCGATGAGTATCTGAAGCGGTTGCCGGAATTCGACGGCAAGATGCAGCAACGGCTGGCAGCGGCGCGTTCCCGTGATCATGTTCTGCGGTATATCGGTTCACTGGATGCAGCATCTCGCAAGGCGACTGTTGGTCTTGTTGAGCTGCCCCGTAATCATACTTTTGCAAACATTAATCTGACGGATAACGTCGTGCGCTTCAGCACCAGCCGTTACAATCAGAATCCACTGGTGGTTCAAGGGCCGGGAGCCGGTCCTGAAGTCACTGCCGGCGGGGTGTTTGCCGATCTTCTGCGTGTCTGTGCTTATCTCGGTGCCAAGCTGTAATGACTACTTCAAATAACTCAGGCCGTCAGTCGGCCACAGCCTTTGCGCCAGCCAGTGTAGGTAATGTGGCTGTCGGCTTTGATGTACTGGGGCTGAGTGTGCAGGCGATTGGTGATCGCGTGACTGCGCGTCGCACAGTGGAGCCGGGTGTGCGAATCGCTGCAATCACGGGTGCCGTTCTGGACCTGCCGCTAGCAGCCGAGCGTAATACCGCCGGTCGTGCGGTGATGAGTATTGTTGAAGAAATAAAGCCCGGATTCGGGATTGAATTGACCATTGATAAAGGCATCCCGCTGGGATCAGGTCTGGGTGGTTCTGCTGCATCAGCGGTCGCAGCGGTGGTGGCTGCTAACGCCTTGTTGCCCCAGTCGCTCACTCAACTGGCATTGCTCAAGCACGCCATGCACGGAGAAGCGGTGGCCAGCGGATCAGTGCATGTCGATAACATTGCGCCTTCGCTGTTCGGTGGTCTGGTGCTGACAGTTGGCGTGGACAATCCTAATGTCAAACAGATTCCCATGCCGCCCGGCGTGCATTGTGTGCTGGTGCACCCGCACATGGTGCTGGCCACCAAAGATGCGCGAAAGATTCTTAAACCGGATGTCAGTCTGTCTGATGTGATCTGGCAAACCGCTAATCTGGCAGGCTTTCTGGCAGGCTGTTTTACCAATGATCTGCGCCTGATCGGCGAGTCTCTGAATGATGTGATTATCGAGCCACAGCGTCGTGTACTGATTCCCGGCTTTGATGCAGTCAAGCAGGCGGCGATGGCTGCTGGTGCTCTGGGTTGTTCCATCTCAGGTGCGGGACCCACGGTGTTTGCCTGGTTGCCGACTGAGAAGGCTGAGCGGGCGCGCGATGGCATGGTCGCTGCTTTCAGGGCGGCCGGTCTGGAAAGTGATGCCTGGATATCCAGTCTTGAGGCTCATGGTGCACGTGTGATTGATTAGTCACCAGTAAATATTTTTCAAAATTTCAACGGTTTATCGAATGTTGTTGCATAGCACGCGCAATCCAGAACATCGCATCACTTTGAGTGATGCCATCGCTCAGGGCATCGCACCCGATGGTGGGCTGTATGTCCCTGACTCATTGCCCAAGTTCAGTCCTGACGATTTTGCTGGGCTGACTGAGCTGGCGGACATTGCAGTCAAGCTGATTACACCCTTTGCTGAAGGAGATGCACTGGCTCCGGTCTTATCTGAAGTGTGTCATGACGCTTTTAATTTTCCTGCGCCCCTCGTGACTTTGAATGGCACCCCGGGGCCGGCATCGGTACTGGAGCTGTTCCATGGTCCGACATCAGCATTCAAGGATTTTGGTGCCCGGTTTCTGGCTGCCAGCATGGAGCGTATTCGCGCTAGGCAGCATTCCGGCCGTAAGCTGACCATTCTGGTGGCAACCTCCGGGGATACTGGAGGTGCAGTTGCTGCTGCTTTTCACCGTCGTCCCTGGGTCGAAGTGGCGGTGCTTTATCCAACTGGACTGGTTTCGCAGCGACAGGCGCAGCAACTGGCCTGCTGGGGAGATAACGTTCGAACTTTCAGCGTGCACGGCAACTTTGATGCATGCCAGCGCATGGTCAAAGAAGCTTTTGCGGATGCCGGACTGGCCAAATCACATGACCTGTCATCAGCGAACAGCATCAATATCGGGCGGCTTCTGCCGCAGATGGTCTACTACGCCCGCAGTGCATTGTTACTGTGGCGTGCTACTGGCAAGCCTGCAAATTTCATTATCCCCAGCGGCAATCTCGGTAATGCGATGGCCTGTATCTGGGCCCGTGCCATGGGGCTGCCGATTGGAGATTTGATACTGGCTACCAACGCCAATCGCACCATTCCTGATTTTCTGAATGATGGCAACTGGCAGCCCCGTCAGAGTGTTGCCACGCTGGCATCAGCCATGGATGTGGGTAATCCCAGCAATATGGAACGTCTGCGTGCGCTGTATTCGTTTGATGAAATTCGCCAGCAGGTGAGTGCAGTCAGTGTCAGTGATGAGGCCATCAAATCACGCATCCGTCATGATGCTCAGGCAATCAGGCAGATATGGTGTCCGCACACCGCAACCGCTGCGGAGGTTTACTGGAATCTTCCTGAAGACCAGCAGGCGAAACACTGGGTGCTGGTATCAACTGCCCATCCAGCCAAATTCAACGATATCGTCGAGCCTCTGGTCGGACATGATCTGCCTGTTCCACCGGCACTGGCGCAGTTGCTGACCTTGCCTCGTCAGGAAACCGAAATTGAACCGCAACTGTCGGCTTTGCGTGCTCAACTTCAGGGAGAGCGTTGATCGTGAATGAAGTGGTGCCATTCTGGGTATATCCCCTAGCAGGTGCGGCTGTTCTGATAGCTGCACTGGTTGCGGGCGTGCGGGCATATCTGGCCCGTCGCTTTACCCGTCGTAATGAGGATCGCATCAATTCAATTGCTTTTGAAATGCTGCGCAACATACTGATACCAAACGGTAACGGCGGGCAGATTCATGTCAACTACTTACTGCTTACCGAGCGTGGACTGCTGGTGCTGGATCTGTTTGATGTACCGGGCGCTGTGTTCGGTGGCGATCAGATGTTCCAGTGGACTGCTATCGGACGCAAACTCCGTTTTACCTTTGCCAATCCACAGGCAATCCTGTACGACCGCATGGCCGCAGTAAAACTGTTGGCCGGGGAAGTGCCGGTAGAGGGGCGACTGGTGTTCACTCAGCGGGGTGATTTCCCCAAGGGCAAGCCGAAGTATGTTGTCCGCATTGATCAGCTCACTTCGGATTTTCCGGTCATTGATCGCTCACGAAGTAATGTGGCTGCCGCGTTCGCCGATGTCTGGCAGAACATCAAGGGCGAGTCCAGACCAAATCTTTACGGCTAGAAAAACAGGTTGATCAATCAGGCCAGTTAAACAGTTTTCGCGTGTTGGTCGCAGTGGCTGTCGCCAGCACTTCTACTGACTCATTTCGGCAAGCTGCAAGCTCATTCAATACCACCGGCAAATACATTGGCTCATTGCGATGCGACCTCGGTCTGGGCTTCAGATTGCGCGGTATCAGGTATGGTGCATCTGTTTCAATCAGTAGCCGATCCAGGGGAATGTCCAGCACTGCCTCACGTAATGACTGACCACGGCGCTCATCGCAGATCCATCCTGTGATGCCGATATATAAACCCATTTCGACATATTTTCGTACCTGTTCGACAGTGCCGGTGAAGCAGTGCGCTACCCCGCCGGTTATCTGCGGCAGGTAGTCGTTCAGAATTGCGACGAAAGCATCATGAACATCGCGTTCGTGCAGGAATACTGGTTTGCCGGTTTCCACCGCCAGTTGTAGCTGCCAGCGAAATGCCTGTTCCTGCTGATCCGCTGTGGAAAAATTCCGATAGTAATCCAGCCCGCATTCACCCACTGCAATCACTTCTGGTTCAGCCAGCAACGCGCGCAGGGCTGGTAAATCTGATTCAGTCATATCCTTCGCATGATGCGGATGAACCCCAGCCGTCGCACGCAGACGATGCGGGTCTTTTCTGGCTAACTGCCATGCTTCACGACTATGTAAAAGATCACTGCCCGTGATCAGCATATGACTGACACCGACTCTCGCTGCGTGGTCTAGCAGTTCATGGCGATCATGGTCGAAACTGTCATGAGTAAGATTCAGGCCGATGTCGATCAAGTGAAGGTCCTTTGCATAAGGCTGTGTTAACAATTTACCAGCATGATTGTAATGCCAAATGTAATGCGCAATGATCCGGTCTGCTAAGCAAATCCGAGTCAGGCATGAGTGTGTTCCGGCAATGTCATCCCGTATTGAAGACAGCGATCCTAATGTCAGGGTGGCTGGGGTGCTTGCCCGCGTGGTCATTGGATGAACGACTCAGAGATCTGTCAGGCAGGGTTGAGTATGCTTTTTATGCTGAGGATAGTCGCGCCTTGCAAAGAGATCTGCAGGCACTGGCTGCGCTAGAGATCAATGATGACTCTGCTCTACTGCAGCAGAACCAGCTGGATTATGGTCGATGGAAACTGGTGCAATTACAAAGTCAGATTAACAGTGTGCAGGCGCAACAGCTGGCAGAGGACTGTGTTGACAGCAATTTACCCGCAAACTCCACCGGCACTACGGCTGCTCTTCATTTCGCATTGCATGCCGCCTGCCTGTCAGAGCTGGCGCAACTTCGACCCGTGCGCAGTGTTCTGTACAGACGCGAGCGTGATTCAGCATTCAGTCAGGCATTGAAACTGGATGCCAGGTCGATTCAGGTCAGGCTGGTGGGTGCCTCGCTGAAATACAGCAACAAAGAGCTATTGGACAGTGCTGAATTGAAAACGCTGGTCGCAGCCTACGATAAAGCTGCGTCAGGTGAGCTCACTGATAATCTGCTCTGGGGGCAGGCTGAGGCCTGTTTCCTGCTGGGTCAGGTGGAAATGGCGAAAGGTAACGTTCTGGCGGCGCGTGATGCGCTGGAGCGTGCCATCCTGCTGGCACCCGAGTATCCCGCAGCACAAGCATTGTTGCGCAGTCTCACGGTAAAATGAGCAGTATGGACAATTCCAGCTTATATCAACAGTTGCCGCTTCTTGTTGAGCATGACGATACTGCATGGCAGGTGAGGGTCAGTCACCGGACGCGCCGTCTGTCGGTCCGGGTCTATCCTGCGGGCAGGGTGGTGGTGGTGGTTCCTAAATACACATCACCACGGCTGATCCAGCAATTTGTCAGCAAGCATCGTGACTGGATAAGAACCCGGGTGCGTGAGTGCACAGACAGGCAACTGGCGCTTATTCCACCTTCTGAACTTTTGTTGCCCTCGCTAGAAAGGGTGATGCAGATTGAATACCGGCAGGAAACCGGATTCACACGACTAAGCACTCTCGGCCAATCCCAGTTGCTTTTGCGCGGCGCGATTACCGAAGCAAAGATATGGTCACGCATGCTGCTTGGCTGGCTGAATGATCTTGCTCATCAGGAATTTGAGAAGCGCTTGAGGCATCTGGCAGAGGTTCATGACTTTAAGTTTGACCGCCTGCAGATTCGACGGCAACGAACCCGCTGGGGCAGTTGTTCTTCTTCTGGAACCATCAGCCTGAATGTATGTGCACTATTCCTGCGGCCGGAAGTGTTGCGTTACCTGATGATTCACGAGCTATGTCATACCCGTCACATGAATCACTCGAAACAGTTCTGGAATCTGGTGCAGGCTTGTGAACCGGGTTACCGCGAACTCGACAAGGAACTCAGTAAAGCCTGGAAACAGGTGCCGGCCTGGATTCTGATCAGCAAATAGCATCCATCATTAACGCCCATTCACACCTGGCGCATTCACCCATGTCGAAATCCGATAACCCTCTGACACATGCTGCGATTGATATCAGCAATGAACCTGTGCACTGGGATCTGGGTGATTCCCGAAGCTATGGCGAATATCTGAATCTGGACAAGCTGCTCAGTGCGCAACAGCCCAACACTTTTGAGCATGATGAAATGCTGTTCATCATCATCCATCAGGCAAGTGAGCTGTGGATGAAGCTGTGCATTCATGAGCTGACCGCTGCTATCAGGCATATTCAGCGTGATGAGCTGGGGCCGGTGGATAAGTGTCTGACGCGCATGGCGCGTATTCAGGCACAGCTAACCCAATCCTGGGATGTGCTGGCAACCATGACACCGATGGAATATTCGGCATTCCGTAATTCGCTTGGCAAGGCATCCGGATTCCAATCGTACCAATACCGCATGCTGGAATTTCTCATTGGCAACAAGAACGCCGGCATGATTGAGGTTTACAAGCGCAGTCCGGAAACTTATGCATTGCTGCAAAGGGTTTTACAGACACCGGGCTTGTACGATGAAACCCTGGCATTGCTCAGCCGTCGTGGTTTCGGTATTCCTGCAGAATATCTTGACCGGGACTGGTCGCAGCCGTATCAGGCCAGCAAGCAGGTGGCAGCAGCGTGGCTGGCCGTGTATCACAGTCGTGAACAACACTGGGATCTGTACGAGCTGGCGGAAAAGCTGGTCGATCTGGATCATCAGTTTCAGTTGTGGCGCTTCAGTCATATGAAAACAGTTGAACGCATCATTGGCTACAAGCGCGGAACAGGGGGCACCAGCGGTGTCAGTTACCTCAATAAGGCGCTGGAGCTACGTTTTTTCCCTGAACTGTGGTCGGTCAGAACTTCAATGTAATGAGGTTGGCTGGATTGCAGCTGCCTGCTTTCGCTTGCTTGCCCGCCAGTAACGATATCCAAGCAGAAAGGCTGTGATCGCAGCGTAGATCAGTGGCTCGGTTACGTCCTTTTTCACCAGCCAGTAAAAGTGCCATACACCCAGTGGCACGATTAAGTAAATCAACCGATGCAATTTGTGCCAGCGTGTACCCAGGCGGCGCATCATTTTGTTGGTAGAGGTCACTGCCAGCGGAATAAGTAGCAGTAAAGCCGCCACGCCGATGGTGATAAAGGGTCGCTTGGCAATATCTGCACCAATACCCGCCCAGTAGAAGCCCTGATCCAGCGACAGCCAGATCAGGAAGTGCAGCAGCACATAGGTAAAACCGAATAAACCGAGCATGCGCCTGAAATTCAGCAACCATGCCTGGCCGGTAATAAACCGTACGGGTGTCACTGCCAGTGTGATCACCAGAAAGCGTAATGCCCATTCGCCCTGTTCATGCAGCAATCTTGCGATTGGATCGGCGCTTCTGGAGAACTTCCAGAAACTGATTGAGGATACGATCAGCTCGCTCACGCTTGAGTTGAAACTGTTGGCAACCAGTGCGGCCAGACTGTGAATGGCCGGCAGTGCAGGTATTACACACAACAGGAATAGTGCGGGCTTGTAGAACCGTCGAATCGCTTTCTGTGAAGGCATCAGAAGTACTTCTTCAGATCCATACCTTTGTACAGGCTGGCAACTTGGGTTTCATAACCATTGAACATCAGGGTTTCCTGGCGTGCATTGAACAGACCGCCGCCTGCACCGATACGACGTTCACGCGCCTGACTCCAGCGCGGATGATCCACGGATGGATTCACGTTGGAATAAAAACCATACTCACTTGGCGCAGTAATGTTCCAGGTCGAAGGCGGTTGTTTTTCCACGAAACTGATTTCGACAATAGACTTGATGTTCTTGAAGCCGTATTTCCAGGGTGTCATCAGGCGCAGCGGTGCGCCATTCTGGTTGGGCAGTGTCTTGCCATACAGGCCTACAATCATCAGGCTCAGCGGGTGCATGGCTTCATCAATTCTCAGGCCTTCCACATAAGGCCAGTCCAGTGTACCGGATCGCTGTCCGATCATTTCCGATGGACGCACGATGGTCTTGAACGCAACATACTTGGCTTTTGAATTCGGTTTGAATCGTGCCAGCAGGTCTTTCAGTGGAAAACCAACCCATGGAATGACCATTGACCATGCTTCCACGCAACGGAAGCGATAGATTCGCTCTTCCAGTGCGTGTGGTTTGAGAATGTCTTCAAGAGTGAAAGTACCTTTCACATCGCACTCGCCGCCGATCTTGACGCTCCAGGGTGTGGGTTTGAAGCTGCCTGAATTGCGTGCAGGGTCTTCCTTGTTGGTGCCGAATTCATAGAAGTTGTTGTAGCTGGTAATTTCTTCGTAGGTGTTAGGTTTGTCAGTCACACTGAATCCCGGATTCTTTGTGTAATTGAGCTTCTGGGTTTCAGCAGCTTCTGCCTGCCAGCTTGCCGGAATCACCAGACCAGCAGCCACGGCTGCTTTGAGCAGATCACGCCGATTCAGATAGGCGGATTCCGGGGTAATTTCAGAAGGCAGTATGCATGCGCAATCTTCTGGCTTATGGCGATTGATTAACATGTACTTATCCTCACCAAATGGTTGGCGACATCGATGCAGCGAATATCAGGATTGCTGATGTCTGGCGAACTGTCACGCACCTGATTGTATTACAAACCCAGCAGTGTGCAGCATGTGTTCTGTATCCATCCATCGGCATGGTCAGCGTTTTGCCAGCTGCCTGAGCATGTAATGCAGGATGCCGCCATGCTGGAAATACTCCAGTTCCTTGGGCGTATCAATACGTACCCGGGCTGAGAATTCGATGGCTGGTTTGCCCGGTAGAGTCGCGATAATGTTGACCTTCCGGGCTGCGCCTGAATTAAGGCCGATAATGTCGAAAGTTTCCTCGCCCGTCAGTCCCAGTGTCTGTGCGTTCTGGCCTGTGCTGAATTGCAGGGGCAGGACACCCATACCGATCAGATTAGAACGATGAATGCGTTCGAAACTTTCCGCAATGACCGCTTTGACACCCAGCAGCATGGTGCCCTTGGCTGCCCAGTCACGTGATGAACCGGTGCCATATTCCTTGCCTGCAATAATCACCAGCGATGTACCAGCTTTCTGATACTGCATGGCTGCATCGTAAATGCTGATGACTTCTCCCGTAGGTAAGTATCGCGTGATGCCACCTTCAATGCCGGGTACCAGCAGATTGCGTAACCGAATGTTGGCGAAAGTCCCGCGCATCATCACTTCATGGTTGCCGCGTCGTGACCCATAGGAATTGAAATCAGCGGGCTGTACACCCTGTGTCATCAGATAACGTGCAGCAGGGCTGTCTATTGCGATGTCACCTGCAGGCGATATGTGGTCGGTGGTGACCGAATCGCCCAGCAAGGCCAGAACACGTGCTGCATGAATATCAGTGACAGGCGCGGGTGTCAGGGTCATGCCGGCAAAGTAGGGTGGGTGCTTTACGTAGGTTGAATGGCCATCCCATTGATAGATCGTTTCAGGCGAGACCGTAATGCTGTTCCAGTTGGCATCGCCTTCATATACATGTGCATAGCTTTCGGTGAACATCCTTGCATCCAAAGATGAAGTGATGGCTGACTGAACCTCCGCTACCGTGGGCCAAATATCCTTCAGATACACTGCCTGCCCATTACTGCCGATGCCCAGTGCCTCAGTTTGCAGATTGATGTTCAGCGTACCCGCCAGCGCATAGGCCACAACCAGCGGTGGCGAAGCCAGGTAATTCATCATGATTTCAGGGTGAACACGGCCTTCGAAGTTGCGGTTGCCAGATAGCACTGTACACGCCACTACTTCGCCCTGTTTCACTGCGGCAGATATCTCCGGCAACAACGGTCCGGAGTTACCAATACAGGTGGTACATCCATAGCCCACTGTAAAGAATCCGATGCTGTTCAGATCATCAAGCAGGCCAGCCTTGCTCAGGTAATCTGTCACCACGCGAGAGCCGGGCGCGAGGCTGGTCTTCACCCACGGTTTGCTGGTGAGACCAAATTGACGTGCTTTGCGTGCCAGCAAACCGGCGGCCATCATCACCGCAGGATTGGAAGTATTGGTACAGCTGGTGATGGCGGCAATAAGCACTGCACCATCGCGCACTTCAAAGCTCTTGTCTTGAACCGTTGCACTGGCTACACCGGTTGCATGCTTCGACCTCCGGGCCCGTTCTGCTGCCATCACTTCGAAGCTGGTTTGATAAGCCTGTTTTGCCAAGCGCAACAGCACGCGATCCTGTGGGCGTCTTGGGCCTGCCAGTGAAGGTTCCACACTGGCCAGATTCAGTTCGAATACTGCTGAATAATCAGCCTGTGGCTGACCATCTTCACGCCAAAGATGCTGCTGACGTGCATAGCGCTCCACCAGTTGTATATGCTCTGCGCTGCGACCTGTGAGTTGCAGATAACGCAGGGTTTCGCGATCGATCGGGAACATGGCGCAGGTGCTACCAAATTCCGGTGACATGTTGGCAATGGTGGCGCGATCAGCCAAGGGCAGGTTGCTCAGGCCATCACCAAAGAATTCAACGAATTTGTCTACTACACCCTGCTTACGCAACATTTCGGTAATGGTAAGTACCAGATCAGTGGCCGTGCAACCGGGTAACAAACTTCCGGAAAGCTTGAAGCCAACTACCTGAGGAATGAGCATGGTTACCGGCTGACCCAGCATGGCTGCTTCGGCTTCGATACCGCCTACGCCCCAGCCGAGTACGCCCAGTGCATTAACCATTGTCGTATGTGAATCGGTACCTACCAGCGTGTCTGGGTAGGCCAGACGTTCACCATTTTTCTCAACATCAAACACAACCCGCGCCAGATGTTCGATGTTCACCTGATGCACGATGCCTGTGTTGGGCGGCACCACTTTGAAATTGCGGAATGCAGTCTGTCCCCAGCGCAGGAAGGCATATCGTTCGTGATTGCGGCCAAATTCGATGCGCGTGTTTTCGGTCAGTGATTCCGCTGTGCCATAACGATCTACCTGCACCGAGTGGTCAATGACCAGTTCAGCAGGTGCAAGCGGATTAATGTCATCCGGATTGCCACCGAGTTTGCGCATGGCATCTCTCATCGCCGCCAGATCCACTACCACCGGCACGCCGGTGAAGTCCTGTAACACTACACGGCTGGGCGTGAAGGCAATCTCATGTGAAGGTGTGGCCTGCGGATCCCAGTTGAGAATGGCCTCGATGTCCTTGCGCGTGACATTCACGCCATCTTCAAACCGCAACAGGTTTTCCAGCAGGATTTTCAGTGAGAACGGCAGGCGGTCGAGTTTATATTCCGCCTTGAGTCGTGACAGGTCATAGATGTTTAACGCCTTGTTGCTGACCTTCAGGATGGTGAATGTCTCGAATGAGTTGGTCATGTGCCACCTTGGCTAGCTGCTATTGTGGTGCCTGAAGTTCAGTTTAACGCAACTTCAGGTGGTTTATTCTCAGTCTCTTCAAATATCGTCAATCAAAAGGCGAGGTGTTGTGGCTATCATTAACTTACCCGGTTGGACCAATTCTGTAGATTATGGTTCTCAATAAATTAAAAGCTCGATATGAGTTGCCAATAATATTTGTTGGGAATCTCATTGAATAATTTAGATATGGGTTTGATAGAAGATTAGCGGAGTGGCTACTCTTCGATCTGGATGAAACCGGAGTTGCTATGTGAGAATTCAGGTGGCAAGTAGTGATTAAGTTTTGACAAAGAATGGTTGATGACATGAGCAAGGCATAAGCTAGTAAGAACTTGGTGATCTGATTCACATAATTAGTGTTAATTTCTTAATTTTTATAATGAATGAGTCAACATACTAACCTGTTATTAATCCACTAAATTTAAAACAGCAGGCGATGATGGCAAAAAACGAAACACAGCAGCGCGACATTACCGCTGATTACTGGAGGGCGTACTTCGAGTGGCGCTCGCAGTATGGGCTGGGCGATGAATGCATGCGGGAGTTGATTGCTGCAATCCGGGTTGAAGCGGAACAGGCAAGCATTGAGTCAGATCAGCAGGCACGTCTGATCGCCTTGGCAAATATGATTGAAGTTGAGCTCGAAGGGCAGGCCATGCGGGCTGCATGATCTTTTGTCTGCCCGGCAGACAAAAATTTACATTACAAAATTAACAGTTCCCCTGTTTTGAAGTAGGATCAGCCTGCTGGTCGGGTTCCACTTCGCTTTCTTCAGGGTGATTCTATGAGCTTTCGCGTCAGCCGTTTCACAGTGTTGATAGGGGTTTGCCTAGCAGGGCAGGCCGTAGCGCATCATTCCTTCGCCATGTTTGATCGTAGCCGAAGTGAAACACTTAATGGCAAGGTTAAAGAACTGGATATCATCAATCCCCACAGCTGGCTTAAAGTGATTGTTAAGGATGCACAGGGAAAGGAAAGCACCTGGTCGCTTGAGCTGGGTGGGGCCAGTCAACTATCGAGACTGGGCTGGGATAAGTTAATTCATCCGGGTGACAGTGTGACCGTCACCATGCATCCGCTCAGGGATGGTTCGTATGGTGGCCAGTTTGTGTCGGTGACACTTCCTGATGGCAAGACACTGAATGATGGCAGGGGACCCGGACAAAATACTGCCACCCCCGGAGCGACTGCACCGCGTAGTCAGAATACCGGCCCTCAGGGTAGATAATCATGCGTATCAACTACCTGTTTTTGCTGGTGACTGGAATTGCCATTGCGCCTGTTCACGCCGAAAGCAGCTGGCAGGAGTACTCCTATCCGGATTCAGGCGTGGCTTTCCAGTTGCCTGTCGCACCCAAAGTTTCGAACGACAAATTAATTCTGCAATCCGGAATTTCAGTACCGACTACCGTTTACTCTGCCAGGCAGGATAATGTTGCCTATTCAGTCATTGTGGCGAATTTTGCCGGCACCTCTGTCGAGCCAAGAGCTGTAATTAACGAAACAGAAAAGACTATCAGCGCTACCGGCACAGTCGCCTTTTCGGTAGATGCCAGGGTGGACGGGGAAATCGGACGGCAATTGAGCATCAATGCAGCGGATGGCAGCCGAGCCAAGGTGGCCATTTTTTTCACTGGCGATCGTTTATATGAATTGATCGGTCGTACGTTGCCTCCGGATGCCGCAGCAGGATCAGGTGAGACTATTCGATTCCAGGAATCACTGCGGTTTATCAGCCAGAGTGGCGCAGAATTACGCAAAGGTCGTCCCGGTGTCAGGGGCGGACCTCCTGGTAACGCAGGCCCGCGCCGACGTTAGTGTAAGTCTCGCGGGTTGTTCACTTGCTGGCCGAATTCATACCCATATCAGCTTCCAATCGGGTCTGGCTCTCACATCCGATAAGATAGGTAAGCTCACAAGATTTCCTGAACAGCTTCAGCGCTTCATCATTACTTTGCTGTACTCCTTGTCCCTGCGCGTAGGCAACACCAAGGCTGTAACACTCGCTTTCAAGATCGCCATCGCAGGCCTTTCGATACATCTCCGTTGCCTTGGTCAGATCCTGTGTGATGCCGTTGTTGCCATCTGTGTACATGTAACCAAGTGCAGCACAGGCTGAGGGCGCGCCACCCTCACATGCTATTTTGAATGGGGCTTCTGCTTTGACGAAGTCCTGTGGAATGCCTTGCCCACGGCTATACATGGAACCTAGAAGAAAGCATCCCTGCACACTTCTGCCATCGCAGGCTTGTTGATACAGCAGAACAGCTTTGGCTTTGTCTACCTTGACGCCTTTGCCTTCTCCATTCAGCAGCCCAAGGATATAGCATGCTTGGGCGGAATGGTTTTTACATGCTTTATCCAGCGACCTGGCAGCCTTGACGTAATTCTGTACTACCCCCTGACCATTTACATACATCTCACCAATTTTTGTACATGCATCAGTATTTCCAGCATCGCACTGTTTCTGAATAATAGCGGCAGTATTATTTGTAGCTGCTGGCTGGTCTGGCGCTGCTGCAGCAACATGACAGATCAGTAGTGCCAGCACCGCAATGAATGATGCAATTAGAGTGCTGCTGCGATCACGGCGTGAATCCATAAGCAGGATGTTTGTATCCATCTACTCATCCAAATAAAAAGCCAGGCGGTCAGGCCTGGCTTCTGATTCATTCGGTGTAAAGATAGGCCATATCACACCTGATTATGGACCACCGACGCAGGCAGCGAAGGGGTCTGCCAATTCGGTTTTGATAATGGGTGTTGCATTGGCAGGCGCGCTGGTAGGAGCGCTATACATTGCCCAGAATGGATCACTAGCCGGTGCGCTGGCATTGGAAGCATTGCTGCAATTGCCATTCGTTGCATTGGTCGTACACGTCACTACAACGTTACTGATATTGCTGCTGATAATAGTGCCAGAGCCGGCGGACACTGTGCAGGTCTGGCCAACGGGTTGCGACTGCACGGTAACTGCATAAGCGCCCGGGGCAAGCGGTGTGGTGAAGGTAAAGCTGCCATCGGCTGCAACTGTCAGGGAATTGGTTCCATTGTTTACCAGTACTACTGACTGGCCCGCGCTCAGACCGGAGAGCGTGCCACCCACAGTATAAGTGCTGGTTGTGCAGATCACGGCTACATTGGTGATGTTAGTGCCAGAAACAGCGCCTGACGCATTTACCACCAGGCAAGTCTGACCTGGTGGCTGAGTGGCAACGGTGACCAGATAGTTGGCTCCGGAGGCTACGGCCGTTGCGAAGGTATATGCACCATTGACGGTGATTGATTTTGCGTCCGTGCCGTTGTTATTGAGGATAACCGTTTTACCTGTACCAAGACCTGTTACCGTTCCCCCAACAGTGCGGTTGGTGGCAGAGCAGATAAATGTCACCGTCTTGTTAGCGCTGATGTTGCTGCCGGCTGCATTGCCAGTGGTGACCGAGCATGTCTGGCCAGCAACAGTCGCTACAACATTCCAGGAGGTACCTGCATTCTGGGCAGGGAAAGCAAAGCTGCTGCTGCCAACCAGGACGGTTTGTGCATTGATGCCATTGTTGGTCAGGGTGACTGTACCCGTATGACCCGTGACCGTGCCGCTGACGACATAGGTATTGATACACGAGATATTGGCGTTGGTCACATTGGTAGAACCGATATTGAGGGGGCCGCCATTAGTTACAGAACAGAACTGGCCTGTGGGTTGAGTCTGAATGGCCACGGTATAAGAAGTGCCTGAAGTCAATGCTGTTGAAAATACATACGAGGTTGCATTGCTGGCAATCAGCTTGCTTGAGCCCCCGTTCAAGGTGATTCTCAGACCCGACCCAGTGAGTCCTGAGATGGTGCCACCGATTGTATAGGTCTTTGCACAAGTCACCGCTATATTAGTCACATTGCCACTGGCGATCGTGCCGGTGCCATTTCCATTGCTGCCACCAGTTACGGTACAAGTATATCCAACAGGCTGGATACCTACGCCGACTGCATAGGAAGCGCCATCAGTCAGTGCAGTGGCAAACTTGAAGGTTGTCGCGCCATTGGCGACGATCAGACTGGTGGCATTTAATCTCAGCACTAGCCCCGAGGCGGCCAGTCCAGATATGGTACCGCTCACGGTGTAGGTGCTGACACAGTTAACATTTACATTGGTAACGTTTGCTCCGGCAACTGTTCCGGAGCCATTCCCATTATCGCCACCGGATACAGAGCAGGTCTGGCTGGGTGGCTGGATCAGCACGCTAACGGCGTAAGTGTCACCGGAAGCTAATGGGGTAGGGAAGTTAAAGCTGCCATTGGTATTCAGTGGCAGGGAATCGCTGCCATTCTTCAAAATTACGGTGCCGCTGGAAAGTCCGGTCAGATTGACTCCTACGTTATAAGTGACTTGCGCCTCAGCAACGGAATAGCCTGCCAGAGATATAAAGGCCAGCAGCAATAGCAGACTGCGGAAGATGATTTTCATGTTTGCTTCAATTTATTACTTCGGTCGATTCTTGATGGAAACGCTTGCTGGTCGGCTCTCTGTTTAAAGAAATCACCAGCATGTATCACTCAGTACATCTGTCTATTTACTGAGTGATTTTCATGCTGGATCAATTATCTGTCACTGTTGTGATTCTCAAATGAATGAGCAACGCCATAACACTAATTACACAATCCAGAAACACTGTAGGTGCAAGTCCATGTTTTCGCGGGTACTCCATTCACTCTGGTGGTGCCATTTTCGATGTTGTTGGCACTTGTTGGATCAGGATTGCCAGCCAGTACCCAGGATTTGACGAACTCTGACTTGACCCCGGAAGGGGAAACCGTGACACGCAGATGTCCGCTGCTGCTATCAACGATAACAGACTGGTATCCATAAGAAGTTGCAGTTGACTGACCATTGGTTGTGTTTCTAGCACTAGGTTGGGGCACTTCCTGATAAACAATTCCATCCAGTGTTTGTTGGCCGTAGAAGTGATCGTGCCCATGAAATACGGCAGTAACTTTATTGTCGACCAGTAATGAGTGAATAGGCTTTGTCCAGCCTGGTCGCTTTGAGGCGAATAAATTACTACCTAGTGTGAAAGCGCAGGGCGATGCAGTGGTGCAGCTTCCAGTCAGAGTTGCATCAAATCCACCCCATTCGAATAATTTGGCAACTTCAGATCCGCCGCGCATCTGAGTACCGCCACCTGACAGGTTATGCAGGAAGATGAACTTGTACTTGGTACCGTTTGCCGTACTCTGCGCCAGAGTGTCTTTAAGCCAGTTGTACTGGGTTGTACCCAAAGTAACATTCCAGCCAGTATTACCAGTGCTGCTCCAGTATGGGTCCAGCACAACAAATAGCGCATCGCCCCATGTCCATGAGTACCAAGATGCTGAAGGTGTGCGAGCCACTGATTCGCCGCTGGTCGTTGTATACCCACTGTAGAAAGGCTGGGAGGCAGGCGCAGGATTGGCGTAGTAATTTGCCCTAGCATTCCAGCTCCAACCTGCCAGAGGACCAAAACTCTTACTGCCGGGGAGATTACCCCATTCTCCCTCGTGGTTTCCATTAGCTAGGAATAGCGGAACAGAGTGCGTTACCAGACCGAAATACGGTAAGTCAAATCTATAGCGGGAGATTACCTGGGCTTCAGTAGTGGCCTGTGGCGAAGTCGCAGTGGTATCAAGGGCCTGGTTGTGCTTTTCAAGGAAGAATGTATCTCCCAGATCAACCAGGAAATCCGGTGAATCGCCCAGCATGTTCTTGAGTGTCTGGCGATAGAGATAGATATCCGTGTTTTCATCCAGATGTGAATCGGCCTGTACAGTAAATACAAAGGTACTACCCGGTGGTCGTGCGGTATGGAACTTGTATTCAGGGGTCTGAGTGGTCTGACCATTGAATTGGCCTGCGCTAGGCGTAAAATTCACGCGATAGTAATATTGGGAATCCGGAGTCAGGTTGCCAATGTTGAACACAGTCGTAATACCGCCAGGTATTAGTGCAATTGGCGAGGTGATGTTCGAATAACTGCCGGGGCTCGTTCCATAGCTGACCGATACTGTGCCTCTCTGATCAGCACTGAATAATTTCATCACGATGCTGTTCGTGGTGGGGGCTCCCAGCACAATACTGGCGTTAAGTGTGGAGCCGTTGACGCAGGTGACTTCAACATTGTTGACATTCGTGGCGGCCACCATGGTGCCGGAGGCATGGAACAACGAGCAGGTTTGACCTGCTGGCTGAGTGCCTACAGTCACTTCATACGTGGCCAGTTCGCCTAGCCCTTGCGGGAAATTGAAGCCGCTATTGCCTGATATTGTAATTTCGCTACCACCATTAATAATGCCACCATTGTTCAGCAGGGTCACAGACAATCCGGCGCCCAGCCCGGCAACAGTGCCTCCTACGGTGAGGGTTCCAGTCGTACAGGACACCAGCACATTGGTCACATTGGCACCATTTATCGTGCCACCCGATGGATTGAAGACGAAGCAGATCTGTGCGGCAGGCTGCGTCCCAATGGTTACTGAATAACTGTTGCCTGAAACAACAGGTGTGGAGAAGGTGAATGTCGTATTTGCAGTCAGTGTGATTGCGTCAACACCATTATTCAGCAGCGTCACCTGCTGGCCGGTGGTTAGTCCGGTAAGAGTGCCACCTACAGTGAAGGGAGTATTGGAACAACTGATATTGACGTTGGTGACATTGGCATTGCTGATGGTCCCGTTGTTGGGATTCAGGAAAACACAGTTATATCCGGTGGGCTGGGATTGAATAGAGACCGAGTAAGCAGTCCCTGATGTCAGACCGGTAGAGAAGACATAGCCGGTTGCGTTAGTAGGGATGATTTTATTGGCTCCGCCGTTCAGTTTCAGAATCAGGCCCGACGCAGTCAGGCCAGAGATCGAGCCGCCCACTGTATAGGTGGATCCGCAGTTCACCGCCACATTGTTGATATTGGCACCGCTGATGACGCCGGTACCACTATTCACCGAGCAGGTCAGGCCCACCGGCTGGATGCCAACACTGACGGTGTAGGTAGCACCATTGGTCAGGGCACTGGCAAATTTGAAGGTTGTTGCTCCGTTGGCCACAATCAGGCTGGTTGCATTCAATCTGAGCACGAGACCGGTGGCAGTCAGACCAGAAATGCTACCGCCCACTGTGTAGGTGCTGACGCAGTTGACACCCACTGTCACATTAGAGTTGGAAATAGAGCCGGAACCATTACCGTTATCACCACCGGTTACGGAGCAGGCTTGTCCGACTGGCTGGATCAGAACGCTGACGGCGTAGGGCGCACCCGAGGCTAGGGGGCTGGAAAAAGTAAAACTCCCGTTGGTACTGAGATTCAGCGTATCGCTGCCATTTTTCAGGATGACCGAACCTGCTGACAGTCCCGTGAGGTTAACACCGACGGTATAAGTGACCTGTGCCTGGGCTGTGTAAATTCCCGCAAATAACATCATGGCGATGAAAGCCATCACACTACGGATAATTCTGTTCATTCGAAATCCACCCCTGAGTCCCAAAACCAGAAATTGTTAGTATTGGCCGATTGTACCCGCTTGATTGTAAAAAAATATCAATTCTCCGCCCGCCAATAACGGGCAGGACCATTATGTAATGCGGATTCATTGGCTAGAGGTGGCATCAACCTCAGTCCGTATTAGGCGGGACGATTGAAAAAAATTGAAACCCCAGATTTGAGAGCTGGTTTGGCAACCGGATTCAGGTCAATCAGGCGGTTTCTGTCGGTGTTGGGTTGTTAATCCCGAATGCCGATGAATGTGCCACGGAGAAAATCCGTGTAGGAGTTCTCCAGCTTCGTTTTCATGTCTGGCACAAAATGATCAAATTGTTCCAGAACAGTTCCGAAGCCAAGGTCGGAAATCAGAGCAATCAGATGTTCCCGCTGAATCCAGAACGATGCGTTGTTGTGGAAAGAGGCCCATCGCAGATTCTGCCTTTGCTCCAGCGTCGCATCCATTGAAAACTCGCCGTACCAGCGACCCGGCAGGCCTTCGTTTTGTGTCAGTGGAGACAATGTATATCGGGTTTTTTCATTTGCCCTGATGGAGAAGTGCGTCTGGACTATCAGCAGCTTTCTGGTCTGTCTGGATAGTTGCTCAAGAAATGCTTTGGGTTTGTCCAGGTGATACAGCAGGCCACAACAGAATGCAGCATCAAACTCGCCGTACTTTGCGATATTCATGACATTGTCCTGAACAAAGCGCAAATTGGGCAAATTCACATTTTGTTTCACAAATTCGCAGCACTGGATATTGATGTCACGCACTTCAATGCCCAGTGTCTGAAATCCCATGCGTGCGAAAGCGACTGAATAGCCGCCTTCAAGGCAACCCAGATCCACTATCGAAAATGCTTCTTTGTTTTGTGGAAATACCAGGTCCAGAATTCGGCGGGTTGAAATCAGAATGCTACGATCCTCCATGATCTCCGATTCCGGCCTCCCATCTAGCGGCATGGTCAGCATGCCATTGTCGAGTCGAATGTTGTGCGCGGTGAAAACAGGTGTATTCATTACGGTCACCAGCTGATATTTTTGTTAAAATTAAAGACGGGAAAATGTATCCCGCTGCTCCCATTTCTTATTGTCGCCCTTAGCTGATTCATGGTCAGCTCTGAAGTTGATAATTACCCTCGCACCAAGCGCTGTCAAACAATATCTGCCAGCTGGCCGGTCAGAATAGATCTGACGTGAGTCGGAAACCTAGTTGTATTTGTGCAGGCGTGCTTGTAGTTTAGAAAGTGAATCGCAGCCTGTCTGGTTTTTCAAATCACAGCCCTTTTTGTAAAATTTCATTGCTTCTTCACTGCTTTGTTTGACGCCTTCACCATTCAGATAGGATCCGCCGAGATTGGTGCATGCGGAACCGCTTCCAGCATCGCAAGCTTTCTGCAGAAGTTTCAATGCATTCTGTAAATCTTGCTCAACACCTTGCCCGACGAGGTATAGATTTCCGAGGCTGGCACAGCCTGTCGCATCGTTGCCATCACAGGCTTTCTGGTAGAGTGAAGCAGCCAGTGTTGAATCCTGTTTGACTCCCAGGCCCTTGTCGTACAGGTCACCCAGTCTTGTACAACCTGGAATATATCCACCATCACAGGCTTTCTGAAATAGTTCAACCACTTTGAGATAATCATTATCGGGACTGTCAGCCTTGATTAAGGCTGTACCCTTGTCGAAGCAGCTCTTAGGATTGCCGTTTTCACAGATAAGCTGTGACTTCACCTCATCGGCTTTCGCGACTGGAGGTTTGTCCTGGGTGGTGGCAGATTGCTCATGGACTGCTGCGCCACACCCGGAGATTAGTAACGAAAGAATGGTAAGTGATGCAACTTTCATTATTGATCAGAACTCAAATAAGTTACTTTAGTGAATGTAGTTTACCCCCGCATAATCCCATGTCCAAATTTTGTTTGGGTGTAAATGCACTTGGTATTGCATTTGGCATTATGGCTTGCGCCTGAGTTTGTGTCGGATTCTGTGGCTTGATCAAGGTGACGCGCATCAGTATCGCTATGTCAACCAGTCGCCATTTGCTGCGTTATAGAGTTCATGCTAAGTCTTCCAGAATATCAGGACCATCAGGTCAGACATCGATTTTGGAGAGAATAATGATCAAAATATCGGCCGCAATTCTTGCGATGATGTTTCTGCTCCTCACGCAGGCAGGTGCACACCATTCCTTTGCCATCTATGACATTGATAACAAAATCACGCGGACTGGAATATTGACGAAACTGCAATTTACCAATCCACATATCCAGTTCATCCTGCAAGTTGACAACAATGGGAAGAAGGAAACTTGGAAGATTGAAAGCTTGAACACGTTACGATGGGATCGGGAGATTGGGAAGAGGGATGTGGCAGAGGAGGGAGAAAAAGTCACCATTCAGGGCTGGCCGGCAAGGGATGGCAGTGATTCCATGGTGCTCAGCACGATTGTTTCTCCCAAGCATGGAAAAACGGTTGTGGTTGACAGGATCAGGCAGGAGCGGGCACGGGAGGATATCCCTGCGGTCACTGTCAAAAGGAATTGAGGTCAGACTATCAGAAGCGGTCGGTGCACCCAAGATTGCAGCCCCGGGCGTTGTGTTCAGGTCGCAGAAGTAGCCAGATTGAGTGGTGTCAAGTTTATGAACATCAAGCCCTATTGATAAGGATTGGGAACGACATTGCAATATGCCCGTCCTATCGAAACAGTTTGATTTTGTATGGCGCTCTTGAATGTACCGTTAATAAACAGATAGCCGCCTTGCGACGGTTGGGTTGGTATAAAAAACGGTTGTGAGAGCAGTTCTATCGGTTCACCGGCTACCATCAGGAAACCGTTATCGTAAGTCAAGCTCTTAGGTGGCATGAAGTAGACAGACGTAGTAACCTGATTTCCGAAATTGAGAAATATCTGTCCGTAAATATTCAGTTCGCTGATTTGTGTAGAAGTTTCGACTTGATCTGACAGTTACTGAGTTTGTGGTAGTGACTGTCAGGTCAAATTCAGTTGATCAACTTGTCCTGCCAGATTTGTTTGCCATCCCTGAAGGTCTCCATCGGCGTCCTGCCGCAGCACATCTTG
>CAILZL010000031.1 GCA_903838705.1 uncultured Pseudomonadota bacterium
ACATCAGGCTCATCGCATCATCAGATTCGCACAGGTTAGACCATGTTGGTATGTGTGCGACGCGGCTTGAATCAGGTGTGCATGGCTTGGACCTGAAGGAAGCGCTGATGAACTGTCGGCAGCAGGATCTTAAATTGATGATTGATCAGAGCTTGTTTTCAAAGCAAATTCGCCAGCCGAATATCCTGCAGCGCGCAGGATTCTATAAATATGTGATATCAGTCGTGCCCTATGCGCTGCGGCAGGCTATAAAGCGTAGATTCCACGCGCTGCGCAAGAAAACTGTCGTGAAAACCCCTAATTTCGTCGAGATCAGTCTGGATGTTCCATCATGGTGAACCCTTCCAGATTCGTTGAAGATCTTCAGCCTTACAAGATTACACCCCAGGATGTGTGGGCCGAAGGTGCTGAGGAAGGCATCCTGAAGCTGGACTGGAATGAAGCCACCCATGACTTCGATTTTTATCGTAAGGAATTGCGCAGGCTAACGCAGGGCAGGGGCGTGATTGCCTGGTATCCCGACTACCTGTCAATCGAACTGAATGCGGCGCTCAGTCAGTATCTTGGCGTAGAAGATAATCTGCTGCTTACTTTCCCCGGTTCAGATGTGGGGCTGGAGACGGTCTGCCGTGCCTATCTCGATCCGGGTGACAAAGTCCTGATTTTGACGCCCAGCTATGAAAACTTTTATGTCTATGCAAAGCAGACGGGCGCTGAGCTGATATTTCTCAATCTGGCGCCCCCGTTTAATGTGAGTTTTGACCAGCTCAGAGCGGAGATCATCAGCCATTCGCCCAAAATGGTTTACATCGTCAATCCCAATAACCCATGTGGTTATTCAGTTGATCCATCAGGTCTTGAGAAACTGATCAGCGAATTTGGCAGTACGCTGTTTATCGTCGATGAGGCCTATATTGAATTTGCCACTATCGGTTCAATGGTGTCCCGCGTATCGCAGTTCAGTAATCTGCTGGTTGCCCGCACCTTTTCAAAGGCTTTCGGTCTGGCGGGCCTCAGGCTGGGGTACGTGTGCTCCAGTAACAGGGTTATTAACACACTCAATAAAATCAGGAATGGCAAGAACCTGTCCATGATCGCCCAGAAAATGGGCGTCTTTGCATTGCAGAATATCGACAAGATCAACACATGGATTGCGGAGGTAAAGACCTCGCGTGACATGCTGTTCCGATGGTTTGAATCACACTCTGTGACGGTTTATCCAAGTCAGGCCAACTTTTTGCTGTTTACTGCACGGCGTCCTGAAGAGCTTTGCTCCGAGATGAAGTTCAACGGTATTTATCTGCGTAATCGAAATGCCCTGATTCCCGGCTGTGTCAGGGTCACTCTGGGTTCAGTACGGGATACCGAGAAATTGATCACAAAGCTCAGTGAATTGCTTCACTTAATTAAATAAACTTATTACTGCAGTGTGCAAGAATCAGAGCCGATACCCTTAATAATTAAGCAGCTAAGCTCAGTTCCCATCTCATGAAGCAAGTTCTCCAGAATCTCCGCTCCGGTAACACTCAGATTGCCGAGGTGCCCGTGCCCGGCGTGAAGTCAGGACAGTTGTTGATTTCCTCTTCTGTCTCGCTTGTGTCTGCGGGTACTGAGCGCATGCTGGTGGAGTTCGGAAAGGCCGGATGGGTTCAGAAGGCCAGACAGCAGCCTGATAAGGTTCGCATGGTACTGGATAAGGCCAAAACGGATGGCGTGATGCCAACCATTGAAGCGATTTTTAATAAGCTGGATCAGCCCTTGCCGTTGGGTTACTGCAATGTCGGCAAAGTGGTTCAGGTCGGAGCTGGTGTCGCTGGCTTTGAATTAGGCCAGCGGGTTGTCAGCAATGGCAAGCATGCTGAGGTGGTCGGGGTGCCCATCAACCTCTGTGCGAAAATTCCTGATTCTGTTTCTGATGACGAGGCCTCCTTTACAGTCCTGGGTGCCATTGCGCTTCAGGGGATCAGGTTGGTTGCTCCCACCCTTGGCGAGACAGTGGTGGTGACAGGGCTGGGTCTGATCGGCTTGATGGCTGTCCAGTTGCTGAAAGCGCATGGTTGTCGTGTACTGGGTCTGGACTTCGACAAGGACAAGCTGGCATTGGCCCGTCAATTCGGCGCAGAAGTGGTCGATCTGTCTCAAGGCCAGGATCCGGTCAAGGCGGCTGAAGTCTACTCCCGAGGTCGTGGTGTCGACGCGGTGATTGTGACGGCGGCTACTGCCAGTAGCGAGCCCATTCATCAGGCTGCACTGATGTGCCGGAAACGGGGGCGCATTGTGCTGGTGGGTGTTACAGGTCTTGAGCTTTCCAGAGAAGATTTTTTCAAGAAGGAACTGACCTTCCAGGTTTCGGCTTCATATGGCCCCGGTCGCTATGATCCTAATTATGAGGAGAAGGGGCAGGATTACCCGGTGGGTTTTGTTCGTTGGACAGAGCAGCGTAATTTTGAGGCGGTTCTGGACATGCTTGCCGAAGGCAGGCTGGATGTGCAGCCACTCATTACGCACCGATTCAGTATCTCTGATGCAGAGAAGGCTTATGAACTGGTAGGCGGGTCAGGTCCTTCGCTTGGCATATTGCTCACCTACCCGGGAATGACCATCACGCCGGCTTCACGAACGGTGACACTGCGATCTGATGATCAGAAATCCTCTTCTGCCATCACAACGGGCAAATCAGTTGTCAGTTTTATCGGATCGGGTAATTACGCGTCAGCAGTGCTGATTCCTGCTTTCAAGGAGGCAGGTGCCCGCTTGCGCTGCGTCGCCTCCAGCGCCGGTGTCAGCGGGGTACATGCCGGTCGTAAATTCGGCTTTGAACAAACCACGACGGATACGAATCAACTTCTGTCAGATTCATCCTGCAATGCTGTTGTTATTACCACACAGCATGACAGTCACGCCCGTTTCGTATTGCAGGCGCTGCGCGCAAACAAGCATGTGTTTGTTGAGAAACCTTTGTGCCTTACTGAAGCTGAGCTTGCTGAGATAGAAACAACCTGTGCTGCATCAGGCAGCCAGTCATCCGGTTCTTCTATTCTGATGGTTGGGTTTAATCGCCGGTTTGCTCCACAGGTGCAGAAGATCAAGCAGTTGCTGTCAGGTATCAGCTTACCCAAGTCCTTTGTCATGACGGTCAATGCCGGCAGTATCCCGGCTGATCACTGGACGCAGGACAATCAGGTCGGTGGAGGGCGCATTCTGGGTGAAGCCTGCCACTTTATTGATCTATTGCGTTTTCTTGCGGGTGCGCCGATTACATCCTGGCAGAATAACCGCATGGAATCCGTTACAAAGGACACAGTCACTTTGCAGCTGGGATTCGCGGATGGCTCGATAGGGACCATTCACTATTTTGCAAATGGCAGCAAATCGTTTCCCAAGGAACGGCTGGAGGTGTTCGCAGCCGGTCGTGTGCTTCAGCTTGATAATTTCCGCAGATTGACCGGATTTGGCTGGCCGGGTTTCACGAAGATGAA
Source organism: uncultured Pseudomonadota bacterium (assembly GCA_903838705.1). Classification (GTDB taxonomy): domain Bacteria; phylum Pseudomonadota; class Gammaproteobacteria; order Steroidobacterales; family Steroidobacteraceae; genus CAILZL01. The sequence continues at coordinate 3,480 of CAILZL010000031.1, forward strand.
TCTCTGGCGTCAGGACAAGGGGCAGCGATCCTGTGCCAAGGCTTTCATTGATGCAGTAGAGGGGCGCTGTCCGATACCCATCCCTGTTGATGAAGTGTTTGAGGTCAGTCGGGTCAGCATCGCACTGGCTCATCATCAATCAGTACCTTTGGTATAGGCACTCGGTCACCGCAAACCCTGACTGATTAATTAATCAGTATCAGGTTGAGCTTGAGAATTTCACGTTGCA
>CAILZL010000032.1 GCA_903838705.1 uncultured Pseudomonadota bacterium
AGTGATACATACCGGTGGGCTGCACATGGGCATTGTTCATGTCCGTACCGAAATTGAAGAAGGTCTTGGCAATCCCCAGTGCTTCCAGCTTCCATTGATCGGTGCCAATTGCCGCACAATCAGAAGCCTTTGTTGCGGTACTGGGACAGGTACCGCCTGTGCCGGGATCAAACTTCACTCCGTTCAGCGCATAACCCAACCCTGCACGCAGACCCGCATTGGCCGAACCAAGCACAGGTGCAATCGGCGCACTAAAACTCACTGACTGCACTGTCGGTACATTCGGATTGCCGGGATTCGGAAATGTGCCGATGAGATGATTGGGAATACCGTTTGCGGTCATCGAACGCAACGTGCCTGAGCAGGTCCACGAAGAAGTACTGGTCGCAGTTACACCCGCAGTGAGCGTGATATTCGGCGTGGACTGACTGTAAGGGCACAACACGCCAGCAGTGCCCGAACTGGCAACATGAGGTGTCACACTCACCACAGCGGATGCTGCACCTGTACCGATGGAGTTGGTCGCCGTTACAGAACAGCTGTAGGCAGCCAGATTTGTCAGACCCGACACTGTAATCGGACTCGCTACGCCTGTTGCTGTCACAGTTGTGGCACCAGTCACGCAGGCAACGGTGTAACTGGTAATGGCAGCACCTCCATCTGAAGCAGGTGCTGTGAAGGCAATGCTGGCAGAACCATCACCGGGAATCGCATTACCGATAGTAGGCGCACCGGGTACAGTGATGACGCTGCAAACAACCACTACATTAGTCACGTTAGCGGCCCCAATGGTCCCAGAGCCATTGTTCACCAGACAGAACTGACCCGTTGGTTGCGCAAAGATACCGACCAGATAAGTGACGCCCGTGGGCAGTGCTGTCGAGAATTTAAATGTTGTTGCGCCATTTGCAACCAACAGGTTGGACGCCTTTAATTTCAGCACCAGCCCCGGTGATGTCAGGCCAGAGATTGTTCCCCCGACCGTGTAAGTACTCGCACAGCTGATGCTGATATTGGCAACATTGGCGCCACTGATAACGCCTGATCCACTTGTGACAGTGCAGGTCTGACCGACCGGTTGAATCCCCACACTGACTGCGTATGCGGCTCCGTTAAGCAGTGACGTTGAGAACTTGAACACACTGGCGCCAGTGGCCACGATCAGATTCGATGAATTCATTTTCAACACCAGGCCCGACCCGGTTAGCCCGGAAACAGTGCCACCCACCGTATAGGTGTTACTACAGGTCACACTGATATTGGTGACATTGGCACCACTGATACTGCCGGAGCCATTAGCCACTGAACATGTCTGCCCGACTGGCTGAATGGCAACAGTGACCGCATAGGAACCCGCAGCCTGGGCACCCGCAAAGGTAAAGCCGCCATTCACACTCAACGTCAGAGGATTGCCACCATTGTTCAATAAGGTAAGGGACTTGCCATCTGCCAGACCGGCAAGAGTGCCGCCAATCGTATAAGTCACCTGCGCTTGTGCCGCATGAAATCCGGCGAGTGAAACAACAACCAGCAACGACAGCAAGGCTCTCATTATCAGTTTCATTATTAGTCTCCCGCGCGGATGGACAGCCGGGTTGCTGTCTGTAGTTATTGTCAGCCCGGGATCGACTCTAAGCCCGTGAAGCTGAATTGATCCTGAAGCGTTTCAGCTTTCACCCCCTGTAGCAACCTGCGCACTTGCCAGAAAATTGCGCATAAAGGCAACTGCCAGAACACATGTCTGTTTATGGTTTATTGGGCTGCCACTGCGCTACCAGTTTCTGCGCTGCATCAATCTGGGCGGGCGTCATCTGTCTCGTCACCAAAGCCAGGCTTTCTCTGGCACTGTCATCCCCTTGAGCAGCAGCAAGACTCCACCACTTGTATGCCTGAACATGATCCCTGGCTACGCCTTTTCCATTGAAGTACATCTCGGCAAGATTCAGTTGCGCGTCCACATAGCCCTGATCTGCAGCAAGCCTGTACCATCTCGCTGCTTCTTCGGCATCTTCAGCAACACCCTCGCCGCGCTCGTACATGCTGCCGATGTATAGCTGCAACATCGGATCACCCCGCTTCACCAGCGAAGTGAAGATACTCAGTGCAGTAGTGAAATCCTGTCTTTCATACGCTGACAGACCTCGATAAAAGACTGTGACATAGTCCTCCTGATCTTCCATCTGTGCAGCAGGATCGACTGCTTCATCTGCACATGAGAAAGCCGCAGCCAGCATCAACACCAATGCCGACAGAACATGAACTGATTTGCGCATCGCTGCTTATCTGTATCAGGCAGTCGCTACTGCTGTGAATGTTCTGCAGCCCGGTGACGCATCAGCAGATCATCACCAAAGTCGCCGGAACGGCTACGCCACACTTCGTGAATGTGATTGCCATTACCCTGTGCATCATCGTATTCGAACAGAAAATCACTGCCCTGGATGCGGTAGTAATGCGGTTCGTTTTTCTTCAATCCACCGATCCAGGCAAACTTCAGCACATTCAGATCCAGCGAACTCCGATACGATGCAGCGACCTCTGGACGATAGGTTGAAAAAACCTCATCAAGTAATGTCAGCAAGGTAGCCTGCTGCTCCTTGTTCATCGCGGTGAACGCGATGCCATCCGGCTTGAGCTGCGTTTTCCAGGTATCCCATTCGCTGCGATCTTTCAGGATGTTGCTTGCATAAAGATCCCATGGCGTGTCGTAGGCATAGCTGAACCCGGCTTTGGCGTTGAACTCAGGATCACCGGGCAACATCGCCACGCGGCGCTGTGACTCAGATAAAGAATTGATCAGCTGACGACCGGTATCTTCTTCAACTCGCAACACACGCAAACCTGCCATTGCCCCATAAGGCACTTCAGCCGGATCAGTACCTAGAAAAGATGGGGTTACCGTGAATCCATAACCCGGAACAATCGTGATGCTCAGGGAGATGTGATGTCCCTCGAAACGCCACGCCCATGGAACCGTATCACTCGGCTCACCGAACAGCGTGACGCTGTAGTCCTCAATACCCCGTGGAAAACCGCTGTTCGAAGTGGCCTGCAGGAAGGTTTCAAGCTGCATGATATTGACCAGCTTGTGATACCCCTTGGCACTCAACAGCGTCCAGAGCAATTCATGCATCAGCGCACGATGCTTTGGCAGCATCAGATCAATACTCAGGCCGGAGCGCTCAGTCGGTGGCCAGTACATCCATTGCTGGCGTCGCCCGTCGTTGAGCGTAAGCAGCAGCTTGTCCTCCATGGAATAGTTGCGCAGCCGCTCGGCAAATTCCGGCTCACCCTTTACTGATTCCAGCAAAGCGCGTGCAGCTGTAGTCATTGCTTTAACGATGGCCGGATCATTCACCACCGGCACGGCCGGGGCATCTTTTCCAGATGCAGTTACAGCACACAAAGATAAAACGAGTATCGAGATTAGCCGCATCATGAACCACCCCACACATGTTTAAGCGCCACTCATCACAAACAAGAATAAACGCCCCGTGCACCAGAAACCACTGATGTATCTTGATCAGAAATGATCAACCATGGACAAGACAACTCAGAATTGAACAATCGGAAGCATATTGCCCCTCGGCAACTCTGTATCTGATGCCAGATGTTTTCGGCTTGCTCAAAGTCACCTTGTTGAGAAGGTAACCAGGACTGACACGGCAATGGCGTCTTTCAGTTCAGCAATCTGCCCCCCGCATCTGGCCATTCAGGAAAAAATCAGGCCTATAGGGTCTGCGCAGCACCCGGAATCAGCCTGCCATGCGTATGTCATTGATTGCGGCGAACTTATTTAACATATCGCGCCAATCCGCTTCAGGACGTTGTAAAAATATTGATGCTCGTTCCAGAAACCTGTGGTAACTTTTGACATAGGGGATGGATTAAAGGAAGCGATCTTACTAAGACGCTTCGATTTACAAGCACGAGATAAAATTATTATGCAAATGCTCAGCAGAATCTTTTCAGCCGGTAAAGTAGCAACTGTGGTAACTGCCCTGTGTCTGGGGCTAGCATCTCAGGCGGGCGCAACCCCTACTGGCGTAGCAGCCGTCTCTTTTCCAATTCCGACCAATGAGGCAACTTTCACAGGCGCTGGCACTGTTGGCTGGTCATTCAGCCTCGATAGCGCAGCTACAGTCACTTATCTGGGTCTATTCAATACAGACCTCAACGCAGATACGACCGTTGCCCTGTGGAACAGCAGCGGTACAGTGCTGACAAGCACTGTTTTCGACACCAATTACACTGGTGTAGACCTTAGTGATCAAGGTACTAGTGGATTCCTGTGGCTCTCGATTTCAAATCTGAGCTTGGCAGCAGGGCAATATACTCTTGGTGCGTATTCGAGCGCCGACCACTTTGGCGCTTATACCGGTAACGTAGCTCCCACCACTGCCAGCGCCGGATTCCATATTACCAGCCCATCACTGGTCAGTTTTTCTCCCAGCTTGGCAAAGCCAACCAGCACGGTTGCCCAGAACACCTATGTTAATGGCTTCTTTGGTCCCAACCTGCGTTTCGATGCCCCTCCACCCGTTACCCCGATCCCTGCCACGTTCTGGCTGCTGGGCTCTGCCGTAGCAGGATTGGCTGGACTCAGTAAGCGTAAAAAAGCTGCCTGATTAGTATCCGGCTTCACTGGTTAATTTAAAACGGCTCCAATCGGAGCCGTTTTTTTGTTCTGCCTTCCGATAAGTACCTGATGATGCTCTGGGCGAGCCCTCTCCGGTACCTTTGCTTACCCCTTACAGCCAGGCAAAAAAAAGCCGCTTTGCAGCGGCTAGATAGTTAGGGGATGAGAAAATCATAGGCGCTGTTAGCAAAGGCTGCTGTGATGCAGTCGAGCCTTTTGATGTCCAGCTGGGAATCAAACCACAGGTGACAGCTGCCTCGATCAATGAAGGATTCCCAGCACATTACTAATGCCCAAAAAAATGGCCGCATCCTTGTGGAGATAGCGACCATAGGGGGGGGATAAAAAAGCGTCATGAAAACTACGCTGCTAATCTCCTCTTGTATTATGTCAATGCATATCAGGCAATCCCTGAATAATTCCGGTGGGCACCCAGCAATAAGCTTACCAGTCACGACCAATCTGGGCTGTCAGCCAATATCTCATCTGGGAATTTGGAATCTGACCACCTGAACCCGCCTGCATAGGTAATCCCCCCTAAAAATAATTGACGTCATAAGTGGAATTTTCTCGTAATGTTTTGAGAGGAGATTCCCATGAAGACATCGAAGTATTCGGACGGCCAGATTCTGGCGATATTGAAAGAGGCGGAAGCAGGTACGCCGG
>CAILZL010000033.1 GCA_903838705.1 uncultured Pseudomonadota bacterium
AACAAGTCACAGCAGGATGCATTTCTGCCCTGGGTTGAAGATGGCACATTCGTGTTCATCGGTGCAACCACAGAGAATCCATCATTCGAACTTAATAACGCGCTCCTGTCCCGCGCACGGGTATATGTACTACGTTCATTAAATGAGGCAAATCTTTTCAGACTGTTGCAGCGAGCTCTGCGACTCGAATCTGCAAATTATGCGGTGGCATCGGGAGCTTTATCCCTGATTGCCAAGGCTGCAGATGGCGATGGTCGACGTGCGGTTAACATGCTTGAGCTTGCACTGGATCTGGCAAGCAGCGAGACACCACCGGAAATAACGCTGCAGATTGCCCAGGAAGTCGCTTCTGGCACATTGAGGAGATTCGATAACAAGGGCGATGCCTTCTATGATCAGATTTCTGCTCTGCATAAATCTGTGCGTGGCAGCGATCCGGATGCGGCTCTGTACTGGCTGTGTCGCATGCTGGATGGTGGTTGTGATCCACGTTATATCCTGCGTCGTGTACTGCGAATGGCGTCTGAAGATATCGGCAATGCTGACCCGCGCGCCCTGACACTGGCGCTTGAAGCATGTGAAGTCTATGAACGGCTTGGCAGCCCTGAGGGTGAGCTGGCCATAGCACAGGCCGTGGTATTTCTATCCTGCGTCGCCAAGAGCAATGCCGTATATGTGGCATTCAATGAAGCCATGCAGGATGCGCGAACGTCAGGATCTCTGGATGTGCCCATGCATCTGCGCAACGCACCCACAAGGCTGATGAAGCAGCTGGGACATGGTCAAGGCTACCGGTATGCACATGATGAGCCCGAAGCTCACGCTGCGGGTGAGCATTACTTTCCCGAGTCCATGACTGCGCGCCATTATTACCGCCCCGTACCGCGTGGTCTGGAAATCAGGATTGCAGAGACACTGGAAAGATTGCGAGGCAGAAAGCCCTAGACGACGATCTGGTATCACCTGACCTGAGCCATTTGTATATTATTCAAGGATGGTTGAATAACCGTCCTCTCACACATTAACTACATCATGATTGATTCAAAATTATTGCGTACTGAACCTGAAATGGTGGCTGCCAATCTGGCGCGACGCGGCTATCAGCTGGATGTGGTCCGGCTTCAGAGTCTGGAAGAGCAACGCAAAAAGTGGCAGGTGCGTGTTGACGAATTGCGTAATGAGCGAAATCTCAATGCAAAGTCAGTAGGCAAGGCCAAGGCGCAGGGTCAGGACATCGCGCCCTTGCTCAAGCAGGTTGAAGACCTGGGCAATCAGCTTGCAGCTGCAGAGGTGGAATTCAACGCGGTACAGGCGGAACTCGATCAGCTGGTATTGGGACTGCCCAATCTTTTGCAGGACAGTGTGCCGGACGGTGCCGATGAAACAGCGAATGTAGAGGTAAGACGCTGGGGTGCACCAAAGCAATTTGCATATACCCCACTGGATCATGTTGCCCTCGGGGAAGGTCTGGGCATGCTCGACTTCACCAATGCCGCAAAGATTTCCGGTGCAAGGTTTGTGGTACTGAATAACCAGCTCGCGCGTCTCCAGCGCGCACTCACACAGTTCATGCTTGATCTGCACACTACCCAGCATGGCTATCAGGAATTGTATGTTCCGTATCTCGTTAATTCAGCTTCTCTGATGGGTACAGGGCAGCTGCCCAAGTTTGCTGAAGACCTGTTCGCACTCAAGGGCGAACAGGAGCTGTATCTGATACCTACCGCCGAAGTGCCGGTGACCAATATGGCGCGTGATGAAATCATTGACGCGAGCAAATTGCCCGTCCGGTATGTGGCACACACACCCTGTTTTCGTTCTGAGGCAGGGTCGGCCGGCCGTGATACCCGTGGCATGATTCGCCAGCATCAATTTGAAAAGGTGGAAATTGTGCAGCTGGTGCGCCCACAGGATTCACCTGCGGCACATGAGCAACTGACCGCTCAAGCTGAGGCAGTGCTGCAGCAACTGGAATTGCCTTATCGCGTCATGGCTCTTTGTGCGGGCGATATCGGTTTCGGCTCATCCAAAACCTATGACCTTGAGGTGTGGTTGCCAGGTCAGCAGAAGTATCGCGAAATTTCATCCTGCTCCAACTTTGAGGCGTTCCAGGCTCGCCGCATGCAGGCGCGCTGGCGCAATCCGGACACCGGCAAGCCTGAACCGCTCCATACTTTGAATGGCTCAGGCGTAGCAGTTGGTCGCGCGCTGGTTGCGGTACTGGAAAATTATCAGCAACCCGATGGCAGTATCGATATACCGCAGGTTCTGCGTCCTTACATGGGTGGGAGCACTCGAATTCAGAAGGGGTAATTCTGAAGGCTTCTTTTGTAATTCAGCTCTTAATAATTTCTTTATAAGCAATTGATTAATATAAGTTGATATCAGTTACTCGATTTGCAGCCAATGGCATGATCAGCCTGATGACCGATTTTGGTCTCAGTGATCCTTACGTTGGCGTCATGAAGGCAGCCATCCTGAATCGCCACCCAGCAGCGAGATTGGTTGACCTGACGCATTCAATACCCGCCTTCCAGGTCCACGAAGCCGGTTTCTGGCTGGACAGATGCTGGCGCTATTTTCCGGTTGGTACCGTCCACCTGACAGTGGTTGACCCGGGCGTGGGTACGCAGCGCGGAATGGTGTTACTGGAAACCGGTGGTCAGCTGTTTGTTGCACCGGACAATGGCTTGCTGCATGCGGTCTGGCATTCCCGGGCCGCTTCCGAAACGTGCTGCTGGCGTACATTCAACCTCACGGATCTCGCCGATTTAAACCTCCCTCAACCCAGCCATACCTTTCATGGGCGGGATATTTTTGCCCCACTGGCAGCAGAGCTATCGGCAGGGCGGATAGCGCCTGAGTCAATCGGTAATCTGACACAGCCACCGGTACCGGTGGCCTTATATCCGCGCACTTCCGGACAGATTGTGAGCATCGATCATTTCGGTAATCTGCTGACAGATCTGCATGCCAGCATTTTGAACCAATTCAGCCAACCCGCTCTACGCTTTCGTGATCGACAGATTCCCCTGTTGCCCACCTACGCAATGACCCAACCCGGCAAGTTGCTGGCACTGGTCAACTCCTGGGGTTCGCTGGAAATCGCCTTGGCACAGGGCAACGCCCAACTACAGCTGGCAGCTCAAAAAGGGGAAATCGTGTCAGTAGTGGAATTGGATCTTTCGAACAAAATTTCCACATAAGCCGCCATCGAATCTGTCGCAGGCATTGAAAACCGCGCTGCATCGTATATAGTCCGCGCTTTGAATGGTGTCCCGGCACCTGAACTCACTGATTTACGTGGAATTTCTTAGGAAGCCCAGCGTGGAAAGAGACGCAGACCAGTTTGATATAGACGACGATTTCGTCCCGCCTAGCGAAGAAGTTACCGATTACGACCGACTAATTGATCGGACGGAACGACGTGCACGGGCCAGCAATACCGTTGTGAAAAAGGGGCCAGCCGCATGGAGCAAGCTGGAGGATGTACTGGCTGAAAGGCGGTTGCAAAAGGCCTTGCAGGAATTCGATGTAGATTGACCCCAGTCGTCGAGCTTTGCTTACCCTCCAGTCACATCACTGGCTTGATTCCAGAACGGGGCCACAGAGCATGTGTACCCCGTTTTTATTTGTGTGCCGTCACGGTACTGAAAACAACAGGTTTTGCTGATGAATAATTCCGCCCAATCCAAGTCTTCTCCCGCCACCGCATGGGTAGTTCTGAAGTTTGGTGGCACCAGCGTCTCGTCAGTGAATAACTGGAACAATATTGCCGATATCGTGAAGGCACGTCTGGCAGAAGGCCTGCAACCGGTTATCGTACATTCCGCAATTTCCAAAATGACCGACAGCCTTGAGCTGCTGCTTTCCAGGGCGATGAAGGGGGATTGGGAGTCAGCACTGGAAACCATCATCACCCGTCATCGTGATCTTGCACGTGATATGGGGATTGCTATCAGCCCTGAGCTTGAGGAGCAGTTCAGCAAACTCAGACAGATTGCTTCCGGTATTGCCCTTGTGGGCGAGGTGAGTGAACGTCTACGTGCGCGTGTGATGGCACAAGGCGAATTGATGGCGACGCGTCTGGGCGCGCTGTTTCTTGCATCGAAGGGACTGGATGTGCAATGGATAGATGCACGTACTGTACTCAAGTCAGTAGTTCTGAAAAACGCCACCACTCGCGCCAGTTACCTTTCGGCAACCTGCAATTTTGAACCTGATACCGCATTGCAGGCGCAATGGGCACATCCCGGGCGTGTGGTAATTACGCAGGGCTTCATCGCCAGTGATGCGGCTGATGACACGGTGTTGCTGGGTCGCGGCGGGTCAGATACTTCGGGTAGTTATTTCGCAACCAAGCTACAGGCTAAACGTCTTGAAATCTGGACGGATGTGCCGGGCATGTTCAGTGCCAATCCGCGGGCAATTCCCAATGCCCGTCTGCTGCGTGCGCTGGATTATGATGAAGCTCAGGAAATCGCCAGTGCCGGTGCCAAGGTTCTGCATCCACGCTGCATCATGCCGGTCAAGCAGCATGGCATCCCTTTATTTGTATATGCCACTCAGACTCCTGATCTTGAAGGCACCATCATCACTGCACACGGGGGTGAAGGCAAACCTCATGTAAAGGCCGTTACCGTAAAGAATGGTATTACCCTGGTGTCAATGGAAACCGTGGGTATGTGGCACTCAGTAGGCTTTCTGGCTGATGTGTTTCAAGTGTTCAAGAACCATGGCATGTCAGTGGATCTGGTCTCAACCTCGGAAACCAATGTAACCGTATCACTCGATCCTGCAGCAAACACGCTTACCCAAGCCGCCGTTGATATGCTGGTTGGTGATCTGTCCCAGCTTTGCAAGGTACAGGTCTTTGGCCCGTGTGCTGCAGTCAGCCTGGTGGGCAAGCATATCCGCGCCATCCTGCATCGTCTGGGTGATGCTCTGGAGCTGTTTGAAGAACAGAAAATTTATCTGGTAACCCAGGCGGCCAATGATCTGAATCTGACTTTTGTTCTGGATGAAAATCAGGGAGACCGTCTCGTTGCTCGACTGCACCAGATTACCATTCATGACTCGCCGGACAGTCATGTACTGGGGCCGACCTGGGAACAGCTGTACGGCCCCAAGCAGGTGGCGGCTGAGCAATCAATGACCTGGTGGCAGCAGAAACAGAACGAGTTGCTGAAGATTTCAAAACAGCACGCTGCTGCGTATGTCTATGATCGGGATACCTTGCGTCACCAGGCCCGCGCCATGAATAGCATCAGTGCGATTGATCAGGTGTTCTTTGCCATGAAGGCCAATCCGCACCCGGAAGTATTGCGGCTGTTTGCTGAAGAAGGGCTGGGCGTCGAATGTGTATCGCGTGGTGAACTGGAGCATGTATTTGCAACGGTACCGGCACTGGAGCGCGAGCGTGTTCTGTTCACACCCAATTTTGCAGCCCGGGCTGAATACGAGTTTGCCTTGCAGCAAGGAGTATGGGTTACCCTGGATAATCTATACCTGCTGCAATCCTGGCCGGATCTGTTCAAGGGCAGGGAAGTGCTGTTACGTGTGGACACTGGCTATGGTCGTGGTCATCACCATCATGTGCGTACTGCTGGCACGCATTCAAAGTTCGGCATTCCACTTTCCGACTTTGATGAAGTGATTCAGCTGGTACAGCAGCACGACGTGAAAGTGGTGGGCTTGCAGGCTCACACCGGTAGCGGCGTATTTACTGTAGAAAATTGGCGCGAGGTTGCGGAAACACTGGCGGCACTGGCTCCTCGTTTCAAGCATATCGAGATTCTGGATATCGGCGGTGGTCTGGGTGTGCCTGAAAAACTGGGGCAGCCCGAGTTTGATATTGCCGCACTGTCGGCTCTGCTTGCCGATTTCAAAGCAAAACATCCAGCTATAAAGTTGTGGATGGAACCTGGTCGTTACCTGGTGGCACAGGCTGGAGTATTGCTGGCACAGGTTACCCAGCGCAAAGGCAAGGGTGAAGTTCAATATGTCGGTATCAATACAGGCATGAATTCACTGATTCGCCCGGCTCTGTATGGAGCACATCACGATATTTTCAATCTGAGCCGGCTGAACGAACCGGCAACGGAAACCATGAATATCGTCGGCCCGATCTGTGAGTCTGGTGACATGCTGGGTCTGGATCGGTTACTGCCGCCAACACATGAAGGTGATGTGCTGTTGATCGCTACTGCCGGAGCGTATGGCCACTCAATGAGTTCGAATTACAATTTGAGAAATCCTGCCGAAGAGTTTCTGATTTAATCTAGGAATAATTGATGATGGCGCCGAGTGGCCTTACCCGGTAATCTGCCCCTGACAATTGAAAGCGCATGCCCACGAAGGATTCTTGGAAATGCACTGAGCCTCTTTCAGTCTGTGAATGTATTGGGGGTGATGCATGCAACTCAAAGACTTCCGTGTCAAACCAAAGGCCAGCCTGAATCTGAAGGACTGGCCGACACGCGCGAAACCTGTTTACCACTCCAATAAACACTATCTCGAGCTCTTGCAGCAACAGATAAGTGAAATGCGCGAGCTGCAAAACCGTCTGTATGCCGACAATCGGCAGGCATTGCTGATCATCTTTCAGGCGATGGACGCTGCAGGCAAGGACAGCGCCATCAAGCATGTGATGTCGGGGTTGAACCCGCAAGGGTGTCAGGTTTTCAGTTTCCAGCATCCCAGCAGTGAAGAACTTGATCACGACTTCCTCTGGCGTACCACGCGTTGCCTGCCTGAACGCGGCAGGATTGGCATATTCAATCGCTCCTATTACGAAGAAGTGCTGATTCTGCGTGTTCACCCGGAATTGCTAACAGCGCAGGGGGTGGCGAATTCTACTGCGGTGTCAGAAAAATTCTGGGACCAACGCTATCAATCCATACTGGATCTGGAATTACACCTCAGCAGGAACGGAACGCGAGTCATCAAATTCTTTTTGCATCTGTCCAGGGAAGAGCAGCGTCAGCGATTTCTGAGCCGTATTGAACAACCTGAGAAGAACTGGAAATTCAGTCTGGATGATCTCAAGGAAAGGGCGTTCTGGAAGCAGTATCAGCAGGCTTATGAAGCATGTATCAGTGCCACCAGCACGAAAACATCACCCTGGTATGTGGTACCGGCGGACGACAAGGAAAACGCACGACTGATAATAGCCGACATCGTTGTTGATACTCTGCAGGAAATGAATCCGCAATATCCTGTGCTTGACCCACAGAAGCAAAGAGAGTTGCAGCAGGCAAAAAAACTATTGAGCAAAAAAGAGTAGAGATAACTGTTATTAGAAACTGCCGGATATTGAAAATGGACGTCGCCCCTGAGCATCAGCTGCCCCCAGATACTGCATGCCAGAAATAATGCTGGCTGGGGCATTGGCTCGCGGTGACACTTGCGTGTCCAGCAGATAGTTGCGATCAGTTGCCAGCTTGAGCTGACCTGTAACACCAATACTTGCACCGTCCAGATCTTTGAGGTCACCAATTAGTGTGGTGTCATTGCTGCCAGAAGCGGGAAAGCTCAGGCGATAGGCGCCTATGTTGCTGGGTTGCTGGGACGGACCTGTCAGGTCAATGACATCCAGAGTGCCATGCGCTGAGATTGGCCAGTTTCGCTTAAATGACAGTTCGCTAAATTTGGCCTGTGCTGTTCCAGTCCAGCCTCCCGGCAATCCACCATTACCTATCAAAGTTTGTAAGGGGAGTGATGCGTTGAGCTCGCTGATTTGTAGCGTGCCAAGTATATTCAGAGTAACCCTTCCCTGAGCATAACCATCGCTCTGTTTGACACTTACATCGGCTGCCAGCTTGCCGGCAAGCATGGGCAGAAATCGTACCCGCCATTCAATATTACCGAGGTTCAGAACACCAGCGTGAAACCCGGTTACCTGACCGTGCCATACGCTGCCGGAACTGCTGTTAACACTGATTCCCCGTGTGGCAAGGTGCTTAATTAATGAACTTGCGGGAATGTTTGCCAGCAGGAATAACAGATAGGCAAGAAACAGTACAAACGCCCATTTGATACGCTCTTTGGTGAGCATGGTGGCTTGCATCATTATCCGCCGTTACGGCCAAGTGAAATGCTGGCATCAACATGCCCGGGTTGCGGTAATTTTGTGATCTCAGCGTCCTTGATACGGATGCCGTAGGATTTTTGCAGCTGGCCAAGCCAGAGAATAAGGTCGTCAAAGTTCACGCCTTCCAGACGAACTTTCACACCATTCTGTCCGTCCGGCGTCTGGCCGGTGAGGGCTGCAGATACGTTGCTACCCGTGGCCGAATTGGCTATCAGCACTACCATTGACTCACCATTAGTGCTGCCGGCTGGCTGAGTGCTGCTCAATGCACTTAACTGACCGGTCATTGCCTTCATCCATGCAAGGTCCTGCTGTTTATGTGAGATCCGGGCTTTTTGATCACTGACTGCTTTGTACAGAGGCATGAATGCTGCTAAATAGACGGCCGCTGCCACCACCAGAAAGCCGCAGAACAGGATTAGCATGCGTTCGCGTGATTGCATGGAGGTGAACCTGGTTTTGAGCTTATCAAGCTGCTCCGGAAATCGAACTTTGATATCGGCACTCATGATCAGGCTCCTGCAGCCGGCTTGAATTGCACTCGTCCTTCAACCTTGGCGTCCTGAGGATCTGCAGTCAGTATCTCAGCTGCGATACCCTGTGTCTGTGCCTGTTGCCGAATCCTTTCCAGCGCCTCCCTGTCGGGCGCAAGGATGCGCATATCCACATTGCTATCACGATAAATCAATTCCTGAAGCTGCATGCCGGCATTTGCATTCATTACTTGTGACAGGATGTTCAGGCTGGTCATCAATCCATCCGGTTTATTATTGTTCTGCAATTCTTGCCAGCGGCTTTCAAACGCCAAGCGTGCCCGGGCGGGCTCGATGGGCGATGCTCCGGGGATGCCCTGGCTGTAGGTGGCCTGTATTTGCTGATCAAGCGCAGCTTCCTGTTTGTGCAATTGCCACAGCTCAATCCCTTTTGTGAGCAGATGCATACCTATCAAGGCTCCAGTCATCACTGCGGCAAAGCGCCATGGACGCAGGCTGGTAGCCCGTTTGATGCGTTGTGTGTAGTTTCCCTGTAACAGATTGATGGCGTGACCTTGTATGGCTTGTTGAGCCATCAGAGGCAGCACTCCATCAGGCAATACTTTTATTTCGAGATTGGGCGCACGATCACGAACTGAGTCGAGCACTGACTGTTCAGTACCACACTCATCTTCAGCAATGTAAATGGTCACCGGCTTATCAGTGGCTGGTAGCAATAATGCTAAAGCCTCTGATAAAGGTTCAACGTCCAGAGTATTTACCGGTTCATCATTTTTTCTGGCAGAAACATGTCCCCGGTCAATCAACAGCACAATACTGTCAGTGAGTTCAGGCAACAGGCTGGTATCAGCATACAAGGTATCAATCTGCAGCCCCGCTTCATGCAATCCGGCAAGCCAGGCTTGCATGGACTGGTGCGAAACAACTACCACAGGAGTACCGGGAAGCTTGCTTCGCTTACCAAGCGCAAAGTGCAGGGTATCCACATCGGTAGCAAGCTGATCCTCCAGCGCATAGGGAACGATCTGGCTCAGTTTGGTGTTGCCTTTGAGTGCTGGTAATACCGGATTAAGGTGCAGGACATCAGCACCGGGAACCAGAACGATTACCTTGCGGCCCTGCGCCAGACCAGTTGCATCGCCCAATCTGCCCTGCAACAACGCACCCATACGTGCACCCTGCGTATCAACCAGCAGCCACTGGGCATCTGTTTCAATGGCAGAAGCCGGATTAATCTTTGCTAACAGACGGATGATCAGCGTTTCTGACATGATTTGTATTTGTTACTCAGGTGGTACCGAAGCTGCGCTGAATGACGCGTACTTTGGTATTGGCGGCATTGCCGAACCGATTCAGGACACTGTACATGGCGAGTTCCGTGGTGCCAATAGTGACCATGATGTTGGCGCGGAAGTAGCTGCTCGACTCAGCCAGATAATCGGGATGATCGATCAGCAATTTATCGAAGTCCGGATCGCCTTTGAAGTCATTCTTGATTTCAGTAAGTCTTGGAAAGCAGCCGCCGGCCCGGTTGCTTGCGAAAGTGGAGAGGTTATTACCGAACTGTGATCTTGTAGTTGCAAGGGAATCCAGTACCTCATGAGGGGCAGTGCAGACATTCAGCGGGGTGCCATTTGGTAACGCAACGACAAATGGTTCGAGCTTGTCAAACATCGCTTTGGTCATACCCACTTCTGACAGCAGTTCTGATGCGCGGGTGATGGCCATATTGGCAGTCAGATAAGGTGGTGACTGACCGGCATAGACTGAATCCTCAGCACCATCAGGTGTCTCGGCAACGTTGTTGGCATCAATCCAGTCGACTGTGATGTTGGCCCAGCGGCGATCAAGTCCGAGAATTTCCAGCAGGCGTTCGAACTGTTTTACAGTGCTGACATTCTTGCTGCCATCCACGTTCAGAAGATTGTTCAGATTGAATCTTCCTTGCAAGTCTTCCAGATTTCCCTTGATATCTCCTATACCGTCATCCACCGGCAGTGCAATCGGGGTTGCCCAGTTTTCTTTATTGGAGTCGATAGTAGACCCTTTGGCGTCTTCAACCAGTGCGTCAGCAGCGAGAGCTTCGGCACCCAGACCCAGTTCATAGGCCTGATCCAGTATCTGTACGGTATAAGTGCGCCGCTGATCCATATAGCCTTCGGTAGCTACATTCACTGCCAGAATGGTAGCCAGTGCCACAATCAGAATGGCCATGATCAGTGCCACCCCGCGCTCACGTCTGGCAATGTATCCATGCTTCATGCGGCGATCTCGATGATTCGGGTAATGTCACCCCAATCACTCAACTTCAGGGTGACTTCCACCGCCAGTGGCAAAGCGCGTGCACGTGCATTGCCGGTTCCGCCAGTGCTATTGGCGGGCCATGTGGTTTGCCACTGATGATTACCATCCATGAACCGGAAGGTCATTGACGTTATCTGGCCGAGTAATTCTGCCTGTTGAGGTGTGTTGCTGAGGTTACGATCCAGTGACACCCAGTAATCACGATATAGCTTGTTGTCGGACAATCTGTAACAAACCCGTTGCAGGGTGGAACGCGGCATACCTACCGGATTTGTCCAGCCGGCGCGCGTCAATTCCAGCAGGCAGCCGTTTGAGTTGATATATAGCGCAGGGTTTACGGTGCTTGCAGTGGAATCACGCACTGGCCGGGGCTCCAGTTGCATCATGTCCTGGGTGATACGTGCAACGGCACGCTGGACAGTGCGAACCCTTAACATGGTTTCAGCAGCATGTTCGCGCTGCTTGATCAGTTCGTTATAACCGCCCATTGCCATGATTGCGACGATCGCGAAAATGACAATGGCAATCAGAAGCTCAATCAGTGTGAAGCCATGTGACTTTTTAACTGTGATGTTCATTGTCATGTCGAACCATCACTGCTGCTGCTTTCGCTGCTTGAACTGCTGCTGGAACTCGAACTTGCTCCGCCGCCCGGATTCTGCGGATTAGGGCGTCGCTCAGGATTCGCATCCCACTCTATACGGTTGCCGTTGGCGCTGATGGCAGTACTGAAAAAACCGAACACACTGGCAATGCTGTCACTGTCGGAATCCTTCGGTGCAACATGGATATCAATTCTCTGCATGGATTTAACATCAGTTGCACTGATGTGCATACGCCAATGCCAGGTTGTACCTGCCATGTCAATGTATGCATCTGAATCACCGTTGGCAGGCGCACTGTTGCTCAGGCGGAATTCAGTCAGCTTGTTCATTGCTACCCAATGAGCAATGGTTTTTTCGCGCAGATAGTTGGCGTTACTGACTGTCTGACTGACTGCTTCTATTACCGCAAGCATGCCCAGACTCACAATGACAAGTGCCGCCAGCACTTCTATCAATGTAAAACCGGATTGTCTGACCGAACGATGAGCTGTCATCGCAGATTACTGCCAGAATCCAGGCTGAGTGTGTTTTCCACAGAACCTGTCAGACGCCAGCTGAAATCAGATTCATCTCTCGTCAGACGTAACTCGAAAGGAGAGATGTCACCACTGGATAACAGCATGATCTGCGGCACGAGATCATCTTTGAGTCCTGCTGTACCGGAGCTGCTGGCGCTGATTCGATAAGCGCCTGAAGAAATCGAACTGCTGCTGGATGAACTGGAAGATGAACGGGCAAGTAGTTCCTTGTTTTCTTCATGTGTCTTGATGATCACTTCCCGGCTCTCCAGCCAGAGCCGGAATTTCAAACCTTCCGGTAATTTGCGATAGGCAGTCAACTCATCGTTATTCATCATCTGCCAGTGGCGGGTCGGATAATCGTAACGCATGAAAGAATAACCATCCTTCTCGATCAGCAATCCGACATCGCGTCCCTGAAGCTCCGATTCCTCACGTACCTGTTCCAGTACCGCCTGCAATCGTTTGGCCTGATCTTCGATTTCATTGTCACGGCCCAGTACGCCCATCGAAAGACCTGCCATGGTCAGGACAATACCGATAATCACAATCACGACCAGCAATTCAATCAAGGTAAAACCCGCTCGCTGCTGGATGCGGGTTGTGGGGATGGCACCACCTGCTGCCTGGGGCATTGGACAGGTCATCACAGCAGGCAAACGTTGATCAGCGCTACCGGGCACAAATAAGTTATTTCACATCCCAGTTGCCAACATCTGCATTGACGCCTTCGCCACCTTCCTGATTATCAGCACCCAGCGTCCAGAGGTCATATTCCTTGCCATGCGTCCCGGGATATTGATAGTGGTAGTCATTGCCCCACGGATCCTGTTTCAAGCCATCAATGTAACCACCTGCTTTCCAGTTACGGATGGTTGCGTCGCCGGGATTCGCAACCAATGCTTTCAACCCCTGATCGGTGGTGGGATACTTGAAGTTGTCGAGTCGAAACAGGTTTAAGGCCGTTTCATATGCACGTAAATCCTGTTTAACCTTTGCCACCTGGGCATCATCAATTCGACGAATCACCTGAGGAGCAACCAGCGCTGTCAGGATGCCGAGAATGACCACTACCACCATGATTTCGATCAGGGTAAACCCTTTTTGAAGCAGGGGGGCTCGACGGAATGAAACTGCTGTCTGCATGTGGAGGTTTCCATTGATACGGGAATATGAACAATTGTTGCGAATCATAACAAATAGGTTAGTCAATTGAGTGACAACACAGTTCAAAACTGGCTACCTCGTCGCTACAGGCTGACGCTGGCTTTTGTTTCAGTGATCCTGGTGCTCAGTGCCGGAGGGGATTCACTGCGTGATTTACTGCGTTATGAACGGATCGCGATTCTGCAAAACCATCAATACTGGCGTCTGATAACCGGGCATCTTGTTCATGGCAGCTGGCAGCATGTCTGGTTGAATCTGGCCGGATTACTCCTTATGTCAGCCTTGTTTCTCAATACTTACACAGTCTGGCAATGGATATGCATTGGGTTGATTTCAATGTTCACCATTGATCTGGGTCTGCTTTGTCTGATGCCACAGCTGCTCTGGTATGTAGGTTTGTCAGGTGTACTACATGGCATCCTGTCTGCAGGAGCAATGGCATGGTGGCGAGCCGGATCGCGGCCGATGGCAGCAATGCTAGCCGTCACAGTGCTTGGCAAGTTGATCTGGGAACAATGGCAGGGTGCATTACCCTTGTCTGGCAGTTTGAATGTGATCGTCAATGCCCATTTGTACGGCGCAGCTGGCGGCCTGATCGCTGCGGCGATGCTGCAGATTAAATATCCCGCTCGCAGAAAGTTGCCGCAAAATCAGACCTAGGCGCATGCTTCAGGACAGCTATAATTGTGGGGATTAATAGCTTATTTCTGATGTAAGAGGTTGAATAATGGCTTTTGCAATGGTCTTTCCGGGTCAGGGATCGCAGTCGTTGGGAATGTTGGCGGCTCTGTCGGAACAGGAACCTCTGGTCAGGGAAACCTTCGCTGAAGCCTCGGCTGTGCTGGGCTACGATCTTTGGCAGCTTTGCCAGCAGGGGCCGGAAGACCTGCTTGGATCCACTGAAAAAACCCAGCCTGCGATGTTAACGGCAGGCGTTGCAACTTGGCGTGTCTGGCGCAAGCATGGCGGAGGTTTGCCTGCTGCAATGGCCGGTCATAGCTTGGGTGAGTACACAGCACTGGTGTGTGCCGGTGCGATTGATTTCAGGACAGCTGTGGATCTGGTGCGTTTCCGTGGCCAGATGATGCAAAGTGCCGTACCTCCGGGGCAGGGGGCCATGGCAGCGATCCTCGGTCTGGAAGATGCGGATGTGGAAGCCGTATGCGCAGACGCCGCGCAGGGCGAGATCGTGCAGGCAGCCAATTTCAATTCACCCGGACAGGTTGTCATCGCTGGTCAGAAAACTGCGGTTGAGCGTGCTATTGAATTATTAAAGGCCAAAGGTGCCAAGCGAGCTCTGATTTTGCCGGTTAGTGTGCCTTCACATACCGAACTGATGGGGCCTGCAGCGGAGCAACTTGCCGAGCGGCTGCAATCCATTGCATTCAAGACTCCAGAAACCGCTGTATACACGGTAGGCATGCGCACTCATTCCGGAAATGAGGATATTCGCAAGGCACTTTATGAACAGCTGGTGGGGCCGGTACGCTGGACGGATACCATCAAAACCATTCTGGGAACGGGTATCAAAGTGATAGTTGAATGTGGTCCGGGCAAGGTATTGACCGGGCTGAACCGCAGAATAGAACGGAATAAAGATCTTACGATGCTGTCCGTCGAAGACCCAGTATCTCTGTCCGAGGCTTTGAACGCAGTGAAGGTGAGCTGATGTCTGAACAACTCCTGTTGAGTGGTGAAGTGGCGCTGGTGACCGGTGCTTCCCGTGGGATCGGTCAGGCCATTGCCCACACGCTGGCAAAAGCGGGGGCCAGAGTCATTGGTACTGCAACCAGTGAAGCAGGTGCAGCGGCTATCACTCAGCGATTTAATGAATCAGGATTATCTGGTCGAGGCCTGGTGCTGAATGTGGGCGACCCCGCATCGGTTACCGCGTTACTCAAAGATATTGAAGGACAGGAAGGCAGCCCCGGTATCCTGGTAAACAATGCGGGAATTACCCGTGACAATCTTCTGATGCGCATGAAGGATGAAGAGTGGGATGACGTTGTGAACGTCAACCTTGGCTCGGTATTCCGGCTTTCCAAAGGGGTACTGCGCGGCATGATGAAATCGCGCAAGGGACGGATCGTCACCATCGCTTCCGTAGTAGGGGTGATGGGTAATGCCGGGCAGGCCAATTACGCTGCGGCCAAGGCAGGCATTATCGGCTTCTCCAAGTCGCTGGCACGGGAAGTCGGGTCCCGTAACATCACCGTAAATGTAGTGGCACCGGGTTTCATTGCCACAGATATGACTGCCCAGCTATCCGAAGAACAGCGTCAGCGTCTGGTTGAGCAGGTTCCGGCCGGGAGGCTGGGAAGTGTGGAAGACATTGCCCGGGCGGTGTTATTCCTTGTCTCGCCGCATGCCAGCTACATCACCGGGGAGACCCTGCATGTAAATGGCGGTATGTACATGATCTGACAACCTGAGCAGGGGCTGGTCTTCCTAGCCTTTCTGCCGGGATCAGTCAAGTTCATGTTGATGTTTAACTTATGATTGGACAGTAGCGCCAGTTCACATAGAATACGCGCCCCATGCGGTCGGAACAGCCTTAGCAAAGGCTCTCAGGATCGCCGGGTTTCACCACTGAGGACTCAGATACAATGAGCAGCATTGAGCAACAAGTTAAAGCCATCGTCGCCGAACAGCTAGGCGTAAAAGAAGAAGAGGTCACCAACGCGGCGTCTTTTGTCGACGATCTGGGCGCAGACTCTCTCGACACCGTCGAGCTGGTTATGGCTCTGGAAGAGGAATTCGAAACAGAAATTCCTGACGAAGACGCAGAAAAGATCACCACTGTGCAGCAGGCAATTGACTACGTTTCACAGCGTCGCAAAGCCTGATCATCCGGTAACGCACCCGGCCATGGATGGCATGTTGCAGTAACTGATTTTCCATCCCCTGATGAATGAGGTGGCGCTTGTCCAAAAGACGCGTTGTCATTACCGGCCTCGGCATTGTATCGCCAGTAGGCAGTACTATAGATTCTGCCTGGGCCGACGTTCTGGCAGGACAGAGCGGTATAGGTGCCATCACCAGGTTTGATGTCAGCGCATTTCCCGTGCGCTTTGGCGGCTCGGTCAAGAACTTCAATGCCGAAGACTACTTGGCTCCCAAAGAACTGCGCAAGATTGATCCATTCATGCACTACGGCTATGCCGCGGGTATCCAGGCATTCAAGGACACCGGACTGGAAGTCACTGCTGAAAACGCTTCCCGGATTGGTGTGGCGATGGGCGCGGGTATCGGTGGTCTGGACACCATCGAAGACAATTACGGAAAGTATCTGGGTGCGAGCAACAGCCCCAAACGCATTTCGCCGTTTTTCGTCCCGGGCAGCATTATCAACATGATCTCCGGGCACCTTTCAATCAATCTCAAACTGACCGGACCGAATATCGCAACTGTCTCGGCCTGCACAACCTCCACGCATGCCATTGGCATAGCAGCCCGCCTTATTCAATATGGCGATGCCGATGTCATGATTGCCGGCGGCGCGGAAATGGCGACCACTCCGCTTGGTCTGGGTGGATTCAGCCAGGCTCGTGCGCTGTCACAACGCAATGACGACCCGACCAGAGCCAGCCGACCGTGGGATCGTGATCGGGATGGCTTTGTGCTCTCTGACGGTGCGGGTGCTGTAGTGCTGGAGGAGTACGAGCACGCCAAGGCGCGCGGAGCCCGTATATATGCGGAATTCGCTGGCTTTGGCATGAGTGGCGATGCTCATCACATCACCACACCTCCTGAAGATGGTGAAGGTGCACGACTGGCCATGGCCAATGCATTACGTGATGCAGGCATGAATCCGGACGATGTGCAGTACGTAAATGCACATGCCACTTCAACCGAGTTGGGTGACCGTGCTGAGACTATGGCGATGAAGCGAGCTTTCGGTGATCACGCCTACAAGCTGGCAATCAGTTCCACCAAGTCGGTAACCGGTCATCTTCTAGGTGCTGCTGGAGTGATTGAGGCTATTTTCTCAATTCTGGCAATCCGGGATCAGGTCGTACCTGCCACTATCAATCTGGATAACCCCAGCCCTGAATGTGATCTTGATTATGTGCCGCATACTTCACGCCAGATGCAGGTTAATGCTGCGCTTTCAAATTCCTTCGGGTTTGGCGGTACCAACGGTAGCCTGATTTTCAAGGCGCTGCGTTAACATCAAGTCGTGCTGGCTCCGTGTCGAAACGGGGTCAGTACAGCTCGCTCGAAACAGCATGACAGGTCAGTGAGCGTCCCGTGAATTCCACTGACATCAACAGTTCCACTGACGATCTCCTGATCTCGCCGCTTGGTCAGCTTGCAGCTCATGAGCTGTTGGCACTACATGCTGCATTTCCAGAACGATACCCCTATCTGCTTGAATCCGCTGCCGGCAGCACTCAAGGTGCGAACCATGACTTCCTGCTGGCTTTTCCGGGTGCAGAACTGATCCTGAAATCTGATCATGAGTTAATAACACCGACTGAAATGGGCTCGGTGAAACCCCGGAACTTTCTGGATGCACTGGACATCTGGTGGCAACAGCTTCGCACTTCAGTGACACCAGGTGCACCGGCATTTCTTGGCGGCTGGTTTATATACCTCAGCTACGAATTGTCACGACAGATTGAACCGGCATTGCAGCGCGTCAGGCAACCTGAAAGTGAACAATTGATTGCCAAGGCCGTGCGAATTCCCGCTGCTGTGATGCGGCGAAGTGCCAGCAATGAAGCCTGGTTTGTTGCGGAAACCAGTGATGAAGCAGAAGCAAATCTGGTGCAGCTGAAAAGTGACCTGGCAACTATTCGAACAGACATACCTACATTGCCATCGCTCGCTGTGCATGCGCTTCAGGAAGAGCCTGAACAAGTCTACATAGATGCCGTTCAACAGGCTCTCGGTCACATTGCTGCAGGGGATGTGTATCAGGCGAATTTATCGCGAGGCTGGCGTGCTCAGGTGCCGGCCGGAAGTGCCGCCGTTCTTTACCAGAGGCTCAAGTCAGCGAACCCAGCGCCGTTTGCTGGGCTGGCCCGGCTTGCTGCCAATCACTTTATTATCAGTTCCTCTCCAGAGCGGTTGATTGAAATACGTAACGGCTGGGTCAGTACTCGTCCCATTGCCGGTACGCGACCACGCCATGCTGACTTGCACGCAGATCAGGCATTGCTTGCAGAATTGCAGGCTCACCCCAAGGAAAGAGCTGAGCACATCATGTTGCTGGATCTGGAACGTAATGACCTTGGCCGGATCTGTCTGGGTGGCTCGGTGGAAGTCAATGAATACATGAGCATCGAAACCTATCGCCATGTCCACCACATCGTCTCTAATGTTCAGGGAAAGCTGCGTACGGATGTGTCTCCGGGCGAAGCCATTGCAGCGGTGTTCCCGGGCGGTACGATCACGGGTTGCCCAAAAGTCCGCTGTATGGAAATCATAGCCAGTCTCGAACCCGATGCGCGTGGCGCTTATACTGGATCCATGGGTTATCTGAATCGTGACGGCAGCATGGATCTCAATATCCTTATTCGTACGCTTGAATTGCAGGGAACAACGCTAAGCTTCCGGGCTGGCGCTGGCATTGTTGCTGATTCCAATCCTGAGTTTGAACTGGATGAAACCCACGCCAAGGCGTTAGGCCTGTTACGTGCATTACAGCCATGAGCATACTGTCATCGCTTTTTAACGGTCAGCTGATCGCATCAGACAAACCTGTTCTGCATGCGGATGACCGTGGATTTCATTATGGTGATGGCATTTTTGAAACCATGTTGTTGCAGCATGGCAGGGTGCGCTTTCTGGAAGATCATTGGCAGCGTATGAAGCTTGGCTGTGATCGCCTGAATATTCTGCAACCAGAGCGAGTCCTAATGGATCATGAGTTATCGATGCTCACCCGCGACCGTGCTGCCGGAGTCATCAAATTCATATTGAGCAGGGGACGCAGTGAACGTGGATACCGGCCACCGGCCAAGGCGATACCTTCACGGTTATGGCAACTGTTTCCTGAGCCAGGTCAGTCAGCCCATGATGGAATCACTGTGCGCTGGTGCAATACACGCCTGTCACGAAATCCAGGGTTGGCGGGGATCAAGCATTGCAACAGGCTCGAACAGGTCATGGCGCTGGCCGAATGGCAGGATACAAATATCACTGAAGGGCTGATGCTTGATACTGAAGGTGAGCTGATTTCTGCCACTATGAATAATGTATTTCTGGTTGTGGAAGAAACACTGGTGACACCTAACCTGCGTTACTCAGGCATTCAGGGTGTGATGCGCAAGAAGGTGTTGCAATTCGCTGACCAGCTGGCCATCCCGACTGAGCAACGTGCAGTGCGTGCTGAAGAAGTGATCGCTGCTCAGGAAGTATTTCTGACCAACTCCATTCGAGGTATTCAGCCGGTTATCCGGCTGGATCAGCAGAACTGGTCTGTTGGCCCTTTGACCACGTTGTTGATGCAAACACTGGAATCGGCCTCATGACCATTTCAAGCCGATTCCGGACATGGCTCTGGTTGGCGGCTGCAATCGTCACGTTGATGACGATTTTCCTCGTTTATTCTTGGCGCTGGCTGCATCAGCCCGATCTTTCACGCAATGTCGTTAGCTACGATGTTCCGCGCGGTGAGTCTGTATTACAGATCGCACAGGATCTGCATAAAGCTGGCTGGTTGCAGCATCCTCGTATCTGGTCAATCTGGGCGCGCATGCAAGGATTAAGCGGAAAACTCAGGGCGGGGGAGTATTCATTAACACCGGGTATGTCGCCGGATGCCATTTTGAAGTTATTTACGAGCGGCAAGGTGATCCTGCACAGCCTTACCATCACAGAAGGCTCCACATTTGGTGACCTCAGACGTGCACTTGCGCAACGTGATGATATTCAACATACACTGAACAACACTTCTGACACTGAGCTAATGAAAACTCTGAACCTCCCGGATATCCATCCGGAAGGCCAGTTTTTCCCTGATACTTATCAATTCCCCAAGAACAGCACCGATCTGGCCATTCTTCGTATGGCGCAGACGAGAATGCAAAGCGAACTGGCCAGAGCATGGCAGGAGCGAGATGCTGAGCTCCTGATCCATACCCCCTATGAGGCTTTGATTCTGGCTTCAATCATCGAGAAAGAAACGGCCAAGGCGAATGAAAGGAAATTAATATCAGGTGTCTTCATGGAACGCCTGTCGCGTGAAATGCGCCTGCAGACAGACCCGACCGTCATCTATGGCCTGGGTGCTGATTACGATGGCAATCTGCACAAGGCGGATTTACTGCGTGATGGCCCTTATAACACCTATACTCGAACTGGCTTGCCGCCAACTCCGATAGCCCTGCCGGGAGCAGAAGCTCTTCAGGCGGCGGTTCATCCACAAAGAACTGGAGCACTGTATTTTGTCGCAACAGGCAAGGGTGATGGCAGTCATTTTTTTTCCAGCAATTTGCAGGAACACAACGCCGCAGTACGACGCTATCTGGACACAATACGGAACAACTGAATAAACACCATGTCGATCGCACGCGGAAAATTTATCACTCTGGAAGGTGGCGAAGGCGCTGGCAAGTCCACGCAAATGGCTGCCATTCATTCTGAGTTACAGACAGCAGGGATTGAAGTTGTACTCACCCGTGAACCCGGAGGTACTGCGCGTGCGGAACTCCTCAGAAAGATCCTGTTGACCCGTGATGAGGAAGCCATGCCTGAATCATGCGAGCTGTTACTGATGTTCGCTGCGCGTGCCACCCATTTGCACAACCTCATCCTGCCATCATTACAACGTGGTGCATGGGTACTGTGTGACCGGTTTACTGACGCGAGTTATGCCTATCAGGGTTATGGGCGGGGATTATCACTTGCCAGAATCGCTTATCTGGAAAAATGGGTGCAACAGGGCACCCAGCCCGATCTGACTCTGTTACTTGATGCCCCTGTTGAGGTTGCATTGCAGCGTGCACGTGCGCGTAACCAGTTGCAGGGTCTGGGAGAAGGGGATCGCTTTGAAGTAGAGCAGACAGCTTTCTTCGAACGGGTCAGACGTGGCTATCTGGAGCGTGCTCAGGCTGAACCAGACAGGTTCCGTGTGATTGATGCCAGTAAGGATCTGACCAGCGTGACTCAGGCCACCCGGCTGGCCATCAAGGAATTTATCGAACGGCAGGTAACATGAATCACCCGCTGGAGAGTAATCACACGAACCCGCACCTGCCTTGCCCGTGGCATCAGGCCGCATGGACATTGTTGAACCGAAGCTGGGACACACAACGCTTTCCGCATGCCATATTGCTGCATGGTGTACCCGGTCTCGGCAAGAAACTGTTTGCACAATGGTTTGCTCAAGCTTTGCTGTGTGAGGATCGTGTTGAAGGATTGCGCTCCTGCGGCAAGTGTCCAAGTTGCAAGCTGAACCAGGCCGGATCACATCCCGACCTGATTCTGGTTTCACCAGAAGAAGACAAACAGCAGATATCTGTGGATCAGATACGTGCGACCAACGAATCGCTGAGTTTGACCAGCACCCGTAGTGGTTTCCGGGTGGCCATCATCGAGCCGGCGCATCAGATGACGATTGCGGCCGCAAACAGTCTGCTTAAGACGCTTGAAGAGCCTAACAAAAACACCGTGATCATCATGGTGACCTCACATGCAGCCAGTCTGTTACCGACGTTACGCAGTCGTTGCCAGCAGATTGGTATTGCGGTGCCGGGCACTTCCAGCGCACAGGCATGGCTGGAGCAGCAGACCGGCAAAGCGGTATTGCCTGAAGTGCTGAGTTACTCCGGGGGCGCACCTTTACGAGCTATGGAATTCGCACAGGGCACGTTTGAGGCTCTGCGGCAATCCATGCTGCCCGGGTTGAGCGCACTCACTGACGGTAACGCGGATCTGACCCACCTGGCGCAGGCATGGGCTGATGAACAGTTACCTGAACGTCTGCGCTGGCTGGATTACTGGCTATCCAGATTGATAAGACAGGAAATTCTCAGAACTGCCGACCCGGTCACGTCCGGGACTTTGCATGGAGCGCAACAAGTGTTAAACATAAGCGCCATGTATCGGGCGCTGGACAAGTTGCGTGAACTATCCGAGCGTTTACGCCGTACCGCCTTGCAGCCCGAACTGGCTTTGATGTCGATTCTGATGAGAATTCATCAATCGCTGCACGCCAGAAATTGAGTAAGTCAGAGCAAAGTGGATTGTTTTTCAGTCGCTAATCACAAGAAGCAGTGAGTATTGCAATGGTGCAACCAAGAAGTAAACCCGGCCTGTTGACCTTGACCATCAAGGACAAAAGCGCCCTGTATCTTGCATTCATGCCATTCGTGAAGAACGGCGGATTGTTCATCCCCACCAACAGCAACTACCGTCTTGGTGATGAAGTGTTCATGCTGCTGAATTTGATGGGAGAAGACGAAAAACTGCCGGTGGCAGGGAAGGTGATCTGGATGACACCAAAAGGTTCACAGGGAAAACGCACTGCGGGTATCGGCGTGCAGTTCAGCGAACAGGATCGCGGTACTACCCAGCGCAAGATTGAAAGTTACCTGGCAGGCGCACTGGGTGGCGACAAGCCTACTCATACGATGTAATCAGGAACAGTCACCGGCAATCTTCTGGTATTACCGGTGGTTTTACTTGACCAGGGTGATCATAGATTGAGTGCCGCCCTTCAAGACATAGGTATGAAAATCTCGCTCCGATAGAATAAAGGCTGCTGCAGAACTGCGGCGCCCATTGTCGCAGTACACAACATAGGGCGTATTGCGATCGAGTGTCTTGAGCTTGATGCGCAGGAAATAAAGCGGAATGTTCAACGCATTGTCCAGATGCTGGGTTTCGAACTCGGAGGGCAGGCGGACATCCAGCCATTTTGCGCCCTGTGCAATCAACTTTTCTGCTTCATACTGATCTACGTACTCCTGCATTGGCTCATTCAGCAGCATCCTGAAGTCATCCTTGCCAAGACGCATAAGGCTACCATCGGTCAGCATGGTGACATTGGCGTTGCGCCTGGCTTCTGATATTAGTGCCTCTTCACCAAAGGTATCGCCTTTCACAAGTTCAGCCAGCTTGACGCCATCCTTGTTCAGAGGTGTTTCCCGGGTGACTTGGCATTTACCTTTGACGATCACATAGAAATAATCGCCTTCTTCACCTTGCTTGATGACGCTCTGACCGGCTTTGAAATCAACTCGCTGCAGCCGCATGAAAATAGCCTGGATGTTGGCAGGTGGTACCTTGTGAAAGGCCTTGGTTTGCAACATGAGCGTCATCCAGTCATCAGCCATGTCATCAATCTGGGCGAGGCGTCCCAGTTCACCCACTTCATATGTACCGGTCTGATCCCAGGTCAGCATGACATCCAGCAGATCACAGTCGACAGTCAGCAGTTCCGCACGATCTGAAGCGACCACTGCCGTACAGCGCCGGGGCAGACTGGGAGAAATAGGGTTACGTGCCTCAGGTGAACCTGCACGGATAATCGCAATATTCTTGCCGTCCTGAACCAGCTCAATGACCCCACTGACAAGATAGAAGGCATTCTTGTCTTTATCCCCCTGTTTGAATAACGTCTTATCAAGAGTGAGACTGCGCATTGTCGCTTTGCGAGCCAGTGCATTCAGGTTTTCGGTCTTCAGGCCATCCAGGGGTGAAAAGGATCTCAAGGTACCGAGATCAAGGGTTTTATTCTCCATAGTTCGCTGAATGATCTTCTGTGGTGAGTCAGGCTGTAACGTAAATTAAGGCTTCTGCCGCATCCAATATGGGCAGGATGTTAGCACGCTACTTTAGCGATGACCGCCGACTTTAAGTCAAAAGTGTGAAGAGCAACGGGGTTTCATCATTGCTTCAACAGGCCCGAGCTCCAGCCCGGATCAGGCTTGAAATGAGCGCCATATTTACCCGCCAGCTCATCCAGCTTGAGAATCAATTTTTCAGCGCCCACACTGCGGGCATATTGTAATGGGCCACCTCGGAATGGGGCGAATCCGGTGCCAAATATCACTGCTGCGTCCAGCAGATCCGCATCGGCAACGATCTGCTCCCGCAGCACGGCCATGGATTCATTCAGCATGGAAAGAATCAGACGATCCGTCAGATCTGATGGAATGGGATTTGTGCCAGCTTGCGGCTTGATTGGTTTGCCTTCCTGCCATACATAGAATCCCTCGCCGCTCTTCTTGCCCAGCTTTTTCTGCTCAACCAGGGTTTGAATGATTCTGGCCTGTGGCCTTGAATAGGCCTGAGCCAGAATGGCGCCCACATGTAAGCAGACATCAAGCCCCACCACGTCGGCAAGTTCTATAGGTCCCATAGGCATACCGAAGTCAGTGGCCACCTTGTCCAGCACGGCCAGGGGAACGCCTTCATCGGCAGCACGCATGGCCTCGTTCAGATAAGGCATCAGGATACGATTGACTACGAAGCCGGGCGCGCTTCGGCATGGTACGGGCAACTTGTCGAGTTGTCGTGCAAATGCGATTGCCGCCTGCATGACTTCAGGACGGGTAGTGACGGACTGGATAATCTCTACCAGAGGCATGCGTGCTACCGGATTGAAGAAGTGCAGGCCAACAAAACGTCCCGGATCTTTCAAGCCATTAGATAAAATTTCCAGAACGATGCTGGAGGTATTGCTTGCCAGAATGGCCCCCGGCTTCAGCTGTGGTTCAAGACGGGCATAGAGCTCCTTCTTGGCTTCAACGTTTTCAAAAATGGCTTCAATCACTACATCGGCGCGGCAAACCTGCTTTGCTTCAATATCAGCATTCAAGCGTGCCGCCACTTGCGAACGCTCCTCTACATTCGCATAACGTTTCTCGAACAATGCGCTGGCTCGGTCCAGAGCAGGCTGTATGAATTGCATGGCCCGATCCTGCAATGACACTTCCAGGCCGCTGATTGCGCACCAGCTTGCAATATCGCCACCCATCACGCCCGCACCCACCACATGTGCATATGTGGCTTTATGACTGGATTTGCCGCCCAGGTTTTTCAGGCGATCCTGAAGCAGAAATACTCGCACGAGATTGCGGGATGTTGATGTGCAGAACATAGCAGCAATGGACCTTGCTTCCGCTTCAAATGCCGCGCCACCCCGCGCACCATGACGCTGCCATAAATCAATCACAGCATAGGGTGCCGGATAATGCTCCTGAACAGCGTGCTTGCGTAATTGCTTGCGCATCTTGCTGGCAATGAAAGGCCGTATCCAGCTCAGGTTCAGCAGCTGTGCCATGAATTTCGCCTGGAATGGCGGCGGTGCAGTCATAGCCAGCTGTTTTGCAGAAGAGCGCAATTCGGCCAGAGGCACCAGACGATCTACCAGACCTATATTCAAGGCCTTGTCGGCTTTAATGGACTTACAGGTCAAGATCAAATCCATTGCAATGACAGGGCCTAGCAACCTTACCGTTCGTACCGTACCGCCAAATCCGGGATGAATACCCAGCATGACTTCAGGTAACCCCAGGGACGTCTTTGCATCACTTGCTGCAATCCGGTACTTGCAGGCCAGAGCCAACTCCAGCCCTCCGCCCAGGGCAAAACCATGGATGGCTGCAACGGTCGGGCAGGGCAGTTGTTCCAGTCGATCCAGCACCCGCTGGCCGGAGCGAATCATTTCATAGACCTGGTTGGCGGACGCCATGCCCGTAAATTCCTTAATGTCCGCACCGGCAATGAAACCACTCTGCTTGGTTGAGATCACTACCAGGGCCTTGGGCTTCAATCTTTCCAGCTCGATGAGCTGCTGATCCAGACCTGTCATGGCGTCCCGTGACAGTGTATTGACCGTGGCATCGGGTTTATCGAATTCGAGCCAGGCGACCTGATCACTATCGATGTGATATCGCCACATGGCAGAACTGCTGTTTGAATTATTGTTGCTCATACATACCGTCCTTACCTGGCGATGGTTATTCGGTAAACAGCCGATAATGTAAACCTTATCCTGTATTGATGTCGAACTCACAGATCAGAGGCAGATGATCAGAGAACAACTTGCGGGGAATCTCGAAGCGATTAATGCTTATCTGTGGCGAGTGCAGGATGAAATCAAGTTCCATGCGCGGCGTCCGGCTTGGATAGGATGGCAGGCCAAGCTGATTGGCACTAGTCAGACCGGCAGCCTGACAGAACAGGAATATCTCGTGGTCGCCCCAGAAGGTATTGAAGTCACCTGCTACTATCACTGGCTTTCTGGATTGCTTGATCAGACTGTACAGATAGCGCAATTGATCATGACGATGCCGGAATTTAAGTGACAGATGCACTAGGAAAATCGCACAGTTCTCAAGTTCTAGCTCAATGATCAGTCGCTTGATGCCCTGATCAAAATAATGGAATCTTTCTCCGTGTACCCTGGGCGCAGACAGAAATGCATTGGACTGCTTACGGACAATGGGCAGCAGATTGTTGATCGATGACACACCATATTTGCATTGATAGATGGAATAGTGACCGATTGCATCTGCAATATACTCAGCCTGATTGATCAGACCAGAGCGCACGGAACCGGTGTCCACCTCAATAAGACCAACAATATCGGGATCTTCATGTTTTATGAATTGTGTGATCTGGTTCAGCACCTGTCGGCTGCTACGTAAATAGCCTGCACCCGGAACTGGCAGGTGAAATGAAGGGCCGGTACCGGTGGCATAACGAATGTTGTAGAGCAGGAATTTCATTTGATTACAGGGCAAAAAAACAGTTGTACGTGTATAACCCGAGCTTACAATTGTGACAATCAGGATTGGCCGAACTACTATTTTGACAGTCCCAGAGCAGCAATGGAGCATTGAATGAGTTCTGTTTCACAACAAAACCCGGTCCGGGTGTTTGTCGCACATGCGTTCGCAGTCAATGATGACTATCGGCGTGTGTTTGAATATCTGGAAGGCGCAAGAAATTTTTATTACAGGAATTGCAGCGTTCCCGAACTGAATGTCTCTCTGGACAAGGACGGTCTCAAGCAGGAACTCCGCAAGCAGATTGGCATTTCAGAAGTTGTGTTGATTCCGGCCGGTCAATACCAGGCAAACAAGGACTGGATGGACTTTCAGGTGAATTGCGCCAAAGGGCTCGACAAGCCGGTGCTGGTACTCGAAGCATTCGGCATCATGGAGAAGTTGCCTGTGCTGCTCGAAGCCTTGGCCGATGAGGTGGTTGGCTGGAATGATCGTGACATTGTGGATGCCATCAAGAGGCAGGCCCGCCATGAAGAATCGACTCGCTGGGACGTCATCGACTTCAAACTGGACTGAGTAGATTCATTATAACTTCGCATAATGTATATTATGACAAATGCGAAGCACAGGCAGATACAAGCCCGCATAAGATCGAACCCCTCTCAACCTACGGCATCCCAATCAAGCACTTGGCGCACCTTGCAGGAGTCACCCTGCGAACCGCCAGACGCTGGAAGCAAGCGGGCAAAGTGTCCGCCGCAGCCACACCTGTCGTCGGTCTACGCTACACAGGGGATCTCGGCTATCTGCACCCAGACTGGAACGGCTTCCGACTCGTTAAAGGCAAGCTCTGGACGCCTGAGAACGAGTACGTCAAGCCCAACCACGTCCAAGCGCTTACCATCTACATCCAGACCGTCTCCGCTCAGTTCCGCGAGATCAAAGCCCTCCGGCAACAGCAAACCCAGAACCAGCCCCAGCCAGTCGTCCGCGCGCCGTGTGTCGCTCGTTTCGGTGGCCGGTCATGATTCGCGTACGCAAGTGGCGCCACATTCGCCGGATTCGGGTCGCGGGCTATTCGGCGGGCGATCTGAAGCGATGCCTGCAATCGCCCAAGCTCGCGCTGTGGGTGCTCAAGGCAGAGCTATTCATGCAGCTGTACCGGCTCAGCCCGAAACTGGCTCGCCGGTTCTCGGACTGGCTGCAGCTGCATCAGTCGCCCATTGCATCGACGAATCCGAAATAGCCGCAGAGCTGACTTGGCGACGGCAGACCGCTCAGCGGTACGGCTTTGAGACTTGGCAAGACCTTGAATCTATCCTGAGCGCGGCTGGAGCCGCGCCGCTTGGCGGCAGGGAATGTGCCGCGCAATCCGAAGGTAGCGAGCCGATAGGGTCGCCATTGCCGGAAGTGTCAGGCAGGAAGCATCGGTTGCGTCTGGTGCCCTCACCCGATCAGGCGTTACCGCTCACCCCTGGACAACCTTCTGGCGGCAGAGGTTCAGGGTTGAACAATGGCACAGGCTTTAGCGGGAAACCGTCACGGCCTTCTCCCCTGCTCGCTGCCACATCTCCGCGCAGCGGAGATGACAGCGAAGCAGGGAGCAGCCTTCTGGAGTCGCCGGTTTCATGCGGGGTGCCTAGTAACACCCCGCATTTGTCCCCCAGAGGGGAAAAAACAGCCCAAAACAGTGCAGCACCTGACCCCTCAGAACTGCTCGACCAGCTGTTAACCCTGCCCCTCTTCGAGGGGCACCGAGACCCCTCAGACCCCATTTTCCAAACCCTCGCCGAGGGTTTTTTGCTACCGGAGTGTGTATATTATGTAATATATGGTCTTAATCGATCAACGATGAAGCCGCTCTTCCCTGAGGTATGATGCGCGCCCCGTTTCACTGCTGGATTGCAGGTCTTGCTTATGAACCTCAGCTCACTCACCGCCATTTCACCCATTGATGGACGTTACGCAGACAAGGCTGTTGAGCTGCGTCCGGTATTCAGCGAGTACGGATTGATCCGTCAGCGGGTTCGGGTTGAAGCACTATGGTTCAAAGCTCTGGCTTCGGAAAATGGCATTACCGAACTGAAGAATCTGCCCGCAGAGGTATTGGGCGTACTGGATGAACTGGCTGCCGGACTAAGTCTGGAAGATGCCGCCAAAGTTAAGGAGTACGAACGCAGCACCAATCATGATGTAAAGGCTGTTGAATACCTGGTGAAGTCGCGGCTTGATGTATTTCCAGAGGGTAAGGCACGGCGTGAATTTGTTCATTTTGCCTGTACTTCCGAGGACATCAACAACCTCAGTTACGCCTTGATACTTAAGGAAGCACGTGAGGTTTTACTGCCTTTTATCTCCAATCTGATCAATCGCTTGCAGTCATTTTCTCATCAGAATTCAGAAATTACGATGATGTCCAGAACCCACGGTCAGCCTGCGACACCCACCACGTTAGGCAAGGAAATTGCGAACGTGGTTTATCGTCTCAAGCGCAAACGCGACCAATTGGCCGAGGTGCAGATTCTGGGCAAGATCAATGGTGCGGTTGGCAACTTCAACGCTCATGTCGTTGCGTATCCCGATGTTGACTGGCTGACATTGAGCCAGCGTTTTGTGGAATCACTGGGATTGCAGTGGAACCCCTACACCACGCAGATAGAGCCGCACGACTTCATGGCTGAATACTTTGACGCACTGGCCGGCGTAAATACGGTGCTGATCGACTTTGCACGCGATGCATGGGGCTACGTATCACTGGGGTACTTCAAGCAGCGCGTTGTGGCCGGCGAAACCGGTTCTTCCACCATGCCTCACAAGGTCAATCCCATCGATTTTGAGAATGGCGAAGGCAATCTTGGACTGGCCAATGCCCTGCTCCGGTTTCTGGCTGACAAGCTGCCTGTTTCGCGCTGGCAGCGCGACCTGACCGATTCCACCGTGGTCCGCAATGTGGGCGTGGCAGTGACACACAGCCTGCTGGGATGGAAGTCCATCAATCGTGGCCTCGACCGGATTGATGTGAACTCAGCACGTCTGGCCGAAGACCTGGATGCCAACTGGGAGCTGCTGGCCGAACCGATCCAGACAGTGATGCGCAGGTATGGTGTTGAAAACGCCTATGAACAGCTGAAGGAGCTGACCCGTGGTCAACGCGTGGATGCTGCAGCAATGCAGAAATTCATTTCCGGTCTGGACCTGCCAGCAGAGGCCCGTCAGATTTTGCTCGGGCTCACCCCGGCCAATTACATAGGTCTGGCCGCCGAACTGGCCAGAAAAGTCTGATTTGCCATCGTGTTGAGGCTCTTTAGTATTGCGGAATAATCTGAAAACGTGACAGGGTAAGCAGCTTGGCTGAACCTTAGCCAATTAAGGTTCAGCCACGTACGTGTCTGCTTCATAAATGGAGAGTTTTTCAGAGCAGCGCAAACATAAACGAGAAACCCCATGCGCCTTGAAACAGGCCAGACCATTATCACCGACACGGGCAGCCATCAGGTGCTTAGCAGCTCCCCCGTGTTGTTCACCACGCAAGCGGAAATGCGTGAGCAGTTGTTAAGCGTTACCCGTACCGCCGAACACCACCTCACGCTCTGGTCGCGTGATCTGAATTCCGGATTATTCGAAACAGCTGGCTTTCTGGATGTACTGAAGCGTTTTCTGCTGGTCCGACGCCACCCTAGAGTTAAGCTGCTGACCACACCCTTCAATGAGCATGACCGAAAACACCCCTTGCTGCTCATGGCTGAACGTTTACCGCATAGCTTCGAGGTACGTACCTGCGAAAACACCCATCTTGAATCAGCAGAGCTGCTGCTGGCCGACGAACGTGGTGTGCTGTACCGAATTCACGCCGATCGCTGGGATGGTATGGCGGATATCTATGATCCGCAGGTTGCCCGCTTTTATGGCGTACAGTTTGACAAGGCGTGGTGTGCGGCTCAGCTGCTGCCTTCGTTTGATCGGGTAATTAATCAATAGACGCGGATATACTGAGGTCATCATGGTGTGGAAGCCGGATGTTACTGTTGCAGCGGTTGTGGAGCGCGAAGGCCGGTTCCTGCTCATTGAAGAACATGTTGGCCAGCGTCTGGTCATCAACCAGCCCGCCGGTCATCTGGAAGCCAATGAATCCCTGCTGGAAGCTGGTATTCGCGAGACGCTGGAAGAAACTGCCTGGCATTTTGTGCCCGATGCCGTCAGTGGTATTTACCTTTGGCCGCATCCCGAACGCAACATCACCTTCCTGCGCGTCGCTTTCGCTGGTCAGGTCACACAACATTTCCCTGAACGTCGACTTGATCATGGGATCCGTCGCACCCTCTGGCTGACCCGTAATGAGATCGTGCAACGATCCGCGCAATTACGCAGCCCGCTCGTACTGCGCTGTATTGATGATTATCTGAGCGGCGCACGTTATCCCCTTGAAATGCTCACGCATCTGGTTGATCCAGACCGGATCATCAATTCAAAAACTGCATAAAGTCGCCCGTATAATGGGCGCATGACCTCCTCTGCTTCCCCGCTTGTCATCGTCGGCATGTCCGGCGGTGTAGACTCATCTGTCGCCGCGCACCTGCTGTTGCAGCAAGGCTATCGCGTCGAAGGCCTGTTCATGAGCAACTGGGAAGAAGACGAAGACGGCTACTGCACGGCCGCTGACGACTTTCAGGATGCCCGCAAGGTGTGCAGCCAGCTGGGCATATCCCTGCACAAAGTCAGCTTTGCAAAGGAATATCGCGATCGCGTGTTCGAGCATTTCCTGAGCGAATACCGCGCCGGTCGCACACCCAACCCTGATGTCCTCTGCAATCGTGAAATCAAGTTCGGTGTGTGCTTTGATTTCGCAAGGCGGCTAGGCGCTGATCTGTTCGCTACCGGGCACTATGCCCGTGTATTACATGAGCCTGTACCACGCTTGTTACGCGGCCTGGACCCCGGCAAGGATCAAAGTTACTTCCTGCATGCCATGCCTGCTGCTGCGTTGGCCAGAACCCTTTTTCCTGTAGGTGAATTGCAGAAGGACGAGGTACGCCGAATTGCCAGGCAGCTGGCGTTACCTACGCACGACAAGAAGGACAGCACTGGCATCTGCTTCATCGGCGAACGTCCATTCGCGGAATTCCTCAGCAGGTATTTGCCTGCCCAACCGGGTGAAATTCGCAGTATTGATGGGGAGTTGCTGGGTCAGCATTCCGGTCTGATGTACTACACACTCGGCCAGCGACAAGGTCTTGGCATCGGAGGTAAATCCAACCATGCCGAAGAACCCTGGTTTGTCGCCAGCAAAGACCTGCAACGCAATCAGCTTATTGTCGTGCAGGGCCACGATCATCCAGCCATGCAACAGATTGCACTGAACCCAGTCGAGTTAAGCTGGATAGCCGGTGCACCACCAGCAGCACGTTTCACCTGTACTGCGAAATCACGCTATCGGCAAGCCGATCAACACTGCACAGTGATCATAGGTGCTAACAACACAGCAAGAGTTGAATTCGATATAACGCAACGCGCCATCACCCCGGGGCAGTATGTGGTGTTTTATGATGGTGACGTGTGTCTGGGCGGCGGTGTCATCGATTCGACGATGACTGACATTCGAGCGTGAAGACAATGAAGTGCAGCAAACAAACATATATGCACCTGCATAGCGCACAGATCGTGCATGCACTTCAAGCACCGGATCTGCGTTTCTGGTTAGCAAATTGACTGCATGCCTTGAATGGGCGTGAAATTCACCATCATTTTGCAGGCTAAGTATTTCAACTGACTCTGGCAGTTTCTCATCAAGTTCTCTGGCACAAAGCGTGCAAGTAACTGACGCCGGTTGAGCTGCACTGCAGAATCACCAACCATCGTGATTGGATGAATGTATTGTGTGGCCGCTGGCTTGTATCTGCCTGTATCAACTTGATATCGGTGAAATAGAGTGAACTCCCCTGCTCCATCCACGACATTATCCCAGAACGCCGATATCCGTTTTCTGGGCAAGTTGCTCGGTGATGTGATTCGTGCGTATGGAGGAGAACAGTTATTCGAGCGCATTGAATACATACGTGCGACTTCGGTGGATCGACATCGCGGCATTGTCAATGCGCTCAACATGGACCGGGGACTGGAACGGCTGACACTGGATGAAACGCTAGCGTTTGTTCGCGGTTTCATGCTCTTCTCAATGCTGGCTAACCTAGCTGAGGATAGACAGAAAGCCGCTGCTGGTGCAGATGAGGATATGGCATCCGCATTGAAGCGTCTGAATGCTCAGGGTATTGGTACGCAGCACATCATCACCCTGCTGGATCATTCTCTGATCGTCCCGGTGCTAACCGCTCACCCCACTGAAGTCATGCGCAAGAGCATGATTGATCATCGCAACCGGATCGCCGCACTCATGCGTGAACGTGATCTGGGTCGAAGCGAAACAGCTGATGGCGATCTGCTGGAACCTGCAATCATCAGACAGATCGCACTGATGTGGCAGACACGCGCATTGCGGCGGGAGCGTCTATATGTCTCAGACGAGGTGGAAACTGCACTCGCTTATCTGCGCGATGTATTTCTGCCAACTGTATCTGCACTGTATTCCCGCTGGGAAAGGACGCTGGGCCATCGGCCGAAAAGCTTTCTGAGGCTGGGCAGCTGGATCGGTGGTGATCGGGATGGCAATCCCAATGTCAGCGCTGATTCATTGCATCTGACTTTGCGCAGGTCGTCCGAAAGCCTGCTTGTCGACTATCTGAATCAACTGCATGCACTAGGCGCGGAGTTGTCAATTTCCAGTGAACTGGCTCAGGTGACTACAGCCATATCAGATCTTGCTCAGCATAGCAGTGACCTCAGCTCAGGACGGCAGGACGAGCCATATCGACGTGCAATTACCGGCATGTATGCACGACTCGCTGCCACTTATCAGAATATCACCGGCCATCCGCCGCCCCGCCCGGCATCAGTTACAGGTGAAGCCTATCCGAATCCTGAGGAATTCCGAAGTGATCTGGCGCAGCTGGCCTATTCACTCAAGGCACACGGCAGCGGCACACTTGCCACTGGTGGTGCGCTGGGCAGATTGATTCGTGCGGTGGAAACTTTCGGCTTCCATCTGGCAACCCTTGATCTGCGACAGAATGCAGAGGTACACGCACGTGTTGTTGCCGAATTACTGAAAGTTGCTGGCGTGGAAGCTGACTATCCGGCCCTGGATGAAGCTTCACGGATACGCTTACTGCGCATGGAACTGGTCAGCGCACGTTTGCTGTACAGC
Organism: uncultured Pseudomonadota bacterium; assembly: GCA_903838705.1. Taxonomy (GTDB): domain Bacteria; phylum Pseudomonadota; class Gammaproteobacteria; order Steroidobacterales; family Steroidobacteraceae; genus CAILZL01. The sequence goes on from CAILZL010000033.1 coordinate 34,127, forward strand.
CCATTCGCTGACTACAGTGAAGAAACCCAATCGGAACTGGCTATCGTGCGTGCGGCCGCAGAGGCACAGTCGATGTATGGTGAATCTGCTATCACGCATTACATCATATCAAAGTGCGAGAGCGTGTCTGATCTGCTCGAAGTGAATATCCTGCTCAAAGAAGCAGGTCTGTATCGTAGCCATCCCATACGATCAACCATCATGGCTGTGCCATTATTCGAAACCATTGGTGATCTTGAGAACGCACCACGAATCATGAAATCCTGGCTTGATTTGCCAGAAGTCAGGTCAGTCACTCAAGCTCATGCCTATCAGGAAGTCATGGTGGGTTATTCAGACTCCAACAAGGACGGTGGCTATCTCACTTCAGTTTGGAGCCTGCATCATGCAACGCGTGCGCTGGCGCAGGTATTTTCAGCAGCAAACGTACACATGCAGATATTTCACGGGCGTGGTGGCGCGGTAGGTCGTGGTGGGGGCTCGGCTTTTGACGCGATTTGTGCGCAACCACATGGCACGCTAAAGGGGCGCATCCGCATTACTGAACAAGGCGAGGTCATTGCGGCCAAGTATGGCACTCGCGAAAGCACTATGGTCAATCTGGAAGCCATGACATCGGCAACATTGCTGGCATCACTTGAAAATCCTGAGGTTTCTCATGATGAGCATGAGCAATCTTCAGCAACCATGAATTTGTTGTCTCAACGTGCATTCATAAACTACCGGTCGTTAGTTTACGAAACAGAAGGCTTCAATACTTTTTTCAGGCAGATGACTCCGCTACTTGAGATTGCTGAACTCAAGATCGGCTCGCGGCCGGCATCACGTACAAAGTCAGATCGTATTGAAGATTTACGAGCCATTCCGTGGGTATTCAGCTGGGCTCAGGCACGCGTCATGCTACCCGGCTGGTACGGTGTGGGTCATGCACTGCAGTCATTTGAAGACCAGGGCTTGTTGCGCGAAATGGTGCTGGCCTGGCCGTTCTTTCGAACCACGCTGGATAATCTGGAAATGGTACTGGCCAAATCAGATATGAGTATTGCTGCTCAATACGCCACACTGGTTACTGATCAAAATATGTCATCACGAATCTTCGGCCAGATTCGAAGTGGCTGGCAGGCGACACATGATTGCCTGCTGTCGATCACACAGCAGGCGCGCCTGCTGGAAAACAAACCGGCCCTGGAGACTTCAATTCGCCTGCGACTTCCTTATATCGAACCTCTGAATCTACTGCAGGTTGAATTGCTGAAACGGCATCGCGCGGGTGAGCACGACCCACGCGTACGTGAAGGAATACAATTGTCAATCAACGCCGTTGCCACTGCTTTGAGGAATAGCGGCTGAGATTCATTAGAACCGAAACTTCAGTAGCCGATGGATGAACGCCCATCGGCTAGCAATACGGGGATTGAAACTAATGTATAGCAATCGTTGTAGGAGAATTGCCAGCCGGCACCGAAGCAGTAGCCATTGACGTTAATGCCCCTGTTGTACTGCCAATGTTGTACTGAAGGATAGAATTGCCGCTGTTATTTGTGACATATGCATATCTTCCAGTTGGATCGATTCCGATGTCATAAGAACCTGCGCCTGACGCAACTATAGGCTGGGTCATGGCAGTTAGCGCACCACTACTGCCTATGGTGTATTGCGAAATGCTTCCTCCCAGATAATTCACAACATATGTGAACTTTCCTTTCGGATCAGTAGTGATATGAAATGGCAATGCCCCAGTCGCCACCGATGACGGACTCAAAGCTGTTAACACACCAGTTGAGCTATTAATACTGAACTGTGCGATCGTGTTGGTATTGCCGTTACTTACATAGGCATATTTACCGGTTGGATCAATACTAATGTAGTAAGGGGCTTCTCCGCCTGCCGAACCCGTGACAGCAGATGCAGGAGTTAATGTAGATAATGCTCCGCCGCTACCGATGCTGAACTGTGAAACGGTGTTTTTATAAATTGGATCTATGCCGTGATTGGCTACATACACATACTTCCCGGTGGGGTCAGTACTGATACCCCACGGCCCGGTTTCTGGCGATACTGAGGCAACCGCTCCTGCTGTTAAAACCCCTCCACCGATGGTGAACAGACCAACCGAAGCGCTACTGTTGTAGCTAACGTAAGCATACTTTCCGGAAGGGTCGATACTGATGCTGTAGGGAAGCGCAGCCGTTGTAACAGCCGCCGGACTCAGCGGCGTTAATGCACCATTGCTGCCAATACTGAATTGAGCAATTGCATTCGTTGTATCACTGGTTACATAAGCATATTGTCCAGCCGGATCGATTGTTATATTGACGGGGTTTGGCGCACTGCTTGCGGTGCTGACAGTAGCAGGTGACAAGGCGGTCAACACTCCTGAACTGTTAATGGAATATTGCGATATGGTCTGACTGCCTTTGTTTACAACGTAGGCATGCATCGTTCTGCAAACCACACTGATATTGCTGATATTTGCAGTAGCAACTGTGCCAGTGCCGTTGGTGAGGGAACAGGTTTGCCCGCCCGGTAATGTTCCAATAGTCACTGTATAGGAACTTCCTGTCAGCATCGGGACGGTAAATGCGAAAGTTCCATCGGCGGATATTACTTTCGCATTGCCACCATTATTAAGCAGTGTAATTGTGCCGTTGAGGCCGGTTATATTGCCACCAATGGTGTAGGCATTCGCACAGGTAATAACTACGTTGGTGACATTGCCACCGCTGATGGTGCCTGTATTGCTGCTGGGGGTGCAAATCTGCCCAGCAGGCTGAGTGCCCACCGTTACACTATAAGTATTACCTGAAAGAACGCCATTGGTGAATGTGAAAACGCCATTGGCTGAAACGGGCAATGCATTACCACTATTGTTGAGCAATGTAACTGTTCCGGTCAGCCCTGAGATGTTGCCTCCCACGGTATACGCAACAGGGGTGCTGTTGCTCCCACCATATGTATTCCCACCGCACCCTGCCAGATAGGTGGCAGAAACAAACATCAGCAAGCTGCAAACTATTTTATTCATGGTATGAAAGCCCATCGGGAGGTATCTGTCCAGAAAGCACTGGATGATTTGATTGAGGTGACTTTGCCATGTTTGTTTCGCCACCACAAATTCATGCTGATTAAGTTAAGGCGAAACAGGAGAGCTGAAGTCTATTTACAGCAGGCAAAAGGCAAAAAAATGACCATACCTGATGATCATTGCCTGTCGATTACAAGCAAAACTTAGCGTCTGAGAATTTTAAGAATATCTTCAAGTTCAGTGCGTAATTGACGCACCATTTGCTGGGTTTGTGTGGCGTCATCACGCGCCTCCTCACCTTCCAGTCGATTACGCGCACCACCAATGGTGAAGCCCTGATCGTAAAGCAGGCTGCGGATCTGCCTGATTACCAATACGTCCTGACGCTGATAGTACCTGCGATTGCCACGTCGCTTGACCGGACTTAATTGCTCGAACTCCTGCTCCCAGTACCGCAGTACATGAGGCTTGACCATGCACAAATCGCTTACCTCACCAATAGTGAAGTAACGCTTGCCAGGAATCGGTGGTAATTCGTTGTTATTCCCGGGTTCCAACATAGGCTTCTACTCGGGCTTTGAGTTTCTGACCAGGGCGAAAAGTGACCACGCGTCGCGCACTGATCGGAATTTCTTCCCCTGTCTTTGGGTTACGTCCGGGGCGCTGATTTTTGTCGCGTAAGTCAAAGTTGCCAAAACTGGACAATTTGACCTGCTCACCATTGGACAAGGCTGTACGAATCTCTTCGAAAAAAAGATCAATCAATTCGCGGGCTTCACGCTTGTTTAACCCTAACTGGTCAAACAGGGCCTCTGCTATTTCTGCTTTAGTCAGTGCCGCCATTGTTATTTATCTCTGAGTCTTGCATCGAATCTCTGTGACAGATGAAGAACAATGGCTGTTACCACTGTATCCACTTCAACATCAGTCAGTGTCCGCGAAGTATCCTGCAAATTTATTCCTAAGGCTATGCTTTTCTTGCCTTTCTCCAGTCCGGCACCCTGATAAACATCAAAAATATTGAGCTCTCTCAGTAATGGACCGGCGGATTCCCGCGCTGCCTGCGCCAAATCAGTGAATTTGAGGTTATCGGCAACCAGCAAAGCCAGGTCGCGGCGCACCATAGGGAACTTTGAAATTTCTTGATATTCAGGCACATGGGAAGCAAATGTTGGAATTATCTCCAACTCAAATAACACCGCCGGATACACCAGATCCAGAGACTTCACCAGCACAGGGCTCAAACTCCCCAACCAGCCGACCGGCTGCCCGAGTCGCTCGATTCGCGCGCACTGCCCGGGATGCAGTGCTGGATGTGTCGCCGGAACAAAGCTGAATTCCTCCGGTCGCCCGGTTAACGCCAGCAGGGATTCAACGTCGGCTTTGACATCATAGAAATCAATTGCTGAGTTCGATGACGCCCATTGCTTGGGTACCAGCAGTCCACCGGCAAGGCCGGCAATGACTGGAATTTCCTGTTTGCCGTCAGCAGAAAATTGTCTGCCTGTTTCAAACAATCGAACCCGTGGTTGCTGGCGTTTCTGATTCTGCTGGAGCGACTGCAACAGCCCCGGCCAGAGTGACAAACGCATGACCGCCATCTCAGCCGAAATCGGATTGGCTAGCGCAAGCGAAGTTGAGCCCGGCAAAAGAGTTTCCTGGAGTGCAGGGTCGGTAAAACTGTAAGTGATGGCTTCCTGATAACCGCGATCAACCAGCAACAGTGCACCACGCTCAGCCGGAATTCTGGTTTCACTGAAGCCGCGCAGAGCCTGGGCGGCGGTTTCCTGTAAAGCGGGGATCCGGTCATATCCATAGACACGCGCCACTTCTTCGACAAGGTCTTCTTCAATGGCAAGGTCGAAGCGCCAACTGGGCGGCACAACTTTCCATTCGGCCGGTTCTGCCACTGTGACATCAACCTGCATACCGAGGCCTTTCAGAATACGGGTTACTTCACCAACAGAGATGATATGCCCCAGCAAGCGGCAGATTCGCTTGTGACGTAAATGGATGTGATTGCGTGGTGGCGAGGACTCACCCGCGACCTGAACAGGACCTGCTTGTCCACTGGCAATATCCAGAATCAACTGGGTCGCAAGCTGTATCGCCCGCTCCTGCAGATTGAAATCGACACCACGCTCAAAGCGTTGCGAAGCATCGGTTACCAGCCCATAGCGGCGACCTCTACCTGCTATCGCATCTGGCTGGAAGAAAGCGACCTCAAGCAGGACATCGGTTGTCGCATCATTGATTGCGGAATCCAGACCGCCCATAACGCCAGCCAGAGCCAGCGCGCGCTGCTGATCCGCGATCACCAGCACATCGTTATTGAGAGTGATGCTTTTCCCATCCAGCAAAGTGACCTGCTCATTATCCAGCGCCTGGCGTACTACAATGCCCCCATGCAATCTGCTCAGATCATAAGCATGCATGGGTTGCCCGAGCTCCAGCATCACGTAATTGGTGATATCAACGATGGCGTTTATGGATCGGACGCCTGCCCTGCGCAGGCGTTCCTGCAACCACCAGGGTGAACGTGCTCCCGGATTGATGCCTTTTATGATTCTGCTGACAAATTTGCCGCAACCGCTGGAGTCAATTCTGACAGGGAAAGTTTGCTCATGGCTCGCTGCAATCTGACCCTGTTCCGGCATGTTCAAAATCGAGTCACGGTTTGCAGCGATCTCACGCGCCACGCCCAGCACGCTCATGCAATCACCGCGATTTGGGGTCAGATTGATTTCAAAAACAATATCGTCAAGGGATAGCGCTTTGACCACATCCTGTCCGGCTTTCAATTCAGCCGGCAATTCCAGTAATCCCTGGCTTTCTTCAGCCAACCCCAGCTCTTTGGCCGAACACAACATACCGAACGATTCCACACCGCGCAGTTTCGCTTTCTTGATTTCCATGCCGCCCGGTAATGTGGCTCCTACAGTTGCCAGTGGCACTTTAATACCGGCTCGTACGTTAGAAGCGCCACATACGATTTGAATTTCCTGTGATCCATCATGAACACGACAGACAGACAGTTTTTCAGCGTCCGGATGTTTGCTGGTAGCAAGCACCTCTGCCACCACAATTCCCGACATGGGGGGAGCTGCTGCTGACTGCCCTTCTATTTCCAGACCAGCCATGGTGAGGGCGTGTGATAGCGCTGGGACATCGTTCCCGACTTCTACCCAGCGAGATAAACTTTGCAGACTGATTTTCATGCCGGACTCAGTTGAACTGCTTCAGGAAGTTCAGGTCGTTTTCGAAATACAGGCGTATGTCGTTCACCTTGTAACGCAACATGGTCAGGCGCTCGACGCCCATACCAAACGCATAACCGGTGAACCGCTCTGGATCTATGTTCACTGCCCGAAGAACATTGGGATGGACCATGCCGCAACCTGCGACTTCAAGCCAGCCGGTTTGTTTGCAGACACGGCAGCCCTTGCCATTGCAGGCAACGCAGGAAATATCGACCTCTGCCGAAGGTTCGGTAAATGGAAAATACGAGGGACGTAGCCGCATGCCTACATCTGCCTCAAAGAATGATTTCATGAAGTCATGCAGTACTGCTTTCAGATTGGCGAAACTGATGTTTTCATCTACTACCAATCCTTCCACCTGATGAAACATGGGCGTATGCGTCATATCCGAATCGCAACGATAAACGCGCCCCGGGGCTATTACCCGCAAAGGAGCCCCCATGTTCTGCATGGCACGCACCTGAACCGGTGATGTATGGGTTCTGAGCAATCGACCATCGCCGAAATAGAATGTATCGTGCATGGCGCGGGCAGGATGATTGCCCGGTATATTCAGTGCTTCGAAGTTATGCCAGTCATCTTCAATTTCAGGGCCATCTACAATTGAAAATCCCGCACTGGCAAACAGCTTTTCAATGCGTTGCCGGACTCGTGTTACCGGATGCAATCCGCCGTTTGTCTGACCACGCCCGGGCAGGGTCACATCGATAGTTTCGCTTGCCAGTTGCTGAGCAAGTTCTTCGGATTGGAGTGTATCGCGACGTGCATCAAGCTCTGAAGATAACTGCTCCTTCGCTGCATTGATAACAGCGCCGGCAATTTTACGAGCCTCCGGTTCCATCTGTCCGAGGCTTTTCAGCTGACTGGTCAACTCGCCTTTTTTGCCCAGCAGGCGCACGCGAATCTGTTCCAGTTCAGCAAGATTGCTGCATGCACGTATCTCTGCTGTGGCTTGAACCACAAAGGCTTCAATATCGTTTGCTGCAACATTCATGATGTTTAGTAGTGTGAAAAATCTGTTGTAAATATCACTGGAACAATCCGTCTATGCATGGTCATCAAGAAAAAGGCCGTGCCAATCGATCAAGAATGGCACGGCCTGATACTGATGATCCGCCTTATTTGCTAATGAATAGACGAATGTGCAGTTGTCAGGCAGCAGCCTGGGTAGCAGCCAGCGCTGCCTTGGCACGTTCAACTATCGCACCAAAGGCAACCGTGTCATGAAGAGCAAGATCAGCAAGCACCTTGCGGTCAATGACCAGTTCAGCCGCATTGATGCCGGCGATCAGCTTGCTGTAAGACAAGCCGTATACGCGCGCAGCAGCATTGATTCGCGTGATCCACAGAGCACGGAAATCACGCTTTTTGGCACGGCGGTCACGATAGGCGTATTGACCCGCCTTGATAACAGCCTGCTTGGCAGCACGGAATACTTTACGACGGGCGTTGTAATAACCCTTCGCTTTCTTGAGAACTTTGTTGTGTCGGGCGCGAGCAATCACACCCCGTTTAACGCGAGCCATGTGTCACCTCCGACTTAAATGTTAGGCAGCAACTGATCCAGACGTCCCAGATCTGTCTTGGACACCATGCTTGGTGACCGCAACTGGCGCTTACGCTTGCTGGGCTTCTTGGTCAGAATGTGGCGACGATGGGACTGGGCTCTTTTGAACCCATTGGCAGTAGGGCGAAAACGCTTCGCCGCTGCCCTGTTGGTTTTCAACTTAGGCATTTAATTACGACTCCTCAACTTTTTAGCCTGTTTGATCCACGACCCAAGGGTGCGGTTCTCAAGGCGGGACAACAGCGGCAGATTTTTCAATCTGCAATCAACTGCTGCTCACTTCTTTTTTGGCCCGATCAGCATGACCATCTGGCGACCTTCCATCATCGGGAACTGCTCCACCGAGCCTACATTGGCCAAGTCTTGCTGTACTCGATTAAGAAGCTCACGTCCGATCTCCTGATGAGCCATCTCTCTACCACGGTAGCGCAACACTACCTTGGCTTTGTCACCTTCTGTCAGAAAGCGGATCAGGTTACGTAACTTGACCTGATAATCACCTTCTTCCGTACCGGGACGAAACTTCACTTCCTTGATCTGTATCTGTTTCTGGTTACGCTTCGCTGCATGCGCCTTCTTGTTCGCTTCGAACAGGAACTTGCCGAAATCCATCACCTTGCACACCGGCGGGTCAGCGGTGGGGGAAATTTCCACCAGATCCAGTCCTGCGGCTTCGGCCATTTGCAAGGCTTCAAAACGGGTTAATACACCAGCCTGATTACCTTCAGCATCAATAACACGTAAGCGCGGAGAATTGATTTCCTCATTTCGTCTGACACGCTTGGTGTTGGTGGTTGGAGCAGCGATGCGTCTATACCTCTAAACAGTTAAAACATTCCGGCCGTAACTTACGACTTCACCCGCAAGTTTCTCAGCCAGATTCTCCAGGGAGATTGTGCCGAGATCCTTACCAGTGCGCGTACGCACAGCCAGCGTATTGGAACCTGCTTCGCGATCACCCGCTACCAACAGGTATGGGACTCGCTGCAAAGTGTGGTCGCGGATCTTAAAGCCCACTTTCTCGTTGCGCAAGTCCAATTCCACCCGAAGCCCCTGATTTTTCAGGAATTCAGCTGCTTTGGTGACGTATTCAGCCTGTGCGTCGGTGATATTGATCAATACCGCCTGTACGGGTGCCAGCCATAAAGGGAAGCATCCGCTGTGTTCTTCGATGAGAATCCCGATAAAGCGCTCCAGTGATCCGAAGATGGCGCGATGCAGCATTACCGGCACCTGCTTGCTGTTGTCCTTGGCGACATATTCGGCACCGAGTCTGCCCGGCATCGAAAAATCGACCTGAATGGTGCCGCACTGCCAGAACCGGCCGATTGAGTCTTTCAGGGTAAATTCGATTTTGGGGCCGTAGAAGGCACCCTCACCCGGCTTTTCGCTCCAGGGCAGGTTGCGGGCATTCAGGGCTTCCGAAAGTGCGCCTTCTGCCCGGCCCCATACCTCATCCGAGCCGATGCGCTCTTTCGGTCGCGTAGCCAGCTTGTAAATCACTTCCTTGAATCCGAAGTCTTCATAAACCTTATGCAACAAATCAATGAAGGCGATGGCTTCACTCTGAATCTGCTCTTCGGTACAGAAGATATGTGCATCATCCTGCACAAAGGAACGCACTCGCATCAGGCCATGAAGCGCACCTGATGCCTCATTGCGGTGACATGACCCGAATTCAGCAAGGCGATACGGCAGATCCCGGTAACTCTTGATGCCCTGATTGAACACCTGAATGTGACAGGGACAGTTCATCGGCTTGACTGCAAACAGTTTCTTTTCTGACTCAGTTACAAACATGTCAGCATGGAAATTCTGCCAGTGCCCCGACTTCTCCCACAGGGAACGATCCACCAGTTGCGGTGTACGGATTTCACGGTAGCCATGATTACGCCAAAGTTCGCTCATGTACTGAGTGAGCGCCTGGTAGATACGCCAGCCGCGCTCATGCCAGAACACCATGCCCGGTGCTTCTTCCTGCATATGAAACAGATCAAGTGCCTTGGCAATCTTGCGATGATCGCGCTTCTCGGCTTCTTCGATACGCGTGAGGTACGCCTTCAGGCTTTTCTCATCAGTCCATGCTGTACCGTATATGCGTTGCAGCATTTCATTATTGGAGTCGCCACGCCAGTACGCTCCCGCCAGCTTCATCAGCTTGAATGCTTTAAGCTTGCCGGTGCTAGGCACATGCGGTCCACGACATAGATCAACCCAATCGCCCTGACCATAAAGACTGATCTGCTCATTGGAAGGAATGCTGGCGATGATCTCAGCCTTGTAGTGCTCGCCGATGTCTTTGAAGTACTGCACTGCTTCATCACGAGCCATCACCCGACGTGATACGCGATGATCCGCTTTAGCCAGCTCGTTCATGCGCTGTTCGATAGCGATCAGGTCATCGGGTGTAAAGGGACGCTGATAAGAAAAATCATAAAAGAAGCCATCTTCAATCACGGGACCGATCGTGACCTGCGCATCCGGAAAGAGCTGTTTGACGGCCTGGGCCAGCAGATGGGCTGTGGAATGTCGGATGATCTCAAGCGCATCAGGATCACGCTCAGTGACAATGGCGACCTGTGCATCCGACTCGATCAGGAAGGAAGTGTCAACCAGGCGGCCATCCACCCTGCCCGCAATCGCAGCTTTAGCCAGACCAGCACCGATACTGGCTGCAAGCTCAGCTACCGTGACGGCAGAAGGGAAACTGCGCTGACTGCCGTCAGGCAGCGTGATGATCGGCATTCGGTCACCCGGTTACAAAGGAAGGACAGAATTAGTGGTGGGCGCGACAGGGATCGAACCTGTGACCCCTACCATGTCAAGGTAGTGCTCTACCGCTGAGCTACGCGCCCACTGAATTACTGAAATATCCAAGACTCCAGCAAAAGGCGCGCAAGAATACCGAGCGGCCGGTACCTAAGCAAGCTGAAATTCCATGTGATGCGCATTCTGTGATCAACCACGACCACGATACGCAGGAACGCCCTGTTCTGGAATCCAGATATTGGCTGGAGGCTTGCCGGTTTGCCAGAAAACGTCGATCGGGATGCCGCCGCGCGGATACCAGTAACCACCAATGCGCAGCCAGCGTGGCAACACCAGTTTCTGCAGGCGCAGTCCGATCGTCACCGTGCAGTCCTCATGGTACGCGCCATGATTGCGGAATGAAGCCAGAAAAAGTTTCAGCGACTTGCTTTCTATAAGCCATTTACCCGGCACGTAGTCAATCATCAAATGTGCAAAATCAGGCTGACCGGTGACCGGACACAGCGAGGTAAATTCAGGCGCGGTAAAACGCGCCAGATAGAACTGGTCAGGATGAGGGTTGGCGACTCTTTCAAGTACCGCGGTTTCAGGCGACCCCGGCATCGCCACTGATTGACCCAGCTGGGTCAAGGCAGACCCGGGTTTGATTTTCGTTTTACGCATCCGATTCAGCCACTCCACACGCAAATACACTTACAATGTAAACACAACGCCATCATGCCACGGACTGGATGGGTCAATGTAGAGCCACACAAGTCCGGAATAATGACGAATTCAGATCAAAAGCTGGCTGAAACAAGCCCGCTGAACACAGTCCAGCAACAGCTGCTGTTACTTGAGTACGACCACAGCCTGCTGCAACAGCAACATGATGCATTACTGCAGACCTTGTCGCACGACTTGCGCACTCCGGCCATGACCATTCTGGGATTCACCGACCTGCTCATGACTGATCTCAGCAATAACCCTGACCTGAATGCACTGGGACAATACCTGGAATATATCCGTAATAGTGCGCAACGGCAGGTCAGACTCATTTCCGCCTTAACCGAATATGGCAATCTTTCACGTCAAGCCATCAATCCGGCCACGCTGGATCTGACAGCCCTGATCATGGAGTGCTTACAGAGCCGGCCAGACAAGGATGAGCTGACCAACACCCGCTTTGACTTCCAGCCTACCCCTGTTACCACGGCAGATACGGCTTTGCTTAAAACGGCACTGAATGCGTTGCTCGACAATGCAATCAAATTTACTCTCAGGGTCGATCGGCCCATCATTACATTCGGTTATACAACTGTAGACGGTCAGCCCAGTTACTTTCTCAACGACAATGGCACTGGATTCAATACCGAAAATCAGGAACGACTTTTCAAGCCTTTTTCCAGATTTCATTCCGGCAAGGACTACGACGGCGATGGCATGGGACTGGCCACGGCCTCATTAATCGTTCAGAAACATCATGGGCGAATCTGGGTCGAATCCAATCAGCAGCAAGGAACCACCCTCTGCTTCACACTTGGTGCATAACTCAAAATACTGACGCATAAAAAAACCCAGCATTAAGCTGGGTTCTGGAATCTGGCGGGGCAAAAGCAATTGTACAAATAACTTGCTCAGTTCAAAAAGCATCGTTTTTTGGTGGGGTTGGGGATTCGAACTGCCCCGTCCCGCAGCGGTCGGCTTGCGACCCAATGCTGCCATCCGAATTTGTTGTTCCTATGACTGTCCTGCCGTGCATTGAAGCCATCTAATCAATGGACGTCTAATGCTGGCCGTCAGGCGCTGTTAAGCGCGCTAGGTACTGGCGTGTCTTACTTGTTGGAAGGGTTGCCCACTGCGTTTGCAGTTCGCCATTCCGATGGAGTTTGAGCTTCCCATTGCCGAAAGGCACGGAAGAATGAGTTCTGGTCTTCATAACCCAGCAGGTAGGCAACCTCTATGAGCGTGAGTGACGCATCTGCGAGATGTTCAAGCGCCATCTGATGCCGCGTCTCGCTCACCAGGGTCTGGAAGCTGAAGCCCTCATCGGTCAGGCGGCGTTGCAAGGACCGTTCGCTCATGGCCAACTCTGTCGCGACCGAGCGAATGTCGGGACGGCCTGCGGTCAGGCGACGGCGTAAAACCCACCGGGTCTGCTCAGCGACTGATTCCGACGCCGCATGGCTTTCGAGTCTGCGGTCGAGTTCTGGTGCGAGGACATCCAGAAGGTCTTTGTTGTACGTAGCAAATCGCTTGTCCAAGTCCTCCTGGCGGAAGGTAATCCGGTTCACTTTGGAATTAAAGGTGACTTGGCACCCGAAGTAACCTTCGAGCTCTTGCCTGGACGCTTCGGGACGACTGAGTTCAACCTTGAGCGGAACTAGGGGTTCCCCCGTGCCACTGCGACCGAGTTCCACAAAAGATACCAGGGTCGCGTCCACCAAAGAACGCGGTGCAACTGCTGTTCCAGCATGTGGCCAGTGGATAACGATTTCGCCACGCGCGCCGGATTCCGTGAGCAAAATATCTTCCGGAGCGCAAAGGCGTTTGAATCGGGCTACCCGCTGAAGCGCGTCCCTGAAGTCCCTTGCGTGGTAGGCCGCGACGAATGCGAGAGGCATTACAGCACCTTCGAGAACCGAGGCAATGCGCAAGCCAATCGTGGGCGTCGCACTGACCGCTTCAATGGCCTGCCAAACCGCGAAGAACTGCAAGGTTGTTATCGGCGCATCGTCTTTAACTACGCTGAACGGCAGGTTTGCGCGGCGTACTACCTCGGCACGGTTGAGACCAGCCCGCTTGAGCCCCTCCCACAACGTGGGGGGAATCTTCATCTTGTCTGGTAAGGAGCTGGTCATGGGCTTTATTTTGCTTGGAAGCCGCCGTCAACGTTCAGGATATGACCTGTAACAAAGCTGGCTTCGTCCGATAGCAGCCAACAGATGGCGTTCGCCACTTCTTCTGGGCGGCCCAGACGGTTCATCGGGTGCATGGCAGAGATGCTGGCTTCGTTGTAGTTGGGGTCTCCACCTTCCAACTGAGCAGCGATGATGTCGGTCTTGACAGCACCCGGAGCGACACCGTTCACGCGAATGCCTTGGGTCGCGTGGTCGAGTGCCGAGGACTTGGTCAGGCCGACGACAGCGTGTTTGGTGGAGCCGTATGGGCCCGCCCAGGCAATGCCGTTTAAGCCGGCGATAGATGCAAGGTTGACAATAGAACCGCTACCTTGCTTCACCATCTGCGCGAGCTCGTGCTTCATGCTGAAGTACACGCCCATGACATTGGTATCTACCATCGCGCGGTAGTTGTCACTGCTGGACTGCAGGAGAGTACCTGTCTCGTTGGACAGGCCGGCGTTGTTGACCGCCATGTCGAGACGGCCGAATTCGTCAACGATGCCGTCTATCATGGATTTGAGCGCTGCTTCGTCGGCAACGTCGTTCTGCACAAACCGCACTTGCGCACCATCGCGCGCCACTGTGGACACTTCCGCTACTGCTGCCTCGCCGACATCGGCCCGGCGACCGCTCATGATGACTGTCACGCCGCGTGCAGCAAGTTTCATGGCGGTGGCTTTGCCGATGCCGGTGGCACCGCCGGTGATGAGGGCTACTTGGTTGGACATATCAAAACTCCTTACGTTGGAAAATTAGCCGAGAGGAATGTCTCTGGGATGTAAGGAGTCTAGGATTTGCCCCGACTAATTGATATGCAAAACGCGCCATGTCACTAGCAATATACGCCAGACGAAGAAGCACTTTTTGGTGGAAATATCGTCAAACTGATCGGCACTTGAATGACCGATGCCAGGCTTAGAAGTCATTCGTGGCCTGAGCGTGACTTGCCGCTTGTGGCCGACACTGGTCGTTTGCACTTCTCGGGATCCAACCCGGCAAAAGTTCGAATCCCCACCGCAGCCAAACCGCATGAATGCTGGGCTCCCGAAAAAGCTCCTGACTTTTTCTAGAAAGTACGGCAAGGAAGGAGTTTCGAAATTATCGTAAGTCGTTGTTCTTGTTGATTTTTTCGAACTCGCTCAGTCAGGAGGTGCTGAGAAGAACAGCGTCTCAATCTGCATCGTGACCCTGAGTGAGGCCACTTTCTTCAATCGCCGGTCAGGATCTGATGGAGAAAAATCCAATCAGATCAACAGCTTGCAGATGGGGATTGAAGAGTTGAAACTTTGAAGAAAGTTTGCATGGCGGAGAAGGTGGGATTCGAACCCACGAACACCCGTTAGGATGTTACTGGAATTCCAGTCCAGCGCCTTCGACCACTCGGCCACCTCTCCGCATCCTTGAAAATCACCACTTGCCGGGTTGCCAGTAATGGCAACTCAGGCAGCAAGGGGCGCGAAGCTTACACATTGCGCAAGCATCAGGCAAACGTTACTCCAGCCTGATTCAGCGCTGCCAGCACAACCGGGTAATGATCAGGCGACAGTGGAGTGAGTGGTAGCCGTATTCCGCCCGGCATCAAACCCATGTGCTGCAATGCCCACTTGGTGGGGATCGGGTTGGATTCCACGAACAGGGACTGATGTAGCCCACGCAGATCAGCGTCGATGCTGTGGGCGCGAACGGCATCACCCTGAAGAGCCGCAGCGCACATATCGTGCATCTTGCGCGGCGCTACATTGGCGGTCACGGAAATGACCCCGCTAAAACCACTCAATATACTTTCGCAGCCCAGATCATCGTCACCACTCAGCAGGTCCAGACGCTTACCGACACGGGCAGCCAGTTCGCGATTGCGATCCAGTGAGCCGCTGGCTTCCTTCAGACCCACAATATTCTTGATGTCAGTCAGTCGAGCTACAGTATCAGGCTTCATGTCCACCGCAGTGCGGCCAGGCACGTTGTACAGAATGATGGGGATGTCCACCGCCTCTGCCACCGCCTTGAAATGCCGGTACAGGCCTTCCTGAGTAGGTTTGTTGTAATACGGTGTGACCAGCAGACTCGCATTTGCACCAGCTTCTTTTGCCGCCGCAGTCAGCTCAATCGCCTCACGGGTCGAATTGGCGCCGGTACCGGCAATCACCGGCACTCTGCCTGCCGCTGTCTTGATAACGGCACGCACCACCGACATATGCTCCTCTACGTCGAGGGTGGCGGATTCCCCGGTCGTACCCACTGCCACAATTGCATCTGTACCATTGTCAATATGAAAATTGACCAGCCGTTGCAAGGCCACGTAATCAACTGCGCCGTCCGCCTGCATGGGCGTTACCAGCGCAACAATGCTGCCACTGAACATGTATTTCTCGATTTCAATACTGGAAAAGTGTGCGATCGTACTGGCCTGTCGGCTGCTAACGCAAGCGTAAAAAAACGATGCTTATCTGAACAGGTTGCAGTCCCCTTTCGGGCCTGTACACTCTACCGTACATGCCTGCGGAATCAGGCGCTGTAATCGCCGATTGCCCTTGATTTTCAGGACAGAATGAAAGAACTCATCGTTATCTCCGCCATAGGCAGCGACCGCACCGGTTTGGTATTCGACGTCACCAGAGTGATTCTTGATTGTGGTGGCAATATGCTGGAAAGCCGCATGACGGCGCTGGGAAGCGAATTTGCCATGCTGATGCTGGTATCCGGACACTGGCACACCCTCACCAAACTGGAAAGCGAGTTCAAGAAACTGAGTGAAAGCGCCAATCTCAATATCTCCATCCGACGCACCACTGAACGTGCCCGGCGTCCGGACACCCTGACCTACAGTGTTGATGTCATGTGCCTTGATCAACCCGGTGTGGTGTTCAATCTGGCGGGGTTTTTCAGCTCACGCGGCATTGACATAGCCGATGTCAGTACCCGTAATTTTTCTGCAACCCATACGGGTGCATCCATGTTCGCTGTGCAGATGCTGATCCACATTCCCGGCAAGATACAGATCGCCACCCTGCGTGAAGAGTTCATGGAACTCTGTGATCACATGAATCTGGATGCCATTCTGGAACCATTTAAGGCCTGATCACTAGCATGAGCAAACTGGTATTGAACAAAACCTTGCCGGCTTTTGAATTACCCGGCACGCATGGCGGCAACTGGAAATCAGCAGACGCCAGAGGCAAGGCACTGGTGGTCTATTTCTATCCGCGTGACAACACGCCGGGTTGCACGACAGAGGCTTCTGGATTTCGCGATCACTATGCCCAGTTCAGGAAAGCCGGCGCGGAAATTATTGGGATATCAGCGGATAGCCTGAGTTCACACGAAAAATTCAAGACCAAATTGCAGCTGCCATTCGATCTGCTTTCTGACTCTGATCATGTGGTATGCAAGCTGTTTGATGTATACAAGGAAAAATCCCTGTATGGCCGTAAGTTCATGGGCATTGAACGCAGCACTTTTCTCATCGACAGCAGTGGCAAATTGCGGCATGAGTGGCGCAAGGTAAAAGTAACCGGACATATTGAGACTGTATTGGCTGAAGTGCGCAAGTTGTAATCAGGTCGTTCATACATCTATCAGGAGCATCAGTTGGTCAAGGCAAAACGCTCAGTCAAAGCAGGTTCGCAACGCCGCCTGTTCGTACTAGATACCAACGTGCTGATGCACGACCCCACAGCAATTTTCCGTTTCGATGAGCACGATATCTTCATCCCGATGATCGTGCTGGAAGAGCTGGATGCAGGAAAGAAAGGCGTTTCAGAAGCTGCGCGTAATGTCCGCCAGGTCAGTCGTTTCCTTGATGAGCTGATGGTCAGCGCCAGCAAGGAAGATATCGATAATGGCCTGCCCCTGCCCGCTTCTGCGCGCAACATGAATGGCACCAAACGCCAGAAGCCTTCCACCGGTCGTCTGTATTTCCAGACTCGCATTCTGAGCAGTGGACTCCCTGTCAGTTTGCCGGGAGGGGGCGCAGATAACGCCATTCTCGGCCAGACACTTGCGCTGCAGAAGCAGCATCCGGATGCAAGCATCACGCTGGTGTCCAAGGACATCAATCTGCGCATCAAGGCTTCCATTGTCGGTGTGCATACCGAGGATTACTACAGCGACAAGACCATCGAAGACGCTGATCTGCTCTATACCGGGCTGCAGGAACTACCCAGCGATTTCTGGGAGCGACATGCCAAGGGAATTCATTCCTGGCAGGAACATTCACACACCTTCTATCGGATAAAGGGACCAATGGTGCGTGACTGGCACGTCAACCAGTTTCTGTACCAGCCTGAAGGCAACGGTTTTGACGCGATCGTTCGACAGATCGACGACAGTACCGCCGTGCTGCAAGTGGCAAATGACTATCGCAATGAACGGCATAATGTCTGGGGTATATCTGCACGCAACCGTGAGCAGAATTTTGCATTGAACATGCTGCTCGATCCGGAGATTGATTTTGTCTCCATTCTTGGTCCGGCCGGTACCGGCAAAACCTTGCTGACGCTTGCCGCAGGACTGGCGCAGACTCTGGATAATAATCGTTTCAGTGAAATCATCATGACACGCGTCACCATCCCGCTGGGTGAAGACATCGGCTTTCTGCCCGGCACTGAAGAGGAAAAGATGGAACCCTGGATGGGAGCGTTAATGGACAACCTTGAAGTGCTTACGCATAGCCAGGAAGGGGGTAGCTGGGGGCGGGCTGCAACCAACGATCTGCTACGCAATCGCATCAAGATTCGCTCCATGAATTTCATGCGTGGCCGGACCTTCCTGAACCGTTTTCTGATTGTTGATGAAGCTCAGAATCTGACGCCCAAACAGATGAAAGCGCTGATCACACGAGCTGGACCCGGTACCAAACTGGTATGTCTGGGTAATATCGCTCAGATTGATACGCCGTATCTTTCAGAGACAACCTGCGGATTGACCTATGTAGTAACCCGGTTCCGTGACTGGGCACATTCCGGGCATATAACACTGAAACGCGGCGAGCGATCGCGTCTGGCCGATTTTGCTTCCGAGCATTTATAGTGATTCATCTGTACTGGAATTCTGCATTACCTATGCGAACCTCCGGGATGAAGTCGTGTCGAAGCAACAGACTGACCACTTGAAGGCGGATGCTGTGTCGAAAAATGTAACCCGACTTGTTTCATTACTGCTGCCAGCACTGACATTGTTTTGTGCTGCGACGCCTGTGCGCAGCGCTGACCTCAACCTGCCTGATATCGGCACTCAGGCCAACGTGACGATCAGTCTTGAAGATGAGTACAGACTTGGCAGTATGGTGATGCGCGGTCTGCGTGATCAAGGTCAGATACTGGACGACCCTGAAATCAACGAGTACCTGCAATCCATCGGCTCGCGACTGGTAGGTCTGGCGCAAACTCCAGGTCAGAAATTCCAGTTTTTTCTGGTCAAGGATTCCGAAATTAACGCTTTCGCCCTGCCCGGCGGTTTTGTCGGTGTTAATGCCGGCTTGCTGCTGGCCACACGCAATGAGAGCGAGCTGGCCGGAGTACTGGCCCACGAAATATCGCATGTCACACAGCGTCATATTGCCCGCAGCATTGCAGCACAAAGTCGCAACAGTATTGTTTCCACTGCTGCCATGCTGGCGGCGATTCTGATCGGTGCCGCAGGCGGTGGTGATGCTGCGATTGCAGGACTGGCAGCCGCGCAATCTGTGGCTCTGAATAACCAGATGAGTTTTTCAAGAGCCAATGAAACCGAAGCCGATAATGTGGGTATCAGCCTGATGGCACGTGCAGGTTATGATCCAAATGGCATGTGGCAGTTCTTTGAAGTTCTGCAACGTCAGAACGGCACCGTCAATGAAGCCGATATTCCAGCCATTCTGCGCAGCCATCCAGTCACAGTTGAGCGCATTGCAGAAACCCGCAGCCGTGCCGCAGGCAGCGGCATGCACTCCGTGGCAGACAGCACCAGCTACGGTCTGATGCGTGAACGTATGCGGGTACTGATGACACCCGCAGGAGAATCTGCGTTGCAGTACTACCCTGCCAGAATTCAGGATGAAGCTCATATGGACATCGCGCGTCTGTACGGCAAGGCACTGGCTGACATGAGTTCAAATAATGCAGCTGACGCCGTGAGAATTCTGACGTCATTACAGTCGCATAATGCCACTGTCATGCAATTTCATTCAGCTCTCGGTCAGGCACAGATGGCGAACAATGATGATAAGGCTGCCATCGCTACTCTGGCTCATGCACGCGACCTGTTCCCGCGTAACGTGCCCATCACAGTGCGTTACGCAGAGGTACTGATGCGAGCCGGCAATCCGAAGCTTGCTCATCAGGTTTTACTTGATCTGTTCAACAACGTCGCCCCGACACCGGATCAGGCCAAACTGATTGCAGTAGCAGCCAATGCTGCAGGAGAGGTGGCAGAGGCCTATTACTACATGGCGGAATACCAGTTGATGAGCGGCGATCTGTCTCTGGCGATGAGTCAGCTGCAAATGGCTCTGGCCGTGCCCAACGTGACGCCGATACAGCGCTCACGATTTGAAGCACGTCTGGAAGAAATTCAGCGTGCGATGCCACGGAAAGGTCGGGGCAGCCTTGCTGATGAACAAACTGGCTCTGGCGGTCCTGCTCGATTGATTCAATAATTGCATCTGGCCGGCTCTCCCTGATTCAACGCCGCAAGGATCCGATTTTGACCACACGCAGTTCCCTTTCATTCATTCACCTTTCATGCCTGCTGTTCATCACCGTGTTATTGGCAGCCTGCGCCAGTGCGCCCGGACGCACAACCAGTGATGATCCATGGCAAGGCATGAATCGTGGCATCTACAGATTCAACGACACGGTTGATCGTGCTGCCCTCAAACCGGTCGCCAGGTCATATCAGAAAATCACACCCGGCTGGATGCGCACCGGTATCAGCAACTTTTTTTCCAACCTCGGTACGCCCTGGACCATTGTCAACGATCTGTTACAGGGCAAACCACAGTTGATGGCGCAGGATAGCTGTCGATTTGTGATGAATACTGTTGCCGGATTGGGCGGCTTTATTGATGTTGCCGGCAAGCTGGAACTCAGTGACCACAGCGAAGACTTTGGACAGACACTTGCGGTTTGGGGCGTACCATCCGGCCCCTATCTGGTCATCCCGTTGATAGGGCCATCTACATTGCGGGACGGATTCGGTCGAGTGCCTGACTATCTGTCTCAACCTACTCAAAATATTGATATGCCATGGCAAACAAACACAGCCATCACTACTCTGGATGTCATTCAGACACGTCAATCGCTTCTCAGTGCTGAAGACACCTTGAACAAGGCGTTCGACTCCTATGGGATCATGCGTGATGCCTGGTTGCAGCGTCGTGAATACCTGATTTACGACGGCAATCCACCAGCGGCCGATCTGGACGAACCGGAACCGGACTCGCCCAGTGACGAGCCCATGTCCGATACACCTGCCGAACCGGAAAGCTGATTGCAGCTGGCAGAAAAGCCCAGGACCCTGTCAATTCAGGGTCGCAGTGCACCTGCTTCAGCAACAGCCAATGCTGTCATGTCAAAGATGCGCCTTACAGTTGAAGACGGCGTCATGATGTGAACTGGCTTGGCTGCACCCAGCAGAATGCCGCCCACAGTCACACCGTTGCCGCTCGCAGCACGCAATGTGTTGTAGGTGATGTTTGCTGCATCGACATTCGGGAAGATGAGCAGGTTTGCATCCTGTGTCAGGCGTGAATCTGGGAATTCATTGTCACGGATGGATTTGTTCAAGGCCGAATCGGCACGCATCTCTCCCTCAACCGCCAGCTCAGGTGCGCGGGCAGTAATCAGCTCCAGTGCATCACGCATTTTCTGGGCCGAAGGTGAACGGGAACTGCCGAAACTGGAATGCGACAGCAAGGCTACACTCGGCGTAATGCCGAATCGTCTCACCTGATCCGCTGCCATCAATGTCATCTCAGTGATTTCTTCAGCAGAGGGATCACGATTCACATGGGTGTCACAGAAGAACAGTTGCCTCTCGGGCAGAATCAACATCTGCATGGTGGCAAACACACTGACTCCTTTGCGCTTGCCAATGACCAGATCAATGTACTTGAGGTGATACTGGTAATCACCCATCGTGCCACACAGCATGGCATCCACATCACCTCGATGTACCAGCATGGTGCCGATCAGAGTGCTGCGACTTCGCATCTGTTCCATCGCCTGCAACCGGGAAATGCCCTTGCGCTTGACGAGCTGGTAATACTCACTCCAGCAATCACGGAAACGCGCATCGTTATTGATATTCACCGCTTCGCAATTGACACCGAAATTCAGGCGCAGTCCCAGCTTGTCAACCCGCTCCTTCATCAGGTCGGTACGACCCACCAGCACCGGGAAAGCCAGACCTTCATCAATAACCACCTGAGCGGCTTGCAGGATGCGCGGGTCTTCACCTTCGGTGTAGATCACACGTTTTGGCTTGCGTTTAGCGGCAGCAAATACCGGGCTCATGGCAGAGGCCGATTGATAAACAATCTGATTCAGGCGGTTGCGGTAGGCTTCCATGTCCTTGATCGGACGGGTTGCCACGCCACTGTCCATGGCAGCCTGAGCCACTGCGGGCGCGATACGCAGAATCAGTCGTGGATCAAATGGACGGGGAATCAGAAAATCCGGACCAAATCCTGACTTGGCTTCGCCATAGGCAGCAGTCACCACATCAGATTGTTCAGCCTGGGCCAGTTCTGCCAGCGCGCGAACGGTGGCCAGCTTCATCGCATCATTGATGGTAGTCGCACCTACATCCAGTGCACCACGGAAAATGAACGGGAAACATAGCGAGTTATTAACCTGGTTCGGATAATCAGACCGCCCGGTACACACGATGCAATCCGGTCTGGCCTCTTTGGCCAGTTCAGGTCGGATTTCTGGCTCCGGATTGGCCAGCGCCAGAATCAATGGCTGCACCGCCATACGCTTAACCATTTCTGGTTTCAATACACCGGGACCGGAAAGACCCAGGAAAATATCGGCATCAACTACGATATCTGCCAGTACCCGTGCGTCTGTCTTCTGCGCGTAACGCAGCTTGTCCGCATCGGTGGTATTGGGGCGACCTTCATAGATCACCCCCGTGCTGTCACTGACAAACACATTCTTGCGATCCATACCGAGCGCAACCAGCAGATCCAGGCAGGCAATGGCAGCTGCACCTGCTCCAGATACGGCCACCTTCACCTTGCCGATGTCCTTGCCGACTACTTTCATCCCGTTCAATACTGCGGCGGTAACAATGATCGCAGTGCCGTGCTGATCATCATGGAATACTGGCACTTTCATGCGTTCGCGCAGCTTGCGCTCAACATAAAAGCACTCAGGCGCTTTGATGTCCTCCAGATTGACGCCGCCAAAAGTAGGCTCAAGTGCAGCAATGATATCAACCAGTTTTTCAGGATCGGATTCAGCGATTTCGATGTCAAACACATCGATGCCAGCAAACTTCTTGAATAGGCAGCCCTTGCCTTCCATCACCGGCTTGCTCGCCAATGGGCCGATATTGCCAAGACCGAGCACTGCCGTGCCATTGGAGATCACCGCGACCAGATTGGCTCGTGATGTGAGGTTGGCGGCCTCAAGTGGATCTTCCTTGATAGCCAGGCTGGCATACGCCACGCCAGGTGAATAAGCCAGTGACAGATCCCGCTGATTGGCAAGCGCTTTAGTAGAATTGAGTGAGATTTTTCCGGGTGTCGGCCAGCGATGATATTCAAGCGCGGCCTTTTTCAGTTCTTCTTCCACAGTCGTCTCTTGCATATTGTTGATCGCCGGGCAGTGCACGGCTTGGTTAAAATCAAAAGCGGGATTCTACGCTATTTTCACGCCTAGCGGATCACATGGCGCCCTGCGAGGGCATGCGCCAGTGTGCCGCCATCCACATACTCAAGCTCACCTCCCACCGGCACGCCATGAGCGATTCGTGTGGGCTTGACGTGATGCTTCAATGCCAGCTCTGCTATGAAATGCGCAGTGGCCTCACCTTCAACAGTAGGATTGGTAGCCAGAATCGCTTCCTGTACATGCCCCGCACGAAACAGATCTTCCAGCTGCGAGAGCCCTAGTTCATCCGGGCCGATACCATCCAGTGGTGACAGGTGTCCCATCAGCACAAAGTACAGCCCTTTGTATGAACCGGACTGTTCTACTGCTACCACATCAGCAGGTGATTCAACTACGCATAACAGACTCTGATCCCGGCTGGTACTGGCGCACACAGGGCACAGTTCAAGCTCAGCAAACATGCGACAACGCTGACACTGACCAATGTCCTTGCTGGCCGCCTGTAATGAGGTAGCCAGCACTTGCGCACCTGTTCGATTTCGCTCCAGCAAGTGAAATGCCATGCGCTGTGCTGATTTAGGACCAACCCCGGGCAGCACACGCAGGGCTTCAATCAGTTGCAGTAATGAGGGTGGGTAAAGCATCAGATTGTGCAGGTTTCTCTGAGATCAGAATGGCAACTTCATACCCGGAGGCAACTGCATGCCTGCCATTGCGCTCTGCATTTTTTCCTGCGTGGCTCGCGCTATTTTCTGAACAGCATCGTTGATGGCTGCGGCTACCAGATCTTCAAGCAGTTCTTTGTCATCACTCAGCAAGGACTGGTCCAGCTGTACTCGACTGACTTCATGCTTGCCATTCATGGTTACCTTGGCCATTCCCCCGCCCGCCTCACCGGTACATTCCAGGGTAGCCACTTCAGCCTGCGCTCGCTGCATGTTGGACTGAAGCAGCTGCGCCTGTTTCATCATATTGCCAATTCCGCCTTTCATACTCATCTCCACCAGGGATTTTTATGATTCACTGTCTACAGGTTTGATGGAATCGGGTTGCACAACTGCTCCGAACATATCCATCATCTGCTTTACATTCGGGTCAGTATGAATTGCCTGAGCCGCAGCCTGCTGTCGATCCGCCGCTATTGCCTGCTGGCGTCTGGCTGGCGTATCAATTACTGCATCGACTTCAGGATTAACGAACTCCAGCTTGATTTCTTCCGCCAGCGCCCCGCTTAAAGCTGACTGCAGCTTTTCCACCACCGATGGCCGACACAGATGTTCGCCATCTTTATCCAGCAGCAATCTGATCTTGCCCGGCGATCTTGCTGACAAGCTGCAATGAGCGGCCAGCTGTGCGGTCATGCCACTCAAATTCATCGACCTGACCATCGCTGCCCAATCCTGCTCAGATCGGGTTCCAGACGGCTGCGCAATAACAGGCTGAATTGCAGTCTTCCGGGCATTGCCCGCATCCGGCAACGCCGTCACTTGTGTATGAGGGGGCGCTTCATCTGATTGACGGAAAGCCAGCATTCTAAGCAGCACCATCTCAAATCCAGAGCGCGTCTCGGGTGCCAGATCAAGATCCCGACGACCAACAATTGCAATTTGATAAAACAATTGCACATCTTCAGGTGAGAGCAGATTGATCAGTTGCAACAAGTTCTCCGAATCATCTGCATCTTCTGCAATCCGATCCGGTACCGCATGCAGAAGTGCAAGCTTCTGGAAAATTGCTGCGAGCTCTGACAGAACGTCCGGGTAATCGGGCGCATGCTCGTCAAGCACCTCAACCTGACGCAGCATTTCACGGGCATCGTGATTGGCTAGCGCTGCAACCAGGGCTACGAGCTGGCGACGATCAATCGTGCCTAACATGGTACGAGTATCCGCCCCAGTCAGTTTGTTGCCACCAAAAGCAATGGCCTGATCCAGCAAACTGAGCGCATCACGCATGCTGCCCTGTGCCGAGCGTGCAATCAGACGCACAGCATCTGCATCGTATGTGATTTTTTCCGCATCCAGAATTTCATTGATGCGCCCGCTAATCACGGCCTGTGACATGCGCTTCAGATTGAACTGCAGACAGCGAGAAAGCACGGTCACCGGCAGCTTCTGCGGATCAGTGGTCGCCAGCAAAAACTTAACATGAGGCGGCGGTTCTTCAAGCGTCTTGAGCAACGCATTGAAAGAATGCGTAGACAGCATGTGAACTTCGTCGATCAGATAGACCTTGTATCGACCGCGTGCCGGGGCGTACTGCACATTATCCAGCAACTCACGGGTGTCATCTACCTTGGTCCTCGAAGCAGCATCGACTTCCAGCAAGTCAACAAATCGTCCTTCATCAATTTCACGACAGGTTGAGCATACGCCGCAGGGGTTGGCACTCACCCCGGTTTCGCAATTCAGAGATTTGGCAAATATTCGGGCAATGGTGGTTTTGCCGACGCCGCGCGTACCGGTGAACAGAAATGCATGATGCACTCTGCCAGAATCAAGGGCATTGACCAGCGCACGAACCACATGTTCCTGGCCAGCCAGTTCAGAAAAACGCTTGGGTCGCCACTTTCGGGCAAGAACAAGGTAACTCATGAGTTGCAACAGACCCGACTTTCTTGAGCGGCGAACTCGACACGAGCACAGGATTGATGAGGGTGGTGGCCCGCGCCGGCGACTCTTCGGCACTCGACATCACCGTTACCGTTGCTCCCTTCCGGGCCTGGCGGGATTCGCGGCTAATCGTCGCGAAGAAACCAGCGCGAGCCACCATAAACTTGCGAAGTTTCTATCGGTAAGCCACAGCAACCAACAGAGACGTTGCACTATACCAGTCAGTCTTCAGAGCGAACAGCCGCCGCAAAAACTTCTGCGCAGGCTGTTTAATCGACCTGAATTCTGGCGGAGAGGGTGAGATTCGAACTCACGAGGGCCGCGAAGCCCCGCCGGTTTTCAAGACCGGTGCATTCAACCGCTCTGCCACCTCTCCGTAACAGACATCCCAGTGCGGGCGCGCATTGTACACAACTATCGGGGTTCGTCACGACAAGATCACATGAACTTTGTACCTGGTCAGCTTGTCCATATCGCAACTTTGTTATAGTTGACAAAGTATTTTGATTAAGCGGAGTCAGGAAAATGTCAAACAGCCCGGTTCAGGTCTTCAGTACAGTCGGCGAATCAGTACAGTCTGCCAATAAGGTATTGCGTAATACCTACCTGTTACTGAGCGCCACATTGGCCTTCAGCGCTCTGGTGGCGGGCCTAGCAATGGCATTCGACCTGCCCTCCCCGGGCTTCATCATTACGATGGCCGTCTATTTCGGCTTGCTGTTCGCAACCAACAAGCTGCAGAACAGTGCTTGGGGCATTCTGAGCGTATTTGCCCTTACCGGCTTTCTAGGTTACACCCTCGGGCCAATAGTGAGCGCCTATCTGCGATTCCTCCCGAATGGCCACCAGGTGGTTCTTACCGCATTGGGCACTACCGCCGTTGCTTTTGTTGGGCTGTCAGCCTATGCGGTGAAAAGTGGCAAGGATTTCAGTTTTCTGGGCGGCTTTCTGACTGTCGGCATGCTGGCTGCATTTGTACTGGGTCTGATTGCGGTTTTCTTCCACCTGCAAACACTTTCTCTGGTCGTGTCAGGCATGTTTGTGCTGGCGATGGGCGCATTCATCCTGTTTGAAACTGGCAGCATTCTCAATGGTGAACAGACTAATTACATTGTGGCTACGGTGTCACTCTACGTGAGCATCTACAACCTGTTTACCAGCCTTCTGCA
The DNA here is from genome assembly GCA_903838705.1 of uncultured Pseudomonadota bacterium. Lineage (GTDB taxonomy): Bacteria > Pseudomonadota > Gammaproteobacteria > Steroidobacterales > Steroidobacteraceae > CAILZL01. The sequence goes on from CAILZL010000033.1 coordinate 61,229, forward strand.
TCTGCTTGGCTTTGCCAGTATGGATGACTGACTGGCAGTTACGGTATCTGTAGAAACGATTCACAAAAAAGGCCGGTTTTACCGGCCTTTTTAATTCTGGGCATCTCGATAGCTAGTTGCCAAGAAATTCGCACAGGTACGCCGCCGGACCTGACACAGCCTGTACATCAAACCCGCTATTGGCGGCAATTTCAAAAACGGTACCTGCAGGGTAGTTCTGCCAATCACCACCCGTCAGTCTGACGCGCAGCAAACCACTGGTCACGGTCATACGCTCAGCGGCACCTGTACCGAAATGATATTCACCAGCCGCAATCACGCCGACCGTTGCACGTAATCCATTGCGTTCAAAACCAATGCTCTGAACACCGCCATCAAAGTAACTGTTATGTTTCAACATATGTCATTCCAGTGTTATCAAGTAAATTCACGACGAATACGTTCGATATCCTGCGGCGTATCCACACCCATGCCGGGCTGTGCAACTGCAGTCGCAATTGCGATCTGCATGCCGGATTGCAGGGCACGTAATTGTTCCAGGCTTTCTGCCAGCTCAAGCTGGCTCGCTGGCAGTTGAGTCAATCGCAACAGGGCTTCAACCCGGTAGGCATAAATACCAAGATGCCGATGACTTCCATCAAACTGAGTCTGGCTGCTAATCCCGCCAGGCGCGCCATCACGATGCCAGGGAATCGGTGCACGACTGAAATACAGGGCCATGCCACTTGCAGTACTGACCACCTTAACGACATTCGGGTTCAGAAACTCTTCCAGTGACTTGATTGGCGTGGCCAATGTCGACATGTGAGACTGAGGGTTGGACAGTAATAACTGTGCCACCTGATTGATCAATTGTGGTGGCATCTGCGGTTCATCACCCTGCACATTGACCACTACAGTATCAGCAGGCCAGTTGCAGCGGATCGCCACTTCAGCAATCCGGTCGGTACCCGAACGATGCTCGCTGCCCGTCAGCATGGCCATCGACTCCGTACCACGGGGATTTTTAACCGCTGAAGCGATACGTGGATCATCAGTGGCTACCAGCACTTCATCAGCCTGACTTTGGCAGGCTGCATCAACAACCCACTGAACCATCGGCTTACCATGTATTTCCAGCAAGGGCTTGCCGGGCAGGCGCGTCGATGCAAACCGCGCTGGAATGACGACCTTGAAACTCATCAGGTGCTCAGCAAAGCATCATCTGAATCGAGTGGTCTGGCTTCTTCCTCAAGCATGACCGGAATCCCATCACGAACTGGAAACGCCAGACGATCAGCGCGACAAATCAGCTGCTCTCCCTGCTTGTCATACTTGAGCGGGCTCTTGCAGATCGGACAGGCCAGTATGTCGTGTAGTCGTGAATCCATGATCTCAATTATCCCGAATTCCGCGGTTTATTTGCAGGGCTCGCTGCACACACTGGATAAGTTGTGCTTCGTCGACCGTACTTAACTGCACTTGCGTTGTTACTGCCCAGTGTCGTGAATCAGCAATATGCTGACATTTTACGGCATCTTTCTCAGTCATGAGAACGGGCAGGTCATCGTCAAATTCTATATCAGCACGACTCAGGCGTGCATGGTCGGGCAAGATGCGGGCATCCACATGTAAACCAAGCTGCTCAAGTGCAGAAATAAATGATTGCGGATGTCCTATTGCCGTAATTACGTGCACAGTCTGCCCATTTAGCTCGGCAACAGCCCGGATCGCCTCTGATTTCAATGCACGCAGATTACCAAGCCTGATGCGGTAGGTCACCGAAGGCGGGTCAAGCCGTGCCGGCCGGGAATCATCACGTTGATTCAACAGAATCAGATCAGCTTCCTGAAGGCGCTTTACCGGTTCGCGCAAGGGACCCGCAGGTAATAAGAAGCCGTTGCCAAACATTCGACTGTTATCTACCACAACCAGCTCAAGATCACGCTGCATACGATAATGCTGCAAACCATCATCGGAGATAATCAGCTCGGCACCCTCTGCTATTGCCTGCCTGGCATTGGCGACTCGATCTGGACCCGCTATCACGATTGCCTGTGTTTGCTGAGCTATCAGCACCGCCTCGTCACCCACCTGTACGGGATCGCTGCCTGGCTTCACCCTTTGTGGCCATTGATCAGATTGGCCGCCATAACCACGAGTGATGACTGCAACCTTTCGCTTTTGCGCAAACAGGAAATTTGCAAGCCAGATGACCAGCGGCGTCTTACCTGTGCCGCCGACCGTCAGATTACCCACAACGATAACTGGTATGCCGACACTGAAACGCTTGAACAGGCCGCGATCAAAGCACCATCGTCGTAATTCGACAAGCGCGCCAAAAATCCATGAAAAAGGCAGCAACAGCCAGACCAGGCGTGATTTTCCATACCAGAGCCGTTGCAACTGCAGGTCAATGGCCATAACTAGGCATTGAACTGCAGGCGATACAGCGCGGCATACGCCCCATTTCGCGACAGCAATTCGGCATGTGTACCGACTTCCACAATCCGTCCAGCATCCATCACAACAATTCGATCAGCTTTTTCAATAGTAGAAAGGCGATGCGCAATAACCAGCGTGGTGCGATCTTTCATCAGCAGTTCGAGCGCAGCCTGAATTGCACGCTCGGATTCAGAATCCAGCGCAGATGTAGCTTCATCCAGAATCAGAATGGGGGCATCTTTCAGCAAGGCGCGAGCTATTGATATACGCTGTTTCTGTCCGCCTGAGAGCAACACACCGCGCTCACCCACTGTGGTTGCCATGCCCTGCGGCAGCTTGCTGGCAAACTCCAGCACATGAGCTGCCTTCGCTGCACGCTCAATATCTTCAACACTCGCAGAACGGCCGAAGGCTATGTTGTTACTGATGCTGTCATCGAACAGCACCACATCCTGACTCACCAGCGCGATTTGCTCACGCAGGTCGTGCAGATGATATTCGCGGACATCATGACCATCTATCAGCACAGAGCCCTGCCTGAGGTCATAGAATCTGGGAATCAGATTGACCATGGTGGATTTGCCACTACCAGACTTGCCTACGAAAGCCACGGTTTCGCCTGCTTTGATAGTGAGTGACACACCAGAAAGTGCCGGTGAACTGCCTGAATCGTAGGTATGGGTGATATCACGATACTCAATCGCCCCCCGTACTCGTTTGACCTGATATTGCCCCGTATCAGTCTCGAGAGGCTCATCGATCACCTCAAACAAACTTTCACCAGCGGCGATACCCTGCTGAATCGGTCCTGAAACATTAACCAGATCACGCAAGGGGTTCATGATACTTAGCAAGGCTGCCAGAAAAGCCGTGAAGGTTGGTACTTCCAGTTCGCCGTCCAGAGCCTGTTTGGTTGCCATCCACAACACCACCGCCAGCGCGATGGAGGCGATGCCCTGCACCACTGGATTAGCCAGTCCACGCACTTTTATCCACTTCATTGTGGATCGGAAGGTCTGTTCATTAGCCAGCTCAAACTTTCTGCGTTCATGAGCCTGCGCGTTGAATACCTTGATCACGCGTGGCGCATCCAGCGCTTCCTTGGCGATGCCGGTCACATCCCCTACTGACGCCTGTATGCGCTGGCTATAGCGCCGGAATTTCTTGTTTACAGTTGAAATCAGCCAGCCAATCAATGGACCGGTAATGAACGAAACCGCTGCGAGTTTCGGATTGAGCCAGATCAGCGTTGCCACCAGACCAATCAGGGTCAGCGACTGGCGCGTGACTGTCGTGACGGCATCAGTTACCACGGTGGCAATCTGTTCTGTGTTGAACAGCAACTTGGACAGCATGGCAGCCGAGGCATTGCGATCAAAATAATTGATGGGCAAGTGGAGCATCCGTTCAAACAGCTCCGTGCGCAATTGCTTGATGATGCGCCGCCCGACAAACCCCATGTAGTAGGTCTGGATGAAATCGCCAGCACCGCGCACGACAAACAGAATGACCAGTCCGATGGGAACCCACATCAGCATTTTTTGATCCTGTTTCAGGAATGTGCCATCCAGAAAGCGCTTGGTCAGGAAAACCACACCGGAATTGGTGGCAGCAAACATGATTGCGCCAAGCGTGCCAATCGCAAATTGCAGTCGATAGGGACGCAGGTATTTGAGCAGGCGTTTGTAGGTTGCCCAGACGCTGTTGGGATTAACGAGAACTGACATTTTTAATTGCTTTTTCCAGTGGATGCGACAGGCGCATTATTGGGCTGATTCACTGTGGCGATGCTGATGGACTTGAAGCCGATCCGTCCGACTACATCCATGGCTGTGACCACGGCCTGGTGAGTGCTGCTGGCATCGGCACGAATCAATACAGTTTGCTCCCGCGACTCACCCGCAACTTTATTGATGGCGGCCATCAGCGTATCAGCACTGTTGTTGATCAATTCCTGTCCATTGACACGATAGCTACCATTGGCATTTACACCCACCTCCAGCTGTGGCTTCGCAGCCTTGCTGTCAGACTGTGCGCTGGCCTCCGGCAGCCGGATATTGATCCGGCCTTCGGTCACAAAACTGGTGGCCAGCATGAAAAAGATCAGCAGCAGCAACAGCACATCAATGAACGATGTGACATTGATTTCGAGGTCATCATCGCGTTTGTTACGACTTCCGATATTCACGCGATCATCCTGCTCCGACTGATGGAGTGGTCGCAGATCGTCTGGCACTGGCATTTTCCACTGCCTGTACCAGCTTGATCGCTTCCTTTTCCATTTCCACTACCAGACTGTCGACCCGTCGTCGCAACATGCGGAAACAGATCAGCGAAGGGATGGCCACAGCCAGTCCGGCAGCGGTCGCCACCAGCGCTTCTGCAATTCCGGAAGACAGCGCAGCAGGACTGCCGATGCCGGAAGTGGTAATGGAGTTAAAGGTGCGAATCATGCCAAATACTGTACCCAGCAGACCGAGCAAAGGCGCAATGCCTGCAATCGTTCCAAGTGCGGTGAGAAACCGCTCCAGTTCATGAACCACATGACGTCCGGCATCCTCAATGGCTTCGCGCATGACTTCACGGGGACGATGCCGGTTGGCCAGACCAGCAGCCAGCACTTTCCCCAAGGGAGAGTTCTGCTGCAAAGCCAGAATATGCGTCTCTTCCAGCTGGTTGGTTTCAACCCACTGCCAGACTTTCTCGAAGAGTTTCCCTGGCAGGATCCGGTAATGCTGCAAAGTCCACAGCCGTTCGACAATTATGGCAATTGCGATGATGGAGGCGAGCAAGATCGGCACCATCATGATGCCGCCGGCTTTGATTATTTCGTACATGCGTTTGCTGGCTGATTGATTCAGTTAGGACAGACAATGCGTAATAGTACAACGCCGCGCAGAAACGCACCGCAATCATCTGTTCATTCTAAGGATTCGGCCCTTGGTGACGACCAGTAGTAACGATGGTTCTCCCGCCATAAATCAGGCCGTATCTGACCATCCAGTGAAGATACCCGCATTGTTACCGCCCCCGTAAGGCCGGTTTCAACCGGTACTGCACCCGCAGCGCGCCAGCGTGACACCACCTCCTCCTTGGGAAAACCCCATCTGTTCTGGTATCCAGCGCTGAAGATGACCCAGTGCTTACGGGTGTCATGCGTTGTGGCTGCCACCAGTTCAGGTGTTGAGGAACTGCGGCTGCCATGGTGTGCGGCCACCACAATATCCGCCGGCTGGATAAGAGTCTCATTTACAAGCGCCAGCTCTGCCGGCTTTTCAATGTCGCCGAGCAGCAAGGCGCTGCCCGCAGCAGCACTCACCCTCAGCACGCAGGAGCGATTATTATCGGACTCATCATTGGTATCCCCTTGCGGATGCAGCACTGAAAACTGCACGCCATCCCAGTCCCAATGCTGGCCGCGCTGACATAACTGCATCCCCTGCTGAACCGGCACCGAGGGCCCGGCAGAGATGGCTTCCACCGGAATGCCTGACAGCACGGACTTCAGTCCACCGACATGATCCGCATCTCCATGACTCAGCATGAGCATATCCAGCCTGTGTATGCCCATCGCGCGAAGATACGGTAACACCACCCTCTCGCCCGTATCGCTGCCTCCCTGAAAGCTCGGTCCAGTGTCGTAAAGCAGGACATGCCGCTGTGTGCGCACCGCAACTGAAAGTCCCTGCCCGACATCCAGCACGGTCAGCTCAAACCCGCCTGCTTGCGGGACGGGAACCTGCCAGAACAGCGCTGGTAGACACCCCAGCGCTCCGATCAACCGCAGGGGCCATATCCATGGCAGCACAACCATACATGTTCCCGTGAACATCATGACCATAGCCCACCAGGGTGCAACAGGTGCATACCAGTTTGCCCAGGGCAACTGAGCGGCCCAGTGCAGTGCAGAGTAGACCAGTTCGAGTGATCTGGCTATCCAGTGCAAACAATAACCACCCCATGCCGGTTCAATGGCCAGTAACCCACAGGCAATCAGTACCGCTGGCACCAATACTCCGGTGAACAACGGGATGGCCAGCAAATTGATAAAGGGCGATATCAATGAAATATTGCCGAAACTGGTCAGCAGCAAAGGCACCAGCCCAAGGCTGACCACTCCCTGAATAGATAGAAAGCCTCGCCACCATGAACTGCGACCGACCCGGCCATGCTGATTCAACAGGATGACAGCCACTGCGCCAAACGACAACCAGGCACCAACAGCAAGCGATGACAACGGATCAATAATCAGTACCAGCAGTAATGCCAGACCAAAGTTATGCCAGACATGAGTTTCACGTCGCAAAAACTTTGCACTGAAATATACCGCAAGCATGATGAGCGTCCGCTGCGTTGGAACTGACATACCGGCCATCAATGAGTAGACCAGTGCAGCCGTCATGCCAAAGACGGCTTTAAGATCAGGAGACGTTATCCGGCATCGCTGCGCGACAGGCAGATAAATCAGCCAGGATCCAATCCAGGCAAATACCACGGCCACCATTCCAATATGAAAACCGGATATAGCCATGAGGTGACTGGTACCGGTGCGGGCAAATACGCGCCACTCTTCATCGCTGATTGCCTGCTGATCACCGACTGACAACCCGCGCACCACTCCCTGCATAGATGAATCAGGGATAGATGCAGCAATCTTTTCAGTCAACCAGGCGCGTGCCTTCAAGACAGACAAGCCGTTAACCAGGCCGAGAAACTGGTTATCCCGGGAGCTGCGCACATAACCGGTCGCCCCCAGACCCTGCCGAAATAGCTGTGCTTCATAGTCATAGCCACCCGGATTGGCGAAGCCGTGACGGCGCTTCAGTCGAACGAGAATCTGCCAGCGTTCGGCAGCATGAATGACTGGAGCAGGTGCATACCATGTCAATTCGATCTGATCAGGTACCTCGACTTCGCTGTGCTCGACGTTAAAGATGAAACGCTGTCCATAACTCTCACTGACCGGAATTTCCGCCACATAGCCGGATATAAGCAAATCACGTCCTTCCAGCCCGGATGCCAGATCCTCTCCGAGACGCAACTGTGCATTCAATGCTGCCCAAGCAAAACCGAGTAGAAATCCTGCCATCAGCAGCTTTACAGGCTGGCGGCGACAACGGGGAATCAGCCTGATTAATGCAATCAGGCAGCAGGGAAAGGCAAGTCGGATGACAGTTAAGGCCGGCTGTGACTGTAGCCAGAGGTTGCCAAGTAAAAAAGCCAGTGCAAATTGCAGCATATGCATCCTTGCTGAAGAAACTCATCCTTCCTGTGGAATTCGGTCTTAATCAGTTACCATTGTTACAGATTAAAACAGTCAACTATATCCAGACAAGCACTCATTCCTGTAAATGCCACGTCGATTCTTCAAGAAACTGAGCCGGAAGCGCCACCATCTGCAAACTCGCTGGTACATGCGCCCTTTTTCGTTTGTCTTTGGTGATGCTGCCTACTGGAGCATCAACCGTCGCAATGTGACGCGCGCAGTTGCGCTTGGCTTCTTCATTGCCTTTCTGCCTCCACCCATTCCCCACACCATGGTTGCACTGGCGCTGGCAATTGCACTGCGCGTCAACATACCCGTCACCCTGACAGCGATCTTCATCACCAACCCAGTAACCATGGTTCCGCTGTATTACGCTGCGTATCGGAGTGGCTGCTACGTTCTGGATCTTGAGCCTTTAAACCGTCTGCCAAGATTCAACAGCCATGATTGGCTGCCAGCATTTCATGGACCGTTTCTGGAACCATTTGTCCTGGGATGTATCATGCTGGGACTGGCTGTGGCCGTAGTTGGCTATATTCTTCTCGGATTAAGCTGGCACCTGTCCCTGGTCTACAAGTTTTACAAACGCAAACGCTTGCGCCGTCAGAAAGAGCAGAACCGGAATATCGAATGAAGCTGACGCTTGCCTCACGTAGCCAGAATTACATCAAAGCCTATCAAGCAGATTCAATTGAACTGGCAGCAAACCGTATTTACAGCAATTGTCTGATTGCTCCCGAGCGGATCATTATTGACTGGACTGCACGGGATGTCGCGTCGCTTGTCAGCGCCGACCTCGCACCTGTTTTTGAACTTCAGCCTGAAGTGGTGATTATGGGCACGGGTATGAAACAACGATTTCCTGCTGCTACCATCAGTGCGGCATTTCTGGCACGCGCTATCGGCTTTGAAGTCATGGATCTGGGTGCTGCCTGCCGCACTTTCAATGTATTGCTGAGCGAAGATCGGCGCGTAGTCGCTGCCTTGTTTGTGAACAACCACAAGTCCGGTAGCTGACATAGCAGAAACCGGCTCAAAGCTACTGATTCTGGCGCGGCAACAACGGCAATGGCATCACCGGTACGCCATTGACCCTGATCTCGAAGTACAGCAACGGGTTGCCTGATGCACCCGTTCCCATGGTGGCAATTTTCTGTCCCGCAGTGACCTGCATGCTCTCCTGCACCAGCATGCTTTGCAGATGCCCGTAGGCACTCAGATAGACTTCATCATGCTTGATGATGATCAACTGACCGTATCCCAGCAGGCCACTGCCCGCATAGACAACTTTGCCACTGGCACTGGCCAGAATATCCTGACCCAGCTGACCACTGATAGTCAGCCCAACACCACCATTCGGTTGCCGGGTCTCAACAAAATTTTGTGACTTGCATGGCCATTGCCAACTGAACTGCGCGGCTACTGGTGCAGGTACTGATCTGGCTACAACAGCTGTACTGGCACCTGACTTGTTTGTTACCTGCTTGCTGACTGAAGTCCTGTTCTCAGCAGTCAAGCGCAATACCTGGCCCGGATGAATCAGAAAATCACCATCAATATTATTCAATCTTGCCAGTTCGCGATAATCGACGCCAACTCGTGCGGCAATCGAATACAGCGTATCGCCTGACTTTACTGTGTAGCTGTTTTCGCGTACTGGTGCGGTGCTGCAAGCAGCCAGCATCATTACACCGGCCAGCAAGATAAATAATCTGTGCGGCTGCACTTCAGCGCAGGCCCTGTACCAGCGGCACAAATGCAACCAGCCCCAATCGTTCGGTCACAAACTCCTCGCCGCGCGCATCCACACGCCGGGTGATACGAATCAGTTCCTGACGCCCCTCCGGACCAATGGGTATTATCAGCCGTCCACCCGGACTGAGCTGCTTCAGCAGGGCAACGGGTACTTCCATAGGTGCTGCTGCACAGATGATGGCGTCGTAAGGTTCATGTCCTGCCCAGCCTCGAAATCCATCGCCATGCCGGAAATAGACATTACGCAAATTCAATGCAGCAAGCGTTTGCTTGGCACGATCCTGAAGTGCCTTGATGCGTTCAACGCTGTATAAAAACTTGACCAGCGGCGCCAGTATTGCAGTTTGATAGCCGCAGCCAGTACCGATCTCCAGCACTTTGCGCGGTTCAGCGCCTTCAAACAGGGCTTCAGTCATGCGTGCGACGATATATGGCTGTGAAATCGTCTGGCCCAGACCGATCGGCAGAGCTGTGTTTTCGTAGGCACGTGTGGCCAGCGCTTCATCCACAAACAGGTGCCGTGGCACATCGCGGATTTGTTGCAGAACGGCCGGATTGCGAATGCCCTGATCGATCAATTTCTGGACCAGACGATCTCGGGTACGTGCCGAAGTCATGCCGATGCCGGATGCATTACTCATTTTATTCATGCACGACCCTTCAACCAGTCACGCAGATCATCCAGCATGGCATGACGGGTCAAATCGGTTTGCAGGGGCGTAATCGAAACATACCCATTCGCAATTGCGTGAAAATCAGTACCCGGCCCTGCATCCTGCTCTGCCCCTGCCGGTCCCACCCAGAAGATTTCCTTGCCCTTGGGATCGAGACTGCGGATGACAGGTTCAGAACGATGCCGGAATCCAAGTCTGGTAACCAATGTGCCCTTGAGTTGCTCATAAGGAATATCGGGCACATTAACATTCAGAATAGTGGCCGCATCCAGCGGCGTATGCTGGAGCCGCATTACCAGTTCAGCAGCAACCCGCCCGGCGGTCGCAAAGTGATTGCCACCATTATTGACCAGCGATACTGCAATGGCTGGCAAACCGAGAAAGCGACCTTCGACTGCCGCGGCTACCGTGCCTGAATACAAGGTGTCATCACCCAGATTGGCACCATCATTGATACCGGAAACCACCATGTCATGCTCATCTTCCAGTAATCCAGAAATCGCCATATGCACACAGTCAGTGGGCGTACCGTTGAGGTAGTAACGGCGTTCACCATATTGCGTTACCCGAAGGGGCACATCCAGTGTCAGCGAATTACTGGCACCACTTCGATTACGTTCCGGCGCTACCACAGACAGTTCTGCCAGTGACTGTAATGCGCTTACCAGCTGCTGCAAGCCTTCGGCACGATAGCCATCGTCGTTACTGATTAATATCTTCAAGGCATGTATACCATGATAAATTCGGAGTGATTTCAAGCATTACAACTATACTTCAATCCTGCACTTTACTCATGCCCTCCGTGACACTGTGAAACGTTCAACACCCGACGAAGATGCAGCAGCTTTGTTCCGTTCAGCGGTACGCGACGTTCGTCCTCATCCGCCTTCCGCCAGCAATGTTGTGATTACCAAACCCGCAACCAGAATCCGCGCGGCCACATCTGCCGCACCACGTTTACATGCAGAATCACTCAACTCAGTTGAATCCGAACTGGCCGCAGGAGATACGCTCAGCTTCCGGCGCAATCACATTCCGCATCGTGTACTGCAACGCTTGCGACGCGGATACTATCCGTCATCTGCAGAACTTGACCTGCATGGCATGACTGCCAGCCAGGCACAACATGCGCTTGAGATTTTCATCCATGAATCTTTACTGAGTGAGCATTCCTGCGTCCGCATCATTCATGGCAAGGGACACAACTCCGGATCGCGTGGACCTGTCCTGAAAAATACAGTTAACGCGTGGTTGCGTCTCTGCAATGCAGTAGCGGCATTCAGTTCGGCCCGCCCACTGGAAGGCGGCAGTGGTGTAGTACTGGTGCTGCTACAGGGAGTCTGATAACAAGCTGACCTTCTTCATATACGCGCTGCACGGTACGGCATGCAATTCATCCTTCTTCCATTTCTCCGAGCTCACTTGCCGATGTTCCCAGCAATTCTGCAAGTATCGCCGTCGCAAATGCACCACGATGTAATCTGAATTTCAGGACCAGCTGCGCCCCATTGAGTAACCACGTCATATTCCTCACCCACACTCGCAGGGCACGGCGATCAAGTTCCAGACCCGTGCGCACCAGTCCATCCGCGAGCTGCTGATAACCTGAGATGACCTGCGACTCAAGCTGAGCCGGCGCACCGTGCAAGCGGGATTCACCTGTTCCCCATAGCGGTCCGCTGGGATGAATATCAAATTCTGCACAGCGTTGCTGCAAGGTTGAATCAACATCCTGTACTACGAACACACTGCCACTCCCGTTCAGATTGGCCAGATCGCCGGGCAGAAGCTGATTCCAGTTTCCCTGATCGACGCGTTCCTGCAAGACGGCATTGAACAATGCTGACCGCGCAGCTGATAACGCAAATCCGCGCTGATGACGATCCCGAATATCCATGCCATCCAGCAACCAGTCACGTGCCATCTGCAAATTGCCGCCATCGCGGCCAAACCGCTGTATACCGAAATAATTTGGAACTCCCTGCGCCTGGATCTGTTGTAGTCGCTGTTCAAGGGCAGCCACATCACCTTCCACATCGCGCAGGATGATTTCAAAATCATTCCCCTTGTGTGCACCTCGCTTAAGCTTACGACGTTGTCGGGAGGCAGCGATGACTTCAAATCCCTCACCCTTGCATGCCAGCCAGGCTTCAGGTGTCAGTGAGCGTGATGGCACAGTGAAGGCCTGCTCGGTGACAGCTTGACGATCTTTCAGACCAGCGTAACCCACATCTCGCGCATCTGCATTGGCAAACCGGGCAAGCTGTTTGGCAACCCAGATGGTATTGGCTCCGCACTTACGTACGGTAAGCAGCACATGATCGCCTTCGCAATCAGGTTCAAATCCCAGCCATTCACGTACTACGAAATCTTCAGGCTGCACCTTGAAGCGGGCGGAAATTACCGGTGCACCATGCGCGGCACGCGGCGAGATGAGTTGCTGCATGACAGGTCCTTCTGTGTGCTATTCGCGTGAACTGACTGATTCAATCAGGGCAATAGCGTGACAGGCCAGCCCTTCGCGCTTACCGATGAACCCCAGACCTTCACTGGTTGTCGCCTTGATGTTCACCTGACCAATATTGATACCGAGATCAGCAGCAATATTGGCGCGCATACGATCACGGTACTGTCCCAGACGCGGGGCATCTGCCAGCACAGTCGTATCTATATTGACCACTTGATAGTGATGATCTGCCAGCAGGCGCGCAACATGACGCAAGAATACCCGGCTATCAGCACCCTTCCACTGCACATCCGTATCAGGAAAATGCATACCGATGTCCCCAAGTGACATGGCACCCAGTAAGGCATCACATAACGCATGCAAAATCACATCGCCATCTGAATGTGCTTTTACACCTGCCACATGGGAAATGCGCTCACCGCCCAGCATGATGTGGTCGCCCGGACCAAATGCATGTACATCGTAGCCTTGTCCGATTCTGGTTTTGCTTTGCATCAACAACTCGATAGCGTGGTAACTTTTATTTTCATGATTGACGGGTACGTGCCATTAACACACTGGCAGCAAGTGGCAGATCTTCCGGCACTGTAATTTTCAGGTTATCACTGCGCCCTGCAACCAGTTTCGGCTGCAGGCCCTTAACCTCAAGTGCAGCAGACTCGTCCGTCACGATAGAACCGCTCTCAATCGCGGTATGCAATGCAGCCTGCAACATACCGAGCCTGAACATTTGTGGTGTCAATGCCCGCCAAAGATCAACACGCGGTATTGTTCTGGCTATGCGTTGTCCGGTATCCGCCAGCTTCAGTGTATCCGACAGCGGAGTAGCCAGAATCCCGCCCACAGAGTCGTTACAGGTCTCGGATAACAATTTCTCGATGTCATCAACATGCAGACAGGGGCGGGCCGCATCATGAACCAGCACCCAGTCGTCCTGTTGCGCATCATGCAATGACCGCAAACCGGCCAGCACGGAATGAACACGCTCACGACCACCTTGTGTCACGCGTAACTTGGAATGACTCAACGCAACGCCGGGCCAATACTCATCATTGGACGAAATCACGATCACAACAGCCTTACAGCGCGGATCCGAAAGAAATGGCGCAGTGGCCCATTCCAGTACTGTCTTGCCAGCCAGCGGCAGATATTGTTTTGGTTTCGCGCTGCCCATGCGCAAGCCGCTTCCGGCTGCGGGGATCACGGCCCAGTAGGATGTGTCAGTCATGCGCGTGTCTGCAAGACTCAATGACTGCCAGCTTGTGTTCCATTGAAGGTGGCCGGATCACCCCGTCTGGTAGCCTTATGACTGGTCAGCAGAGTCTTGTCTGAAGGCATCGCAGCACTACCCGAGTTATCGCTTCCGGGTGACCCGGAAGCAGGCTGCACCTCTTTCGCCTGCCCGGCAGGTGCGACCTGAAAAAAAGTTTCGTTTGTACCGATCATGCCCAGATCAGTTCGGGCACGTTCTTCAATCGCCGATTTACCCTTTTTCAGATCCTGTACTTCACCTGCGAGAGTACGGTTTCGTTCCTTGAGCTGCTCGTTGATATTTTGTTGAGCTGCCACCTCGCGCCGCAAGCGCCACACCTCGCGCATGCCGCTGTCGCTCACCCACAGTCGATACTGAAGTATCAACACCAGAGTCAGCAGTGACAGCGCGAGGACTTTCATCTTGAATAGCCTAGCAACTTACACCGGGCACAGGCACCGGAAATGCTTCCACAGCTGCGTAGCGTGCTTCTGAACCCAGCTCTGCTTCTATGCGCAGCAACTGGTTGTACTTGGCAATTCGATCCGAACGCGACATGGAGCCGGTTTTGATCTGGGTCGCACGGGTTGCTACAGCGATATCAGCAATCGTTGAATCTTCAGTTTCACCCGAACGATGTGAAACCACAGATGAATAGCCGGCGGCAGCGGCCATGTTGATGGCGGCAATGGTTTCGCTCAGGGTACCGATCTGATTCGGTTTGATCAGAATGGAGTTGGCGATGTGCTTGTCGATACCTTCCTTCAGGATTTTCGTATTGGTAACGAACAGGTCATCACCGACCAGCTGCACCCGCTTGCCCAGGCGTTGCGTCAGCAGTGCCCAACCAGCCCAGTCGCCTTCTGCCATACCATCTTCAATGGTAATGATGGGGTAGCGTCCCACCAGTCCATCAAGATATTCGGTGAACTGTGCTGAGGTGAACTTGCGACCTTCTGATTCGAGGTTATAGATACCATCGTGGTAGAACTCGGTGCTGGCCACATCCAGTCCCAGGAAAATCTGACGACCGGCCTTGTACCCAGCGCGTTCAATTGCCTCAAGGATTACTTCCAGAGCCGCTTCGTTAGATGGCAGGTCCGGTGCAAAGCCACCTTCATCACCTACTGATGTTGCCAGCTTGCGTTCATGCAATACCTTCTTGAGGGTATGAAAAACCTCCGCACCGTAACGCAGGGCTTCCGACAACGAAGGCGCACCCACCGGCAGGATCATGAACTCCTGAATGTCCACACTGTTATCTGCATGGGCGCCACCATTGATGATATTCATCATCGGAACCGGCAAGGTACGCGACGCGTTGCCGTATTCAGGTCTACCCAGATAACGGAACAGACTCTGCCCCTTGGCCTTGGCACCGGCATGACCAGCAGCCAGCGAAATGGCCAGCAGGGCATTGGCGCCCAGGCGTGACTTGGTGTCAGTCCCGTCCAGATCCAGCATAACTTTGTCCAGACCGGCCTGATCGGTGACGTCCCGTCCCAGCAGTGCCGCCTTGAGCTCACCATTCACGTTGGCGACCGCCTTGGTGACTCCCTTACCCAGATAGCGGTTCTTGTCACCGTCACGCAACTCAACCGCCTCACGACTGCCGGTTGACGCGCCCGAAGGCACTGCCGCACGGCCGACAAGACCGGAGGCCAGAATCACATCGGCCTCAACCGTCGGGTTTCCACGTGAATCAATGATCTCGCGGCCACGGATATCGACAATCTTCGTCATAGCAAGTCTTCCTCGTAAGGTTTTGATTTTACAACATCATCAATTTCTTTCAGGCTCTCCAGCAAGGAGGCCATGCGATTCAAAGGCCAGGCATTAGGACCGTCGGAAAGCGCTTTGTCCGGATCAGGATGGGTTTCCATGAACAAGCCGGAGATACCCGCCGCCACTGCGGCCCGCGCCAGTACGGGTACAAACTCACGTTGACCACCCGACGCATTACCCTTGCCCCCCGGCAACTGCACAGAATGGGTTGCGTCGAACACCACTGGTGCGCCTGTAGCACGCATCACCGCCAGTGAACGCATGTCTGAAATCAGATTGTTATAGCCAAAACTGAATCCACGTTCGCACACCATGATTTGCTGATTGCCGGTGCTGCGCGCCTTTTCCACAACATTCTGCATTTCCCAGGGAGACAGAAACTGCCCCTTTTTGATATTGACCGGCTTGCCCTGAGCGGCGCAATTCACAATGAAATTGGTCTGACGACACAGGAACGCTGGCGTTTGCAGCACATCCACCACGGCCGCTACTTCATTCAAGGGAGTGTCTTCATGCACATCGGTTACAACTGGCAGATGCAGCTGGCGCTTTACTTCAGAAAGAATGCGTAACCCCTCGGAAATACCGGGCCCACGGAAGCTGCTGACAGAGGAACGGTTCGCCTTGTCAAAGGAAGCCTTGAATATGAAGGGCATTCCCAGTCGCTGCGTCAGCTCCTTGAGCGCACCTGCTGTATCAATGATAAGCTGTTCGCTTTCGATCACGCACGGACCAGCCAACAGGAATAAGGGTTGATCCGGTCCGACTTCAAAGCCAATTAACTTCATTAGGTAACTATCTATATTTATTAGTGATTAAGGCTTTTATCACGCACTCGCAGCTTTCGGTAACTGCGCTGCTGCATATGCTCTTGCTGCTTTCACAAAGCCAGTGAACAGCGGATGACCGTCACGCGGCGTTGAGTGAAACTCAGGATGGAACTGACAGGCCACGAAGAACGGGTGATCCGGCAACTCCACCATCTCCACAAGTCCATCGCGTGAGAAACCTGAAAACCTCAGGCCGGTATTCATTAGTTTCTGCAAGTACTTGTTATTGAATTCATAACGGTGCCGATGGCGCTCCAGTATCACATCATTACCATAGATGGCATGCGCCCTCGACCCATGTGAAATACGGCACTCCTGCGCCCCAAGACGCATGGTTCCTCCCATATTGGAACCCTCAGATCGCTGCTCCACCGTGCCTTTCTGATCCTGCCATTCAGAAATCAGCGCCACCACTGGATGAGGCGTAGCCGGATTGAATTCAGTTGAATGCGCCCCTTCAAGCCCGGCAACATTTCGAGCATTTTCAATGATCGCCAGTTGCATTCCTAAACAAATTCCGAGGTAGGGAATCTGCTTCTCGCGGGCAAATCGCACTGCCTGAATCTTTCCTTCCACTCCGCGCTCACCAAAACCACCCGGCACCAGAATCGCGTCCATGCCTTCCAGCATGCCCGTACCGTGCTTTTCAATATCAGTGGCTTCAATGTAGTTGATGTTAACCCGGCTGCGGGTACGGATACCGGCATGCATCAGCGCTTCATTCAGCGACAGATAGGCATCCCGCAGATTCACGTACTTGCCCACCATAGCGATGTTGACGGTTGCCTCCGGGTTAGCCTTGGCATTAACCACCTGCTGCCATTCATGCAGATCAGCGGGCGGGGCATCGATGTGCAGTTTGCGCACCACAATATCGTCAAGATGCTGTTCGTGCAGCAGCTGTGGAATCTTGTAAATATCATCGGCGTCTACGGCCGAAATCACCGCCCTCTCTTCCACATTGGTAAACAGGGCGATCTTGCGGCGCTGCTCATCTGGAATGGCATTACTGCACCGGCACAGCAGGATATCGGGCTGGATACCGATGGAGCGCAGCTCCTTAACCGAGTGCTGGGTCGGCTTGGTCTTGATCTCACCCGTGGTAGGAATGTAGGGCACCAGCGTCAGGTGCATGTAAAGCACATTGTCATGACCGAGCTCGACGCCGAGCTGACGGATGGCCTCCAGAAACGGCAATGACTCAATGTCACCCACCGTGCCGCCAATCTCGACCATGCATACATCGGCATTGCCGGCACCCAGACGGATGCAGTGCTTGATTTCATCAGTGATGTGCGGAATGACCTGCACAGTCGCGCCCAGGTAATCGCCACGGCGTTCTTTGGCAATCACCCGCTCGTAAATCCGGCCGGTGGTGAAGTTGCTGTTGCGAGCCGTGGTCGTGCGGATGAATCGCTCGTAATGCCCCAGATCCAGATCAGTTTCAGTACCGTCATCGGTTACAAATACTTCGCCGTGCTGGAACGGACTCATCGTGCCGGGATCGACATTGATATAAGGGTCGAGCTTTATCATCGACACCTTAAGGCCGCGAGCTTCAAGAATTGCGCCCAATGAGGCGGCAGCGATGCCCTTCCCCAACGAGGAAACCACACCGCCGGTCACACAGATAAATCGAGTCATTTGAACGGCACCGTCGGATCAGAAAGGGCTGGCAGGAGAACTGAATCGCGCTTCGGGAATACAGAAAAGATTCGCGCTTCACGACGGGCGATCAGTCTACCGGAACATCCCGCATCATAAAAGTATTGACAGACACTCAGAACAAACAAATTCTTACTGCTGCACTTACCCGGCATGCATTTCGTCAACATCACCCGTCAAATGCCGGGCATAGCAGCTCGAGCATCATATTTATCACCTGCCCAGCTTTCGGTCGGGGCATCCAGCTGGTAAATTCCGCGCCTTCTTTTCATCACCTTGAACCAACCCGCCATGACCACCGCCAAGCCCAGCATTATCAAACAGGAAGATGTCATTCAGAGCGTTGCCGACGCACTGCAGTACATTTCCTATTATCACTCGCCGGACTTCATCAAGGCGATGGCAACGGCTTACGAAAAGGAAGCCAGTCCGGCGGCCAAAGATGCCATCAAGCAGATTCTGGTGAATTCGCGGATGTGTGCCGAAGGCCACCGCCCGATTTGTCAGGATACCGGCATCGTGACCGTGTTCTGCAAGGTAGGCATGAATGTGCAATGGGATGCCAGCATGACGCTCGACGAGATGATCAATGAAGGCGTGCGGCGCGCCTACAACCTGCCCGAGAATCGCCTGCGCGCTTCCATCGTTGCGCCACCTGCTTTTGGCCGCAAGAACACCCGCGATAACACACCCGCAGTGATTCATACCGAACTGGTGGCAGGCAATGAACTGGAAATCTCGGTGGCTGCCAAGGGCGGCGGTTCAGAGAACAAATCCAAGCTGGGCATGCTCAACCCGTCCGACTCCATCGTCGACTTTATCTGCGAGATGATTCCGAAGATGGGCGCAGGCTGGTGCCCGCCCGGCGTACTGGGCATCGGCATCGGCGGCACCGCTGAGAAAGCCATGGTCATGGCCAAGGAATCACTGCTGCAACACATCGATATTGCCGAAGTGCGCGCTCGTGGTCCGCAGAACGACATCGAAAAGCTGCGCCTGGAAATCATGGATCGCGTCAATGCACTGGGTGTAGGTGCGCAAGGTCTGGGGGGGCTGACCACCGTGCTGGATGTAAAGATCGTCGACTACCCGACGCATGCCGCATCGTTACCCGTGGCGATCATTCCTAATTGCGCGGCCACCCGTCACGCGCACTTTGTGCTGGATGGCTCCGGCCCCGTCACACTCGATCCGCCCGACATGAATGTATGGCCCAAACTCACCTATGAAGCCACACCGGATGCACGTCGCGTGAATCTGGATACGCTCACCAAGGAGGAAGTTGCACAGTGGCAACCGGGCGAACGTATTTTGCTGAACGGCAAAATGCTCACGGGTCGTGACGCCGCACACAAGCGCATCTGCGATCTGCTCGAAGCCGGCAAACCACTGCCGGAAGGTCTGGACTTCAAAAACCGTGTGATCTACTACGTCGGCCCGGTTGATCCAGTGCGTGATGAAGTGGTTGGCCCTGCTGGCCCGACCACCGCCACGCGCATGGACAAGTTCACCGAAACCATGCTCGGCAAAGCCGGCCTGATTGCGATGATCGGCAAATCCGAACGTGGTGATAAAGCCATTGAAGTCATCAAGCAGCACAAGGCTGCCTACCTGATGGCTGTGGGTGGTTCTGCCTACCTGGTTTCCAAAGCCATCAAATCCAGTCGCATCGTGGCCTTCCCGGAACTCGGAATGGAGGCAGTCTATGAATTTGAAGTCAAAGACATGCCCGTCACCGTCGCAGTTGATGCCAAGGGCGAATCCGTGCACACCACCGGCCCTGCCAAGTGGAAAGCGAAGATTGCGGGCATTCCTGTGAGCGTGGAGTAAACGTCTATGGGGCGCTTGATAGCGCCCCTTCCGGTACTTCAAGAGGGCCGTTCGCCGAAAGAAAGTCTTAAGGAATATCAGTTCAGTGAAGAATCTTCAAACTCAAGCAGAAAACTGCAAAACCTTCTAATTGCTCACGCCACAGGCGATAGAAAAGATGACGGCGAATATGTTTTGTTGCGGCAAAAGTTGATATCTAATAAGGCATTAGCACCACTACTGCCACAATTCTTACAGACGTGCCGAAATCTTGACCAATTCTGGCAACTCATAAAATCAAAATTCAAAACATACGCTGAGCGTAAAAATCAAATCTGGGAAGAATTCAATCCTCTTTTTGAAGCTTTTGAGCAAGACTCAGCCCCCTCAGACAAGGCAATTACTGAATCACTCGGAATAATTGATGCCCCTTATGTGCAGGCGGCATGGGCAAAAGCTATTGAAAGACGATCCTCTGACCCGGAAGGAGCAATTACATCAGCTCGTACGCTTATTGAATCAGTATGCAAACACATCTTGGACGAATCAAAAACTCAATACGAAGATGATGCAGAGCTACCGAAGCTCTACAAGCACACGGCAGAAGTACTGAATCTCGCTCCATCACAACATACAGACAAAGTATTCAGGCAGATTCTCGGCAGTTGCACCTCAATTGTTGAAGGTCTTGGCTCTCTACGTAATCGTCTAAGCGATGCCCATGGCAAAGGAAAGATCGCCAGCAAACCAGCATCTCGCCATGCAGAACTTGCAGTAAATCTTTCAGGCGCATTGGCCATGTATTTACTGGCAACCTGGGAAACAAAAGAAAGCAACTACTGAATAAACCCCGCCTTCACATCATCCTGTGACAGGAGCGGAATCGGTACCGCTCTTGCCTTCCAGATATCGGTGCAGTATTCCCGGATGGAGCGGTCAGAAGAAAACTTGCCGGTGCGTGCCGCATTAAGGATGGACATTCGCGTCCAGTGTTCTTTGTCGAGATAAGCCGCCGACACCTGCTGCTGACACTCCACATACGACGCGAAGTCTGCAAACAATAAATATGGATCGTGGTACATCAGCCCATCAATCAGACCACGGAACAGACCGGTATCGCCGCGTGAGAAAAACCCGCTGCTGATCAAGCTGATGACCTCCTTCAGCTCATCGTTGGTATGGTAGTAATCTTGTGGGTTGTAGCCACGCGCCTTCAATGCATAGACCTCTTCTGTTGAAAGACCAAACAGGAAAAAGTTTTCCGGCCCTACTTCCTCGCGGATTTCCACATTGGCGCCATCCAGAGTGCCGATGGTCAGCGCACCATTCATCGAAAACTTCATATTGCCAGTGCCGGATGCTTCCTTGCCCGCCGTGGAAATCTGTTCAGACAGATCCGCAGCCGGATAAATGCGCTGGCCGTTTGTGACATTGAAGTTGGGCAGAAACACCACTTTGAGTTGATCGCGAATGCCGGGGTCGCGATTCACCACATCACCTACTGAATTGATCAGTTTGATCATCAGCTTCGCCACATGATAGCCCGGCGCCGCCTTGCCACCGAAGATGAAGGTGCGCGGCGGTATATCCAGATTCGGGTTTTCCTTGAGCTTGCGATACAGCGCAATGATATGCAGCACATTCAGATGCTGGCGCTTGTATTCATGGATGCGCTTGACCTGCACATCAAACATGGAATCCGGATTGATCAGGATGCCGGTTCGATCCGCCACCAGTTTTGCAAACTGCTGTTTATTGCTGCGCTTGATCTCCCACCAGGATTTGCGGAACCCGACATCTTCAATTAATGGCTCCAGCTGTTTCAATCCGTCCAGATTCTTGATCCAGTTGCTGCCGATAGAATTCGATATGAGCGTGGTAAGCGATGGATTAGCCAGCACCACCCAGCGACGCGGTGTCACGCCATTGGTTTTGTTGCCGAATTTCTCAGGCCACAGATCATAAAAGTCCTTCAGCACATCCTGCTTGAGCAATTCCGAATGCAGCGCGGCTACACCATTGATGGCATGACTGCCTGCACAGGCCAGATGGGCCATGCGTACATACCGTTCGCCATGTTCATTGATCAGTGATAACCGGGCCAGCCGTGCTTCATCGCCCAGGAATCTGATCCGCACTTCATCCAGAAAGCGTGCGTTGATTTCACAGATAATCTGCAAGTGCCTCGGCAGCACTTTACCGAACAGCCCCAGTGGCCACTGCTCCAGTGCTTCCGGCAATAAAGTATGGTTGGTATAGGCAAAAGTACGCTGGGTTATCTCCCATGCATCGTCCCACGGAAGAACATATTCATCGACCAGAAGACGCATCAGCTCAGCCACCGCAATGGCCGGGTGGGTATCATTCAGCTGCACTGCAAACTTTTCATGGAAACGACTGAGCGGTATTTTCTGTACATTCAGCACGCGCAGCATGTCGCGCAATGAACAGGCCACAAAAAAGTATTGCTGTTCCAGACGCAGCTCCTTGCCGCGCATCTGTTCGTCATTGGGATACAGGACCTTGCTGATGTTTTCAGAAGTGATCTTCTGGTTCACTGCGCCGTAGTAATCACCCCGGTTGAACACAGCAAAGTCGAAAGACTCTGGTGCTTCTGACTTCCATAAGCGCAAGGTGTTCGCGGTATTGTTGTGATAGCCAAGAATTGGCGTGTCGTATGGAATGCCTATTACGGTTTTATCCGGCACCCAGCGCACACGCAGTCGCTGCTGTTCATCGGTATAGCTTTCGGTATGTCCACCGAGTTTTACTTCCTGTGACCATTCGGGCCGCGCAATTTCCCAGGGATTACCGAAGCGCAGCCATTTATCGGTTTTTTCCACCTGCCAGCCGTCAATAATGCCCTGTTCGAAAATGCCGAACTCATAACGGATGCCATATCCAAGCGCAGGCACTTCAAGACTGGCCAGTGAATCAATAAAACAAGCCGCCAGTCGTCCCAACCCGCCATTTCCGAGTCCGGGTTCTTCTTCCTGCGCCAGCAGTTCATCGAAGTTCAGGCCCAGTTCGGTAACAGCCTGCTTCACTTCTTCATAAATACCCAGATTGATGAGATTGTTACCAAGATGCGGCCCCATCAGAAATTCCGCAGAGAGATAACACACGGTTCGCGAACCCTGCTGGGTATAGGCGGCAGCGGTACTGATCCAGCGATGCAGTAGACGGTCACGAATGGTATAGGCCAATGCCATGTAGTAATCCGTCTGGGTCGCCAGTGCCGGAAACTTGCCTTGAATGTAGAAAAGATTATCGAGGAATGCCTTCTGCAAGGCCTGCTTGTCCAGGGCGGTACGGTCATCTTGTGCAAGCTGAGTGGGTGACACGGTCATGGGTGTCCTTATTGGATGAGCTACAGATCAATAGCATTCAATCTGCAAGTTTCATGCACGCCTGCGTCGCACACATGATTCCGTCCCAATCAACAAGCAAAATCAGTCAATCCGCCAGTAGAGCAGCAGAAAATGGTGCTTGAGATAGCTCGATGATTGAGCAACATCACTGGGCAGGCGCTTGCTTCGCCCCGGTGTAGACCATGAATGTTCCGCTACGCTCAATTACTGTGCGTTGGCCAGATAAGTTCTCCAGCCGCCAAAGCAGGAAATATCGCGGGCGGTTGCGGTGGCATGTCGTTCACACAGGAACCCTATGACGCTGCCCCCGCCTTCCAGATGAATCTGACCAAGACACAATGGCGCAGGAATTCCAGCAATGAAACTGCCCCACTCAGATTGAGGCATCGCCCATACCTCCAGATCAATCTGCCGACCTTCCCGTTCAGCATGCAGCAGTCCGGGCCGATGTGGCGGACCACCCGGCAATTCAAACAGCCGATATGCCGCTGTCGTGCGTGCCCGGCTGACAAAGTAACCACCGCGCGCAGTCAACTGATGATTTAGCGGCAACCCCTGCATATGCGCGCCGCACACGCCAATACACTGGAATCCGGGCAATACATTCGGCCAGGTGCTGACGGGTAAACCCCATGACTGGTTACCCAGCCTGTTCACACCCGCTCGATGTAGCCGATCAGCCATTCTCAGTAACGATTCATCTGTATCACGCTCAGCAAACAGGGTTACCCCGAATGGCAGACCATCCCTGCGAAAACCGCCGGGTACTGCGATCGCTGCCAGATCCAGCAGGTTCATGAAATTAGTGTAGTAACCCAGATTTGAATTCAACCGGATGGGATCGGCTGCAGCTTCTTCGATCGTATAGATGGTTGGAGCAGTCGGTGTCATGAATACCTCAGCTTGCTGCATGAGTTTCACTGCTATTCGTTTGAGTTCCTGTAATCTGTATTGAGCTTTGAATGTATCTATTGCGCTGCGGCCACGTGCTTGCTGAGTAATTTCGCGGGTGACCGGATGCAGTGATTCTGGTTTAGCCTCGATAAATGATTCAATGGCTGCATAACGTTCTGCGACCCATGGGCCCTCATATAGCAGCTTTGCGGTTTCCAGCAACGGCGTGAAGTCCAGCTCAACCAGCCTGCCGCCAAGTGATTCAATATTCCGGCAGGCAAGCTCAAACAATCTGGCGTATTGCGCGTCACCATAGAACTCCAGCTGTGACTTCATCGGTATGCCCACACGGAACTGTGCCGCCTGCATCGCACCTGATCGTAAAGACGTGCTGACCGTTCTGGACCATGGGGCTGATTCATCAAACTGCTGCACCACCTGCAAGACCGCACCGGCATCTGAAGCTGTCAAAGCAAACACACTGATGCAATCCAGTGTTCGGCAGGCAGGCACCACGCCCGAGTTACTCAATCGTCCACAGCTGGGTTTCAGACCGATAAGATTGTTGAATGCTGCTGGAATACGTCCTGAACCCGCTGTGTCGGTGCCCAATGCAAAGCTTGCTAATCCCAGTGCGACTGCCAGCGCAGAACCGGAACTGGAACCTCCAGAAATGTAGTCACGATTGAAACTGTTCTGGCCGGCACCATATGGCGAACGCGTACCGACCAGACCGGTAGCAAATTGATCCATATTGGTTTTACCGAGCGGAATGGCACCTGCGTCTATCAGGCGTTGCACGACAAATGCAGATGATGCAGGTGTATAGGCAAAATCTGGACATGCTGCGGAGGTGGGTACACCAACCAGATCAATATTGTCCTTGATGACAAAGGGTACGCCAAATAAAGGCAAGTCATCTGGTGATCTGTCCTTCAGTAAATTCACATGGCTCATGACCTGTTCATCAGAGAGACGCGATATCCATATATGATGATCTGGCGCGTCATCAATCCGCTTCAATAGCCGCTGGAAAAATTCGTCGGGCGTGATCCGCCTACTGCGGTAAGCAGCCAGTAACTCGCTGATGATCAACGTGGGCATGAATTCAGATAGCATATTGCTCACTCACTCAATCTCCATAATGGGCCTGCTGCATTACACTGCTGAAACCCTTACAACAGCCACGATGTCGCCCGCCATCACTGCACTGCCCTTGGTAACGCGCAGCTCTACCAGTTCGCAGGCAGTATCAACACACACAGGAATTTCCATTTTCATGGCTTCAACTACCAGCAGCTCCGCATCTGTCTGCAGATTAGCTCCTGTGCCGGCACTGAGCTGCCAGACACTGCCCGTCACAGGCGAAGCAATAGCAATACATCCGGGTGGTACATCGCTGACCTCAGCGAAGCCGCTGGACGATACCTCGGGAGATTCATCTGGATTTGCGGCTTCTGCCCAGCGCTGTCGCTCTGCATCGAAGGCAGCTTGCTGCCGTGATTTGAAGCTACTGATTGATTCGCCGTTCTGCGCAAGAAACTTGCGATACTCACTTAACCTGAGTACAGACGGTTCGATACGCAGTTTGAATCGTCCCTCAATGAAGTCTTCGCGCATCTGTAATAATTCATCTGCCGCCACCGGATAGAAACGGATCTGATCAAAGAACCTCAACAACCATTGCTTGCCTTCCTTGAAGTCGGCTGTCTGACGGTATCGATTCCACATCTGCACAGTTCGTCCGACAAACTGATAACCACCCGGCCCTTCCATGCCGTACACGCATAGATACGCACCACCTATGCCGACGGCATTTTCCGGAGTCCAGGTTCGTGCCGGGTTGTACTTGGTAGTCACCAGTCTGTGCCGGGGATCGAGTGGTGTTGCGACCGGCGCTCCCAGATACACATCGCCCAGTCCCATGACCAGGTAACTGGCTGCAAATACGATCTGATATACCTCTTCAATACTGTTCAATCCGTTAATGCGACGGATGAATTCAATATTGCTGGGACACCACGGTGCATCGGGTCGCACGGACTGCATGTATTTTTGTATGGCAACCTGAGTTGCCGGATCATTCCAGGACAGAGGCAGATATACGATGCGACTGGGCACTTCCACTTCATCAACCGCAGGCAATGTGCGCTCTGCATTCAGCAGTACATCAAGCAGTGTCTGCTGGGAAATCACCCGACTGTCATAGTGAACCTGCAATGAACGTATACCCGGCGTCAGTTCCAGTACACCCGGCAGATGCTGTGACTGCAACTGCTGCATCAGAGCATGAACACGAAATCGCAGCTCAAGGTCCAGCACTTGCTCACCGTATTCAACCAGCAGGTAGCGGTCACCAGCCTGGCGGACACACATCTCCGGTAAGCCATCTGATTGAGAATAAGTCAGCCGTTTCAATACGGATGTCTGACTGATTGCATCTGGGAGATTGCTCTCTGGAGCGATGTATCGAAGGTCACGCAGACTTGCTGTCTGTGCTGACTCAAGCGCGACCGCATGTTCACAGTCGATGGCAATAAATTGAATGGTGTCACCGGGCTTCAGTTGCCCCATCTTCCACAACTCGGCCTGCACGATTGTGACCGGACAGACGAAGCCACCCAGACTTGGACCATCCGGTCCCAGAATAACCGGCATGTCTCCAGTAAAATCAACGGCACCGATAGCATAAGCATTGTCATGAATGTTGGACGGATGTAACCCCGCCTCACCGCCATCACGACGCGCCCATTGTGGCTTGGGTCCGATCAGGCGCACACCGGTGCGACTGGAGTTGTAGTGCACTTTCCAGTCCGTCGCGAAAAAAACATCCATATCCTGCTGAGTAAAGTAATCAGGAGCACCATGTGGTCCGTGCATGACACAAATCTGCCAGTGTGAACCATATTGCGGGATCAGATTGGCAGGCAGCCCGGCAAAGTCTGGTAACAACTCACCCACTGAGCCGTGAGCAGAATTGACACGCAACACATCACCTGTCCGCAGGGCACGACCACCATGCCCACCGAACTGCCCCAGCGTAAATGTGGAGCGGCTGCCCATGTATTCAGGAACATCAAATCCACCTAGTATTGCCAGATAGGCGCGTTGTCCTGCTCCTTCGATGCCACGCATTCTGAGCACACTGCCACGCTTGACCGGCACCGCTTTCCAGAAGGCTATTTCCTGACCATCGAGATCGACACGCATCTTCGCGCCGGTTAAAGCAATGGCAGTATCGAGGTTGAACTTCAACACCGGGCCCGTCACTGTCAGCTCAAGTGCGGCACAACCCTCCTCGTTACCCAGTAAACGATTCGCCAGACGGAATGCAAAATGATCCATAGGACCTGAGGGTGGAACGCCAATGTCCCAGTACCCGGTACGTCCCGGATAATCCTGAATGCAGGTTTGTGTACCTGCCTGCATGACTTCGATGGTAGGTGAGTGAAATTCCTTGCTGCCCAGATAACGGGTAAATTGCTCACCACGAGCAAACACGGGATCCGTCAGCACCTCCCGCAAGTACTCCAGATTGGTTTCAATGCCATAGACACGGGTGCTTGCCAGCGCTGCGTGTAACTCGCGTAATGCCTGATCACGGTCAGGCGCATGACTGATCAGCTTGGCCAGCATGGGATCGTAGTACGCCGATACTTCCGTGCCACTTCTGACCCAGGTATCCACGCGGATGTCTGCAGGCAGAACCACTTCCGTGAGCAAGCCACTCGATGGCCGGAAATTTCTGGCCGGATCTTCAGCATAAAGCCTTACCTGAATAGCGTGGCCCTGTGGCTGGTGCCGGTAGTTCTGTAGTACTTCAATCTCACCCGCAGCAACCCGGATCATCCACTCCACCAGATCGACACCCGTCACCTGCTCAGTCACTCCATGCTCTACTTGCAGGCGGGTATTCACCTCGAGGAAATAATATTCGCCACTACTGATGTCATAAACATATTCAACCGTACCAGCAGATAGATAGTTGACTGACCTGGCCAGACGCACTGCACTCTGCATGAGCTGTGTACGCAACTCATCACTGAATCCCGGCGCGGGTGTTTCTTCAACTACTTTCTGATTCCGGCGCTGCAGCGAGCAATCACGTTCACCCAGAGCAACGACCTGACCCTGGCCATCACCAAATATCTGCACTTCGATATGGCGTGCACGTTCCACAAACTTTTCCAGGTACATGCCACCCTGGCTGAAATTGTTCTGCGCCAGTCGTTCCACAGAATGAAATGCCTCAAGCAAAGCAGTTTCATCACGGCAGAGTTGCATGCCAATGCCGCCGCCACCTGCCGTACTTTTAAGCATCAGCGGATAGCCAATGTTGCGTGCTTCACTTACGCCATGATCCAGATCAGATAACAGGCCAGTGCCGGGCAACATCGGCACCTTAGCCTGCTGCGCCAGTTCGCGTGCAGTATGCTTCAGACCGAAGTCACGCATCTGCTGTGGCGAGGGACCGATAAATACAATGCCAGATGCAGCACAGGCTTCTGCGAAGCTGGCATTCTCACTGAGAAATCCATACCCAGGATGAATAGCCTCGGCTCCACTCTGCAATGCAGCAGCCAGCAGGACTTCCTGTTTCAGATAGCTTTCTGAAGCCGGCGCAGCGCCGATACATATGGCTTCATCCGCCTGCATGACATGCAGAGAGTGTTTGTCAGCCTCGGAATACACCGCGACCGAGTGAATACCCATCCGTTTCAGGGTGCGAATAATCCGGCAGGCGATTGCACCGCGATTGGCAATCAGTACTTTCTTGAACATCTGGTGCAGTCCTCGTCCGTTGCCGGGTCGTCCCGGCCATTGATGAGGATCTGCGAGTCGTCCCGCAGAATGGATTGCCTCATAGCAACCACCTTTTTACTCCAGCTCAAATCAAGCTTCCTTTTAAACTGCCGAACTATGACCACACCAGCAATTGCACAGGTGTCGGGTTGTACGCATTGCAGGGGTTATTCAGCTGCGGGCAATTTGAAATCAGCACCACCACATCCATTTCGGCACGCATTTCCACATAGCGTCCAGCTGCTGAAATGCCATCCGCAAATTGCAGCTCACCTTCCGGTGTAACAGGCACATTCATGAAGAAGTTGATATTGCTCGACAGATCGCGCTTGCTCAAACCATAGGTATTACTGGCCAATGCACTCAGGAAGCTGTCGCGACAGCTGTGCATGTCGCGCTTGTTAAGCGCATAGCGAACCGAATTGCTTTCAGCAGAACAGGCACCGCCGAGGGTGTCGTGACGACCGCAGGTATCGGCCACAATCGTCATGAGTGTATTGCCGCAGTTTGAGATCAACTTGCTGCCAGCAGTGAGATAGATATTTCCTTGTGATCGAATCGTATCATTCGCGCTGTAGCGCTCTGCACTGTCCATGGCGTTATAAAATAGAGTATCAACCGCCTGATTGCCCTCCAGATCGACAATGCGCATAACCTGACCGGCTTTGATCAGACCCAGCCACGGTTCGCCAGCAGGAAGGGTGGTATTTGTACTGGCACTGCCAGCTTCAAGGCTACTTTCAATAATGCTCATCGACAACCTCAGCGATACAGAACTTCTGTGTTGTAAAAGCCGCGCTGATTCTCTTCACACAGATTGCGGCACAGATCATTACGGGGCGCCGGCCCCGAGCGCCATGCTGTCAGGTGCACTGCCCGTGGCCGGTATGCAGGGCCTGAATCAAGCGGATGCTGGCAAGTGGAAACCACTACCAGGGTATGCATCTCGAATCGCAGATCAACATAGTCGTTGATCCGCGTGTTGCCATTGATGAATTGCAGGCCACCACTTTCGTCTACTTTAACCTTGCTGAAAAAGTTGACAGTGGAAGCCAGATCACGCGTTCCCATACCATGTTTTCCCAGTTCGATGAGCAGGCTGTCCTCGCCATTTTTGTAATATGCGTTACGATCTTTCTGGAATGAACTGACGCCATACTTGTTCGCAACCAGCCCGGCGTTAGATACACCACAGAGTGTGTCATTCCAGCCGCCGGTATCCTCTGTGATTGAGCACAGCACCCGCCCCATATCGGAATAGCAGACATGCCCCTTCGTCAGAAAGGCCGTGTGCTGGGCCTTCAGAGTGTCCGCCATGTTGTAGCGCTCAAGCGGCTGCTCGCAATTGAAGAATGTCGCACTGACATTGGCACCCACTTCCAGCGCCAGAATCCGCAATGTCGTGCCGCGACGAACCACTCCTGACCAGTGCGCACCATTGCGCAATGATTCTTCCCACAAAACCCAATCTGGCGTTGTGCCGGACATTCTTACCTCTTTATCCAATTAGCCATAGTTACTGTTGTATTCAGTTAGCAAGACTCATACCAGTGCATCACCCGTATGCAAGCTGCACATATGTTGCCCCTGAGTGCTCTCTTTACCCCGCCAGCAGCACCAACATCAATCATGGATATTCCAGTCATGCTCTGTAATGGAGCAATACGGCAACATCTTGAGCCGCACCGGGTTGCACGATGTTCAGCAAAGTTGTGCATTTGCACCCGTTATACCGCCACAACAGGTATTTCAGTCAGACGGGCATGCGACTTGCAAAAAGGGATACTAAATGTGCGTCTAGGGTTCCGGCTGGTGAGCAAATTCCACCAGCGCTGGTCCGAGAGAGGCAGTCCAGTTACATCTCATGTGTCTTATGCATGCGGCTGTGAAGGGATACACGGCGGGACAAAAGCCCGGGAGATAGAGCACTGAGTGTGCCAGCCGACTCCATGGTTTTGACTTTCAGTCATGCAGTCTTAGCGAACACGCCAGCATCTCGGAATGCCTGATCCACTCATTAATGAGGATAGCCCGATGCGATACCGTTCGAATTCATACCGTTCACCACTTGTAAACAGGCTTCAGCTTCTGGCAAAAAAAGCTGGCAGAAGTCTGTCCCTGCTGCTGCTAGGTGCTGTGCTGATTGCGCAACCTGTATACGCAGCAGAAAAGACTTCATTCAAAGTGGCATGGAGCATCTACGTCGGCTGGATGCCATGGGATTACGCCAATCAAAGCGGCATTCTGAAAAAGTGGGCAGATAAATATGGCATCAAAATCCAGCTGACTCAGGTCAATGACTATGTGGAGTCGATCAATCAATATACAGCTGGTGGTTTTGACGCCTGCGTGATGACCAATATGGACATGCTGACCATCCCGGCAGCGGGCGGTGTGGATTCCACTGCGCTCATCATGGGTGACTTTTCCAACGGTAACGATGGCATTGTGCTCAAGGGTAAAGGCAAGAAGCTGTCGGACATCAAAGGTCAGAAGATTAATCTGGTGGAATTGTCAGTATCACACTACCTGATGGCGCGCGCCCTTGAATCCGCAGGTCTGCATGAACGCGATATCAAGGTCGTCAACACTTCGGACGCAGATATTGTCGGTGCATTCGCCGCTGCTGACAGCACTGCCGTCGTCACCTGGAAACCACAGCTGAGCGAAATTCTCAAAACTCCAAATAGC
This sequence comes from uncultured Pseudomonadota bacterium, assembly GCA_903838705.1. Taxonomy (GTDB): domain Bacteria; phylum Pseudomonadota; class Gammaproteobacteria; order Steroidobacterales; family Steroidobacteraceae; genus CAILZL01. The sequence goes on from CAILZL010000033.1 coordinate 92,915, forward strand.
TCACTGGTGTTTGATTCGAGCAAGATCCCGGGTGAAATCATGGACCTGATGGTTGTGAACACAGCTACATTGAAAGCGAATCCAAAGCTCGGCAAGGCTCTGGTGGGCGCCTGGTATGAAACTATGGGGGTGATGTTCAAAGGGGACGCCACTACCAAATCAGCCCGTACCATCATGGCCAAGGCATCCGGCACTGATCTGGCCGGTTTTGAAAGTCAGCTGGCCACCACAAAAATGTACACCACTGCCAATGACGCATTGGCTTTCATCAACAGCGACAGTCTGATCAAGAACATGGATCTGGTTCGCAAATTCTCATTTGCGCACGGTCTGTTAGGAGAAGGCGCCAAAACCGTTGATGCTGTAGGCATCGAATTTCCCAATGGAAAATCACTTGGCAATACCAAGAATGTCAAAATGCGCTTTGATAACAGCTATACCCAGCTAGCCATGGATGGAAAGCTCTAATGACATTCAGTTGCTGCCACTCATGCCACGATTGATCAATTTTCATCCCCGCAGGAGCAGTGCACTTGCGCTCAGTGCACTGCCCTTTTTATTGCTGATGCTGGCATATCTGTTTGGGTCGAGCCTGAGACTGGCTGAAAATCCGGATGACAAGCTGCTGCCAGCACTCGGCAACATTTTCAGCACATTCAGACAATATGCATTTGAGGAAGATGCACGAAGTGGTGAGGTCTTGTTATGGCTGGATACCTTTGCCAGCCTGAAACGAATTGGCATCGCTTTGGGCATCAGTTCAGCCATCGCACTCAGCGCAGGGCTATGCCTCGGGATCATTCCGGCACTAAGAGCCACCCTTGGCAGCTTCGTAACTGTCATATCCATGATTCCACCACTGGCCATCCTGCCCATATTATTCATTGCACTGGGGCTGGGTGAGGTGTCAAAAATTACTCTGATTGTGATTGGTATTTCACCGGTTATGATCCGTGATCTGAGCCAGCGCTGCATGGAATTACCTGCCGAACAGTTGATTAAGGCGCAAACTCTGGGTGCAAACAGCTGGCTGCTGGTTGTACGTGTCGTACTGCCACAGATACTGCCGCGTCTGCTGGGTGCATTACGTTTATCCCTGTCTTCAGCCTGGCTATTTCTTATTTCCGCTGAAGCAATCGCCTCCACCGAAGGATTAGGTTATCGAATTTTTCTGGTTCGACGTTATCTGGCGATGGATGTGATCCTTCCCTATGTTTTGTGGATCACCCTGCTTGCCTTCAGCATGGACTGGCTGTTGCGAATTGCCAGCCGAAAAGTATTTCCATGGGCGGAAGTCTGATGGCTGAACTGACTGTAAGACGATTATGGAAGGAATATGGATCTCAGGTGGTGCTGGAAAACCTGAATCTGACCGTGGCTGACCATGAGTTCGTCACTATCGTCGGTGCCTCTGGTTGCGGCAAAACCACCTTCCTGAAAATGTTGCTGGGCATTGAACAACCTTCTCGGGGCGAATTACTGATTGATGGTAAACTACTGGCATCAGAGCCTGACAAGGAACGTGGAATCGTGTTTCAACGCTATTCTCTGTTTCCGCACCTGAGTGTTCTGGATAATCTGCTGCTGGGTCTTGAATTGCAGGGCGCGCCTCTCCTCGGCAAATTATTCGGAGTGCGACGACAGCAGGCCATCAGCAAGGCCAGCGAACTGCTCAACGCCATCGGGCTTTATCACGCACGTGATAAATATCCTTCTCAACTGTCCGGCGGCATGCAACAACGTTTGTCGATCGCGCAGTCGGTCATATGCGAACCCAAGATTCTGTTACTCGACGAGCCTTTTGGTGCGCTCGACCCGGGTATCACCGCAGATATGCATGAATTGATACTCAAACTCTGGGAAAGCCGGCGAATGACCATCTTCATGATCACTCATGATGTACAGGAGAGCTTCAAGCTTGGTACACGACTGCTGGTATTTGACAAACTGCGGCATGATCCGCAATCACCTGAGGCTTACGGCGCCAGCATCACCTATGACATTCCTCTCCGGCACAGCAAACCCGCAAGATCGATTGCCGCCTGATCTGTTTTAGGTAACCTCTCGCCAGGCGCTTAACAGAGGGAAGTACAGCGCAGTCCTGATTGCATTTGCGGGTTTCCATGCCTGCATCAGTTGAGCATAGCGTTCCAGCTGGTAACGATAACGCTCAACTTCCCTGCCGAGAAATTCATCCAGACCACCACCTTCATGGCTGCTGGTCTTGAAATCGATAATCCAGCGCGTACCCGTATCATCTACAAAACTTCGATCGATAATGTTCTTGAACACTTTTCCGTTCACGATACCGGACAGAGCGATTTCCGAATCGGCATCCTGATGCTGTGTATCCAGTCCCAGTATCCAGCGTCCTCTTGAATCATTCAGAGTGAGCCTGACGGCCTGTATCACTTTGTCGCAAGCCTGGTTTCGCATTTTTTCCGGAACACCCAGTTCAGCCAGTTTCAATAATAAATGCGGCTTTCTGGCATCAGCATTCCACACCTGCATCTCTGCAGCGGACAGCTTGACTAGTCGTTCCAGCTCAGCATGAACCACTGTGCCGATGTGACGACTGGTCTCACCGACCCAATCAAATTCCGGCTGCACCTCGCTATTGATAACAGCGTTACCATAGTTGCCCTGCATGCTTTCAACTGGCTCCGGTGCAGTCCAGTACAATGGCAGACGTTTCAGAGAGACAGAGCTGGCAGCCACTGTGGCAGCGGATTGCGGGATTCGCTGCACCACTGCCCGAACATACTCGGCTTCCACCTGAGGCCACAGCAAGGCAAGCAGGCAACCGCTTTTGGGTGAAGCCGGCGCATCACCGGTCTTGTTCAAACTCACACTGCCGAACAGATGCAGCTCGCGTCTGGCACGAGTGGTCGCCACATAAAGCAACCGCTGGCTTTCGTATCGCGCGCGCTGCTTTTCAAGCTGAGCCAGCCATTGATAAATGCTGTCGCCATCCTCACCTTTGGCTCCCGGAGGTGCCAGCACCAAACCATCTGCCGGCAGTCCGGTCAGACGGGTCCAGCGCAACAGCTGATCATTATCCTTGCCCCTGCCCCGATGCAGGGATGGCAGAATAACCACATCAAATTCCAGCCCCTTGGATTTGTGAATGGTCATGATGTCGACACGCGCCACATCGTTATCCCCGCTATGAACTTTTGCATACAAGCTGCTGAGCTGCTCTTCAAGCCGGGTCAGATCTTCCAGATCACCAGCCACCTCCAGTTCATCAAGGCGCGTGAAATACGAATCAGCATCATCCAGTTCGTTCGACTCGGACAAACAGGCGGGGCCATTCAGCGCAAGCCAGGTCTGTTCCACCCAGTCACGCAGTGGGTAACGTGAGCGCTGTGCAATCGCAGCATTAATAATGGCAGTAAATCGTGACAGCCGGATTTTCCCGTCATGAGTAAACCGACTGTCACTCTCCTCAGATGGATTGTCACCAATAGCGACGTTCAGCAAGCTGTATATAGTCTGTTCTGCATCATGCGCTGCCAACGCATGCAGATCCGCCAGCGATGCCCCACACCAGGGTGCACGCAGACATGCCAGCCAGGCGGTACGATCACCGAGGTGAACAAGCGCGCGGGTAAGCGCCATCAAATCCTGTACCAGCGACCGGTCTTCAAGCCGCTCAATATCAACGGCATTGAAGGCAATACCGCTCTGCTTCAACTCCTGTGCAATCGGCCCCACATGAGTCCGGCCACTGACCAGAATAGCAATGCGCTGCTTTGAATCAGAGGCCAATGAATGCTGCACCAGCGACCGGATGGCAATAGCCTCCTGCTGCGGTGTCTTATCAATCGCAGCATGTACTTTGACGATTCCTTCGCGGCTCGCATCAGGTCGTGGCAGGCTGGCGCTGTAATGCACTGCGCCCTGCTCTGCATCATCCCTGGCCGGCATGATATGCGGGAAACTTGCATTAACCCAGTCAACAATGGTTTGCGTTGATCTGAAGTTGGTCTTCAATGACAGTGGCTGCACAGACAGACCTGAAAGACCATGCTGCTGCATCTCCAGGAACAACCCTACTTCCGCCTGCCGAAATCGATAGATGGATTGCATGGGATCACCGACGCAGAACAGCGTACGACCGTCACCCTCACTCCAGCCTGCGGTCAGCAGTTCAAGCAATCTTCGCTGCGTAATGGAAGTATCCTGAAACTCATCAACCAGAATATGGTGCAGATGTTCATCCAGCGCGAGCGCCATGTCTGTCGGATGTTCCGTTGTACCCAATGCCTGCAACGCACGCAGCGACATTTCCACATAGTCAACCTTGCCGCTTGACTGAAATTCCAGCATCAGTTCACTGACCGCTCTGGGTAGCAGCTGTAACAAAGCAAGGAGTACCTGCCATTGACTGTCGCTGAATTCAGGTGCGGGCAGATCGCCCGTTGCTGAAAGTGCAGCTCCTAAATCAGGTATGTCATTCATGTCCCTCAAGAGAGCATGCATCCGGTCCTTCAGCGGTTTCTTGTCCTTGTCTGCTGGAAAGCCATGACGTTTATCCATTCTGGAATAGAACTCAGCCTTCAACCTGCCGCTCTCTTTCTTGCATACCAGCCCGGCCAGCGCAAGCCAGACTGGAAACTCACTGGCGTGTGCGGCGGGTATCACAGCCATGTTTGCCAGATACTCCAATGCCTCACCGCTCTCACCATCCTGCAAACGGGTACGTGCAGAAAAATTGGCCAGCTCTACCAGCTCGGCATGCATCTCAACCGGTAAGAGTTCCAGCACGCCTTGCAGATGATGCTCGACTACCGCTGACAATGTTCGCTCGATACTGTCACGAAGATCTTCATCATTGCGATGCTGTATCAACAATGGCAACCAGTGATCACGTTTTGCCAGTAGGTCGCAGAGCATCGACATGAAGTCCGGTACACGATTGGCAAGGTGCAACAGGACGGTTTCAAGGTGCTGTGATTCAGGACTGCCATCACCGAGCTGTTCCAGCAAACGCTTGCCCACTGCCTCGTAAATGGGAGTCTGATCCTGAGCAATTTCCATGCTCGCACCCATACCGGCCAGCACAGGGAGGCGACGCGACAAGGAGGCATTCAAAGAATCGATGGTCTGTATGCGCAGACGGACCGGATTCGATTCGATCTGCCAGCCGCATCGAGCATCGTTTGCAAGCGCCGCCTGCGCCAGATCCCAATTATGCGCCTCATGCGCCTTATCAGGCCGGCTCGTGGCACGCGCCCGCTGCAGCGATTGCAGGATGCGATTGCGCATCTCACTGGCTGCCTTACGAGTGAAGGTAATAGCAAGAATCTGTTCCGGCTCCTCAACTCTGGCAAGCAGACAAAGGTAACGCTGCGTGAGCAGTTCGGTTTTTCCAGAACCCGCGGGTGCCTGAACAATAAAGGAACGACTAGGATCAATGGCTGCAGTACGGGCCTGTGCATCGGGCAGGATCGGCATATTGACTGCATTTGGGTTTTCTGGACCGGATGTTTCAGGAGGACTGTTATGCATCACCGCCCTCTTCTTCTACCTGCTCAATGCCTTGTAAGAGCTCATGAACGCGACACAGACTGCGCAGATGACAATAGGTACATTCGTTTTTTAAGGGATCGACATCAGCAACACCGGACAGATACTGATGTGCAAGCTCATTTAATACTGTTTTCCAGTGAGACAGCAGAGCTTTCCATGTATCAACTCCATCCGGCTTTTGCTCTGGCCGCAGCTGTGTGTAGTCTTTGATACCGGTTGCAATCGTGTCAGTAGCCGCCAAACCCCTGAATTCCGTCTTACCGGGTGCAAGCACCGCAAAGGTAATACCCGACAACTGTTGTTGATGAGCAAGTGCATACAATGGTAACTGCGGGCTGCGCGGACGACCCGGCTCACGATCCAGCCAGTCACCTGTGTTATTGCGAGTTCCTGTTTTGTAATCAATGAGCAGTCTGCTGCCATCCGACAGTTCATCAATTCGATCAAGCTGGATGCGGATCTGCATACCAGCCAGTTCGTATGTTTCGTTCTGCTCGGTTTGTTGCACGCGAAATGGCGTACGAGCAGATTCAAGCTGCAGCAGATTCATTATCCACTGGGTACACAGCTCCGCCTCCAGTTCAGCGAGTCTTTGGCGATGCACACTACTTCTGCCAATGACCTCTTTTGCATGACACAGCGCGATCGCACGCACCTCGACATAAAAGTCATCGAGAACCATCTCTCGCAGCCGCTCTGAGTCTTTCAGTTGTCGCCAGACTTCATCCAGTACTGCATGTACCAGCTTACCCCGATCAGTTGCTTCCACCGCCGGAGACACCGACGGTACCGGTCTGGCGTGTAAACGCCGTTCTGCCTGTGCCCGGAAAGGACAGCGACTTTGCAACTCAAGAATGCGGGTACCACCTTTGGCGCTACCCGGATTTTGCTGTGGCGCGCGATTGTCGCTGTAGATATCCAGTTTTGGCCGGGCTTGAAAAATCTGTTGCGCTAATGAGGGAGCAGCGCCCGATCGCACATCTGCAGTCACTCCGTTGTCATAAAGATCCAGCAGTGGACTACGCCGCAACTCGGCATCTGCATCCTTTTCTGGCCAGCTCAGGATGACTTCATCGGCCGCACTTACCAGTCGCTGCAACTTGTGACGCGCCAGTTGCAGGCATTGACCAGCGCTGGCTTCCGGTATGCCGTATGATCGCTGCAGCTCTACAGGCAGAAACGGATCCGGTTCAGGCGCCGGGGGCCACTCGCCTGCGTGTAATCCCATCACCCATATCGCATCAAAATGCATACCAGCGATGCTATCAACGTCAATAACTGTCACGGCCTGATCCACACTTTCAGGGGCAAAGTGCTCCGCATTGCAGGCATCACGCAAGGTGCTGATTGCCAGCTTGAAATCAATCCTGCCAAGCAACTCATCAAGCGCACTCAGTTCACCCAGTAACTGCTGAAACTTGACCAGCGTCTGTTGCTCGGCACTGTCCAGCGAACGACCACGTGACCAGCCAGATAGTTTGAGCAGCATAGTCAGTCGTTCGGTCCACTCACTCGGCAGGGCGCGCTGCTGATTACTTTTCAGATATTGACTGGCTGCTTGCAAGCATGCAGCGAGCTGGTTGCAATTGCGCTTTAATGCCAGTTGCTCCAGATCATGACTGAACCAGTAGTCCAGTGACTCATCGCGCACTTTCAGATCAAGCAATGCACGTACCGACGCTTCATCTTCATATCCGGCGATATAAGGCGACCTGAGCAGCTGCCCGATTACCAGCGCATCAACTTTCCCCTGCATGAGTTCCAGCAACAGAAGTGCATGATGAACCAGAGGATAGCCACTCAAGGCTGGCGTCGCGACCACATGGAATGCCACGGGTTCATGTTCAACATTAATACGCCGCTGCGCAGGTGCAAATACATTGGCAAAACATCGTTGCACCTGTGTTGCCTGCTGATTGAGACCGGGCACCACCACGGCCACACGCTGCACTCCAGATTCAATCCGCGCACGTGCCCATTGAGCCGCCTGCATGAGCTCTACCCCGGCTTCCGTCACAGCTATCACACCTGTAACTGCCTGCTTTTTTTCCAGTTCAGGCTGTTTGATGCTGGCACCCTGCGCTGTCCAGCGCTGCAGAAGATGCTGCATTTCCGGAGTGATCTGATCAAAGCCATACACCAGCAGCTCTGTATCAGGCTGGAAATCCTGATCACTTAGAAACGATGCAAAGCGTGCGCTATCGAGCCAGCCTTTATCGGCAGTGCGCGCAATAAAACGCTCTGCCCAGTCACTGAAAACCCGGGTTTCCTCAATAGGGTAATCACGAAGACTCTGTAACGGCAATTGATACTGATGCAACCTTTGCCAGCTGCGCTGCGCATGGCGTGCCGCCTGCGAGGGGTTCAGCAACCGGTCCGATTGTGGCCGTGCATCGTTGAATTCGTTGACGACATGTTCCCATACTGCCAGCGCCTGTTGCTCACTCAACAGTCGTGGACTATTCACCAGCAACTCACGTTGCTGCTGACATGCAAGGCGCAGATAGGTTGACCAGGGCAGAATACGTGGCGTCGGCCAGACAGCAAGACCTTGCGCCTGTGCTGCTTGTGCATATTCCTGAGTCAGTGCATGTGCCAGATACCGACTGGCAGTCAGCAGCGTTGCACCCTGTTGCAGGGATTGGTAGAGAGCAGCATCCAAGCGAAAACTCAGCCGTTGTGATTGATGAAGTCTGAAGTATAAACGGCTTCAGCGCTTGGCAATCACCTGTTCTGAACCAGGACTGAGATCAGACCGCAATCCACACGGACAGCACAGGCAACTACACTGCTTTCAGCGAGGGCGCAGGACGTGATTTGGGCTCGCGACCATTGGCATAACTGTCGAACAGTTCCTCAATGCGCTGGAATACATCATTGATTACCTCGGCACGCGGCAGATGGGTAATCCGGAAGTGATTCCGGTAAGGCACATTGAAACTGGAACCCGGGGCAATCAGCACATGCTTATGTTCCAGCAGATCCAGAGCGAATTGCTGATCATCAATCTCCGGCAACGCATCGGTACGGATCCGCAGGAAATCATAGATTGCCCCATTGGATAACCGCACATCCAGATACTTGCTCCTGCGCACGTTATCGACAATGGCCTGACGGGTTTCAAACAGACGACCACCAGGTTTAACCAGATCACGGATACTCTGGTAACCACCCAGTGCAGTCTGCACTGCCCACTGACCGGGTACATTGGCGCACAGGCGCAGCGAGGACAGCAACTCTACTGCACTCAGATAGTCGCGTGCATGCTCAAGGTCTCCCGAGAAGACAGCCCAACCGACACGATACCCGCAGGCACGATACACCTTGGACAGACCCGACATGGTCACACACAGTGAACCTTGAACCAGAGTAGCCATCGGCGTGAATTCAGCTTCACCGTACAGCACCTGATCGTAGATTTCATCGGCAAACAAAGTCAAATGGTGCTTCTCAGCCAACGCCGCAATCTCTTCGAGAACCTTGCGGGGATAGACTGCGCCAGTAGGATTATTGGGGTTAATAACCACTATCGCACGGGTTCGGCTGGTGATCAGCGCTTCAATATCCTTTGGATCCGGTACAAAGCCATTCTCAGGCAGACAGGGATAGTGAATCGCCCTGCCACGGTTCAGATTGACCGCCGCCGTCCATAACGGATAGTCAGGACTGGGCACCAGCACTTCATCATCTGTATTGAGCAAGCCGCGCAGACACAGGTCAATCAATTCACTGACCCCGTTACCCATCACCACTTCATCGACACTGACGCCGCGAACACCCCGACTCTGCTGCAACATCACCACCGCTTCGCGCGCCGGGAAAATACCCTTCTGGTGACAATAACCTTCGGCGGTCTTAAGATTTTCGATAATCGCCAATCGCATGGATTCCGGTGTACGGAAACCGAATGCACCTGGATTACCGATGTTAAGCGAAATGATGTCATACCCCATCCGCTCCATTTCCTGGGCGCGCCGCGCCAGCTTGCCGCGAATTTCGTACTTCACGTTGGCAAGGCCGGAACTTGGACGGATGGTTCGCGCGGTCATGAGGGCACCGATAACTGGATAACGGAAAATCAGGGGTTAATTTTGACACAAGCCTAGCAGAGATTGATGCCAGTGCCGAGAGCTGCCGCACAGATGAACGCGTCTAACCGCCCTTTTCCAGCTGTTTGGCCTCATCCCAGTAGCCATCCATTTCAGCGAGGGTGGCTTGCGGCAATTCCCGGCCTTGTTCGCTCAGGCGGGTTTCAACATGCCGGAAACGACGCTCAAATTTGAGATTGGTCTTACGGAGTGCCGACTCCGGATCGACCCCGGTATGACGGCAGATATTCACCAGACAAAACAGCAGATCCCCCAGCTCATCTTCGATGTCAGTCTGAGAAGTACCAGCCTCAATAGCGGTTCGCGCTTCCCTGAACTCCTCTTCGGCCTTGTCCAGCGCACCCGTGACATCGGGCCATTCAAAGCCAACACCGGCAGCGCGTTTGCCGAGCTTGGCTGCGCGAGTCAAAGCAGGCAATGCGACAGGCACGTTATCCAGAACACTGACTTGATCTGTGCTCAGACTGGCTGCGCGTTCACGTCTTTTGTGCTCCTCCCATGCGAGATTCTGCTGCTCAGCAGTTTCAATCCGCTCGTTACCAAACACATGCGGATGACGGGACTCCATCTTGTCGCAGATACCCTGCACCACATCACCAAATGCAAAGTGCCCCTGTTCTTCAGCCATACGCGCATGAAAAACCACCTGAAACAACAAATCGCCCAGCTCTTCCAGCAAAGCAGATATCTTGCCTCGCTCAATGGCATCAGCGACTTCATAAGCCTCTTCCAGCGTATAGGGCGAAATCGATGCGAAAGTCTGTTGCCGGTCCCATGGACAGCCCTTGACCGGATCCCGAAGAGTCGCCATCAACTCAATCAACCGTTGTATGGATTGTGAATTTGCAGTCACGTTTGCAGCTTTCCTGAATGTTCAATAAGCAACCGATAAAGGTTCATGATGATGCCGGCGGTAGCGCCCCATATACGGCGTTCACCATAGTGAAAATCATATACCTGAGCAGACAGTTCACCAATCCGGCGCTCTCGTGACTGATGATTGCTGGTATCCAGAAAATGGGTAATGGGTACTTCAAATGCTTCCGCCACTTCATTCTCATCAAGCCTGAGATCGAACTCTGGCCGCACGAAACCAACCACTGGAGTGACACAGTAACCTGTAAAAATAATCTGTTTGGGCAGATAACCAATTATTCGAACGCAGTCGCGTGACAACCCGATTTCTTCTTCCGTTTCCCGGAGTGCTGCGCTCATTGGCCCTGCATCAGCTGGTTCAATGCGACCGCCGGGAAAGCTGATCTGGCCGGCATGACGCCGCAAGTGACTCGCACGCCGAGTAAAAAGCAGGGTCAGACCTTCTGGTCTCTCTACGATGGGAACCAGCACAGCGGCACTGGTTCTATGTACCGGAATCAAATTTTCTAATTGAGCCTGCTGATCGAAGGAAACACCAGCGATATAAGCCGGCTCATTCACATCAGGCACCTCAGTCAATACACTGAGTTCAATCAACTGGCTTATTTGATCAGGCCTGACAGATAAAGACTTACTACTCACGGGCACCGCTCGTGCTATTGCCTCCTTCCGTAAGTCGCAAGGGATCGAGCAGATGCTGCAACTCTTCACGACTGAATTTCGTATGCTCAATTGCAACATCAATAATCGGTCGTTGCTCGGCATAGGCCTGTCTGGCAATCACAGCCGCCTGCTCGTAACCAATTAATTCATTAAGGGCCGTAATCAGAACCGGATTACGCGCCAGCGTTGCTGCAATTCTCTCATCATTCACTGTCATACCACGTATCGCCTGATCAGCCAGCGAGCGTACTGCATTGCCTAGCAGCTCAATGCTTTGCAGCAAATTGCTGGCAATAACCGGCAACATAACATTCAACTGAAAATTGCCGGACTGACCCGCAACAGAAATGGTGAGGTCATTACCCATTACCTGAGCAGCCACCATGGCAACTGCCTCAGGAATGACCGGATTAACCTTGCCAGGCATGATGCTGCTGCCGGGTTGCAGTGCGGGTAGTGTGATTTCGCCCAGACCGGCCAGTGGACCACTGTTCATCCAGCGCAAATCGTTGGCTATTTTCATGAGGCACACAGCCAGAGTGCGCAAATGACCCGAGAATTCTACCGCCGTATCCTGAGCAGAAATGGCGGTGAATAAATCAGGGTGAGGTGCAAATACTACTCCCGTCCGGTTTGACAACCGCTCACATACTCTTCGGCCGAAATCTGGATGAGCATTGATACCGGTACCTACCGCCGTTCCGCCGATCGCCAGAAGTTGCAATCGCGGCAGGCAGCTCTGCAGACGCTCCATGCATTGTTCAAACTGGCACTGCCAGCCACCCAGCTCCTGCGAGAGCGTCACTGGCATGGCATCCATCAGATGTGTACGACCGGTTTTTACCTGCTTTCCAAAAATCTGTCGCCGATCGGCAATGCACTCACACATTCTGCGTAGTGCCGGCAGTAACTTGTCAGTGATCTGTACTGTTGCACTGACATGAATTGCACTGGGGATCACATCATTGGAACTCTGACTCAGATTGACATGATCATTAGGATGTACGGTAAGCTCTGATAGCTGACTGGCCAGATTGGCAATAACTTCATTAAGGTTCATGTTGGTACTGGTGCCTGAGCCGGTCTGGAACACATCCAGTGGAAATTGATCAGCATGTTTTCCCTCAGCAATTTCCAGTGCAACTGTTTCAATTGCTCCTGCAATACGCACATCCAGCCCGGACAGTTCCACATTGGCCTGGGCAGCCGCCCATTTGATCAGAGCCACAGATCTAATAAAGGCAGATGGAAACCGGAGTTCGCTGAACTGAAAATTCTGGAGTGCACGCTGCGTTTGCGCACCCCACTGCGCCCTGGCAGGAACGGCCACTTCGCCCATGCTGTCATGCTCGATACGATATTCTGAATTCGACATGATATGCACTATCAACCCAGATTAAATACAGTCTCTTCTAAACCGGTACGGCATGTTCAGACTTTACACCAATCAGCAACCTGGAACGCGTCGATAAACAGAATTCACACACATTGAAAATTGAACATACGTTCGTTATTTCAATGCCCTGGTCAGAAACGGAAGTGACCGATCAAGCCGGTGATCAATTTCTGAATGGGTGCCATCAAACTCTTCATAAGTATGTTCGATACCGGCAATCTGCATGCGTTTGGAAAGGATACGCGTGCCATAGTGGATGTGGTATTGATCGCGCCAGCCACAATCAATGTATATACCCCGCAATGAGCGCAGATTTTTCTGGTACTTAGAAACCAGATTGATCGGATCATTTTTCTGCCATTTTTTCCATCGCGACGTAATGCACTCGCCCGTATCAAGATTGAATGGCAGGCGAAATCCATTCGGTGCCGCCGGATCGGGATCGTAGCTGGCGGCCATACACAGATTCATCAATGTGTGTACTTCGGCCGCCGTGGGTCTGGCATTGCCCCACATCCGGGATAAAAACCGCTTTACACGCCCGTCATCCATGCCCGTTGCTGCACCCTGTTCCAACCTGTGTACGTTGACACGACCATCTCGCAGGGGAACCGGGCGATATCTTGCCAGCTCCTTCAATGTATTGGGCCAGTCGTGCCAGTAGACAAAATCAAAATAGGCATCTCCAGAATGGTTGGCAATCGCGCCCCAGGTGGAAGCGTACTTCATGCCATGAATAATGGTGCCATAACCACCTGATGATTTACCAAAACAGCCGCGGTATTCCCGTGACGCCAGTGTGCGGAATTCGCGATCTACAAACGGAATGATTTCCTTGATCAGATAATCTGCGTAGGGGCCAATTGCCGATGAATTGATGTACTGATTTCCACCCAGTGCCGTGAAACAGTCCGGAAATACAATGATGGCAGGCGCCATCTTGCGCTCATGAATCAGGCGCGCAGCGCGCTCGGGCAAATTTTCACTGAAGTTTTTCCATGCAAGGTGTGACAGTCCAGAGCTGGTATAGCCAGCCATATCCATCAGCATGGGAAAGCGTTTTCCTGAACCTGCAGCTCGGCCCTGATCATATTGAGGTGGCAACCATACCGCCAGCTTGCGTATATGCGGGTCGCCCAACGAATTATCCTGCAACAGTCTGGAGACATGCTCCAGTATAACGACTGTGCCTTCTTGACATCGGCTACGCTTGAGTGCCATTACCAGCCCCTGTGAGACATATCCATTATCAAATCATGACTCGAACCATAGTCATCGTCATCGTCATTGCGACTGCATGTATAGGTCTAGGATTTGTATCTCGCACCGGAGATCAGTGACTTATTATTTTGAAACGGTACATCCATTGCAATCAGCAGTAAACCAAAATTCTGAAACAGTATCTGATTTACAATACAAAAATTCCCGACAAACCGGAGTCTGTCGGGAAAATTGTAAGTTTCAGAACTTGTGTGAAGCCGGGATTACAGACGCAAACTTAATCAGTACGCGCTGACACCGGCACCACAAACACTGAAGCACCCAGAGAAATATCTGGTCACTTCAGAGTTAAGTCTGCGAATTACCAGCGACCGCCGCCGCCACCGCCGTAGCCGCCGCCACTGCGACCACCACCGCCATAGCCACCACCGCCACCACCATTACGTGGCTTGTCCTGGGCTTCGTTGACTTTCAGCGGACGACCGCCCATGTCCTGACCGTTCAGGGCCTGGATGGCACGTGCAGCATCGGCGCTTGGCATTTCGACAAAGCCGAAACCACGCGGGCGACCGGTTTCACGGTCGTTGATCAGGCTGACTGAATCAACTGAACCATGTTGCGAAAACAAAGCACGAACCTGGGCTTCGTCGGCAGAAAAGGGCAGATTGCCCACATAAATCTTGCTCATTGAAAAAAGACCTTCCACATATAAATCCATCACCGACCTGAATCCAGATAACGGGAGAGGGTAAAAAAAACGATAGGTGAACTTATGCTCACTCTGTCTCCTTGATCGGTAACCTCTTTGTCACTTACCTTTCTCAAGGACAGAAACGAACAGGCCAGCCAACCAAGCACAATATACAGGTTTACAGCGCAACTACGAACCTAAGTTGGCTGAATTAACAAATATATGAGAAAAAACCTCCGGATTTGGCGAATTTCAATCGCAAATTGCCATATTTGCTCCAATACAGGACAAAGTTGGTGACACTCAGAGCCACTTAGCAGTACTCACGCCAGTTCCTTGTCCCGAACAATCCGCAGCCGCAGACCAGAATCCGATCTGAATGAGCCTTGCTCCTGCCCCCTAAAAGCCCGCGACAGTACTGTCTGCATCGCGTCTGTCAGCCCCACCCTCCAGCATCCCATCCTTCTGGTTGACCACGACGACCTGAGCCGCACCGAAAGATTCACGCATTGCAATCTGGTGCCCCAGGGATCGCAAGCCGGAAAGTGAATCCTCAGAAAATCCGAATTTTTCAGCGTAGACGGTATCGGGTAACCACTGATGATGAATACGACCCGCGTCCACTGCTGCTTGCGCATTCATGTTGTGGTCAACCACATTCAGAATAGTTTGCGTTACGGTGTTGATAATGGTTCGGCCACCGGGACTGCCCGTCACCATGAACAACCTGCTATCTTTGGTCAGGATGGTGGGCGACATGCTCGATAACATACGCTTGCCTGGCTCAGCGAGATTTGGCGACGTACCAATCAACCCCTGATCATTCGTCAATCCGGGTTGAGCATTGAAGTCCCCCATTTCGTTATTGAGCAGAAATCCGGTACCGGGTGCGACAATGCCCGAGCCATAAGCTGATTCGAGTGTGTATGTCAGCGAAACTGCATTTCTGGCACTGTCGACCACAGAGAGATGTGTAGTCTGAGGGCTTTCTTCCGGCCAATCGAAACTGTCGGGTGATGAAGGCGATGCTGACTTCAAATTGATGGTTGTACGCAAGGATGCGGCATATTCCTTCGATAGCAGACGCTGCATCGGCATATCGGGATTAAAACCCGGGTCACCAAGATAGTGAGCACGATCAGCAAATACCCGCCGCATGCCTTCAGTCATCAGATGCAGTGTTGCTGTCGTACCAAACCCCATACTGCCGACATCATATCCCTCGAACATATTCAGCATCTCAATCACCGCTGCAGCAGAACTGGGTGGAGGAACCGTTAGCACCTCATACCCACGGTAAGTACCACGTAGTGGCGCGCGTACTACTGGACGATAATCAGCCAGATCCTTCAGGCTGAGCACGCCACCACCACTTTGTATTTCCTTCACAATCAACTGAGCGGTTCGACCTTTATAAAATCCATCGGGACCGGAGCGTGATATCAACTTCAGCGTAGTAGCCAGATCCTTTTGCACCAACCGCTCACCCTGCTCAAAAGGCTTACCATTGTTGGAAAATTGCACATTGGCTGCCGGATATTTCTGCATGCGCCGCATCCCTTCGTGCAATGAAGTTGAAAGCTCATCACTGACAATGAACCCTTGTGATGCAAGGCGAATCGCCGGTGCCAGAAGCTGAGCCCAGGGTAACTTGCCATGTTCGCGCCAGGCCAGATGCAGGCCAGCCACCGTCCCCGGCACACCCACAGAGAGATGACTGAAATGGTGACGCTGCGCATCGTACTTCCCATCCACAAGCCACATATCAGGTCGACTTGCCTGTGGCGCAGTTTCACGAAAGTCATATACCACTGGCTCGCCTTGCGCAGGTCTATACAACAGAAAGCCGCCGCCGCCTATATTGCCAGCAGAAGGATGCGTCACCGCCAATGCAAATGCTGTAGCAATGGCGCCATCCATCGCATTCCCTCCCGCCTTCATGATGTCCGCCCCGACCTGCGATGCAATCGTTTCCTGGGAAACAACCATTGCATGCCTCATACGCAACGGCGCATTGGCTGAGTGCGCCACTCCACCCACCATCAGGAGCAACACAAGCGACAGATGAATCAGGCGATAGACAACAATTTTCATGGGTATTCGCAGCGAATGACAGTTTATATATCGGTATCTGAATTGGTTACACGAAACCGGACTATACAGCCATGCAGCATCCAGCTTGAATATTGCTGGCAATCTTTTCTGCTGTATCAGCCATCTGGAATTGAAGCTAATACCGCAAAGAACCACCACAATTAAAACTGACTGGCCGAACCCAGAGTGAACACCAATCAATAATTTTTTCTTCTAAATTAGGGGATTAGTTCACATAGATAGACACGAATCGTGCTTGCCCGCCTTTTAACCTAACCCATAAAATTCAACTCATCAAACCTGCGTAACGGCAAGCAATTACTAATACGGAATGATCTATTCCGTAGAGGCCAATTAACATGATTCGAAGCATTGCAATTAACACCTCCGTATCCCAAAAGAGCTTGCTCTGTATCGTTTCTATTTTCATGCTTGCTCTGTCCGGCTGTGGCGGTGGAGGCACAGGTGACAGTAGTAGCTCCAGTTCTAGCTCCAGTTCTAGCTCCAGTTCTAGTTCTAGCTCCAGTTCTAGCTCCAGTTCTAGCTCCAGTTCTAGCTCCAGTTCTAGCTCCAGTTCTAGCTCCAGTTCATTAACTGCTTACACAATCAGCGGTACCAACAGCCCCGGCGCGAACATCACAATCAGCGGTACAGCTGTTTCCAATACATCCACAACTGCGAGCAACTTCAGTTTTAATGTCCAGAGTGGTGACAGCGTAGTTCTGACTGCCACTAAAATAGGCAACACCTGTTCCGTCAGTGGTTCCAGTGTCAATCCGGTTGCCGGCGCCGTGTCTGACTTGACCGTCAGCTGTACCCCCACCCCCTTCACCATTGCAGTATCCAACCCGGCTACGGCCTCGGTGTCGATTACCGGTACCACTCAGACCAATACAGCCTCAACGGCCACCAGCATTACCTTCAATGACACTTTCGGCGACTCTAATGTCACCGTCTCCGCCAGCAAGGCCGGCAACACCTGTACGGTCGGCGGTACCATTATCCCCAGCCCCATCACCAGCAATGTCACCGGTGTGACGGTCAACTGTACCCCTAACCCTTACACCATTGCAGTGTCCAACCCCGCTGCGGCCTCGGTGTCGATCACCGGTACTACTCAGGTGAATGCTCCCTCAACGGCTACCAGCATCACTTTCAATGACACCTACGGTAATACCAATGTCACCGTCTCCGCCAGCAAGGCCGGTAACACCTGTACGGTCGGCGGTACCATTATCCCCAGCCCCATCACCGGCAATGTCACCGGCGTGACGGTCAGCTGTACGCCCATCACCTATACGCTCAGCGGTAGCAACAACTCCGGAGCCACCCTCAGCGCCAATGGCAGTACCGCCGCTACAAGCAATACCATCACCGGTACCACTAACTTCATCCTCTACGCGCGCTATGGCGACCCGGTGGTCTTCACCGCCAGCAAGACTGGTAATACCTGCTCCGTCAGTGGTTCCAGTGTCAATCCGGTGGCAAGCGCCGTGTCCGATCTGACTGTCACCTGCAATCCTATTCCTTACACAGTCAGCGGCACTGTCTCTGGCAATTCTGGAATTGTGACATTGACGAACAACGGTGTTGATCAACAGACAGTGAGCGCACTTAACGGCAGCTTTACGTTTTCCCCGCAAAACTACGGTACCAGCTGGTCAGTGGCAGCCACCGGACCTGCCAGCCAGACTTGCCTTGTCAGCAATGCATCAGGCAGCAATATTACAGCCAATGTGACCAACGTAGTTGTCACATGTCAGGACAACACTTACACCATTGGTGGCACGGTAACAGGCCTCGGAACGGGCTTGTCAGTCACGCTGCTGAACAATGGCGGCAATGGCATCACAGTAAACGCCACCGGCCCGCTCTCATTCACTTTCTCGCCAGCTCAAATTAGTAGCTCTGCCTATAACGTAACGGTTGGCACTCAACCTTCAGGACAAACCTGCACAGTTGCCAACGGCTCTGGCAACGTAGGCACAGCTAACATCGCCAATGTTTCAGTGACCTGCTCCAACACGAGCGGTACGACATACGTCGTCAGCGGCAACATAACAGGCCAGACGGGTACTGTTACCCTTACGAATAATGGTGGAGATACCCAGACAGTAGCAACATCAGGCACAACGTTCAGCTTTACAGCCCAAAATGCCGGTTCTAATTGGAATGTTGCAGTCAGCCCACCTGGCGGTCAGGTCTGCTACTTAACCAATGCTTCAGGGGTGAACATTAGCAACAATGTCACCAATGTAACTGTCTCCTGTGTTACGACCACCGGTACCCAAACAGTGGGTGGAACATTGACAGGCCTTACAAATGGCGCACAGCTGAGGCTTTTAAATAACAATGGCGACTCATTGACCTTGAGTGCCAATGGAAACTTTACGTTTGGATTAGGCCTGGCAGCTGAAGCAACCTATGAAGTGACCATAGGGACACAGCCACTTGGTCAGACCTGCTTTGTGTTTAATCCATCCGGCACCATGATTGATATCGCCTATGTACCGACTCCTGCCAGCGCGATTAATGTCACTAATATTGCGGTTAACTGCCTGAACAACCCTGCTTACACAGGAACCATTTTGCTGGGTGCCCCTACAGACACCAGCATCAAGCTGAAACTGTTCAGTTCAGATCAAAACGGCACCGTTAGCGCGTCCTATGGCACAACTTCTGGTGGACCTTACACAACTACAGCCGCCTCACCGCTATTTGCAGGCACCCCGACAACGATCAACCTGAATGGTTTAACACCTGACACCCAATATTATTACCTTGTCAACTTCCAGCCCAATTCGGGTTCAGCCGCTCAAACGGCTGAATACAAGTTCCATACTGCACGTCCGACGAATAGCACCTATTCATTCACTATTCAGGCCGACTCACATCTGGATGAAAATACTGATCCCTTGCTGTACCAACAGACACTGCAAAATATTGCCAGCGATTCGCCAGATTTCCTGATTGATCTGGGTGATACTTTTATGTCGGAAAAGCACAATCAGGCTCTGGATACTACGCCCGTCTCCGGATCAAACACTCAAACAGGTTCCCCACCAGCCAGTACAGAACAGCAGGTCATCGCTCGCTATCGAATGGATCTGAAGTACTTCGATATCGCCACTCGCTCTGTACCGCTTTTCCTAGCCAATGGAAACCATGATGCAGAGCTTGGATGGATATGGAATGGCAAT
Source organism: uncultured Pseudomonadota bacterium (assembly GCA_903838705.1). Lineage (GTDB taxonomy): Bacteria > Pseudomonadota > Gammaproteobacteria > Steroidobacterales > Steroidobacteraceae > CAILZL01. The sequence continues at coordinate 112,700 of CAILZL010000033.1, forward strand.
AACTTAAAGAATGGTTTGGCCATCAACCTTGCCACCTGGGCATCGAATGCACGCAGTACCTACTACAATAATCCTGATCCCGTGTCGCAGCCTTTCTATTCAGGTCAATCATCGACCAAGGAAAACATCACAAGTACTCCCACCATTCCATCAAGAGCACCAGCTGCTTGGTACTCATGGCAGTGGGGTGACGCATTGTTCATCGTACTCGACCCATACTGGAACAGCTCAGCTGCCAGTAAATGGAGCATGAGTTTAGGACAAGATCAATATAACTGGCTGGCAAGTACGCTCGCAAGCAGCACTGCAAGATTCAAGTTCGTTTTCCTGCATAACCTGGTAGGCGGAGTGGGCTCAATGCGAGGAGGAGTCGAGGCGGCCAAGTTATTTGAGTGGGGCGGATATGAAGCAACCTTGACCGGAAGCTGCACCTCTGCATCGCCCTGCGCATTCACACTAGGTAGTTATTTATTTGGCGCAAATAGACCCAACATGGCAATGCCTATCCACTCATTGCTTGTTGCAAATAAAGTGACGGCTGTGTTCCATGGACACGATCATTTCTACGACCAACAAACACTAGATGGAATTATTTATCAGGAAGTACCGCAGCCTAGTGCCAGAAATACAAGTAATGGCCAGGCCACCGCCACCTCATATGGATATCTATCAGGTATCGTAGATAGCAGCAGCGGACATTTACGAATTACCGTTTCACCGACACAAGTAAAGTCAGAGTATGTACGCGCCTGGCTACCGGCCGGCACTTCAGGCTCAACCAACACTGCAAATGGAACCACAAAAGTTAATAAACAGATTTCGAAATCTTGGACCTGTAGTTATCAGAGCAGTACCGGACTTTGTCAGTAACTAAATCCTCACACATTGAAGCAATGTGCATCATTCAATATGCGCATTGCTCATACGCCAAGTAAAAAAACATAAATCCACTTCAATTCATGAAAAGAACTCTAGTCGAATGGAATATCTATATCGTTCGATGTGCTGACGAGACTTTCTACACCGGTATTTGTATGGATATAGACCGGCGGATTGATGAGCACAACCATAACGATGCATTAGGCGCTCGATATACACGGTCGCGAAGACCAGTTGCGCTAATGTATATCGAAAATGTTTCATCACGATCTGAAGCTGCAAAGCGTGAACGCAAGATTAAAGCTCTTACCCGTCAGCAGAAGCAGGCACTGATCAATTCTGTTTGCAGCCCATGAACAGAACCGCCATATCCCCACCACCATGACATTGCAACGGTCTTCTCTGCAGACAGATCGCAAACAATCATTGCGTTGCGCAGCAGTGTTGATAGTACTCTGCGCAACCCTCGCCACGGTCGCTTCATTCACACCCCTGCATTCTGCTCTTATATCTGTTTTTGCTTCCAGTGAACAGTTGATACAGCTGCACCCTGTTCTGGGCGTGGTGGTTTTTATTGCATTTGCCGCAGTTTCTGCAATGCTGGCCTTCGTGTCAGTTGCGGTGATCGTGCCGATAGCAATCTACACATGGGGTGAGCCTCTCTGCATGCTGCTGCTCTGGTTCGGATGGATACTGGGTGGCCTGTGTGCTTACGGCATTGCCCGTCTTTTCAGCAGAACTGTGGTGCACTGGCTGACAGCAGAGGCCAGGATCAAGCAACTGGAAACCTACGTCAGCGCTAAAACGTCGTTCACACTGGTGTTGCTTCTACAACTCGCCCTGCCCTCGGAAATTCCGGGCTATCTGCTGGGTCTGGTGAGATATCCGCTGGCGCGTTACCTGGCGGCGCTTTCTCTTGCTGAACTTCCTTATGCCGCCGCCACCGCATTACTGGGAGACAGTTTCCTGAAGCAGCGCAGCTATCTTCTGTTCGGAATCGGCCTGCTGATGGTGGCATTCAGCTTGTTTACCATCCAGAAGCTGCGCTCAAAACTTGAAACAGATTGATCAAAAAAAATGGCGGTTGACCATCAGATCAACCGCCACATTCAGACTCCTTACAAACTGTTTGACTCTAGTTATAGATAAACCCGGTAGGCGGAGCATCCCCTTTGCAGGCATACGGGAAATTGCCGGCCTGATCATCACCTGGTTGTGCAGGCAGGCTGTAGGAGAACGCCACCTCACCATTCACCTTTCCTGCCAGGGAGTCATACAAGGCAGCATTTGCGTTGGCTATCAGATCAACACTGCGATAGGTACGGATGTACTGTACCCGCACCATTTGCGGAGACACCGTGACATGCAGGAAACCTGTATCAGGGAATTTCACACTGTAGTTCGGATTATAAGAACCGTAGTTTTTTCCGCCCACTGTAATAGGTGCAGTAATACTGGTTGGGTTATAGGCACTGCAGTTATAGGCCCAGTAGCTGTTATCCGCAGGGTTGGGGGTTTCCTGATAAACCACGCCATCCACCATTTCTCTTGAGTACATATGGTCATGCCCCTGGAAGAAGATGGTGGCACCATTCGGATCTTTGGTATCGACCAGCAGCTGATGCACAGGTTTAGCCCAGCCAGGACGATTAGCACTGAATCCTCCACTTGAATTTCCGCCCCACTCCTCGGTAGCAACAACTCCGGCTGCGCCACGTCCTGTGCCATTGACATGGTGAGCAAAGATAAATTTATACTTTGCAGTACTGTTTTCCAGTGTCGTCTTCAGCCATTGATACTGAGCATCTCCCATGGTTTTGCCCCAAGTGGTCGAAGGGTCACTGAACAAACCGGTATCCACCGGCTCCTGAGAATGCCAGTACGGATCAATGGTGACAAACAACGCATCACCCCAGGTGAATGCGTAGTAATCCCTTAAAAGACCATCGCCGTCCACACCCGGGTAACCGTTCAGAGCAGTAGCACCGGTCTGGAATACCTCCATGTCACCTGTATAGAAGCCACCCACTATTGGCGTTGGTTCCGGATAGAACTTATTGCGTGCACTGGCTGCCCAGACAGCCGCATTGTTGAAGATGCCACCCAGATTGGCATAGTGCGCCTGCTCATGATTACCATTCACCATGAACAGATGCGTTGAGTGCGCCATCATGTTCAGATAGTTCTGCCGCTGGCCAAGATACTGGCCTGATCCGCCCGTACTTTCACCAATATCAGTTTGCACGAATTTGGTATTCAGAGAGTTATACAGCGCAAGACTGTTTGGGTTCTGCCAGCCTTCTTTTGCATAGGTAAAGCCATAGGTCGCAGGCAATCCAAACTGGTTCAGATAAGCCGTTTCGAATGTTGCGATTTTATTTTCAATGCTGAAATCATCACCCAGCATGAAGTACATATCAGGCTGGCGCTTGGCCACTTCTGCCATCGTCAGCTTGTACAGATCGGCATTGAACATCTGATTGGTACGCTCAGGATGGGAGTCGCCCTGCACGCCGAAACTGAAGGTGCTGCCGGGAGCACGCTGGGTGTAGAACGAATACTCATTACCGGCAACATATCCTGAGCCACTCGTCGCTCTGTAATTTACCCGGTAGAAATATTTCGTATTCGGAGTCAAGCCGGTTACCTGAACTTCAATTACCGGATTGGTCGTCTGTGTAACAGGTGGAGACACCGTGGCAGACATGCCTGAGTAGAATCCTGTCTGAGCTGAACTGGTGCCGTACTCAAGATAGGCACTTGAACCGGCTGCCGCCAGGATGCTGGCCGTAACTGAGGTATCGGTGGGTCGCCCAAGAATCACGTTGTAGGTTGCACCGCCCTGAGCACAGGTCACATAAATGTCGGTCACATTGGAGCTGCCGATAACACCCGAGCCATTGGTCACTGAGCAGGTTAATCCCGTGGGTTGTGCACTCAGTAGAACTGTATAGAGATCCCCGGTGGCCAGTGATGTCTGGAAAGAGAATGATGTAGCACCTGAAGATACGGGCAGAGTCTGCTGGAATGCCCCTTTGTCATACTGGAGTACCAGACCGGATGCAGAAAGACCACTGATGCTGCCGCCGATGGTAAAAGTATTGGTGGTACACAGCACACTGATACTGGTTACATTAGCCGTCAGGTTGGTACCGGAATTATTGACCAGAAAACACATCTGACCGGCAGGTTGCGCACTGATGGTCACGTTGTAATTTGATCCGGAAGCTAACGGCGTTGTGAAGACAAATCCACCGTTAGCTGCAACATTGAGAGCATCACCACCATTATTCAGCAGCGTGAAGGATTTTCCAGCAGCCAGGCCGGAAACCGTTCCGCCTATGGTGTAAGTGGTAGCGTCATTGATACACGATACTCTTACGATCACCACGTTTGCGCCGGTGATGAGGCCGTTACCGTTAATGACGGAACAGATCTGGCCAATCGGCTGCGTGCCTACCGTAACTGCGTAGCTATCACCCGTGGCCACGCGAGTGCCAAAGGTAAAATTACCATTGGCATTCAGAGTCAATGAAATGCCACCCGTGTTTTTCAGTATGAGTGTCTTACCAGTGCCGAGACCACTGACTGATCCACCCACGGTATAGGTACTGGCATTACTGACGCAGGTTACGAGTACGTTGGTGATATTTGCACTGGTAATAGTCACTGCGCCATTGGCGACTGAGCAGGTCTGACCAGTGGGCTGAGTGAGCACGGACACAGTTGTCGAGCTGGCAGGTAGCGGTGCAGGGAAAGTAAACCCGGTCGCACCTGCGATGAGATTCACTGTCTGACTTCCCCCCAGACTCAATTGCATGGCACCGGCAAGACCGGAAACAGTGCCCCCTACTGTATAGGTAGAGGCTGCCTGTGTCGCACAAGCCACCACCAAGCCACTGATATTGGCTGTGGTCACCACACCCTTACCATTTGCCACATAGCAGGTACTCATGCCGGCAGTGCCTGCGGTGACGTTATATGTTCCGCCTGAAGCCTGGCGGGTCACAAAAGTGAATGGGTAGGAGTTTGCAGTTCCGTTGGTAACTACATTCAGTATTTCACTGCCATCGTTGCGAGTGTTAGTCAGCGGTATGGTGCTGCTGGCCATGCCATTGGAAAGCGCACCACTGAGCGCATAGGTTGTGCCAGTGGCCGAACAGGTAACGATCACGCCCCAGACATTGGCATTGATATTAGAACCGGAACCGAAGCTCACAAGACAGATCTGTCCCGCCGGCTGGGTACCAACCGTCACCGCATAACTTGCGCCCGGAGCCAGTCCTGCCGGGAAAGTAAATGCACCACTAACGTTCAATGTGACCGGATTGCCACCGTTATTAAGCAAAGTGACAGAACCGGAAAGGCCAAAAACATTGCCACCTACGGTGTAAGCCGTTGGCACGCAGGTCACATTGGCGTTGACTACATTTGCAACAGCAATGTTGCCAAGGTTGTTAGCCACCGAGCAGGTCAGTCCAGCCGGCTGAGCCTGAACCGCCACCGTGTATTCAGCACCCGACGTCAGGGCCGTTGCAAACGTATATGAAGTTGCGCTGCTGGCGATTATCTTGTTTGCACCGCCATTCAATTTAAGAATCAGACCTGAGGAAGTCAGGCCTGTAATCGCACCACCTACGGTATAGGTTCTGGCGCAGGAAACTGCCACATTGGTAATGTTTGTACTGGAAATATTGCCGGCACCTCCTGTCACCGCACATGAATAACCGACCGGCTGAATGCCTACGCTCACTACATAGGATGCACCACTGGTCAAGGCAGTTGCGAACTTGAAGGTTGTCGCGCCATTGGCCACGATCAAATTGGTAGCATTTAATTTAAGTACCAGACCCGAAGCAGCCAATCCGCTAATGCTGCCGCCAACAGTGTATGTATTGACGCACGCTACACTTACATTAGTAACATTGGCGCCATTGATGCTGCCTGAACCATTGCTCACCGAGCAAACTTGCCCGGCAGGTTGAATAGCCACCGTGACCACATAGCTGGAACCAGCAGACAAAGGTGATGAAAAAGCAAAATCGCCATCAGCCGTGAGTGTCAGGGAATCAGCCCCATTATTCAGCAGCGTAACGAACTTTCCAGAGGCGAGACCAGACAGACCGCCTGAACTGGCCACTGCACCGCCAACGGTGTAAGCAACTTGTGCTTCAGCAATAGAGATAGATGCGAGCGAGCAAACAGCAAGAATCGCCATCAAGCCCCTGATCATCGATTTCATATTATTCCCCGTTGTATATATCTAACCGGTCGTGGCAATCCAATTATTAATTCTGGATAGCGCTTAATTTGCTCATGTGTACTTCCATGAGTTGTATCTGAATTTTGACCAGTGTTCAGTCTAGTAGATTCACCAGTCTTCTGCGATACCAAATATTTGGGCAACTTTCGATCAATGTTACATAACGGTGATTCAGGAGTTTTATTAACTCCCCAACAATCAACCAATGGCAACAGAAATTACCAATTCACCAGGCATAAAAAATGGCGGCTGACTTTGCAGTCAACCGCCATTTCAAGTCAGACAATCAGCGCCTGTAAGTTAATTACAGCTCACACTGACATTGGTCACATTAGCACCATTTGGATAATTTGTGATGTTGCCTGAACCGCTGCTGACAGTGCAGGTCTGACCAGCAGGCTGAGAGGCCACTGTCACCGTATAAGCTCCACCATTAACGGTGGTCGGCATGGTAAAGCTGCCATTACCTGACAAGGTCAGCGGAGTCCCGCCATTCATCATCAATGTGACGAACTTTCCTGCCCCCAACCCTGTGACATTACCGCCCACCGAGTAGTGGTTATATACGAAGCCCAGTGGCGGAGCATCACCCTTGCATGAGTACTTATGATCAGCAGCCTGATCGTCACCCGGCTGCGCAGGCAGGCTGTAGCTGAATGCCACTTCACCGTTCGAATGACCGGCGAGAGAGTCATACAGAGCCTTGTTCGCATCCAGCATGAGGTCAATGCTTCTGAAGGTGCGGATATACTGTAATTTCACCAGTTGTGGCGATACCGTCACATGGATGTACCCGGCACCCGGCATGACAACGCTCTGATTACCATTGTATTGGCCATAGCCACTGTACTCTGCCGGGAATGCCGGGATGGTTGGCGGCGCATAAGCGCTGCAGTTGTAGGACCAGTAGCTGTTATCTGCCGGATTGGCTACCGACTGATAAACAACGCCATCCACCGTTTCACGGGCAAATGTATGGTCGTGCGCCTGGAAGAAAATCGTCGCGCCGTTCGGGTCCTTGTTATCCACCAGCAACTGATGTATCGGTTTGCTCCAGGTCGGGCGGTTAGCTGCAAACTCACCCGTTCCATTGCCACCAAACTCACCTACCATTGTGTTGTTGGCACCGCCGCGACCCGTACCATTGATGTGGTGAGTGAACAGGAACACATACTTCTTCCGGTTCGCACCGGCAGCCGTATTTCTTTCCAGCATGTTCTTTAACCAGAAATACTGCGCATCACCCATCGTCTTACCCCACAGTACTTCGGTATCTTTACCCGGAGTACACAAAGACGAGCCAGTGGTACATGAATAAAGTCCTGTATCAACCGTATTCGGGGAATGCCAGTAAGGATCAATAGTGATGAACAGAGCATCACCCCATTCAAAGGCATAGTAGTCACGCAACAGGCCGTCACCGTCCACACCGGGATAACCGTTTAGCGCAGGGTGACCAGTCGCAAACGATTCCGTATCACCTGAATAGAACCCGGAACCCATACCGGTAAAGTTGTTGTAATCAACTGGCAATGGTTCAGGATAGAACTTGTTGCGCGCAGAGGCGGCAAACACGGCATTGTTATTGAATACACCACCCAGATTGACGTAATGAGTTTGCTCATGATTACCATCAACCATGAACAAATGCGTGGAATGCGCCATCAATCCCAGATATTTCTGGCGCTGTTCGAGATAGGTACCTGAACCAGTCGCTTTCGTATCACCTTCACCAGTAGACAATTGTACAAATGGTGCAGTCAGTAACGAATATTGAGCAAAGCTGGCTGCAGTTCCACCCGGCCCATATACGGAGTACGGGAAGACTGAGTTCGATGGATAATTGGCAGTATCAAAATTCTGCACCATTTTTTCAGAGCTGAAGTCATCGCCCAGCATGAAGTACATGTCCGGCTGACGCTTGGCAATTTCAGCCATTGTCAGCTTGTACAGGTCTGAATGGAACATCTTGTCGTTGTAGCGCTCAGGATGCGAGTCACCCTGGACACCAAAGCTGAAGGTGCTGTTGGCAGCTCGCTGGGTATAGAACGAATGCTCATTACCGGCAACGAATGTTGAACCGCTGGCCGACTTGTAATTCACACGATAGAAATACTTGGTATTGGCAGCCAGACCAGTCAACTTCACTTCGATAACCGGTTGCTTGCTACCAGCCGGATAAGCAGTAACAGGTGAATTTACCGTTGCAGACGATGTGTAGATGCCACCAGAAGTGGTGCTGTAGTCGACATATGCACTGCTACCCCAGTCACCCGTACCTGAATTGCCACCCAGGATACTGACGGTTACTGAACTTTCAGTAGGTTGACCGAGAACCACATTGTAATCAGACGATGCTGCACCAACGGCAGCACAGCTTACTGCCACATTGGTGACGTTAATATTACCCATGACACCTGAAGGATTCGTCAATGAGCAGGTCTGACCGATGGGTTGAGTGTTGATCAGTACTGAATACAGATCACCGCTTGGTACAGTCGAATTGAATGTGAATGAAGCAGTACCTGAGGTCAGTTCCAGTGTCTGCTTACCCAACTGGAGTATCAGACCACCAGAATTGAGGTTTGAAACATTGCCGCCCACCTGATAGGTGTTATTGCTGCAAGCAACGCTGACACTGTTTACATTCGAACTGATACCGGAGCCGGAATTATTCAGCAGGAAGCAGGTCTGGCCAGCGGGCTGGCTGCCAATCGTCACAGAATAGTTGGCACCAGAATTTAAAGCTGTGGCAAATGTGAACGAACCATTCGCGCCAACCACAAGGTTATCGCCACCATTGTTAAGCAAGGTCACTGAGCTGCTCAAGCCAGTGATGCTACCGCCTACTGTATAGGTATGTGTATCGGCCGCACAGGCAACACTGACATTTGTAACGTTAGTGTTATTGCCCGGGCTGGTGCCGGCTCCGTTAGTCACTGTACATACCTGACCTATTGGTTGTGAACCAACCGTCACAGAGTATGCAGTGCCAATTACCACCCTTGTTCCGAAGGTAAAGCTGCCATTGCCCAGCTGAATCAGAGCATCACCGCCATTATCCAGCAAGGTTACCGTCTTGCCCGAATCCAGACCGCTCACGGTGCCGCCGATTGAGCTGGCCAGAGAGTTACTGACGCAGACAACACTTACATTGGTCACATCCTGGGTTCCGTCAAGCGTGACATTGCCATTTGTAACGGCACAAGCCTGAGTGGCGGGCTGAGTTGCAACCACGCTATAGGAGCCGGCCGCCAATGGGCTGGGGAAGGTAAATCCAGTCGCACCGGGGTTCAGTACGACTGACTGGCTGCCAAGGTTCAGCGTCACTGCAGTTGCGATACCTGAGGCAGTTCCTCTGACATAGTAACTACCTGCTGCCTGTGCACCGCAAATCACGGTTACACCGGTGACCGCCTTGGTCACCACTCCCATGCCATTTGATACCACACAGGGGTTCATACCGGCGTTGGTTGAAGTGATGTTATAGGTACTACCAGCAGCCTGAGTGGTTACAAATGTCCATGGATAGGAATTTGCAGTACCGTTGGCGGACACAGATAGATTTTCAGTGCCGTTGTTACGTGTGTTAGTCAATGTCACCGTGTTGGAAGACATGCCACCTGGAGCGTAAGTACCGCTGACCGCGAATGTATTGCTGGAACAGGTAACGATTACACCCCACACATTGGCATTCAGGTTGGTTCCAGAACCAAAACTGACTGCACAGGTCTGACCTGCCGGCTGTGCACTGATAGTCACCGCATATGCAGAACCAAAATTCAGCGGAGTTGTGAAGATGAATCCGCCATCTGCATTGACAGTGATTTCATTGCCACCGTTATTCTGCAGTTTCAATGTGCCTGAAAGACCAAAAACGTTACCCGCAATGGTATAGGTGCTGGTAACACAGGAAACGCTTACTGAGGTCACATTAGTGGACACAATCGTTCCGGAACCATTGGTCACCGAGCAGGTCTGGCCGGCAGGCTGGGCGTCAATTAATACCAGGTAGCCGGTATCAGCGAGGACGGGTGTCGGGAAGGTGAATGAACCACTGCTGCTCAAAGTGATCATTTCACCGTTGTTTTCAATCGTCAGTGAACCTGCCAGATTCGAAACCGAGCCGCCCACGGTGTAGCTGTTAGTTGAGCAGGAAACGCTGACAGAGGTAACGTTGCCACCGCTCACCGTACCAGAACCATTATTTACCAGACAGGTCTGACCTGCAGGCTGGTTACCGACGGTCACACCATAGGTTGCACCGTTAGATGAGGCTGCGGTGAAGGTGAACGTACCATTGGCTGAAACAGTCAGGGCGTTGCTACCGTTATTCAGCAGGGTGACTGACTTACCAGTGCCAAGACCGATGATATTGCCACCCACTGTGTAGGTGGATGGCGAGCAGGACACATTGGCATCAGTTACGTTGGTAGAACCAATAGTGCCTGTTGAATTCCCAGACAGGGAACAGCTCAGCCCGGAAGGCTGAGTCTGAATCGTCACTGTATAGTTCGAACCGGAAGTCAGTGCAGTTGAGAACACATAGTAGCCCGCATCATTTGAAACAATCTTGGTACCGGTACCATTCAATTTAAGGATCAGGCCTGAAGCTGTGAGGCCGGATACTGAGCCGCCTACTGTGTAGGTCTTTTCGCAGTTCACATTCGCATTAGTGACAGAGCCACCGATAGTGCCTGTACCGTTGGTGACGGTGCAGCTATAGCCTGCAGGCTGTATGCCCACACTCACCGCATAGGGTGCTCCGTTGGGCAGTGAGGTAGAGAAAGCATATGAACTCGCACCACTGGCAATAATCTTAGTTGCAGCATTATTCAGCTTAAGCACCAGTCCAGGAATGGACAGACCAGTGACCGTGCCGCCAACGGTGAAAGAACTGACGCAATTGACGCTGATATTAGTGACATTCTGGCTTACGGTGCCTGAACCATTGGCGACAGAGCAAAGCTGACCGCCCGGCTGAACGGCAATAGTTACCGAGTAGCTGGAACCTGAAGCAAGCGGTGTCGCAAAAGTGAAATCACCATTGCTACTCAGCGGCAGGGAATCACTGCCGTTATTCACCAGGATAACTGTCTTGCCTGCACCGAGCCCGGTAAGACCACCTGAACTGGCCGCTTCGCCGCCAACGGTGTAAGTGACTTGCGCTTCGGCAACAGAGATGAACGCGCACGAGCATATAGCTATGATTGCTAATATGTGCCTGATTATGAACTTCATATTGATCCCCGTTGAATATATCGAATTGTTCATTTTTCAATCCAGTTTCTTATTATTGAGTAATTTACTCCCCCTGTTACTTGAGGGTTTGGATTAATTACTGAGCTTAGCTTAATAGCTTTCTCAGCAGAATGCGATACAAGCTTCCCAAGCGAACCATCTTCTGTGTTACATAACAGAATCAATATAAAAAATGAACACACCAATATCGAAAAGAACTATAAGAATCAGTCTTTTAGCCTGACCCACATCCATAAAAAAGGCGGCTGACTTTTCAGTCAACCGCCCTGTTCAGTTCAGGCGATCAGTGCGTGTTGGCTAGTTACAGCTGACACTGACATTGGTGATATTCGCACCATTGGGGTAGCTGCCAACACTGCCAGTAGCATTGCT
>CAILZL010000034.1 GCA_903838705.1 uncultured Pseudomonadota bacterium
CACGTGGGTGTGATGTCTTCCCAGCTGAGCTCGAATCAGCTTAACCGCCTCTGCATTCAGAGGAACGGGGATCGCCTTTCGTGCCTTCGCCTGATCGGGATGAATCCACGCCCGCTTCTCCACCAAATCAACCTGTGTCCACAGCAGACCCGTCACGTTCGATCGCCGCAATCCTGTGGCTAAAGAGAACGCTGCCATGTCTGCCAGATGTGACGGTAACTCCGAGAGTAACCTCAGTGCCTCTTCACGACTGACAAAGCGCACACGTCGTGTGGGCTCTTTCAGCATGCGTATCCGAGGCACTCGATCCAACCAGTCCCATTCGTTGACACAGCGTCTGAGAATGGCTCGGATCACAGCTAGGGTTCGGTTCGCCGTCGCATTACTTCGCCCTTGCGCCAGTCTTGCATCGCAAATACGGTCGATGAGCGTTCGGCTGATGTCGTCCAGATACTTGCCACTCAGATAGGGATCAAGCCAGCGTAAGTGTGACTTGTCATCCTTAAGTGCGGCCTTGTGACTGGACTCCTTTAGCCAACGAACAACGGCTTCATTCCATTTTCGGCGAGGTCTCTCACCGAGCTTTTCGATGCGCCACGATTCAGCCTTCAGCTGGTCGTGGAATTCTTGCGCGAGGGCCCGATTGGCAGTCCCAGAAGATCGGCGTACTCGTTGCCCGTTTTGGGTAACGAAGTCGATCCACCAGACACCGCCGCGTTTGCTAAGTGACATATTTTTTCCTCCTTAGGAAAAGTCACTTGCAGCGCTTGCCGTGGAGAACCATAGAGCGAGCGCAGATAAGCTGCAAGGTCCTCCTGCAAAAACACCCAGCAGCGGCCAACTTTGGCCCCTGGAATGCGTCCAGATCGGGCGCGTTTGCGCAATTCTTCGGGGTGCAGGTGCAGGAAGCGGGCGGCTTCGGCCAGTGATAAGGTCATCATGATTTTGCCCGCCCTTCATGGCTGTGCCCAACACAGGCAGCACCATGAGTTACATGGACGGGCATGGCCCTGAAAAAAACCCGAATGAAATAATCGTCCCATACCGCAACCCTCCGAGCAGAACTATCGGGGGCAGTGCAGGCATCAGAAACGCAAAACGCGAACTCGCCAGCAAAGCACCCAGATGTCGAGTTGTTGAAACAACTCAACCCCGTGCTCTACTTGCGAAGTTCGCGTCGAATATCGGTCCTTCCATCCTTGGGACTCGCGCAGCCACATAACTTCACTTCAGACGATTTCCGGCCACCAAATGCGGAGCGTGTATTCCTACCGGACTCGTGAGAAACGTAAATAGGTTCTACTCAAGATAGGGTTTCTGTCAAGTGCAATTGCCGAGTTCAATCAGATGTGCGTGTGGTGATGTTCGAATTATTTATCGCGATACATGCTGGTTCTTTCCTTGATAAATCTACTAAGTTCACCTTAAAAAATGCCGGGAAAAAACCGGGAAAAAACCGGGGAAAAACCGGGGAAAAACCGGGACGGTTCCGAGGAAAAACCGAGAAAAAACCGGCCGAATTCGTGGATGTTGGTGGAAATTAGTAAAAGATTGCTGTCCTACGCTCGTTTATACAGCGAGTGGCTGCTGACAACTTCGCCTATTCACAGGCAAATATAGACAACATGAATGCCGGTGAGCTTGGCAGCTAGACAATCTGGATGGTTTCACGACGGAAAAATGTCTGATTCAGTTCAGCTGATGTATTCCCCTGCAACCGATTCAGATGACTCATACGTAACCATCTGATTGACAGTGTGCTGTCGTAAGCGTTCTCTGCAAAAATGGTATTTACCTCGACGCAGTGGACTAAAGCTCATAAAATCGAGCTAATGACCGGTTGGACACCAGTCATCAGGAATCAAGAACTGAACACGACGGAACAATAACCAAAGAAGAATGCATGAGTCGGCCGGGCACTAATTTTTCTCATCTAGGTGCGTATGACGAACAATTGGTTCGTCTAGGTATGCTGGCTGAGCGATATTTCGCAGATGACCCCAATACCTGCCTGCTGAAGCTGCGTCAGCTCACTGAAGTATTGGCGCAGTTCATTGCTACTCGCGTCGGTATCTATACTTCCGTGGATGAAAAGCAGGTCGATCTACTGCGCCGCCTTCAGGATCATGGCATTTTGCCACGAGAGGTGGGTGAGCTCTTCTATCAAGTTCGTAAGGCCGGCAATGCGGCCAATCACCAGATTAGCGGCGACCATCGTTCTGCATTGATGTGCCTGCGATTGGTGTGGCAGATCAGTGTCTGGTTTCATCGCACGTTCAGCGACTCTGCTTTCAAGTCTGGGGCATTCCTGCCACCTGAAGCGCCGAAGGATGAAAGTGCCGAGTTGAAAGCCGAGCTCGATCAGCTGCAAGCTGAGTTGGCACAGTATCGAACCGCACATAAAGAAGCCACTGAACTACTCGATGTGACCAAGGCTCAGGTCAAGCAAACTCAAGAGGATCGCGCTTTCTGGGAAAACATGGCGGCAGAAGCCGACTCTGCCCGAAATGCACTTACCCAGCATCTGGCTGCACTGCAATCTCAAGCAGCAGCTCTGCCAACTAAGTCTGTGGTCCAGTTTGTAGATGCAGCAAATGCAGCCGTAAAAGACATTCAGCTCAATGAAGCCGACACGCGAAAGCTGATTGACAGCCAGCTATGTGCTGCTGGGTGGATGGCTGATTCCGGCTCGCTCACCTTTGCGAAAGGTGCGCGACCAGAGAAAGGCAAACATCTTGCTATTGCTGAATGGCCCACCGAGTCCGGGCCAGCAGACTATGTATTGTTTATCGGCTTCCAGCCGGTTGCCATCATTGAAGCCAAGCGCAAGAACATTGATGTATCGGCCGCGCTGCAGCAGGCGAAACGCTACAGTCGCCACTTCAAGCCAAGTGCCGAAGTCCAGCTTCAGTCAGTCAATTGGGGTGAAAAAGGTGAGTTCAGGGTGCCATTTGTGTTTTCGACCAATGGCCGTCCGTACCTAAAGCAGCTGGAAACCAAGAGTGGCGTCTGGTTCTGCGACCTTCGCCGACCAGATAATCTTGCTCGTGCATTGGATGGCTGGTATCAGCCGGAAGGCCTGAGCAAGCTACTTAAAACGGATGAAGCGCTGGCAAACAAGAAACTGGCTGCCGAACCATTCAATTATGGCTTTCAACTACGGCCCTATCAGCAGACTGCAATTCGATCGATTGAAACTGCAATTGAGCGGGGCCAGCGCGCCATGCTGTTAGCCATGGCTACCGGCACTGGCAAAACAAAAACCTGTATCGCGCTTATTTACCGTCTGCTTAAAACTGAACGCTTTCGCCGTATTCTGTTTCTGGTTGATCGTTCTGCACTGGGTGAGCAGGCGGCTAATGCGTTCAAAGATACGCGCATGGAAAGTCTGCAGACCTTTGCTGATATTTTCGGCATTAAAGAACTTGAGGATGTGTCCCCTGATTCATCTACTACAGTGCATATCGCCACTGTACAAGGCATGGTCAAGCGCCTGCTTTATGCTTCAGACACAGCTGATGTCCCCTCTGTAGATCAATATGACTGTATCGTTGTTGATGAATGTCATCGCGGCTACCTTCTTGATCGCGAACTCTCGGATACAGAGATGGTATTTCGCGGCTATGAAGACTACATCTCCAAGTATCGCCGCGTGCTTGAATATTTCGATGCCATCAAGGTAGGCCTTACTGCCACACCTGCGTTGCACACTACTCAAATATTCGGAAATCCTGTCTATACCTATAGCTATCGCGAAGCTGTGATCGATGGTTTTCTAGTCGATTATGAGCCGCCGATCCAGATTCACACGCAACTTTCTACAGAAGGAATCAAGTGGAAGGTCGGCGAGTCAGTGCAGGTCTATGATCCGCGCAAAGATAAAATACAACTCTTCAACGCGCCTGATGATATTCAGCTCGATATTGAAGAGTTCAATCGCAAGGTGATCACCGAATCATTCAATCGTGTGGTGTGTGAACAACTGGCCAATGAGCTCGATCCAAATGGTAATCGTAAGACGCTGGTGTTCTGCGTGACCGATGCTCATGCTGATCTGGTGGTCAAGCTGCTGAAAGAAGCCTTTACCGCGCGTTATGGTTCCGTGGACGATGATGCCGTCATTAAAATCACCGGTGCTGCTGACAAGCCGCTGCAATTGATACGTCGTTACAAGAACGAGCGTAATCCCAGCGTTGCTGTAACAGTGGACTTGTTGACCACAGGTATCGATGTGCCGAAAATATGCAATCTGGTTTTTTTGCGTCGGGTTAACAGTCGTATTTTGTTTGATCAGATGCTGGGTCGTGCTACGCGCCTGTGTGAGGAAATTGATAAGGACTCATTCCGCGTCTTTGATGCCGTACGCATTTTCGAAGCTATCAAGAATATGACTGCCATGCAGCCTGTGGTTATTAACCCGAGCATCAGCTTTACTCAGCTTGTTACTGAAATGGCCACAGTCAAAGATGAAGCTGCACAAGCTTTGGTTCGCGATCAAATGCTGGCCAAGTTACAACGCAAGAAACATCACTTAAGCGAGAAGTCCGCACACGACTTTGAAACCACGTCAGGGCTCACGCCGGATCAATTCATCCGCAAATTGCGTAATCTGCCACTAAACGAAGTTGCCGAGTGGTTTGCCAATAACCCAGATTTGGGTGAGATACTGGATCGTAAAGGGGATGGGCCGCGCCAGCCTATCTTTATCTCACAGCATGAAGACAGCCTTGTCTCTGTAGAACGTGGTTACGGCAATGCCACCAAGCCTCAGGACTACCTCAAAGAATTCAGTGACTTCATCAGAAGCCACAGCAACACCATTCCGGCACTGATTACTGTTTTAAAGCGACCGCGTGAACTCACACGCAAGCAATTGCGTGAGCTGGCACTGGAGCTTGATAAGGCTGGTTTTACTGAAACTGGCTTGAGCACCGCATGGCGCGAGGCTACAAATCAGGAAATCGCTGCTCGTATTGTGGGGTTTATCCGTCAGGCGGCCATCGGGGACGCACTGGTTTCTTACGAAGAGCGCGTTGATCGCGCGCTGCAGAAAGTGCTTGCCTCACGTAACTGGACTACGCCGCAACGCGACTGGCTCAAGAAGATTGCCGCACAAACCAAGGCCAATACTCTGGTGGATCGTGAAGCGCTGGACGAACCTGACCTGCTGTTCAAAACTCAAGGCGGTGGGTTTAACCGGCTTGATAAACTGTTTGAAGGACAGTTGCTGCAAACTCTGGAAGCATTTAACGATGCCGTCTGGGCGCAGCCCGGTTCTGTTGCATCCAAATCTTAAATACAACACTACACTCAATGACAACCAACGACATCGTCGCCAAGCTATGGAATCTGTGCAACATCCTCAAGGATGATGGCGTCACATATCATCAATACGTCACTGAGCTGACTTATTTGTTGTTCCTCAAAATGGCTGAGGAGACGGGCACTGAACAACAAATACCAGTCGGCTATCGCTGGAAAGACCTCGAAACACAGGCTGCCCCCAAGCGACTGGAGTTCTACAAGATTCTGCTTATTCATCTGGGTGGTAACGGATCCTCTTTGGTGAAGGAAATCTTCGCTAACGCCAGTTCCTTCATCAAAAAGCCGGCCACGCTGTCCACGCTGGTGACTGAAATCGACAAGCTCGATTGGTACAGCGCCCGTCAGGAAGGTATGGGCGACTTGTACGAAGGCCTGCTGGAAAAAAACGCCAACGAAAAGAAGTCCGGCGCCGGCCAGTACTTCACCCCACGTGTATTGATCGACGCGATGGTCACGGTGATGCAACCCACACTGGACGACATCATTCAGGACCCGGCCGCAGGCACGGGCGGATTTCTGATTGCTGCACATCAATACCTGAATGAACATCAAGACTTCGATTCATTGACCGAAGCCCAGCAACGCAAACTGCGTCGCAACACCTTCTTCGGCATGGAGCATGTGCAGGACACGCATCGCCTTGCATTGATGAACCTGATGCTGCACGGCATCGACTCCGATCCTGAAGCAGGCGGTATCCACTACGGTGATACCTTGAGTCCGGAAGGTGAGGCATTGCCCAAAGCCACGCTCATGCTCACCAATCCCCCCTTCGGCACCAAGAAAGGCGGAGGGTTACCGACGCGTGATGACTTTGTTTATCCCACCAGCAACAAGCAGTTCTGTTTCCTGCAGCATATCTATCGCGGCTTGAAGCCCGGTGGCCGTGCCGCCGT
This sequence comes from uncultured Pseudomonadota bacterium, assembly GCA_903838705.1. Lineage (GTDB taxonomy): Bacteria > Pseudomonadota > Gammaproteobacteria > Steroidobacterales > Steroidobacteraceae > CAILZL01. The sequence goes on from CAILZL010000034.1 coordinate 6,222, forward strand.
GGTGTTGCCGGACAATGTGCTGTTCGAAAGCAATGTTGGCACTGAGATTCGCCGCGACCTAATGGACAAGTGCAACCTGCACACTATTCTGCGCCTGCCCACTGGCATCTTTTACGCACAGGGCGTCAAGACCAATGTGCTGTTCTTTACGCGCGGTGAGAAGGACAAAGGCAACACTAAGGAAGTGTGGGTATTTGATCTACGCGCCAACATGCCGCAGTTCGGCAAGCGCACCGTTCTCGGTCCGGAACACTTTGAGGAATTCATCAAGGCGTTTGGCAATGACTCACTGGGTAGTGCCAAAAATCTCGCCAAGCGCAAGGACACAGGCGAAGCTGGGCGATTCAGAAAATTCACACGCGAACAGATCACTGAGCGTGGCGATAGTCTGGATATCGCTTGGCTTAAGGACGACAGCGACGGTTCGAACGATGAGTTGCCGGAACCCACCGTGCTTGCTCAACAAGCGATGGATGAATTGATTGGCGCATTGGATGAGCTGCGCGGGATCATGGAAGAGTTGGGTGAGGAAGTGGATGAGGTCGCAGTGTGAGAACGTTACCTTCGACTTGGGTCGAGTGCCCAATAGGTGATGCGACCCGCGTAGTTGCAGGTGGCACACCTCCTTCTAAGGATGAGTCTAACTTCACTTCGCATGGCGGCATTCCATGGATAACACCCGCTGACCTAAGTGGATACAGAAAAATCTACATTGCACGCGGTTCAAGAAATCTGACGGAGAAAGGATTCAGTGAATGCTCTGCGGCAAAGATGCAGGCAGGAACTGTCTTATTTTCGAGTCGCGCACCAATCGGTTACGTAGCCATAGCTGCAAACGAGGTAACGACGAATCAAGGATTTAAGAGCTTCGTATTGCCTACGGGACTCAATAGCCACTTTGTCTACTATTACTTGAAGCACATCAAGCCAGTGGCAGAAAGCATGGCAACTGGCACCACTTTTAAAGAGTTATCGGGAGCTGCTGCTGCAAAGATACCTCTGATCATTGCTCCTGTAGGCGAACAAAAACGAATTGCCGACAAACTCGACGCCGTGCTCGCGCGCGTAGACGCCTGCCGCGAACGCCTCGACCGCATTCCCGCCATCCTCAAACGCTTCCGCCAATCCGTACTCGCCGCTGCAACTTCCGGAAAGCTGACGGAGGAGTGGCGATTGACGCAAGTAAATTTGGCACCATGGCGTGAGGTAAGGTTAGCGGATATTGCCGACGTGCAAGGCGGCGTTACAAAAGACTCAAAGAAACAATCTAACGCAGACGAGGAAGTTCCCTACCTGCGAGTGGCAAACGTTCAGCGTGGTTTTCTCGACCTTAGTGAGATCAAGTCTATTCGTGTACCTGCGAATAGGCTGGCAGGTCTATTGCTGGAACCCGGGGATGTTCTCTTCAACGAAGGTGGTGATATCGACAAGTTGGGTCGCGGTTGGATATGGGAAGGGCAGCTTGAGCGTTGCTCATTTCAGAACCATGTATTCAGGGCTCGCTTATTTGATAAGGCCAACGAGCCAAAGTACATTTCGTGGTGGGGTAACTATCGCGGGTTAAATTACTTCCTTCGTGGCGGAAAGCAGACTACGAACTTGGCATCAATCAATAAAACGATGCTGAGCAACCTTCCGATTTCTCTTCCTCCGACTGAGGAGCAGAATGAAATAGTTCGCCGCGTCGAAGCACTATTCGCATACGCCGACCGAATCGAATCCCGCTACGCCACAGCCCGCGCCCAAGTCGAACGCCTCACACCCGCATTACTCGCCAAAGCCTTCCGCGGCGAACTCGTTCCGCAAGACCCAAATGACGAACCGGCTAGTGTTTTGCTCGATCAAATCATGACAAAATTGACTACTTCTGAGGCGAAAGCTAAGAAGAGAAAGGCTCTGGCTCGTTAGTAACGTCATATCTATGGGGATTATCAAATGGAATGGTCAAGGTTATTAAATGAAGTGAGGCGCAAGGATACGGCGCAGGGGAAGTCAAGTAGAACAAGTCAGTCTTTCGTGGTTAGAACAGAGATCGAGCGGGACTACGATCGAATACTGTTCTCGACGCCGGTACGTCGTTTGGCTGACAAAACGCAGGTCTTTCCTCTAGAAAAGAATGACAGCGTTCGAAACAGGCTGACCCATTCTTACGAAGTATCGAACTTGTGCAGAAGTCTCGGCACCCGACTCGCATATTCTGATAAACGTTTTTCGAGCGAGGATGCAGCCAAGCGCAACTTACCCGCACTCCTGGCGGCAGTAGGATTGGCCCATGACCTAGGAAATCCGCCATTCGGTCATCAGGGTGAATATGCAATTCAGTCTTGGTTTAAAGACAACCCGAAAGTCCTTGGCGAGTCTTCACTAACGCCCGCGCAGAGAGCGGATTTCGAGCGGTTCGAGGGAAACGCGCAGACCCTTCGGATATTAACTCGCTTGCAAGTTGTCAATGATGACTATGGTCTCAACCCAACTTATGCAACTCTCGCGGCGCTTATGAAGTATCCCGTTGCGTCGGACGCGATTGATGAGGCAAATCAGGCGACCAAGAAGCACGGCTTTTTTCAGTCCGAGAAAGCTATTGTTGAGGAAGTATGGGCCGAGACTGGCCTGCGGCAAGGAGTTCGGCACCCTCTGACCTACCTTATGGAGGCCAGCGACGATATCGCATATGGCGTACTTGATGCTGAAGATGCGGTAAAGAAAGGCCTTGTGTCATACCCGGATTTGGTGGAGTACCTCAAGCATCAGTGTAGAGGCGATCTACTTGCCGACCAAGTCTTGGAGAAGGCGGCGAAAGATCACTTAGAATATCGAAAAGTTAATCTGTCTCCCGCTGAGCTTAACGACATCTCCACGCAAAAGTTCCGAGTGCATGCAATTGGTGCAATGATTTCGTCAGTTTACGATTGTTTTCAAAAAAATGGATCGAAAATCGAGGAAGGAGTATTTAAGGGCGACCTTCTGGTTGCTAGTGGTGCGGCCACCCTCTGTAAAGCATTAAAAGATTTTGATCGGGAGCACGCCTATAGGCACAAGAGCGTGCTTGCAGTTGAGGCCGAAGGCTACAATACTATCCGCAGCTTAATGACATATCTGTGGATCGCCATAACTGAACGATCGGATCCTGACTTTCTTGATTCCAAGCGGAAAAGTCCAATTGCGAAGTTTGCTTACGGCAGAATTTCTGAGAACTACAGGCGTGTTGCCGAAAGTAAGAGTAATACGATGCCACTGAGGTATCGAGAAGTTCAGCTACTTACAGATATGATTTCCGGAATGACGGATTCTTTTGCTGTTAGCCTTAACTGTGAATTGAAAAAGTATTACGATGTCAAAGATTTCAAGCTCATCGACAATTAAAAAGCGCATCACGCGCTTCTTAACGTCGACGTCTTATTGGCGTCAGGAGATAAGTGGCGTCATCGACTTGCTATCACCAGCAGGTAGTGTGGGAATTTTCGGCGGCGCACTTCGTGATTTGGCACTAACTGGTAACCAGTCCTTCCCAAACGACGTCGATTTGGTTGTATCAACGGACGATCTGGATCATCTGTCGTGGCTGGTAAAAGATTTCCAGCCTGTTCGCAACCGATATGGCGGCTATTCATTTCGCTCCCAACACTGGAAATTTGATGTATGGGCTCTTTCTCAAACTTGGGCAATTCGTGAAGGATTGATCCCGGCCTCGGATCTTTCTGATTTGGTGAAGACTACTTTTTTCGATTGGGATGCGATTGTCTTTGACACCAAAACCAAGCGCCTTAGCACTTGCGATGACTATTTTGAAAAGATCTCAATGGGCATGGTGGGAATCAACTTGGCGAGGAATCCTTACCCGTTAGGGAATGCTGTTCGCGCATTGCGTATGTATTTGTCTATGAGGGCCGGGTTGTCGATTAGTTTAGGAGACTATGTGTTGTCCGTGATTGATGAGGTGGGGATGCATGAGCTCGTAGATGCAGAGCGTAAGGGATTTAGGAACCTGCTCCTCAGTGAAACCTTGCTTGAGAGTCTAATACCTAAAATTCGCGATGCTGTTGATCGGTCTGTGCCTCTTTATGTAACAGCTGGCGAGCAACTTTCACTCCACTGACTTCGAGCAAACAAAAGTTAATTCATTAGGGCTTGTATAAGCGTTCACAGCTATTTTCTTTGAATAAACGCTTGTCGATCTGATGATAAGGAGGATATCGCTTGGCCGCGGCTCCCTTCTGATGAGCCATGTATTTGCGCTTAATCTTGATCATGAGCATCATGCTGAATTTTCGGCGGTTGCTGGAGGCGGGATTGCCACTTTCCCGTTTCATCGGTTTTTCACATATGGCACCCCCATGCTTGGACGTTGACTTGTCTGCTAGCGCGGGCGTTAAATCGTCCTGTGCCCTGATGCAGGATAAGGCATCGGAAGCGCTCAAGAAGAACCAAAAAGAATTGGTGGAGGGCTGTTGGATGATTAAGCCAATGACATGGGTGTGCAGCGTGATGTTGCTATTGACATGTGCTATGGCTGCGCCGGCTGCAACCATCGGTCTGACTGCCATCGAAGTCAAAGGCGACAAGATGGTGAATGACTCAGTATTGGATGTGACTTGGGCAGATGTGGTGCCAGCAAGTCTTGTTCCTTTTTATGCGGGGCCAAATAATTGTTGTGGAATTGGCTATGTCGGTAGCGCTCAGCAATGGGTTTCCAGCCTGAGCGAGGCTAATTATGGCGGTCATAACGATTGGCGCTTGGCTTCATTATGGCCTATAGAGGACAGCATTTATTGTGTACCAAGCTCCATAGATGAGATGGGTTGCCTGTTCAATAACGAACTTGGTGTTTCATATGGGAAAGAAGTCACCTATTTCGGTCCCTTCACAACACTTGGTACATATCAGAATTATTGGTCTGCAACTGAGTCTCATATATCACCAACTGTAAGAGACGCACGTGTTTTCTATACGGGTTTCGCAAGTCGAGGCACGGCACCCGAGGGATACTACTTAGGGGCATTGGCTGTGCGCACCGGCCAAACACTAGACGCTACTCCGCCGGTTACTCCCATCCCTGCAACTATTTGGCTGCTCTTATCTGGCATCGGCGGCATAAGCGTGTTTGCAGGAGGCCGTAAATCCTGAATTTTATTGTGCTATAGAAAGGCTGGAGGGCTCCATGATTCGCAAGACTTCTGGCCGCTAGGTAATTAACCACTAAGAAGTGATACTCAATGAAACGGGCAATATTTGTATCGGCAACTATTCTGATGTCTGGCTTTGTATTGAGTGCGTGCAGTAAAGGTGTTTCAACTCCTAGTTATGAGGAAACCCTCAAGCAGAAATGTGATGGCGGAGGCACTGAATATTGTACGGCATTAGGTGAGGCCTACATGAATGGTGGAGATGTCCTGAATATTAAAGAGGACTTATATAAAGCTGTGTTCTATCTGCAGAAAGCCTGTAATGAAAAGAATGCAGAAGCGTGTAGTAATTTGGGTGCGGCATATGCGACCGGAAAAGGTGTTGAGCTGGACCGATCCAAGGCATTGCAGCTGTACCAAACGGCTTGCGATGGTGGCGATGCTAATAGTTGTAGCAAAGTCGGCATAGGGTATGAGATAGGTTTGGGTGTTGAGCAGGACAGCTTCAAAGCGGTAGGGTTTTACGAGAGGGCCTGCAATGGAGGTGATGCCCTAGGTTGTTTTAGTTCGGGTTTGGGGTACGGTACTGGGCAAGGTGTCAAACAAGATTACATCAAGGCGCTTGAGTATTTTCGCAAAGCTTGTGATGGAGAGTTTGCTAGAGGTTGCTATAACTTAGGTTTGATGTTTGCCACCGGTAAAGGCGTCAATCAGGATGAGGTGAAGGCTTTGGAGTTTTATGGCAAAGCCTGTGAAGGAGACTTTGCTGAAGGCTGCTTTAACTTGGGGCTCTTGTACATCTATGGTGAGGGTGTAAGTCAGAGCAAGAATGAAGCCCTCAAGTATTTTGGTAAGGCCTGTGATCTGAAGTTGCAATCAGGTTGCGATGGCTACGCGAAGCTGAATGTTAGTGAGTGACTTCAGTTGCAATTACACTTTGGCACAGGAATCATCATGAATCTCTTAATTATTTTCCTCATGTCTGTACTGATGAGTGAAGAATTGTTCGCGGCTCAGATTGAATCGGCTACGGCAAGCCAGGGTGCTGATGTTGTTAAGCTTGAGAAGTCCTGTGTAAGTGGTTCTGCTGTAGACTGCAGTGCGTTGGGCTTTAATTATTTGTTTGGTCAGGGCGTCAAACAGGATCACTTCAAGTCTGTGGGGCTGTACGAGAAAGCCTGTGATGGTGGTGATGCTGCAGGCTGCGCTAACTTGGGCGCGATGTACGCCACCGGTCAGGGCGTCAAACAGGATTACTTCAAGGCTGTGGGGCTGTACCAGAAGGCCTGTGATGGTGGTAATGCTATAGGCTGCACTAACTTGGGCGCGATGTACGCCACCGGTCAGGGCATCAAACAGGATTACTTTAAGGCTGTGGGGCTATACCAGAAAGCCTGTGATGGTGAAGCTGCAGGTTGCGCGAACTTGGGCGTGATGTACGCCAGCGGTCAGGGCGTCAAGCAGGATTACTTTAAGGCTGTGGGGCTGTATCAGAAAGCCTGTGATGGTGGTAATGCTATGGGCTGCTATAACTTGGGTGCGATGTATCATAAAGGTAATGGCGTCAAACAGGATTACTTTAAGGCAGTGGGGCTGTATCAGAAAGCCTGTGACGGTGGTGAAGCTGCAGGCTGCGCTAATTTGGGCGTGAGGTACTACAGAGGTGATGGCGTCAAACAGGATTACTTCAAGGCTGTAGGGCTGTACGAGAAGGCCTGTGATGGTGGTAATGCTATAGGCTGCGGTAACTTGGGTGCGATGTACGCCAGCGGTGATGGCGTCAAGCAGGATTATTTCAAGGCTATGGAGCTGTACCAGAAGGCCTGTGATGGTGGTGTTGCTGCAGGCTGTGCCAGCTTGGGTGTGATGTACCACAAAGGTGATGGCGTCAAACAGGATTACTCCAAGGCTGTGGGGCTATACCAGAAAGCCTGTGATGGTGGTGATGCTGGGGGCTGCGGTAACTTGGGCGTGATGTACCAAAAAGGTGACGGCGTCAAACAGGATTACTTCAAGGCTGTGGGGCTCTATGAGAAAGCTTGTGATGGTGGTGATGCTGGGGGCTGCGCTAACTTGGGCTTGGTGTACGTTAGCGGTGATGGCGTCAAACAGGATTATTTCAAGGCTGTGGGGTTGTACCAGAAAGCTTGTGATGGTGGTGTTGCTGCAGGCTGCGCTAACTTGGGTGCGATGTACGCCAGCGGTGATGGTGTCAAACAGGATTACTTCAAGGCTGTGGGACTCTACGAGAAAGCTTGTGATGGTGGTAATGCTATAGGCTGCGCTAACTTGGGAGTGATGTATTTACGAGGGAAAGGCATTCGTCAAAGCAACGCAGAGGCTCTCAAGTACTTCGGCAAAGCATGTGACTTGAAAGAACAAGACGGCTGCACCAACTACGCTGAGCTAAATGCTGGAAAATGACTGTATTTGATTTCACATGATAAGTATGATCCCTTTGGCGCGGTGGTCTGGGCGTGTTTGCCCAGAATCGCATAGCCTGAGTATTACGCAATGTGATCATGGCAGGTTAATTTGTAGCGGTTGCCTATGGGGATGCATACCGCAAGCTGTTTGGTCTGTTTGCCTAATCGATTGACTCGATCAAGCTGCTGTCATTGTTCCTGGGTGTGTTCACCCGTTTACTGACCGGCCATGCGCGGAGTAATTCATCCGGATAGGGTTTGAGTGATGCGAAGGCATCTTGTGTGTTGCCCGATAGCCAGACTTCATGATCTTCACTTAGCAGCAGAGCCGGCTCACGTTGCTTGTCATTGTGAATGCGTGCCATGAAGGGTGAAGCGGGCAGGGTGATGATGGTGCAGCTTTCGATCACCTCGCCACTGTCGGTGGTAGAGCGATCCCACAGTCCTGCAAAGCCGAAGATCGCCTGATCCTGTAGATGAATGTAGTAGGGCTGCTTGTTGCCATCCTCTTTCAAATGCCATTCGTAGAAGCCACTGGCCGGCAGGATGCAGCGCTGCTGATGTTTCCAGGGACCGCGCCAACTGGCTGCGGTGTGCAGGTTCTCGACTCTGGCATTGATGGTGCTGACCTTGGGCGGGATGCCCTTGGCCCAGAACGGCACCAGTCCCCAGCGCATCAATAGCCCTTCACGTTCACCCTGAATCTGGCGGATCACCGGCACAGACTGTGAGGGCGCCACGTTGTAGCTGTCACGCAGTTCACCCCAGTGCGGGTGCGCGACCTTGAAGGCTGCCTCAATGGCTGTCTGGTTGTTAATGACATAGCGTCCGCACATGGCCGCAGTATACAGCTTGCCTTAAAGCTGGATATTTGTACAGTATGCGACCTTGTTTGCCGATCCGGTGTCCCATGTCCATCCTGTCCCGTCCGCTGCCCGTTGCCGATACGCTGTCTTTACTGCCCCTGTCATTGATGAGCAGTGAGGTGCGGGCGGGCTTTCCCTCACCAGCCGATGACTTCGCTGAGTCTTCCCTCGATCTCAATGAACTGATGATCCAGCACAAGGAGGCGACCTTCTTCTGCCGCGTCAAAGGCCGATCGATGGAAGGGGCAGGTATCTTTGAAGGCGACCTGCTGGTGATCGACCGCGCGATCACGCCACGCAGTGGCTGCATCGTCGTCGCAGCGGTGGATGGTGAACTGACCGTCAAACGCTTCATGCAGCGCAATGGGCAGGTGCAGCTGGAAGCCGCCTCACCGAAGTTCCCGCCCATCACCTTCCATGACGGACAGGAATTGCAGGTCTGGGGTGTGGTCACCGGCAGTGTGCGTCGTTTCGGGTAAGTGCTCATGAGCTTGTTTGCACTGGTGGATGTAAACAGCTTCTACTGCTCCTGCGAGCGGGTATTCAATCCCCGTCTACAGCAGGTGCCGGTGGTGGTGCTGTCGAACAATGATGGCTGTGTGATTGCCAGAACAGCGGAAGCCAAGGCGGCAGGGATCGCGATGGGTGCACCGCTATTTCAGATACGTGAGGTGGTGCGTCGGTATGGCGTGAAGGTGTATTCCAGTAACTATGCGCTGTATGGCGACATGAGCCGTCGTGCCATGAGTGTCATTGGTCAGTTCTCACCGCGTGCGGAAATCTACTCCATCGATGAATGCTTTCTGGACCTGGAAGGGTTTCACTCTATGGACCTGACCGACTATGGCCAGCGCATTCGCAGTCAGGTACTGCAATGGACAGGACTGCCGGTCTGCGTAGGCATCGGACCGACCAAGACACTGGCCAAGTTGGCCAATCACTTTGCCAAGAAGCGATCGCAATTTGCCGGCGTCTGTCATCTGCCGGCATTGACGGATGCAGAGCAGGCACTCCTGCTGGAAGACACGCCGGTTGCTGACGTGTGGGGCGTGGGCAGAAAACTCACCCCGAAACTACAGGCTATGGGTATTCATACTGCCAGAGACCTGCAAGGTGCTTCTGCTGCACGCATCCGTCAGCACTTCGGTGTGGTACTGGAGCGCACGGTGCGAGAGCTCACAGGGCAAGTCTGTTTCGATCTGGAAGAACAGCCTCCACCGCGTCAGCAGATTGTGGTCTCACGATCCTTCGGTGAGCGGGTAACGAGCCTTGAAGAGTTACGCAGTGCGGTGATGAACCATGCCGAACGGGCTGCGGAGAAGCTCAGGCGTCAGGATGGGGTGACCCAGCGCATCATGGTGTTTATTCACACCAGTCCGTTCAATCAGAACGAGCCTTACTATGCCAATTCAGTGACCGTGCCATTACGAACGCCGAGCAATGACTCGCGAGTACTGGTGCAGGCAGCGTGTAATGGCCTGAAGCAGATTTATCGAACTGGCTATCGCTACATGAAGGCAGGAGTGATGTTGCTAGACTTAAGTCCAAAAGCAGTAGCGCAAGGTGACTTATGGGCAACAGAAGATGCCCCCAGCCCGTTGATGGCGACACTGGATAAGATCAATGGCAGGATGGGGCGGCAGTCTGTGACCTTTGCCGGTGCGCTCAGCAAAGCGGGGTGGAAGATGAAGCAGGATAATCTGTCACCACGCTACACCACTAACTGGGCAGACATCCCCACAGTCAGAGCATGAATGAATGAGCTGATGCGTGAGCTTTCTTATTCTGTGACGACGCGAATAATTATAAATGCAGGGTGTTCTAACAATGTTGTGTTTGCGTATCGTGAGGGATTGTCGGCTTCACTGATCTGATCGCTTGTTGTTTAACGAATAAGGGAAATTCAAATTAGTGGCATGTTCAAAATGACTGTGCCATAACTGTGACATGGTGAGGCTTGGATCGGGGTTGGCAAGCGATACAAGTGATTGAATTTATTGAACCTATAGATACCAGGATAGCTCTTGTAATCAGGGGGTCGGGAGTTCGAGTCTCTCAGCCGGCACCATTTGAACCTACAGAAGCGTTCCAAGACGCCTGCCCGAGCGCACGGAATATATCGCAATAGATCATTGTGTTTTTACTGCGGTCTGTGGTGTCTCCGCTAATTTGGCATATCTTTTTGAGATGCTTTAACTTAAACAAGTCGTGTTTATGTAATGCGAGACAAAATGTGAACCAAATCACATTTCTCTCGGGCGCTTATGTTTCCTTCGACGTTTAAATTGTGAACCAGTCGGATATCTTGTCCCTGCGTTAAATTTATCGAGGAGTGCGACAGATGAAAAAAGTAGCAGGACTGGCAGCCTTGGCTGTACTGGTAACTCTGCCAATGTTGGCTCAGGCAGATGACAGAGAAGGCGGTAGAAGCTGGGGTGGAAATTATAATCACGGCTCAACTGGTACATTCAATGCCCCGGAAATTGATGGGGGTGATTTTGTGTTGGCGATGACCCTGCTGGCTGGTGTGGTTGGCCTGGTTCGACGTCGCAGCAAATCTGAATAAGGACAGTAGACCGATCTTTACCAGATCCCCTTCTTGATTTTCAGGAAGGTTTAGCGGCCATGTGAATTTGTGCATGGCCGCTCAGAATGGCCCCGCAGTCTAAGTGACTATATAAGTCGATAATCGACCCGGGGTCTTTTTTCATTATGAATGGTTTCAATCAGGGCTTGCTCAGGCGCGCTGTAGTTTCTGATTCTTGCGCTGCTCTGGTTGCACTGGCGGCTATTGAGTGCCTGTGTGCCTATCTATATGTGGCGATATATCTGTACTCATCTCACTTTGATTACATGTATTCATCGCCCCTTGAGAGTAATGATGCTTGGTGGGCTTTTGCACCGCGACATGTGGTCGGGTTGGTGGAATTGCCCCTGACCGGGCTATTGCTTGCACTCACTCTGATGGCGCCCCGCTTATCCAGTAATTATTCAAAATTCAAAATGGCAAGGCGTGATCATGAGTGGGTGCATTATTTGTTGCTCAATCTGCTGGCGGTTTTTGCGACAGGTTTTTTGTGTATCCCACTGTTTCATCGGCCTGATTGGCTGACGGGTAGGGAGACATGGGCATCATTGGGCTGGACTGTTGCTTTATGTACCGCTATCGGATCCGGAATAATGATGCTGGCACCTCCAGCCATAATCAGACGAGTGATACGGGCAGAGTGGATGAGTATCGCAGGCGGGGTGCTATTGGCAATTCTCGGACGTTACCTGGGTAACATTGTCATTAAGTCCCTTGAAAATATTTCATGGGATGGTCAGATGAGTCGTATGACTCTGGAGGCGGTCAGTACCTTGTTGCGCATCCAATTCCCAAATATACAGGTGGATGCGCCGAATCTAATTATCAAGGTGGACGGGTTTGCAGTTCGGGTAATGTCTGGTTGTTCAGGGATTGAAGGAATTTTGCTGGTAACCAGTTTTCTCAGTATTTACATGTTTGTATTTCGACGCGAACTTAAGATGTCGCGCGCCATCTGGTTAATTCCGCTGTCTGTGATATGCAGTTGGTTATTGAACGTAGTGCGTATAGCGGTATTGGTGGCTCTGGGGGTTGCTTTCTCCCCTGAAGTTGCAATGAAGGGATTCCATTCGCACGCAGGCTGGATATTCTTTCTGGTGCTTGCGGCGATCTTCAGTCTGACTTTGCGGTCAAAATTCTTTCTTCGGCTTGCTTCTGCTGAAAAATCTGAGGTTGCTATATCGCGGGCCATTCTGGACAGGATTACAGCATTTTATATCCCGCTACTCACGCTGCTGGCGGCCACGCTTATATCGTCGGCGCTGTCCCCCGAATTTCAGTGGTTATATCCGCTGCGGGTGGTGGCAACAGGTATTGCATTGGCATATTGCTGGAAATGGCTGTCGTTGAAGCGTACGCAACTAACCTGGGTGCCTCTTTTGACAGGTGTTGCGGTGTTCATCGTGTGGCTGTTGATGATCCCCAGAGACCCGGCGGTTAATCAAAGATTTGCTGCGCATCTGCAAAGCGTCTCTCCAGCTTTGTCTGCATGCTGGATAGTCTTCCGATGTATTGGAGCGATGGTGAGTGTACCCCTGGCAGAAGAGCTTGCCTTTCGTGGCTATGGGCTTTCCGTATTAACTGGAAAAGCTATAGATCCGGCTGCCCCATTAAAATTTAACTGGGTCGCATTCCTTGGTACTTCCCTGTTTTTTGGTGCATTGCATGGGCAGTGGCTGGCAGGTACGGTGGCTGGTATGTGTTATGCGTGGGTAAGGTATCGCAGTCAGAGTGTTGTCGATGCGGTGCTGGCACATGCCATTACCAATGGATTGCTGTGCGGCTATGTATTGATGACGGGGAGCTGGTCGTATTGGTAGGGCGGTTCCTTGTTCTCGGGTATGGCTGATTTGTAATGCTGTAATGCGCTCACAACAGACTTTTAAATGGCCTATTCGGCGCTTGGTCAAGCATAGTCGCTAAGCATATGAATTCGGCAGGAGTCGGTCGGTTGTCGTTTTGACTGACAGATAGCACTCACAGCTGAGCTGTTCAAGTCCGTTTCTGTGCGGTATTTTTATTTGACCTCTGGCATTTTTTATCAACCCTTGTTTATGGAGCCTGCCAGCGGCTTCAGTTACCCTTTCACGACGCACGCCCAGCATGTGGGCGATCAATTCATGCGTCATACTCAGTTGATTTTCTGGCAAGAGATCAATGGATAACAGTATCCATCGGCATAATTGCTGGTCGATCGTATGATGACGGATGCAAGCGGCTGTTTGTGCCATTTGTTTGAAAATGGATAATGCATAAAGCAGCAGAGGAGTCCTTATCTCAGCATCTTGCGTGAATGCTTGTTTGATGATGCTCATTTCCAGCTGGTATGCCACACCAGCGCTTTGCACCACCGATCGACAGATAGCGCGTTCGCTGTCAATTATCGATGCAAGTCCTACGATGCCATCATTGCCTGTCAGATAGGTCTCGGCAGAATTTCCATCTCTCAATGTGCAGAGACTCGAAACGATGCAGTCCAGGGGGAAGTAAACGTGATTAACTACCTGACCTGTTTCAAATAGAACCTTTCCAGAAGGCATCTTCTCCAGCTTGAGCTGAGTAAAAAGTTTGCTTTGCGCCTTGGTCGACAGCAGCCTCAGCAGGCGGTTTTGTAGAGGCGAATATTTATCCAACATCCATTAAATCTCCGTGTTGTTTCTTCAAGCAGGCTGGATTATGGGCTAAGCCCATTCATTGGTAATTCGAATTTCTTTATCTCGATATTACAGAAGCTAATTATAAAAAAATGAATTCTATGTGCGGATTTGTACAGACCGCGTTTGCTGTTTGTGTGACCCTGATACTAAGTTCTTATGGCAGGATATACATAAGGAAAAGGATGATTAGTGACAAGAAAAGCAAATGGAATCCGTATCGCGGAATTTCACCTGAGATGGTGCGTGGCACTCTGATTGCGTTCTTTGGATGTGTGGCTGTGACCAGCACATATGCCTCTTCGGTCTCTCTCCCGTTAAGTGCCCCCATGGCTTTCTCTGTTGGTGGACGGAGTGCGGAGTTTATCTCCGGTCAGCCTATGCTGGGCCTTGCGGGCTCAGGTTTGGCTCCGGCAAACATCCCAATAGATGCTGTTCAGTCCATTACCGCAACCCCGTTTTCTGACAGTAGGAGATTGACGAGACCTGCCCGTATGGGCTCTGTCATTCTTTTACTGCTGATACCGGCATGTTTGTACTGCACTTTGCTGTCTCATGAATCTGATCTAACGACTAACAGTCGCTAACAAAGTCATGAGAAATAAAACAGGAGCCGGATTCTGCTGATGGATAGTGTTTCTTGCGTCAGTGACGTACGCCAAGAGTGCACGATAAAAGGATATTAAAGTCATGTCGCAACCCATCCCCTGTCTCAGGCGGCTACATGATATTCGTGTTGCTCTTGGCGTCTTTTTATATCTGACTCTGGTGTTTTGCGCGCTAACGATTTTCTACTGCTGGTTGGCTTGGCTGCGACGGAATCAGAAAGATGCTGGCCAAGATGTGTTCCGATTTCTTGAATGACTTACAGGTCATTTAGCCAAGACAACAACCAGGTGCCTAACTGGAACAACTTGACTGTTCAATGCGTGGCTTTGGCTGCGATGACAGTTGGAGCTGGCGTGGATGCAGGCGCAGGTGCTGATGGTGCGGAACTTGTTGCCTGTGCCTGAGCGGGTGATGTTGGATTTGTTGCCGGGGATGTTTTTGTAGTGGCTGAAGCAGACGCGGGATCAGTCGCTTCAGCAGGCGTCGTTGCGGCACTGGTGCCCCCGGCCTCACGGGTTGCGGCACTCTCCTGCTTGATGGCCTGCTCGGTACGGGCATTCATCACGATGATGGAGATGCGCCGGTTAATCGGATTGGACGGCTGTTGCGGGTCAAGCAATGCGGTAGAGGCCAGGCCAACCACGCGACCAATTTTTTCTTCTGGAAGTCCACCCACAATCAATGCGCGACGAGCCGAGTTGGCGCGATCCGTCGAGAGCTCCCAGTTACTGTAATTCTGCCGGATGTATTTCGACTGGTCAGTGTGACCGCTGATGCTGATATGGTTGGGCACTGTCTGAATGACCTTCGCCAGTTTCAGCAGCAGCGCCAGGCTGTAGTCTTTAAGCGTGGCGCCACCCAGATCAAACATGGAGCGGTTCTCCTTGTCGACTATCTGAATACGCAGACCTTCCGCAGTCAGGTCCAGCATGATCTGATCCTTGAAGGGTTGTAGCGAGGCTTCCAGCTCGATGGCCTTCTGAAGGTCGTCTTTCAGCTTACCAAGCTGTGCGGTCTCAGCTGCTTCCGCAGCTTTAGCGGCGGCTTCAACTGCTTTCTTGGTGGGATCAGGGTCTTCTTCACCTTCAGCTGGGGCCTTGTTTTTGTATTGCTCAGTGGAGCCACCCATATCAATGAGTTCCGAACTGGCGCCACCGGGGCCCTGTACGGCGGTGGGTGAGGGGGTCGGGCTGACACCCTGTACCGCTGAGGGATTTTCGAAGTATTGCGAGATGCCGCCCTTCTGTTCAGCGCTGGTGCTCCCCATGAGCCACATCAGCAGAAAGAACGCCATCATGGCGGTAGCAAAGTCGGCGAAGGCTACTTTCCAGCTGCCACCATGGTGGCCATGCCCACCGGCAATGCGCTTGATGACGATGGGTTGTGGGGCACCTTTCATCGCTTAGGCTTCCTTCTTGCCTTTAACGTGGTCTTCCAGTTGCTGAAAGCTCGGGCGGAATGCGGTCGGTGCGGCCTTGCGGCCGAATTCAACTGCAACCAGCGGCGCATAGCCCTGCACCATGGCGATGATGCAGGTTTTCATCACGGTGAAAAATGCACCTTCTTCAGCCACTTTTCGTTCCATGGAGGTAGCGATCGGGCCGATCAGGCCATAGGCCAGCAGAATGCCGAGGAAGGTACCCACCAGTGCGGCAGCCACTTTGTGACCGATTTCTTCCACTGGACCGCCCAAGGCGCCCATGGTGTTCACGATACCCAGCACGGCAGCCACAATGCCGAAGCCGGGCAAGGCATCCGAAACGCGTGTGACCGCCTGTGCCAGGGCTTCACCTTCATGGTGGTGTGTTTGCAGTTCGATATCCATCAGGTTTTCCAGCTGGAATGGGTTCATCTCACCGCTGACCATCATGCGCAGATAGTCCTGGATGAACTCGATGGCGTGATGATCTTTCATCACCTTTTCGTGTTTGGTGAAGACGGCGCTTTTGGACGGGTCTTCAATCTCGCGTTCCAGACCCAGCACGCCGTCCTTGCGGGCAATATTGAAAAGGTCGTACATGAGGCCGAACAGATCAAGATAGTCTGCCTTGCCATACTTGGGGCCTTTAAGGGTGCCACCAATCGCTCCGCCGGTCTTCATGGCTGCTGACAGGCCATTGGCGATGATGAAGCCACCCAGCGCCGCACCGCCAATGATGACGACTTCAGAGGGTTGCCAGAGGGCAGGGATGTGGCCGCCGTGTACGGCGAAGCCGCCCAGGACGCAGCCCATTACGACTAAAAATCCAATTATCAGGTTCACGGAGCTTTCCTAGTTTCAGAACAGAATGACAAGGCAGTGCGGTGCCTACACAACATCGGCAGCACTTGGCCGGTTTTGAGGGTAACCAGTTCAAAGATTTGCGATTGCAATGCGCGCAGGGAAAAAGGGTCAGCTGCTGTGGCAGACCTGATCAAGAGACTGTTGCAACCCGCGGAGGCATCATTGAGGGCTGAGTCTGGCCTGCGGTTGGCGAACGAGCAGGTATGCTGTATTCTCGCCCTAATTCGCCAGTAAGGGGTTCGGTCAAGGGGTGAAGCTGGCGCGCAATGGCCAAAATTATTAGTTATTTCATGGCGTACTGATCGGCGCCGGGTTCCTTGCACCACTGTTTAAATAATGAAAGAGGGTTGTTATGAAGCGTGTAAAAATTCTGTCGGCATTCGGGTTGTTGGCGGTGGCAAGTGCAGCCAATGCGGATGTTTCTTCTACCTGGACTTTTGCTACAGACTATAACTTCCGTGGTATCAGCCAGAATTCCAAGGAGCCGGTTCTACAGGGAAGCCTGGACTATGCTCATGAAAGTGGTGCGTATGCTGGGCTGTGGTTAAGTACTGTGAATTTCGAAAACAATGGTGTTAGCAAGACCAATCCAAATTCTCAGGAATATTTTCACCTCGAACGTGATGTCTATGCGGGTCTCTCAGAGAAACTCGGTTCTGACCTGACCCTGGATCTGGGTGGCAAGTACTACACTTACAACACAAACAAGCTCAACCACGGTGAGGCCTACGTTTCACTGGCTTACAAGTCACTGGTCAAGGCAAAGTTCTCATATTCCCCCAACTTTATGAGTGGTGGGAATACGGCGGTCAGTAAACCAGCCTATGCTGCCTCTGTTGATGGAGCTGTTCCATTGCCTGGTAATTTCTCCTTGCTTGTTCAGGCTGGTTATAACTGGGGTGACTATTGGGATAAAACCAGCCGCGAATATATGGACTATTCCGCAGGCTTTGGTTACACCCTTGGCAAGGTCGATTTGAGTGCCAAGTATGTCAACACCAATACCACGATGGCTAAAGGTAATCGTGTCACGGTTGACAACCTCAATAATGCTGAACGCGCAGTATTGTCAATGACAACCAAGTTCCCCTGGTAATCTCACTTGTAGTTAACAGATACAGATGGTCTGTGATCAAAGCCCCGTACTCAAATACGGGGCTTTTTTCTTCCTGATGCTTTGCCAGAATTGCGGTTATCTTGACGTTATCACTAACCAGATTCTGATCGGTCACTTTGTTATTGGGATGGGTGTATGTTGAAGCGCAAGACATTGCTGGCTTTTATGCTATTAGCTCTGTCCGGTGGAGGAGCTGATGCCGGTGTTGCCTCCACTGTGTCTGTGACGAGCGATTACGATTTTCGGGGCATATCGCAAACCGCGAAAAATCCTGCCCTGCAAGCCAGCGTTGACTATGCGGATGAGAATAATGGCTGGTATGCCGGTGCCTGGGTCAGCCCGGTTGATTTCGGTGACAGCACCAATATTGAACTGGATCTGCGCACAGGTTTTACGGGCAAGACCGATGCGGGGCTGGGCTGGGATGCGGGCATCATGTACTACGTGTTTGATGAAGACAGGTATAACTTCCCGGAAATCTATACGGCCTATGGTTACCGCTATTTCAATGCCAGGGTCAGTTATTCGAATGACTATCACGGACGATCAATGGCAGGGCATACCGATGTATTGAATCTGGCGCTGGACGCGATCCTGCCATTACCGGTCAAGCATCTTTCCCTGCTGGCGCATGTGGGGCGCAGCGAGGGCAATGACGCCTTTGTGGATTACACGGATTATTCAGCGGGTCTGGCTTACGACCTGAAGCATGTCAGGGTGAGCTTGAAGTACGTGAATACCACACTGCCGGATCTGCATGCGGACGTGTTGAATGGTCGGGGCAGGGCGGTGTTTGCGATTACTGCCAGATTGCCCTGAGATTGCACGGTCCCGATCGCGCCGGTTGCAGGGAAATATTCCCGGACGAAACGATTTAGAATACAGATCTGTTCGATTGTGGTGAATTGCTTCTCCAGTAGCGAGCCTGAATTCCATGAATAATCCAGTACAGATGGGCTGGCATGCCCGCGCCGCCGAATTGAAGCCACGCGATCAGGCATTCATCAATGGCCGCTACGTGGATGCAGCAAGCGGCGAGCGCTTTGATTGCTTCAGCCCCATTGACGGTCGATTGCTTGCCCGGGTCGCAGCCTGCGATCAGGCGGACGTTGATCTTGCAGTCAGTGCAGCACGTGCTGCATTTGATAAGGGCGAATGGTCGCAGGCCTCTCCCGGTTATCGCAAAAAGGCGTTGCTGGCGTTTGCGGATCTGATGGCTGCGCAGGCGAAGGAACTGGCGCTTCTGGAAACACTGGATATGGGCAAGCCTATCCGTTTCAGCCTGAGTGTGGATATTCCTTCGACAGTGCGATGTCTGCGCTGGTATGCCGAAGCCATCGACAAGCTGTATGACCAGGTGGCACCCACTGAGCGCAATGTACTGGCCACTATCACCCGTGAGCCTGTGGGTGTGGTGGGCGCGATCGTGCCCTGGAATTTTCCGTTGATCATGGCGGCATGGAAGTTTGCACCCGCATTGGCAGCGGGTAATTCCATCATCATCAAGCCATCCGAGAAAACACCCTTGAGTGCCTTGCGCATTGCTGAACTGGCAATGGAGGCGGGTCTGCCGGAAGGAGTGTTCAATGTGGTGCCGGGATATGGTCATACGGCCGGCAAGGCACTGGCGTTGCATGGAGATGTAGATTGCATTTCGTTCACCGGCTCTACTGCAACCGGCAAGTTGATGATGCAATACGCCGGTCAATCCAATCTGAAGCGGGTCTGGCTGGAATGTGGCGGCAAGTCACCCAATATCGTGATGGCGGATGTGGAGAACCTGGAACAGGCGGCTAAAGCGGCCGCCTCGGCAATCTATTTCAATCAGGGTGAAATGTGTTCGGCCGGGTCCCGGTTGCTGGTGCATGAATCCATCAAGGAAGTGTTTCTTGAGCGTGTGATGCATTATGCAGGTCAATTTCAGGTTGGTGATCCGCTTGATGCACGCACCACGCTCGGTGCGCTGGTGGATGCAGGACATTTGCAGCGTGTACAGCATTACGTCACCGAGGCGCAGCAGCAGGGAGCACAACTGCGGCAAGGCGGGAGTCGTCAGCGTGAATCCAGTGGCGGCTATTACTACGAGCCCACGCTGCTTGAAGTCACGCCGCAGATGACCATTGCCCGGGAAGAAGTGTTCGGTCCGGTGCTGTCTGCCATCAGTTTCAGAACCGAGGCAGAGGCCATTCAGATCGCCAATGAGGTGATGTACGGTCTGGCAGCGGCGGTCTGGACCCGTGATCTGAATACGGCACATCGCATGTCACGCGCATTACGCGCGGGTCTGGTGTACATCAATTGTTATGACGATGACGACATAACCGTCCCGTTTGGTGGCTACAAGCAATCCGGTAATGGCCGCGACAAGTCGCTGCATGCGTTCGACAAGTACACTGAGTTGAAAACCACCTGGATCAGGCTGGCGCAAGCGCCCTGATCAGGTTGCCTGTCGTTGTTGCTGATGTCATTGTGTCGCGCATGAGTTCCTTTTCTTCTGGCTCCGGCGAGCCAACACCTGCCAAGTCTGATGCTGAGCTGACGCCCATGCAGCGAGCAGTGCAGGCGCGTGCCCTGCGAACCATCGAGAACGAGCAGAATCAGCCCGTGTCATCGCCACGTCGCAAGCTGGTGATTGCTACCTTATCGGCGTTGACGGTGATCGGCCTGATGATTCTGATCAATTACGGCGTGGCCATCATGCAGCGAATATTCGAATTGTGGATGCAGGATGATGCTCCCGCCGTTACGGTTCCCCGGCCTGACCAGCCATTCATGATCAAAGTTGATCCAGTCCAGCCATCCAGTGCCGCTATGGATGCCGGTTCAACGAGCGCGACGCACTAGAGCTGCGAAATACGTAGTGCTGGTTGGGTCGTGCCTGCAAGGGTGCTCAGCCGTCATTGATCGGTCATTGAGGCAGACTACAATCAAACTTTGTTGAGGCCCGGCTGGAAAAGCATCATGGCTCATGACTACATCGGTTCACTAATCGAACAGCGTCTTAACCGGCGGGAGGTCTTGCAGTCAGCGCTGCTGGCGACGACCCTGCCGTTTACTTCATGGGCTGCCAGCCCTGTCGCAGGCAAACTGAATTTCAGCGCCATTGCCGGCAGTACCGATGATCGTGTGGTCCTGCCGCCCGGTTATACCCATGATGTCGTGATCCGCTGGGGGGATGCGCTGAGCAGCAGGGTGCCGGATATGCACACGGCGGATATTCCCAGGGGCAGTTTGTTGCAGCCGGATGCAGCACGGCATCAATCGCAGCAATTCGGCAGCAACTGCGATGCTATTCATTTCTTTCAGTTGAATGCAGGCAGCAGAAGCACTCAGGGTGTGCTGTGCGTCAACAATGAATACACCAATGACTGGCTGATGTATCCCGGTCGCAAACAGGTGTTTGGCAGTGACCCACAGCATGTTCGTGAGCACATTCTTAAGTATCCATCAATTGTTTCGATGAGCAAGGCCGCTCATGGCATTTCAGTGGTTGAAGTGCATAAGCGTCGTGCCCAGTGGAGTTACCAGAAAGATTCGAAATACAACCGGCGCATCACTGCCGATACGCTAATTGAGATCAAAGGCCCGGCGCGGGGTTATACGTGGATGAAGACTCATGCCGATCCATCGGGCACGCGGGTGCAGGGTGCATTCGGAAATTGCGCCGGCGGGCGTACACCCTGGGGAACCTATCTCTCGGCAGAAGAAAATATTCAGGATTACTTTGGAAATTTTGCAGGATTCTACGCGCGTAAGGATATTGATCTGTCAGTGGTGGCTGCGCATCAACGCTGGCGCATGTGGTCGGATGTATCGCCCTATGGCTGGGATGTGGTCGACAAGCGATTTGATGCAAACGTTGAACCTAATGAAGCCTTTCGCTTTGGCTGGATTATAGAAGTCGATCCCCTGAATCCAGCCAAGCCACCAGTCAAGCGTACTGCGCTGGGTCGCTTTGCGCATGAGGCAGCCAGTCCGATCGTTGCGGCGAATGGCAAGGTGGCGGTTTACATGGGTGACGATGACAAGTTTGAATACGTTTACAAATTTGTCAGTGCCCGTCATTTTGATGCGAAGCAGCCGCATGCCAATGCGGATTTGCTGGACGAGGGGATTCTGTATGCCGCACGTTTTGATGCTGATGGCAGAGGGGAATGGCTGCCGCTGGTATATAACCCTGATGGCCCGTTGAATGCTGCAAACGGTTTTCGCAATCAGGCGGAAGTGCTCATCAAGGCGCGTGCTGCTGCGGATCTGCTCGGGGCCACCATGATGGATCGGCCAGAGGATGTGGAGCCGAATCCACTGACGGGCAAAATCTATATCGTGTGCACACGGAACGAATCACGCACTGATGTTAACCAGCAGGGTAATTACGGTCATCGCAGGATTGATCTTGGCCCCAATGCGGCCAACCCGCGCGGCAGAAATCTGTGGGGGCATATCATCGAGCTGTCTGAAAACGATGATGACCACAGCGCAGTGAAGTTCACCTGGGAAGTGCTGTTGATGGGCGGCGACCCTGCGAATGGACAGCTGCTAACTGAGACGGCCCAGTTGAAACCGGGTGAAGCAACTGTGCAGCAAAGTTACTACGCGGGGCAGAAAGCTGTCGCACAGCTGAGTGCAATCGGCTCACCTGACAATATCGGTTTCGATGCCGCAGGTAATTTGTGGATCGTGACCGATGGGTCGCAGCCCGGAAATCATAACAATGGCTGCTTTGTGTGTCCGACCAGTGGTGAGCAGCGCGGATTGCTCAGGCAGTTCATGAGTGCGCCGGTGGATGCTGAAGTATGTGGTTGTGTGTTTACCCCGGATAATGAAACGCTGTTTCTGAGTATCCAGCACCCGGGTGAGGGCAGCACACTGAGCAGCTTGAGCAGTCACTGGCCCGATGGCGGCAGTTCAGTGCCGCGTTCAAGTGTGATCGCGATTCGCAAAGAAGAGGGTGGTGTGGTCGGGACGTGAGTGTGGCCGGGTCGATTACACCGGAGCTTCAATCGCCCGCTAATACTTTTCCGGGGTTCATGATGCCGTGCGGGTCGAGTGCCTGCTTGATGGTGTGCATGAGCTGCATGGCTACGGGGTTTTTGAATTCTACCAGTTCATCACGCTTGAGCTGGCCGATGCCATGTTCAGCACTGATGCTGCCCCGATAACGCATGGCCAGTTCATGGACAGCATTATTCAGCGCGGTTTTCTTTGCAAAGAACTCAGGGTGTGCGCCTGCATCAGGCGTATTGATGTTGAAGTGCAGGCTGCCATCACCCAGATGGCCATAAATTACCATCACGCCTTCCGGTGCGATGCCCTTGCACAGCGCTGTGCCTTCTTCAATGAATTTCGGTAGATCGCTGATACTGACGGAGACATCGTGCTTGATGCTGCCGCCTGCACGCGTCTGTGCCTCAGGAATCGTTTCCCGGATGCGCCAGAAGAATTCGCGCTGGCTGCTGCTCTGTGCCAGCAATACCTCGCGAACAAGCTGGTTCTGTTGAGAGCGGACGAGTACCTCACTGAGTTCTTCGGTCAGATGATCGGTCAGTTGCGCAGTACTGGCTTCAATCAGTACATACCAGGGATGGGTGTCATCAAACGGATCGTTGATGCCTGCAATATGCCTGCACACCAGTTCGATGGCGATGCGCGGCATCAGTTCAAAAGTGCTGAGTGCATCGCTGCCACTGCTGCGCAGAAATGAGAGCAGCGCCACCGCAGCCGCCGGATCATCTACTGCCACCAGCGCAGTCACGCGGGTGCGAGGCAGGGGATACAGCTTCAGCGTCGCGGCGGTGATGATTCCCAATGTGCCTTCTGCACCAATGAATAGATCACGCAGGTCATAACCTGTGTTGTTCTTGCGCAGAGCGTTCAGGTCATCCAGCACCCGGCCATCAGGCAGCACCACTTCCAGTCCAAGTACCAGGTCGCGAGCCATGCCATAGCGCAGCACCGCCGTACCACCAGCATTGGTCGAGAGATTTCCGCCGATCTGACACGAGCCTTCAGAGCCCAGGCTCAATGGAAACAGTCGGTCAGCCGCTTCAGCGGCCTGCTGTACTTCAGCCAGCACACAACCCGCTTCGACAGTCAGCGTGTAATTGTCCGGATCAATATGCCGGATGCGCTTCAGTCGCGACAATGAAACAACTATTTCATTGCCTGCACTGGATGGCGTTGCACCGCCGCAATAACTGGTATTGCCGCCCACTGGAACCACACCGATGTGGTGTGCGTGGCATAGCTTCAGGATTTGCGATACCTGTTCAGTGCTCTCCGGTCGCAGCACCAGGGACGTTGCGCCTCGGTACAATTTGCGATGGTCCACCAGGTAGGGCGCGATGTCCTGCGGTTGATCCACCACGCCGGATGGCCCGACAATCTGTTTTAGCTGGTTGAGCAGCTCGGGAGTGGGGGTGTTCAGCATACGGGCATTCTACTGGCTTTGCCGGAACAGGTAAGATGTGAATGTTTCTCCTCAGGCGCGTATAGCATGCTTTCTTATTTGATCACCGTATTGATCACAATTGGCCTCATCGCCCATGTGGTTAAAACTGGCCGAAATACCATCTGGATTTATCTGTTTGTCTTTACGGCGCTTCAGCCGCTGCTTTCCCTGATCTGCTGGCTGGCCTACTTCGTGGTGGAAATCGTTCCTGAAATTAAGCAAAGCCGAATGGCCAAGCGTGCTGCTTCCGGCCTGCGCAAGACGGTTGATCCCCACCGCGATCTGCGGCAGGCCAGTCAGCAACTGGCGGTGAATGACAGCGTAGACAGTCGTCGCAGAGTTGCTGATCAGTTATTTGAGCGCGGTCGTTTTCAGGAAGCAATGGAGCATTACCGTGCCGCTATCACGGGGATATACAGTCACGAACCCTTGCTGATGCTGGGTGTGGCCAGATCGCAATTTGCGTTGAATCAGTTTGCTGCTGCACGACAGACGCTGGATGAATTGATCGCCAATAATCCTGACTTCAAATCTGCCGAAGGCCATTTGCTTTATGCCCGCGCACTGGAGGCAGAAGGCAATTTTGACAAGGCAATGAGTGAGTATCAGGCGCTCAGCAAGTATTACTCGGGAGCGGAAGCGATGTACCGCCATGCCATGCTGCTCAAGCGTCAGGGTCAGGCCGAGCGCGGTAACGCATTGTTGAAAGAACTATTGGCCAATGCAGAACTGGCCGGTGCGGTGTTCCGCAAAGAACAGCGCGAATGGATTGAGGCGGCGAGGAAGGAGCTGGGTTAAGGATCGACTGATCTGTTTGGCTATTGAGCAGTTCTGCTATTTGATCTCTTTATAAGCATCAAGCGCCGCTTCCCTGCTTGCGCCCAAGTCAACAATGGCGCTTGGGTAATCTCGGCCAAGTTTAATTCCGGCTTTACTCAATTCAATGTCCGGCGCTTCCCATGGTTTGGTTATCCATTTGTTGGGCAGGCGTGCGATCTCGGGAACCCAGCGACGAATGTAGTTGAATTCCGGATCGAAACGTTCAGCTTGCAGTGTGGGATTGAAGATACGGAAGAACGGTGCAGCATCGGCGCCACATCCCGCCGTCCACTGCCAGCCCTGTGTGTTGTTGGCCAGATCCGCATCGACCAGCGTGTCCCAGAACCAGCGTGCGCCTTCCAGCCAGTGTATGCGCAGATTCTTGGTCAGGAACGACGCGACCACCATTCTCACGCGGTTATGCATCCAGCCGGTGTGCCATAACTCACGCATACCGGCATCTACCAGAGGAATGCCGGTCTGGCCGCGCTGCCAGGCTTGCAAGGCAGCTGCGTTTTTATCCCAGGGAAATTTTTCAAAGCGAATATCCAGTGGGGCATTGGTGGTATGCGGGAAGTGATACAGCAGATGATGCGAAAATTCACGCCAGCCGAGTTCACGTAAATAACTTTCGGCAGGTGTCTGTTGTTCATGCAAGGCAGTGATGATCTGGCGTGGACTGATCTCACCAAAGTGCAGATACGGGCCCATGCAGGACGTGCCGGTTTTATCAGGGCGATCACGCTCGGTGGCATAATGGCTTGCACTGTCATTAATGAATTGTTGCAGTCGCGCATGCGCACCGGCTTCACCTGTTTGCCAGTGTGCCTGCATGCCACTGTCCCATTTGATGCGTGGTAATAAATGCAGGGAAGAAAGGTCTGCTGAGGTGAGTGATTTGTTCACACCCGGAAGTAAATTGGGTGCGGCCAATGGCAAGGGTTGTTCAGCCAGTCGTGTCTGACAGTGTTTCCAGAAGGGCGTGAATACTCGAAAGGGTTTATCCTGCTGAGTGCGTACTTGCCACGGTTCAAATAACAGCGCGGCATTGTGGCTGCTGCATTCAATCGCCTGGTCTTTTAAAACACGCTTGATGTTTGTGTCGCGGACGATGCAGGACGGTTCGTAGACGCGGTTCCAGCACACCAGTGTTGCTGATGTCTCGCTAATCAGTTGCTGCAAACAGGCAAGACTCGCGCCCTGACGCAGGATGAGCCGGCCACCCAGTCCGGTAATATCTCTGCTCAGTGAGGCAAGACTGTGATGCAGCCACCACAGACTGGCGGCACCGGGAGACCAGGGTGCTTCTTCGTCGGGCGCATGAATGAAAACCGGAATAACGTTTCGCGCTTCACTCAGTGCATGAGTTAAAGCTGGATTGTCAGCCAGCCGCAGATCGCGGCGGAACCAGACCAGTGCAGTTTGATGTGTGTGGCTCATACGACAAGAGCGGCTGGTAAGTCATGCTTACTGCCGCTCTTAACGGTCAACTCAGGGAGCTGCAAGTACAGGCGCCGGTTACTGCGCGTTCTTCAGTGCAGCGATGCGTTCTTCCAGCGGTGGATGAGTCATGAACAGGCGGCTGATGCCCTTGCCGCCGGAGATGCCGAAGGCAGCCATTTTTTCAGGCAGGGCGGCTTCGCTGTGGCGATTCATCAGACGTTCCAGCGCAGCGATCATGTTGGTGCGGCCAGCCAGTTTGGCACCACCTGCATCAGCACGGAATTCACGCTGGCGGGAGAACCACATGACGATCATGCTGGCCAGAATACCCAGCACCATCTGGCTGATGAACACGCTGGCCATGTAGGCCATGCCATTGCTGCGTTCGTTCTTCAGGATGATTTTGTCCACGACATAACCGATGACCCGTGACAGGAAGATCACAAAGGTATTCACCACGCCCTGAATGAGGGTCAGGGTGACCATATCGCCATTGGCTACGTGACTGATTTCGTGACCGATGACCGCTTCGGCCTCTGCTTGCGACATGCCATTCAGCAATCCCGTGCTGACGGCGACCAGTGCACTGTCACGGCGGGCACCGGTGGCAAAGGCATTCATGTCAGGTGAATCGAAAATACCGACTTCGGGCATGCCGATGCCGGCTTCTGTCGCGCATCGCTGAACGGTGTTCACCAGCCAGATTTCGCGTGGGGAGCGCGCTTCGGTGATAACTTCCACGCCCATCATGCGCTTGGCTGACCACTTGGAGATGGCCAGCGAGATCAGTGCGCCGCCAAAACCGAATATTGCCGAGAAAACCAGCAGGTTATTGATATCCAGCCCGCCGTTGGCTGTCTGAATCCGGTCCACGCCCAGCAGGTGCAGCACGATGTTGAGCACGAAAACGATGGCAAGGTTGGTCACAAGGAACAGAAATACGCGCTTCATGGAATACCTGTAGGGGTGCCAATGGACAAAGGAGGTACAACGCGTTCAATTATGCGGCTGACCGGTGACAATTCAAGGGTGGTCGTGAGGTAACCATTGAGGCCATAAGATGGAATAATGGGCGGCAGGCTCTACAATGGGCCGCGCCGGCTTTTTCAGGAACCATTTGTATGTCTATTTCATCGCAAGCCCCTTCCGGATCACTCGCACAGATCGGCGAGATTATGGAGCCGATCGGCCGTGCGGCGCTGGAAGCGGCCAGGCTGCTGGCACGAACCGATGCAGCAACCAAGAACCGTGCTTTACAGGCGACTGCGGTAGCGCTGAGGGCGCATAGTGCCGAGATTCTGGCAGCCAATGCCAGGGATATGGCATCGGCGCGCGAGCGCGGGTTGAGTAGTGCATTGCTGGATCGTCTGCTGCTGGACGGCAAGCGGGTAGAGGCTATGGCCAAAGGCGTGGAAGAAATCATCCAGCTGCCTGACCCCGTCGGAACAGTCATGGCTGAATGGACACGGCCGAATGGCATGAAGATTCAACGGGTTCGCGTTCCGCTGGGTGTAATCGGGATTATTTTTGAAAGCCGCCCCAATGTCACCGTGGATGCCGGTGCCCTGTGTCTGAAGTCCGGCAACGCGGCCATCCTGCGTGCTGGTTCAGAAAGCTATCACTCCAGCCGTGCTGTGCACGCCTGTCTGGTGGAAGGACTCAAAGCGGCGGGCTTGCCTGAAGCGGCGGTGCAGCTGGTGCCCACCACTGATCGTGCTGCGGTGGGCTATATGCTGTCGGGTATGGCTGATTACATTGATGTCATTGTGCCGCGCGGCGGCAAGAGCCTGATTCAGCGAGTGCAGCAGGATGCGCGGGTGCCGGTGATCGGGCATCTTGAAGGCAACTGCCATGTGTACGTTGATCGTGATGCCGATGTGAATATGGCCTGTGAAATCGTAAAGAACGCAAAGTTGCGTCGCACCGGTGTCTGTGGCGCTGCTGAGACTGTGCTGTTTGATCAGGCGGCAACAGTGCAGATGAATGCCGTGGTGAAAGTGCTGCTTGATGCCGGGTGTGAAGTGCGTGGTGACAACACTGTTCAGGCGGTAGATGCGCGTGTGAAAGCGGCCAGTGAGGAAGACTGGTACACCGAGTATCTGGACGCCATTATTTCGGCGCGAGTGGTAGATGGAGTGGATGCCGCTGTAGCGCACATCGGCAGGTATGGTTCTGCGCATACTGAATCCATTGTCACCAGTAATGCTCAGACTGCCGAACGGTTTTTAAATTCGGTGGACAGTGCGATCGTATTGCACAATGCCTCGACCCAGTTTGCGGATGGGGGGGAGTTTGGTATGGGTGCCGAGATCGGTATCTCAACAGACAAATTCCATGCGCGTGGGCCGGTCGGTGTTGAGCAATTGACCAGTTACAAATATGTGGTTCGGGGGTCGGGTCAGACCCGTCCCGGCTGATAGCGGGTATGTGCTGTTATGTATTGCCTAGATGAAGCTTATGGAACGATTCATGGAGTGCTGATTCATGTTGTGTAGGCTGCAAGGGTGGGTGCTGTACCTGTGTGTGTTTTGGCAAGTGGTGATTCCGGTTCATGCCCAGGGCTTGCCAGGCAGGGATGAGCTTTTCGCGCCTCTGCAGGAATCAATGACTCAGGCCCGAGCTGAGCGCGTGGAGCTGCTTGCGCCGGTCAGCTATGCGCGCGCCAGCGAAGCACTTGTTGAGCTGGAAAAATATTTTGCAGGTAAGCCAAAGGCTGATCGTTTGCTTAAAGATCAGGTAGCGGTGCAGCAGGCGATCAGCAAGACCCGGCAGATTGCAGCACAAAGCAGCAAGACGCTCAGTTCGGTTATCAAGGCTTATGACGATGCGCTGGTTGCGGGCGCGGTGCAGTCACAGGGCGAAGTGTGGAAGAAAGCTGAGCAACGCTTCCAGCAGGCCGTGGCAAGAGTTGAAAGTGATGATCTGGAGTCGGCGCGCAGCAAGGGTGCAGAAGCGGAAGTGTTATTGCGTGACGCAGAGCTTCAGGCCATCAAAGCCAGTGTGCTGGGAGTGGCGCGTGACTGGATCAGCAAGGCACAAGTCGCAAGAGCGCCAGAGCTGGCGCCACGGACGTTTACAGCCGCCCAGCAGCAGTTATCTCTTGCCGATCAGCAGCTGATGCGAAACCGCTATGAACTGGATGAATCGAAGCGTCTGGCGGCTCAGGCCGGCTATGAGGCCAGACACGCCATTTATCTGGCAGGGATGGTTGAGCGCGCTCAGGGCAAGGATGGTTTGAAGCAGCAGCTGGCAGAGGAGCAGTGGCTGGCACTTGAGCAGCCGGTACGTGAGCTTGCCGGAGCGCTAGAGGTGCCGGAGGCTTTTGATAAAGGAATGCTGCCCATCCTGCAGCAGATGCAGGAAAAAGTTAAGCTGCAACAGAACCAGTTGTTAAGTTCGCGCAACGCCATGACCGAACGTGAACAGGAGATCACCGAACTCAAAGGCACGATCAGTGAGTTGAACGCGGCCATTACCAAACTGGAATCAAGACTGGGCAGTGAGTCGGAAGAACGTCAGGCATTATTGAAACGGCTGAGTGGTCAGGAGCGCATACGCGAGAACATCAGTAAAATTGAAAGCATGTTTTCTGCTGACGAGGGGCGCATCTATCGCCATGGCAATCAGCTGGTCATGTCTCTGAATGCGATCAGCTTTCGCAGTGGTAAAAGTAATATTGAACCGGAAAGTTTTCCGTTGCTGGCCAAGGTTGGCGAGGCGCTAAGGCTGTTTCCAAGTGCCAGCCTGTCTGTTGAAGGTCATACGGACAGTGCCGGATCGGATTCAGCCAATCTTCTTTTATCCCAGGATCGTGCCGACGCGGTGCGTCAGTATCTGATCTCCAATCTGGGTATCAGCGCGGAAAAAGTAGGTTCGGTTGGGTATGGCGAGTCCCGCCCCATTGCAAGTAACGAAACTGAAGCCGGTCGGGCGCGTAACAGGCGCATAGAAGTGGTGATGAATCTTGATGTAACCGGCTGAGCTCAATGTGGCTGTGGATGTGATAAAGCTTTGATTCATTCCTTATAAGGCAGCCGCTTTTTTGTATGCCAGATAAGGCCGCTGAATGCCAGCAGGGAAACACGGTCTCCGGATGCAGGATCAAGTTGGCCAATAGTGATCTATAGGATTAAGGAGGAAAGTGGATAGAGTTTTCATGGTGGATGCAATGCGTAATACTCCGGCTGCTGCCTGTTTCATCGGGCTGGCAGGCTTGATCAGTATGCAGAGCTTTGGCTGTTTGTGGGTATTCAGATGCTTCTGGTGCTCAGGCGTGTAATTCAGGCAGTCTTGACAAGAAGTAACGTATCTTCACAGTTGTTCCTACTAGTATCCTGAATCAGAGTTGTGACTACGTCGTTAACGTCGCTGGGCAAGTAAGTTACATCGTGATCATGCTGAATTTGTGTGCAACGAGAGCTTGTTGATTGCTACAGTGTCTTGTTCATGCAGGGTGGCAGGCTTGCCAGTCGTGATGTTTTCAGAAAATGTTAAATCAGGTGTTATTAATTAAATGAGTAAACTTATTACATCCGTTCTTTCGGGTTTTGTTGGCCCTGCTGCGATTGCAGTGGCGGGGCTTTCAGTCGCCGCACTTTCGCTACCGGCAAGTGCGCAAAAGGTTGAAGGTGCCGGAACGATTGCTCCTGCTGCCCGCTGTGCTGCTATCAAGAAGTCCATCGATGATGCCGGATTCGGCAACAAGGTGACTGTGAACTGCGATGATCCGAAATATGCTAAGGTTTTCAGTGACACCTATCCGGATCATCCTCTGATGAACGGCATTACCGGAACCAACGATCAGGTGCCTATTCCGGCTCCAGGTTACAGCTCGCCTATCACGCTCTCACCGAGCAGAAATGCCAAGCCTGTATCCATCGATGCCGCCCTCGGTGTGGCCGTCAATGGTGTGCCAATCTACGATTACACCTCACAGGGTGACGATGATCTTTACAAGTATGACCCCAAGGCGGATACCTTGTTGACAGGTGAACTCGATATTTGTGGTGGTCACTCGGGACGCGGTGATGACTATCACTATCATGTCGCACCTAAGTGCATGATGGAAGCCATGAAAAACAAGAGTAATCCGGCTGCGATCATCGGCTGGGCATTTGATGGTTATCCTATCTACGGCAACACGAATCCTGATGGATCAGCTATTGCCAAGGGTAAGCTGGATGTATGTAATGGCCAGCCTGATCCTGTATTCGGCATGCGCTATCACACCTCTGTCACACCGCCTTACATCATTCAGTGTCTGGACGGAAATTTCGACATGAGCATGGCTGCACATGTGCCGCCGATGACCAATATTGCCGGTGGTGGAAAAATTACCGGAAGAAAACCAGCTGGTGGCGTGAAAGACTTGAAACTGGTTGAGTCTAGCGATGGTTCGCGCATCATGACTTACGTATGGCAGGGTAAGACCTATTCATTCAAATATAAGCCGGCGGCTCAGGCTAATTGCTGGGACTTCACCGAAGATTCATTCACCACCGGTGGCAAGGCTGTGAACAGCATTTACTGCCGTACTGGTAGCTACGTGGGCGGACCTCCAGGCGGTGGCATGGGTGGTGGCATGGGCGCTGACGGTATGGCTGCCGATGGAATGGGCGGCGGTATGGGTGGTGCCGGTCCGCAGTGAGCACCAGAAGAAGGCTTGCTCTTGTACTGCCAATCCTGCTCTTTGCAATTCAGCTGAGAGCAGAGGTTGGCGCACATACTTTAAACGCGAATACAGCGCGCGTGACCTTGCGCGACGATCATATTGAAGTCGCGCTGGAAATGGATTTGCTTACTATGATCAGCTTGGTCAGTCCAAAACACCCGGATCCGACTGAACTGGCGGTCGCAGATGAAAAGACACTCGGGTTGGCAGTACAGCAGACCAGAGACCTCCTGCAGTCGGGTAGTCACTTGGCTGTAAACGGGATTGCCAACCCATTGGTTGTAACTGCTTTCCCCTCAGCTAATGAAGTGCGATTTCTGGCTGCTTATGCATCCGCGAACCAGCAGGCTTCTCACGAGCCAGTCGCCCTGCGGCTGGAAACCCCCAAGCCTGCCAGTGGTGCACGCAATATCACGTTGACCTTGCCCAAGGAGGCAGGTTCTGTCCTGATTACTTTTATTCAACCGGCGACCAGATTGGCCGGGCCGGGTGAGCGTGTTGCATTTCCTGTTCTGGCGCCTCAATCAGTATCTGCCAACAAATAAGTAACCGCAGAGTTGTCGCGGGGTGTACAGGTTCCGTTCAGTTTCAGCTCAGCCAGTACCTGCCAGAATTGTTTCGCTTTCTATTTGCTATGCTCTAAGTGCTTCCTTAGGTATTCAGGTCTGTAATAATGGATCAGAATGATTGTGGGTGCAGCAGTCAGGGGCAGGGGGTGCCGTTGTGGAAGCGGGCATCCAGGCTAACATTTGATTCCTTTCTGGAGCGCGTTGTACGACGCGAGCAATTAGGCACTCGTTGCCTGGTGATTTTTCTGGATGAAACAATGAAAATAATTTCAGCGAGTTTGTATTCGTTGATGGCTTTTGCTGTGGTGAGCGGAAACGCTCTTGCTCAGCAGTCAGGCAGCAATTTACCGGATGCATTCAAGGGTATTGTGGTTGCCAAAACATCCGTTGCGCCCCCCGATGCATTCATGTACGCCGCCCGTCCGGAGTTCAGTCAACCCAGCTTGTCGCCACTGGGGACGCGTGTGGCACTCATCAGTCGTCAGGACAACAGCGTGTCCACCTTGGCGGTGCTGGATATTTCCGGCAAAACGGTGACACCGATCTTCAAGCTGGAAATCCCCTATATGAAGTCGGTCAGAACTTACGGGTGGGCGAGTGAAGATAAATTAGTGGTATGGGCTGAAATAAATAATACGGCAAACAGTTCTGATGAGAATCCTCGCCCCAGTCTCTATATCGCGCGACTGGATCTGAAAACCAAGACAGTATCTGAGCGAGTGCAAAGCACGCAGATTTCTTCAGATCTAGTGCGTGCTCCATGGCGTGATCCAAATCATGTGTTGATCAGCGAGTGTTATCAGAAACAGCCTGTGAAGTCCAAAACCCGTCTTGATGAGGGTGATTTCAACATGACGAATTCTGACACCCTGCCAATCAATACCAACTACTGCAAGCTTCTTGACTGGGATCTTGAAACGAACAAGGCCAGTAGTTACGGAAAGGCTGTCTATGGTTATCCAATACGTTTCCTTGCTGACCGGGCCGGCAGCAAGATGTTCTATGAGGTTCGTAAGCTGGGTGGAGTGATGATGCATGCCAGCTGGGATGCCAAAGGCAATAAATGGTTGCCAGCAGAAAACAAGAACACTGTTGAGCTACAGGAGATTTGGGATTCAAGTGAACTGGACTATCCGGACATCTGGGCGAAGATTCACAAGTTGCTGCCAGATCGTATTAATCCAGCAGGCAGTGTTGTCAAGACTTCCGGCATGGGGCAGCCACTGGGAGTACAGTTCAGTTCTCCCGATTTGCGGTTTGGTCCATTTGATGGGGACTCGCGTATTGCTCAGGACATGCTCACTGCCACCTTTGCACACTACAAAATTTTTGCAGGTTCAACCATCAAGTGGCTGGGTGCAACGGATGATCGTGGTGTCATTCTTTTTTCAGTGGAGAGCGCAATAAATCCTGGTACCTACTATGTCTGGCATCGAACTGACAATACTATCGCACGCGTCACCAACATGCGTACGCTCAATGAGCAGACGCTTGGTGAGACTTATATGGAACCGGGCTGGTTACCGAAATATCTGCCTGTCGCTGTTACTCCTGCAAGGAATACAGCGCAGAGTAAGGGCATGGTACTCATGCCAATGGTGGTTGATGATGAGGCTGCGGCTGCAGAGCTGCATACAGTCAACCTCACGGCTGAGTGGTTTGCTGTAAATGGTCTGACAGTAGTACGTGTCCCGGTCGGATTGCCTGCGGCTTCAGGAAAAGCTGAGAGTGGTGATGTATGGCGCAAGCAGATTGCGCAGCGAATTGCAGTGGTCGCGCGAAATGTTCGAAAGGAATTCAATCTGGAGGAATATGGACCCGCATGTGTCTACGGCAAGGACAGTGCTGCTTATGCGGCACTGGCTGCAGTTGCATATGGCAGTTCATTAAGCTGCGCGATTGCGTTTAACGCAAAACTGGATCCGAAGCTGTTTGCTGAGCCTTATCCACGAATTAACTCTTCGGGCAAGGCGGCCTATCTTGTTAATGAAAATATTGATCTGCGTCTCTGGGCAAGAATGTATGGCACCAATCAGCTGACAGGTACGCCTGGTACATGGTCTTACCCGTCAAACACTGATGTGATGGTTGGTTACGAGATGTTTGATGATCATCGTGAGCTTTCACCTTTTGATGGGGGATTGGCCGAGGCTGTCAGCAACACAGGCGGCAAGGTTACACGTTACACAGTCAATCTGAATTCCAGCCTCGCTGACAAGTGGTTGAGTGCCCAGTATGAGGCCATGGTGTCGTTCATCCTGCCTCCGGATTTCGGCAAGAAAGTTGGTAAGGTATTTGTCAGTGATGTGGACGATAAAGTAGAGACCGATAAGTAAACTGGAGACGCTCTATGCATCACTTAAGACTGTTTCAAAATAAATCTGGCAATGCAAACCGCGTTGGCTGCATTTTTCTGTCTTTAATGTTCGGCTTCCAGTCCATCAGTTTTGCTGCTGCCATGCCAGATGTGGTCAATCTGCGGGTGGTGGGTCACAGCGATATCAATGGCGCCGGCAAGGGCGGTGAAGGGCTGGCACTCAAGCAATATGGCACCAGAACAGTTCTGTTTCTGGCTCATGAATCTGGCCCGCAGTGTTTCAGTGTCATTGACGTCACTGTTCCTGCAAAGCCTGTTGTGTTGAAGCAGATTCCCGTTGAAGCCGAATTTATTCGCTGTAACTCGCTGGGGTTGAGTGGCAATGTTCTCGTAGTTGCAAGGCAAAGCCTCACAGTCGGGCAACCTTACGGCGGCATCAAGACATATGATGTCAGTGATGCGAGCAATCCTCAGCTGTTGTCATACATGGATCTCACAGGGCCGAATTCTCGGGGCACTCACTATCTGACATTCACCGATGGAAAGTACGCCTATCTGGCTACCGGGGCGAAGGACTTTGTGCCCAAGAATCCGCTGGACGATCAGATGCTGATGATTGTTGATATGCAGGATCCGAAAGTCCCGAAGGAGGCGGGGCGATGGTGGTTGCCGGGCACCCGAGTAGGGGATGAGGCGCCCGCACCTGCTCGAGTCAAACCTTTTGATAGTGGTTTTCGCCTGCACACTCTGCTGGTACCGGCTGAGCGGCCGGACCGGGCATATGTTGGCTGGATTGATGGTGGAATTGTTGTGCTGGATATCGCAGACAAGTCCAGGCCGAAGGAAGTGTCGCGGATTTCATGGCAGTCCTTGAATGAAGGTTTTATCCATACGGTATTACCGATTCTGGATCGAGGCCTTCTGGTTGCGTCTCAGGAGTCGACCAAGGACGAGTGTGCCGATTGGCCCATGCGTATCACCCTGCTTGATATTCAGAATGAAGATCATCCATTTCCATTATCCACGTTACCTGTGCCCGCCAATTTTTCCTCCTTGTGCAAAGGAAATGGTCGGTTCGGTGCGCACAACATCAATCTGAACAACATGCCGGATGTGTCTCGTGTATTGAAGAACACGGTGGTGACCGCGCAGTTTGCCGGCGGCTTACGTATTTATTCCATCAAGGATCCGCATAACCCGGTTGAGATTGCGCACTTTACTCCCAAGGTGCCTGGCAACAAGGGTGAGTCAATACAGATGAATGACCTGATTGTTGGCAAGAATGGTCTGATTTACGCCAATGACAGATTTACGGGTGGCCTGTTCATTCTGGAGTACACCGGCAAGACGCCCCTGAATTAGCGGGGTTGTTGTTGAGGATATGCGGCGGTTTGCGATTTTCATTCCGATCTGGTTCTGGTTCGAGTCTCACAATTGATCCAGCCGGAATCGCCGCTTGCATAGTGCTCCTTTTTCCAGATGGGGACGCGCTGTTTTATTTCATCAATGATGTAACGACAGGCTGAAAAGGCGGCGTCGCGATGAGCGGCGCTGACGCCAACCCAGATGGCCATATCGCCAATTTCCAGCAGGCCGACCCGATGTATGCAGGCTGCGCCGATAATGGCAAAGCGCTGCATCGCTTCATCCATGATGAGCAACCCTTCTTTAATGGCAAGTTCAGGGAACGCCTCGTACTCCAGCTGTACAACGGTTTGTCCTTCGTTGTGATTTCGCACCCGGCCTTCAAAAGCTACAAAGCCACCTGCGGCGGGATGATTGAGCGTGGCTTGCAATGCAGCAGGGTCTATCGGTGTGTCGCAGAAACTGAATGCGCCGGGCATGCTTTAACCCCCTGCTACAGGTGGGATGAATGCCACGGCATCGCCTGATTTGAGTTGCCGGTCCCAGTCGCAGAATTCATTATTGATTGCCGCTTTTGTCTGCGAGGTGGTCAGCTCGAAGCCGTAGCGCTGCTGCAGTTCAGCATACAGCTCCGCCGCGGTAGTGGCGCTGGATAACAGCACTTCGCTACGCTTGCCAGCCTGCTCACGAAAGATCGCAAAGTACTGCAATTGCAATGAAAGCAGGGTTGCAGGCGGATTTACGCTGTCTTTCTGAATTGGGTGCATGGGTAATCGGTTGGGTCGTTCACGGGGCTGAATGTTTACTGGAAAGATAGTGGCCACTCTTGCCGCCCTGCTTTTCGATCAGGCGCGTCTCGGTAATCGCGATGTCGTGCGACAGTGCTTTGCACATGTCGTAGATTGTCAGCGCGGCAATGCTGGCACCGGTTAGCGCTTCCATTTCAACCCCTGTCTTGTGATGTACCGAAACTGAGCACTGGACAACAGCATCGTTTCCATCCATCTCGATGTGTAGCTTGCAACTCTCAATGCCAAGTGGGTGGCAGAAGGGGATCAGTTCATGGGTGCGTTTCGCGGCCATCGTGCCGGCGATGATCGCAGTGTGAAAGACCGGTCCTTTTGCTGTATTGAAATTCTGTTCTTTCAAGGCGGTGGCGATGCTGTCCGGGAAGCGCACTCGCGCGGTGGCGATGGCACTGCGTTTCGTTGCGTTCTTGTCGCCAACATCCACCATGGTGGGGCGCGCATCGCTATCGATATGCGAGAAAGGTTTCATACTCATCCGCCTATGTAGTACATCTCAATCTTGTGCGTGGTGGAGGCATTGATGCTCTGTACTGACCGTAGCTCGCTGTATCGGTCATCGCGTTGCTCCCAGGCATTACGGATCAGTTCGCGCAATTCATCGTCACTCGCGCCGCTGCGCATAGGGATTTTCAGATCCAGCCCATGTGTGGCAAACAGACAGGTATAGAAAACCCCTTCAGAGGACAGGCGCGCGCGCGTACAGCTGCCACAGAAGGTTTGTGTTACCGATGAAATAAACCCGATTTCGCCACCACCATCATCATATGCATATCGTTCTGCGACTTCGCCATGATAATTGCCCGACAGTTTGTGTACAGGCCAGCAGGCCTGGATACGTTGCAGCAGTTCTTTTGATGGAACGACATGCTGTCTCTGCCAGTGATTGCGATTGCCAACATCCATATACTCGATGCAGCGCACGATAATGCCGCTACCGCGAAAGTGTTCCAGCAGGTCGAGCAGAGTGTGGTCATTCACACCACGCTGTACTACAACGTTGATCTTGATCGGATTCAGTCCCACCTGTTGTGCAGCCTGCAAGCCTGTCAGTACCTGCTCCAGACCCTGGAATCCGCCGCTCATCTGCGTGAACACACCGGGATCAAGACTGTCCAGACTGACCGTAATGCGTTTCAGGCCGCTCGCTTGAAGCTCGGTGGCGTACTTTTCCAGCAATACGCCATTAGTAGTTAGCGCAATGTCTTCTACACCATCAATCGCGCCCAGTTCAGCTATCAATTCTGTGAGGTTGGGGCGCAGCAGGGGTTCGCCGCCGGTGAGCCGGAGTTTCTTTACACCCATTTCGACGAACAAGTGCACCAGTCGTGTGATTTCTTCAAAGGACAGCCGCTCGGTGGGTTTGAGAAATTGATAATGCTCGTGGAAAGTCGAGCGCGGCATGCAGTAGGGGCAACGGAAATTGCAACGATCCATCACAGAGATACGCAGATCATGCAGAGGTCGATGCAGGCGATCACGCGGAGCAGTGGCGGGAAGTGTGAGGATCGAGCTCATGGTCGACTTTACCAGCGATAAAATGGCACCAGCGTGCCTGCGTCGATCATACCCTGCGCAGGGGGTAGTTCAACAAAGCCTTGTGTACCGAGCAAGGATATAAAATCCCCTGAACCGCGGGTCGGGCAGAGTTCCGTCTGCATCCCGACCTGATCATCATGCTTTAATCTGATAGGCATGAATACGGTCAGCTCAGGATGTACTTTGACGGCTTTTTGCAGAGTAATACGTTCAACGGGAAGAGTTGATGATGCCATGCTGCGCAACAGACCGGGCAGTACGTACCGGTACAGGCAGATCAGTGTTGAAACCGGATTCCCCGGCAGCGCATACACCGCTTTTCCGTCGCTCCGCACGCCGAACCACATGGGTTTACCGGGCCGTTGTTCGATCTTGTGCAATATGCATTGCATACCGAGTTCAGTGAGTACCTGTGGCACATAGTCAAACTGCCCCATTGAAACGCCGCCACTGAGGATCAGTACATCGTTTTCCTGAAGTAACACATCAATCGTATGGCGCAGTACCGGTAAATCATCGGCAAGATGCCGGTCAATAATCTGTCGATGACCATGCTGTTCCAGAGCAGAACGTAATGCATAAGTGTTGGAACGCCGAATCTGCCAGTTCTCTATGGGGTCACCGGGCTCCACCAGTTCATCGCCGGTGGACACCAGCGCAATGCGGGGCGATTGACGTACCTGCGCAGTTGCATAACCCGCACTGGCCAGCACAGCAATTTCAGTTACACCCAATCTCACTCCGGGTTGCAGGATGGACTGGCCTCGAAGTGCATCGCTGCCACGTCGATGTACATTCAACCACTTGCTTATTACTGCGCTCTCCAGCGGTTGAGCGCGATCTGTGCTTCGCTTGATCTGTTCTACGGGGATTACGCAGTCGCAGCCAACGGGTAGTTCAGCTCCCGTCATGACTTCAATGCATTCATCATCCCTCGTCAGTGAGAGCGGTGGGGCACCAGCGGCCTGCGTGCCAACTATGCGGAAATCCCGGGTCGTGGTACTGCTGCGCACTGCAATGCCATCCATCATGACGCGCTGGAACGGAGGCTGGTCGCGTTCCATGAAAATGGATTCAGCCAGCACGCTGCCGGTCAGTTCTCGCAACCCTGTCTGGGTGATTGTTAACAGCGGGACATGCGCATGAATGGCGGCTTGTGCCTCGGTAACGCTCAGCATCGACACTGTGGCCTCTGTGATTGCTTCATTTGGCCGAGTGTCTCATGCGTGTCTGAAACAGGCCAACAGCAATTTATTACTAGTCAAGAAAAAACCGATGTCAGCTTGACTGACGTCGGTTTTGTCAGACTGGCGGGCGCAACGCCCGAATGAATACTTACTTGGCTTTTGCCTTAAAGGCACGCAATTCGACATTGAAAGCCTCAGCAACCTTGGTGGCAGTCTGATAGGCATCATTTGCTTTCGTGTCCTGTTTGGCTTTGACGCGGGCGATGTCGGTATCTGTGGCCTTGTCTCCCAATGCAGCAATCATGCTCTCGGTTTCGGTGTTCAGGCAGGCCTGATAGGTTTTTACATCTGCATCGAACTGGCGTGAGGCTCTCATCGCCGCAACCATTTCTTCCTGGGTTGCCTTGGCACCACTTGGAGGGGCGCTAGGCTTCTTGGGGAGAACGCAATCGGCCAGAACAGGTGCGGCAAAGCCCAGGGTCAGTAGCGCCGCAAGGCAGAATTTCTTGGCTGCTTTCATCATCAATCCCCTCAGTAGGCATGATCCAAAGATTTGTTCTAGGGCAGATCGGTCAATGCCGACGCCAAGCATTATATCTTAGGCAGTTCAAATCTGAGTACAAGCTTGGCAGAGGGTAGCTGAGCCGAAACTGAACAGTAACAAGCGGAGCAAATCTGGTTTTATAAGGTTTGTAAAGTTGCTATTCCGCCAAGACGGGCCATCTGCCGTGTAATCCACGCCTGTCGCGCTTTTACATAGGCTGAAGGCTTGTTGACCAGATATCGCTTGGGTGCGGGCAGCACGGCAGCCAGCAGCGCGGCTTCACTGGTACTCAGCTTCGCTGCGGGTTTATTGAAAAAGCGGCGGCTGGCAGCTTCGACTCCAAAAACACCCTTACCGAATTCAGCGCTGTTGAGGTAAATCTCGAGAATGCGTCGCTTCGGCCAGCAGGTTTCGATCAGCACGGTCAGATAGGCTTCGATCCCTTTGCGTACATAACTGGTGCCGGGCCACAGGTAGAGATTTTTGGCAACTTGCTGACTGATGGTGCTGCCGCCGCGCAGCCTGCGTCCCCGGCGATTTTGTTGCCAGGCCTTTTGCATGGCGCTGAAATCGAAACCGTAATGGCTGGGAAATGTCTGATCTTCCGAGGCCATGACCGCTACCTTGATCTGGCCGGAGATCTGACTCCAGTCAGCCCACTGATGGCTGAAATGGTAGCTGTCATCGCCGCTGAACAGCGCGATGCCTCGATCACGCAACATGAAGGCAGAAGTCCACGGGTCAACCCAGCGCATCAACAGTACGCTGCCTATTGAAAATACCAGCCAGCTGATCAGTAGCAGTCTGATGCCGGCCAGTATTTTTTTGCCAATATTGCGTGCTCTGGACACGGGCAAGAAGAGCAGCGGTTAGCTGCGCTTGGCAGTTTCAACGACTACCGGTTCGACAGGTACATCTGAATGATGACCATGATCACCCGTTTTTAACTTGGCAATGGCGTCGATCACTTCCATGCCGGTCACTACCTGGCCGAACACTGCATAGCCAAAATTGCCGGGTTTATGATCAAGAAAGTCATTGTCGACCAGATTAATAAAGAACTGTGACGTGGCGCTGTCGATGTCGCTGGTGCGGGCCATGGACAAGGTGCCGCGCTTGTTTTTCAGGCCGTTGGCAGCTTCGTTTTTGATCGGAGCACTGGTTTTTTTCTGTTTCATGTCAGAGGTGAAACCGC
Organism: uncultured Pseudomonadota bacterium; assembly: GCA_903838705.1. GTDB lineage: Bacteria > Pseudomonadota > Gammaproteobacteria > Steroidobacterales > Steroidobacteraceae > CAILZL01. The sequence continues at coordinate 47,794 of CAILZL010000034.1, forward strand.
CACCCTGCAGCACAAAGCCGGGAATGACACGATGAAAAATGGTGCCATCAAAAAAACCGGCATCGACATAATCCGTGAAGTTCTTGCTGCTGATCGGCGCTTCATCATTGAAGAGTTCAATGGTGAAGTTACCCTTGGATGTGGTGAATTCAATCATGGTCTGCTCTGTAGTTCCGTAGCTGAAGTAATTGGGTTGCTGATTTGCCATTGACCCTCGGTAACTCGGGGGTGGCCTGCCAGATCGGCGTGCGAGGCTACGCTAGAAAAGCCTGCCAACTCAAGCATTTCACGCACTGCGGGCGCTTGTTGCCAGCCATGCTCCAGCACCAGCCAGCCTTGATCAGCCAGAAAATCAGATGCCCGGCTGATGATCTGACGAAAGGAGTCCAGTCCGTCAGAGCCCGAGAACAGCGCCAGATGCGGCTCGTGTTGTGCAACGTCCTTTGCTACATGCGGATCGTTCTCGGCAATATAGGGGGGGTTGCTCAGGATCAGCGAGAATCTCTGGGGCGGCACATGGTTGAACCAGTTGCTGTGCAGTAATTCCACGTTAACAAGTTGATTCAATATGGCATTGCTGCGTGCCACTTCCAGGGCCGCTGTCGAGTAATCCGTTGCCACCACCCGTGTAGCAGGTCGTTCACTGGCCAGTGCCAGAGCGATGGCACCGCTGCCTGTTCCCAGGTCCAGTGCGGTGCTTGGATGGTTTTGTGGCAGGTGATGCAGCGCGCGCTCGATAACTAGCTCGGTTTCAGGGCGGGGAATCAGTACTGATGCATTGACCTTCAGTCTCAGGGTCCAGAAATGCTGTTCACCCAGAATATAGGCCAGCGGTTGTCCACCGATACGACGTAGCGTCAGTTCGTTTAGCTGCGCTACCAGCTGTTCGCTCAGTATTTGCAGCTCATTCATGCGCAGCTGGGTGCGATTGAATCCCGTTATGTGTTCCAGCAGCCACTCTGCCTCGCGGTGCGGCGCATCACTGTGCTCTTCCAGTTGCGTCCGGGTGTTGCGCAATGCGTTCTGGATTGATATTGCCATGTTTAGCAGGGTAATGAGAGATCATTGAGGAGGGGTGCAGTGTTACGGTCATCAGGGCGCTGCGTCAATTCCCGGCTGAGAAGATTTTTCAGGCGCACTGATCAAACTTCATTGCTAATGCCGTACGATGCTGCTGTTGCTTGACAGGATCAGCCGATGTCTTTGCCGTTACTCACATTAAAAGTTCATGAGCAATTGTGTTCAGCAGTGCGTGCCGGTACAGCTGAAGTGCAGTGCTCGCTGGATCTGGATCGTTCGATAACCCGGGTTGAATTGAGTGATGCATGCTGGAGTTGGCAAGGGCAGCACTTTCCATATCTGAGTACATGCAAAGATCGAACTGTCTATTACTGGGATGGTAATAGTTTTCAGTCAATATCCCGTTTTACTCATTCGCTGATAAAGCTGGTGCCGACAGAGTGGGGCGCTCCAACTTTTGAAATAGATGGCATCAAGATGTTGCCCACAGCGCGGATTTCCCCTTATGCAGATGCACAGGCCAAGGTGGCTCTGATTGAACCCCGGGGCAAGGTGGTGCTGGATACCTGTGGTGGGCTTGGCTATTTTGCTGCATGGTGTGTGCAGGGGCAGGCAAGGTCTGTGCTGTCTTTTGAAAAGAATCCCGACGTCATCTGGTTGCGCAGCCTCAATCCTTGGTCACCGCAAGTCGGTGATACATTAACGCTGACGCAGGGAGATATTGCTGAGCTGATTGGCAACATCCCTGATGCTTCGGTTGATGCCGTCCTGCATGATCCACCCCGTTTTGGTATTGCGGGCGAACTATATTCGCAGGACTTTTACTGTCACTTGTCGCGCGTACTGAAGCGGAACGGCAGGTTGTTTCACTACACTGGTGCACCCAACAAACTTACCAGTGGCCGCGATGTGCCCATAGAAGTATCGACGCGACTGCGTCATGCCGGATTTGCAACCGAGTTGTCGGGAGACGGAGTTCTCGCGGTGAACAAGCGCAGCAGGTAGTGTGTTGCTGGCTGAGCAGGCGATATGAAAAATAAAAACACATCATTGAAGCTCACTGCTGATCAACTGGATAACCGTCAGCGCATCAAGGCCATCATCGCCAGTGCTTCAGGAAACCTGGTCGAGTGGTATGACTTCTATGTGTATTCCTTCGGTGCGCTGTATTTTGCTTCGGTATTTTTTCCGCAGGGCGATCAGACCTCGCAATTACTGAGTGCTGCCGTTGTGTTTGCCGTTGGCTTTCTGATGCGCCCGGTTGGCAGCTGGATCTTCGGTCGACTCGCAGATCGCAGAGGACGCAGAACATCCATGGTGACCTCGGTGTTGATCATGTGTGGTGGTTCGCTGCTGGTGGCTATTCTGCCGGGCTACAGCCATATCGGCATCTGGGCGCCGATCCTGCTGACGCTGGCGCGCATGCTGCAGGGCGTGTCAGTGGGTGGAGAATATGGAACAAGTGCAACATACATGAGTGAGGTGGCCGTTGCAGGGCGGCGCGGTTTTCTTGCGTCATTTCAGTACGTGACGCTGATCGGCGGACAGCTGCTGGCATTGCTGGTGATGCTTGCTTTGCAAGCCCTGCTGACTGTTGATCAGATCAAGGCGTGGGGCTGGCGTATCCCGTTCTTGCTCGGGGCGGTGGCAGCATGGGTGGCTCTTTACTTGCGGCGCGGACTTCATGAAACCATCGGTCAGGAGGTGCGCGCCCGAAAAGAAGCGGGCACGTGGCGGGAGTTGCTCAGGTACAAGCGTGCACTGATAACGGTTATCGGATTTACTGCTGGCGGCTCTCTGGCTTTTTATACGTACACGACTTACATGCAGAAGTATCTGGTGAACACAGCCGGTATGCAGACTGAGACAGCCAGCCGGGTCATGACTGTTGCACTGGTGGTCTACATGCTGATGCAGCCCGTATTCGGTACGCTGTCTGACCGGATCGGTCGTCGCAATAACATGCTTGCCTTTGGAGTGCTGGTGACGTTGTTTACTGTGCCATTGCTGACCCGACTCGCTTCTGTGACCAGTCCGTTCCTGGCGTGTCTGCTGATCATACTGGCGCTGGCGATGGTCAGTTTTTATACCTCGATCAGCGGACTGGTGAAGGCTGAGCTGTTTCCCATCGAAGTCCGCGCGCTCGGTGTGGGTGTTTCTTATGCGATTGGTAATGCCATGTTCGGAGGCAGTGCTGAGTATGTTGCGCTATGGTTCAAGCAGCAAGGCATCGAGTCTGCTTTCTACTGGTATGTCACTGTTATCACGGCTGTATCGCTAGTGACAGCATTTACTATGCCTCACGCAGGGAAGGACAATGCCAGCGGCATCGCAGAAGACCTGCGTATCTAGCAGATATGGTTCCCTGTTATTCCACCAGCTGCGCCAGCTGCTCTGCCTGATATTCGTTCTGTAGTGGTTCAATCACATCATTCAGATCGCCGTTCATCACCATATCAAGCTTGTAGATAGTCAGATTGATGCGGTGATCCGTCAGCCGGCCTTGCGGAAAGTTGTAGGTGCGTATGCGTTCCGAGCGATCACCTGAGCCGACCTGCAATTTACGTGAGGCGGCTTCCTGCTGATCGCGCTTCGCCTGCTCTGCGGCCATGAGGCGGGATTTCAGCAGTGACATGGCGCGGGAGCGGTTCTTGTGCTGCGAGCGCTCGTCCTGACACTCGACGATGGTGCCGGTAGGAATGTGCGTAATGCGAATCGCTGAGTCGGTTTTGTTGACGTGCTGTCCGCCTGCACCTGATGCTCGATAGGTATCAATGCGCAGGTCTGCGGGATTGATGTCGATGGCTTCGATCTCGTCAGCCTCAGGCAGTATCGCTACCGTACAGGCAGAAGTATGAATGCGGCCCTGTGCTTCTGTGGCGGGTACGCGCTGCACTCGATGCGTGCCGGCCTCAAACTTCAGTCTGGAAAATGCGCCATTACCGATGACACGGGCAATGACTTCCTTGTATCCACCATGTTCGCCGGCATTTTCTGAGATGATTTCAACCTGCCAGCCCTGATTTGCTGCATATCGCGAATACATCCGGAACAGGTCCCCGGCGAAAATGGCAGCCTCATCGCCACCCGTGCCGGCTCGAACTTCCAGATAGATGTTGCTGTTATCACGCGGATCTTTCGGAATCAGCAGTTTCGACAGTTCGTTTTCTTCATTGGCGATGCGCAGATCCAGTGCCTTGACTTCTTCGCGTCCCAGATCACGCAGCTCGAAGTCGCTGCCTTCGGCCATGTCCAGAGCCGTGACGTGTTCAGTCAGCAGTTGCTGATAACCGCCATAACGGGTTACCACCGGTTCCAGTCGGGAGTACTCCATCGACAGATCACGAAACTTGTTGTTGTCATTGATGATGTCCGGATCGGCCAGCAATGCGCTGATTTCGGTATGCCGCTCGGTAAGCCGGTCGAGCTTGAGTTTGATCGAATCTTTCATGTCTTATCTGTTATTCCTTACCTGGCGGGTGGCGTGCAAACAGTTCCTGTGCAGCGCGGATCAATTCAGCATCACCTTGTTTACCCGCATCGCGTAATCGCTGGCTGGGAGCGTGCATCAGACGGTGTGTGAGGGTGTCGGCGAGAAACTCCAGAACTTCCTCTGCGGGCCGGCCATTGGTGAGCATGCGCTGTGCCTGCTCGATGGTTTGCTGTCGCACTACCTCGGCCTCGTTACGCAGCATGCGTATGGTCGGCACTGCATCAAGGGTACGCAGTTGTTCGGTGAACTGCTGCACGTCGTCATCAAGAAGCTGATCGGCTTGAACTGCGGCTTCCTGTCTTGCAGCCAGGTTGTTGCTGACAACCTGCTGCAGGTGATCAATGGTGAACAGGTAAATATCATCCAGTTCACCGACCCTGGTTTCGATATCGCGGGGTACGGCAATATCGGCCATGAACATCGGACGATGTTTGCGTGTGCGCAATGCGCGTTTTACAGACTGGAAGGTGATAACCGGAGTCGGGCTGGCGGTTGAGCTGACCACAATGTCCGCTTCCGCGAGATGCGCATCCAGGCTGTCCAGCGTGATCGCATATCCGTTGAATTCGGCCGCCAGTGTCTGGGCGCGTTCAAGGGTGCGATTGGCAATGATCATGCGCTGCGCACCATTGGCACGCAGATGCCGTGCGGCCAGCGCGATGGTGTCACCGGCGCCCACCAGCAAGACGGTGCGTTCACTCAGATCCTCGAATACTTTGCGGGCCATGCTGACCGCGGCCGAGGCCACCGATACGGCATTGACACCGATACGGGTCTCGGTGCGTACCCTTTTGGCTGCCGAAAATGCAGCCTGAAACAGCCGGTTCAGAAATGGACCGGTGCTGCCCTGTTGCTGCGCGATCCGATAGGCGTCTTTGAGCTGTCCCAGAATTTGCGCCTCTCCCAGCATCATGGAGTCGAGACCCGCGGCAACAGCAAAGGCATGGCGCACGGCATCCGCATCGTTGTGCTGGTAAAGGCAATCGTGCAGATCCTGGTTGCCCAGATCGTGCCATCTGGTCAGCCAGTCGATAACAGGTTGTGCCTGTCCGGAAGATGGCTGGGTCGAGTCACCTTCCAGATAACAATAGATTTCAGTGCGATTGCAGGTGGAGACAATCAGCGATTCGCTGACCTGCGGTACCTGATCAAGCTCGGACAGCGCCGACGGCAGTTCGATGTCCGCAAAAACAACCTGTTCGCGAATCGCCACTGGCGCAGTACGGTGATTGATTCCGATAACAATAAATGACATTCGACTGATCCTGGACCGGCGCGGATTGTCAGGGAATGATGCTGGCAATACAAGGAATTGGATTGATGCGACAACCGCCTCCCGACCTGTATAGTGGCCTACCTATGCTATTCCATTCCAGAATGCCTTCAGAAAGCGCTCCGGCGCGCCCCCGGCGTTGGGGAGTTGTTCTCCAGTTGCTAGCTCTGACCGGCACGGCGTCTCTGGCCGCCTGTGCAACACAGGGGAATGCTTTATCCGGTGCAGGCACTGCGCAGTCCGCGCCGGCTAATGCCTCTTTGTCTGAACTGCTGGCGGCAGCCGACCGGGCAACCATGTCGGGTCAATATCCACTTGCGGCGCGCTGGTATGTGCAGGCGGTCAAACTGACAGATGACGAGCAGGTTGTGGAAGATGCTGCGCAAGATTGTTACGACCATCAGCAATTGCAGGCAACCATGCAGATTGCCCAGCGCTGGCTGGTGATCAATCCAACCAGTCAGCAGGCGCACGAACTGGCTGCCATGTCTGCAATCAAGCTGTATCAGGTGGATGCAGCTGTGGAGCAGTTACAGGCTTTGCTCGACTCAGCCTATATCACACCGGCAGCTGGATTCATGGAGTGGTTGAACAAGATTCCAGCAACGGATGCCCATGCTGCGCTGGCAGTCATGAAAAAGTTGCTGATGTCTCATGCTCAGATGGCTGAGGCGAATTACGCTGTGGCGCGACTTGCCGAACTGACTGATGACCTTTCTACCATGATGTCTCATGCGCAGCGAGCCCATGAGCTGGCGCCCTTCTGGTCGCCCGCTGGATTTTTGCTGGCGCGCGCACAGCTGTTGCGAGGTCAGACGGAGCTGGCGATGCAGACCGGTCAGTCAGTGGTAAAAAATGATGACAGTCTGGCGACCCGTTCCGAATATGCTTCCTTGCTGCTGGCTGCGAATAAGCCCAATGAGGCAGTGCAGCTGTGGAAAGAGCTTGAGCAGTCTGAGGGAGACAACAGTGCGGCCGTGCGCTCGCTGGCCTATCTGGATTATCAGGTGGGTAATTTTCAATCGGCCTTCAATCGCTTCAATATGCTGCTCAACAGTGGCAACAGCGTGAGCGAATGCATTTTTTATCTGGCAGGCATTGCTGAGCGCACGGGTGCGGCGGCTGAGGCAAGGCAATTGTATGGTCGTGTGCAGGAGGGGCAATTTGCCATGTCTGCGCAGCTGCGTATTGCGCAGATCATCAAGGGCAGTGAAGGACTTACGAATGCATTGACCTACCTGCAGACATATGGCGAGACCAACCCCGAGGAAATGCTGTTGAGCTTGCAGGCGCGCGCGCAGATGTTGTCCGAATCCGGTGATGAGGCCGCCACTCTGAAGCTCTACGATCAGGCGGTGCGTGATTACCCTGACGTGGCTTCTCTGCGCATGTCGCGGGCATTCCAGCTGATCAAGATGGACAAAATTGCATTGGGTATTCAGGCCATGCGTGAACTGGTGCAGTCTCGTCCGCAGGATCCTGCTGCACTGAATGCGCTGGGTTACACCCTGCTCGATCACAGCAAGCAGTACCAGCAAGGCTATGAGTACATCGAAGCAGCATGGCGAAGTTCACCGGATAGCGCAGCAATCAAGGACAGTATGGGCTGGGCGTTGTTCAAGCTGGACAGAAAGGAAGAGTCGCTGGTGTATCTGCAGCAGGCTGCAGGAATGATGCGGGATGATGAAATTGAATTGCACCTCGGTGAAGTGCTCTGGTCACTGAGTCGTCATGATGAAGCGCTGGCGGTATGGCAGAAGGCACTCGAACATGCGCCGGATAACAAATCGTTACAGGAGCGCATCAAGCGCGCCGGCAAGTTGCATTAAGTACGATGCAGTTGATCAGTCCGGGAAAAGTTCTGTTGTTGCTGTCGATGGCAGTCATGAGTACTGCTTGCGTGACATCTTCGCAGCGTATCACTGGCAACAGTAACGCACATGCAGTCAGCGAGCTGCGTGACTGGCAGGCCAGAGGGCGTGTCGGCGTGAGTACGGAAGTTCAATCCGGATCGGGCGGATTTTCCTGGCAGCAAACCGCCGGGATCAGCGAGATACAGATACATGGTCCGGTCGGTGTGGGGGCCTTGTCGCTGCTGATGGATGAGTCCGGCGTGAAGTTGCTGGGAAGCGACGGTACCTACCTCAATGCAGATGCGGCACTGATGGAAATGCAATCTGATCTGGGTGCGTCATTACCGATTACGTTATTGCGCTACTGGATGCTTGGGGTGGAGGCTCCTGGCGAATATCACTGGTTAAGTCCCGCACGCAATCTCCTTGAGCAGGCCGGCTGGCAGATTTCCTATGAGGAATGGGTGCGGCGGGGCGAGCTGAGGTTGCCAGCCAGAATTCAGTTGGTGAACGGCACTACCCGGATTCTGCTGGTGGTGCAAAGCTGGGATCTTTCCGCATGAGTTATGGCATTCCTCTTTCCAGCAACCTTGGGGTTGCAGCTGCTTGGCCGGCGCCTGCCAAGCTGAATCTCTGTTTGCATATCGTGGGCAGGCGGCCGGATGGCTATCACCTGTTACAGACGGCGTTTCAATTTATTGATCTGTGCGACGAGCTGCGCTTTTATCAACGCATTGAGGGTGTGATCGAGCGTGTTGCCGGGCCGTCTGCTGTGCCTGCCGAATCTGATCTGGTCATGCGAGCGGCCCGGTTGCTTGCGGCAGAGAGTGGCGCTCCCCAGGGTGTCGCAATAGAGCTGATCAAACACATCCCCATGCAGGCAGGGCTGGGTGGGGGGAGTTCAGATGCTGCGACAGTACTGGTGGCGTTGAATCATTTGTGGGGACTGAACCTTTCCGTTGATCGGCTGGCATCGCTGGGATTGCGTCTCGGGGCCGATGTGCCGGTATTTGTGCATGGACGGGCCGCCTGGGCCGAAGGGGTGGGTGAAGAATTGACGCCTGTGGAATTTCCTGAGACTTGTTATCTGGTGCTGGACCCCGGAGTTTCGGTCAGTACTGCGGAAATCTTTCAGGCATCTGAATTGACACGCGATACCCCCCTCACCACAATACGCGCCTTTCTCGCCAAGGGCGGACGTAACGATTGTTTGCCAACGGTTCGAGGGCGTTATCCGGCTGTGGCGCAAGCTCTTGATTGGCTTGCAAATTATGGTGAGGCACGGCTGACCGGAACCGGTGCCTGTGTGTTTGCAGCCATGCCTGACCACGCGACAGCTGAGCGGGTTATGGTGAATTTGCCGCCGCAGTGGCGCGGATTTGTGGTTCAGGGCTGTAATGAGTCGCCGCTTTTGAGGCGCCTGCAGCAGGCTCAACAGGTTTATTGAGCTTCATTGTTGCGTTGATTTCGAGTGTTGTTGGGGTGTCGCCAAGTGGTAAGGCAGCGGGTTTTGATCCCGCCATTCGGAGGTTCGAATCCTTCCACCCCAACCAGACAGGTTGGCCAGATTGTCTGGTCGTCAAAATTGAGGAGCGTGTAATTGGACCGATCCAGCATGATGGTCTTGTCCGGCAATGCCAATCCAAAATTGGCTGCGGACATCGCACGTCACCTCAATCTGCCTCTCGGGCGCGTGTCTGCAGGGCGCTTCAGTGACGGCGAAATTTCAGTTGAGCTGATGGACAACGTGCGTGGTCGCGATGTGTTCATCGTGCAATCCACCTGTGCGCCGACAAATGATCATCTGATGGAACTGCTGATTATGGTCGATGCCTGCCGTCGCGCTTCGGCCGGACGGATTACAGCGGTGATGCCTTACTTCGGTTATTCGCGTCAGGATCGTCGGCCACGCGCGCAGCGTTCAGCGATCAGTGCCAAGCTGGTTGCCAACATGATCATGCGTGCCGGAGTGGACCGTTTGCTCACAGTAGACCTGCATGCAGATCAGATCAGCGGATTCTTCGATATACCTGTCGACAATGTGTATTCGTCACCTGTTCTGCTGGGCGAAGTGTGGAAGCAGAAGTACGACAATCTGGTGGTCGTGTCGCCCGATGTGGGTGGTGTGGTGCGCGCCCGTGCGCTGGCAAAACGTCTCGACGATGCTGACCTTGCCATTATCGACAAGCGCAGACCGCGTGCCAATGTATCGGAAGTGATGAATATCATCGGTGAAGTGAAGGGCAAGTCCTGCGTACTGGTTGATGATCTGGTCGATACGGCAGGTACGCTGTGTCACGCAGCAACTGCCCTCAAGAAGGAAGGTGCGCAGCGGGTCGTCGCTTACATTACCCATCCTGTCCTGTCCGGGCCGGCGGTTGAGCGCATCAGCAAGTCGGATCTGGATGAGCTGATTGTGACCGATACCATTCCGCTGTCGGATGCCGCAAAAGCCTGCCGTCAGATCCGGCAGCTGTCGGTTGCTGGATTGCTGGCGGAAACCATGCGTCGTATCCGCGATGAGGAGAGCGTAAGTTCGCTCTACGTGGATTAGCCAAAGAATGCTTCAGTATGGGCTTGCCCATGCTGGCTAAGTGGTGATGCAGTGATTGGTCGCGACACTGCATGACTTGTTGAAAAGTAGTTGGAGAATGTTATGAAAGCTGTATTTGAACTTGTCGCCGAACAGCGCGATGGCACACAGGGGAAGGGTGCGAGCCGCCGCCTGCGTCATGCCGGTCGCGTTCCGGCGATTCTGTATGGTGGGCACCTTGAACCGGCCTGCCTGTCTTTTGAGCACGAAAGGTTGCAGGTTGCCCTGCAGAATGAGCGTTTCTTCACCACCCTCCTGTCGATCAAGATTGACGGCAAGGTCCATACCGCCATTCTTAAGGATCTGCAGCGTCATCCTTCCAGACCAGCCATCCTGCACCTTGATCTGCAGCGCGTAGTGGAGAATGAGTTGATCCGTATGACCATTCCGCTGCACTTCATCAATGCCAACATTGCTCCGGGCGTGAAGACCGGCGGTGGTCAGGTATCGCATCTGCTCAATGAAGTGGAAGTGACCTGCCTGCCCAAGGATCTGCCTGAGTACATCGAAGTCGATATGGCAAAGATGGAGCTCGGTGAATCCAAGCATCTGTCTGACCTGCCATTGCCTGAAGGAGTGGAGCTGGTTCTGCTGTCACACGGTCGTGATGAAGCTGTGGTGTCTGTGCACCATGCACGCGTGGTGGAAGAAGCGGCTGCTGCGCCTGCTGCAGAGGCTGCGCCTGCTGCTGCGGCTGGCGCTGCTGCCAAACCTGCTGCCGCACCTGCCAAGAAAGACGGCGGCAAAAAGTAAGTACTGTCATGCTGGCGGGGCTGTCCTTGTTCGGGCAGCCCCGTTCGCGTTTCAGGCCTGATGCTTACGGTTGATTTTTATCATGTCAGGTACTCCGCTGAATATGATCGTTGGCCTGGGTAATCCCGGTGCCGAGCATTTGCAGACGCGCCACAATGCGGGCTTCTGGTTTGTGGATGCATTGGCGCGCCGTTACGGCGGTCAGTTTCGCGGGCATACCCGTTATCAAGGCGAGGTATGCCGTATTCAGATCGGCGCACAAGAAATACACCTGCTCAAACCGCAGACATACATGAATCGCAGTGGCCTATCCATCCGGGGCCTGTCCGACTACATGAAAATTGCGCCCGAGCAGATTCTGGTGGCTCACGATGAGCTGGATCTGTTGCCGGGCGTGGCACGTTTCAAGCTGGGCGGCGGGCACGGTGGCCATAATGGACTACGCGATACGATTACTCACATCGGTCAGAATTTCTGGCGTTTACGTCTTGGTATCGGTCATCCGGGTGATAAATCCGAAGTGATTGATTTTGTATTGCAGCGGGCTTCTGTAAAAGAAGAAGAGTTGATTCTCAATGCATTACAGGCGGCCATGGAGCAATTGCCTGTGTTTCTGGAGCAGGGCGCAGAAAAAGCCATGCATGTACTGCACAGCCAGACCGGCAAGTCTCTGCCTGCCTCTCCTAACTGATTTCTTACGCGGAACTATACATGGGTATCAAATGCGGCATTGTTGGTCTGCCAAATGTTGGCAAGTCAACGCTCTTCAATGCACTGACGCGTGCGCAGATTGCAGCTGAAAACTATCCTTTCTGTACTATCGAACCCAATGTCGGCGTGGTACCCGTGCCTGATCTGCGATTGCAGGCGCTTGCGGAAATCGTCAAGCCGGAGCGGATTTTGCCCACCATGGTGGAGTTTGTTGATATCGCAGGGTTGGTGGCCGGCGCTTCCACTGGCGAGGGGCTGGGTAACAAGTTTCTCGCACACATCCGGGAAACCGACGCCATTGCGCATGTCGTGCGCTGCTTCGTTGATGATGATGTGATTCACGTTGCCGGCAAGGTAAGCCCGCTGGATGATATTGCCGTCATCAATACCGAGCTGGCGCTGGCAGACCTCGACAGTGTGGAGCGTGCTGTGCGTCGCACTGAAAAGACGGCCAAGTCCGGTGACAAGGATGCATCCAGATTGCTCGCGGTATTAAAACGATTGCATGCACATCTGGACAGCGGTGAGCCCGCGCGCTCTCTGGCAATTGAGCCAGAGGAGCAGAAGCTGCTGCATGAGCTGCATCTGATCACTATCAAGCCGCTGATGTATGTAGCCAACGTGGCGGAAGATGGATTTGAGAACAATCCCCGGCTTGAGGAAGTGCGCGCTCTGGCAGCGAAAGAACGCGCTCAGGTGGTGCCAGTCTGTGCGGCGATCGAAGCGGAGATATCCCAGCTTGAAGAGGCGGACCGTGCCGAGTTTCTCAGGGAAATGGGTCTGGCGGAGCCTGGGCTAAATCGCGTGATCCGCGCAGGTTATGCGTTGCTGGGCTTGCAGACCTACTTTACTGCGGGGGTGAAAGAAGTTCGCGCCTGGACAGTGCGTGCCGGCTCCACTGCCCCGCAGGCTGCTGGAGTTATCCATACGGATTTTGAAAAGGGGTTTATACGGGCTGAAGTCATTGCCTATGAGGATTTTATCGCGCTAAAGGGTGAGCAGGGCGCGAAGGAGGCAGGCAAGTTGCGTCTGGAGGGCAAGGAATACCTTGTGCGCGAAGGCGATGTCATGCATTTCCGGTTTAATGTCTGATTGCAGGGTGGATTACTGAAGCAGCTGTCTTGACAGCTGCGAGCGCGGCCAACAGAATTCGCGCCCCTGAAAAGTTTGGCGCGGGTCAGTAAGAAAAGTACAAATGGTGATGTAGCTCAGACGGTTAGAGCGAGGGATTCATAACCCCTAGGTCGGCAGTTCGATTCTGCCCATCACCACCATTCCCCCGTCCGAAGAAGTCCGGCAACGTCTGTTGACTCGCTAAAATCTCAATAAAAACAAGTATTTTACGTCAGGTGACGTTCATTGGCGTCCCTTGACAGCCAGCCCATTGTGGGGGCATCTTTGGGGGCATCAGTGGTTACCAAGCAGGGTGGTGCCCCCAAATGCTTACCGACAAGGAATTAAAGGCCGCCAAGCCGCGTGAGAAGCCATACAAGCTCTCCGATGGTCTTGGTCTATATGTTGAGGTTAAGCCGAACGGCTCAAAGCTGTGGCGTTTGAAGTACCGCTATGTAGGACGACTGGCCACTAAAGTTGCTGGGAATGATTGGGGTGTCTAAACAGGTGCCACCTTTCCGGACGATGGTTGCTACGAATGATGCTCGGTAAAATTCACTACGCTAGACTTACACCTTCTATATCTGGCCATAGGCAGTAGGGTTTTCTTATCTTGGTCTGATGCCATTACTGCTTGTCCGCTCATAGCGCGGGTGAAATTCGGACGATTTCGACTGTGGGCTGTTCTTTTGCCCAAACCGTAGAGGCAATGCGGGGGAAGCTTAAATTTCAACCGTTCCTGGAGAGCAAACTGCTCCCCCAATTAACCGCAAACAAGTTTCGAATAGGGGGTGGTCCTATACAACAATACTGTGAGTAACGATCTGCTAAAAACAGATGTTTGGCTCTCTCGGTCGAAATCTTCAGGCGGCCCCTTGCTGTCTCTAATCTCATAAACCGGATAGAGGTGGCACTACGCCTATACAGAAGTCATCTATAGTCATTGCACTTATTCCTCCTTGTTTAGAGTTAGAGATGGTCTATGTGGGTTGTTTTCCATGAGAGAAATATGATTGTCATACATAGGGTGTAGTTTGACTCACTTATGATAATGATCAGCAGGCCTTCGACATGCATGTGTTGATGATTTCTGATGTGTATTTCCCCAGAGTCAATGGAGTATCAACTTCCATCCGGTCATTCCGGCGGGAGTTACAGACTCAGGGTCATCGGGTGACATTGCTGGTTCCACATTATCCGCATTGCGGTCAGTATGATCAGGCTAATCCCGATCCTGATTTGATCCGGATTCCTTCGCGCTCAATACCCAGAGATCCGGAAGACCGCTTCATGGTGAAGAGGGAAATCATGCGGCTCGTTCCGGAGTTGCAAAAGCAATGTTTCGATGTGCTGCATATTCAGACTCCGTTCGTAGCGCACTACGCGGGGCTGGTGCTGGCCAGGGCATTGAAGTTGTCTGTAGTGGAAAGCTATCACACCTTCTTTGAAGAGTATCTCTATCACTATATTCCATTCCTGCCCCGCAACTTGCTGCGCTGGGTGGCAAGGCGTTTTACCGTTGCGCAGTGTAATGCAGTGCAGTATGTCATTGCGCCATCGCGCGCTATGCATGATGCATTGCGCGGATATGGTGTTGAGTCGCCCATTACAATTCTGCCCACTGGGCTGGAGGCCAGCCAGTTTCGGCAGGGGGATGGTGCGCGCTTTCGTCATGAGCATGGCATTGATCCACGCAGACCTGTCGCACTTTATATAGGCCGTGTAGCCCACGAAAAGAACATCGATTTTCTGCTGCAAGCTTTTCAGCGCTGTTATCAGCAATTGCCAGAGGCATTATTGCTGATTGTAGGTGAAGGTCCGGCGGTTGAGCATTTGCGTCAGCTGGCGCAGCAACTGGGAATCGCGCCTGCCACCCGGTTTATAGGTTATCTGGACCGCGATACAACCTTGCTGGATTGTTACAGCGCAGGAGATGTATTTATTTTCGCATCGCGAACTGAAACCCAGGGGCTGGTATTGCTTGAATCCATGGCGCAGGGAACGCCCGTTCTGTCCACGGCACACATGGGTACAAGGGATATTCTGGAAAAGTCGCAGGGGGCGTTGATTGTTGAGGAGGATGCTGAAGTGTTTTCGGCTTCCCTGGCAGGCTTGCTGATCAATTCACTCAATCGCCAGCTGTTGTCCAAGCATGCCCGGGATGATGCGAGAAAGTGGAGTGCTCGCGAAATGACGGAAAGATTGCTGCAGCTCTACACAAAGTTGATGTCTCCAAAACACACACAGGGTGCTCTGGTGGCTAATTCGAACTAAACCAGAATGTTAAGTGGATAACACTATTGGGTGATTAATCAAAGCGTAACAATAAGTTCATCGCACCGAAGCATAGGGCGCCCAAAGTAGCAGCATGTCAATCCGCATGCAGCTGCTGCCTTGGTAGGGACCACATGCTTACTGTCAACACTTCAGAACTGTTCAGACGATTTGATACTGCCGAGCTGGGTCTGTGCCTGAAGTTTAATCGCTGGGCAAGGCAGAATTCAGTGCGGCGTTTCTTTGCTGCCATCAGCAGGCTGGGTGATGGTGTTCTCTGGTATTCGTTGATTCTGACCATGCCGCTTCTTTATGGGATTTCTGGTGGCAGGTGGTGCTTGCAGTTCAGTATCACAGGCGTGCTGGGTGTGCTGCTCTACAAGTCGATCAAACAGCGCTGGGTAAGGGAACGCCCCTTCATCTCGCACCTTGGTATATCTGCCGGTGTGGCGCCACTTGATCGGTACAGTTTCCCTTCTGGCCACACGCTTCACGCTGTGTGCTTTGCAACATTGTTTACCAGCTATCTCCCCTTTATGGGGTGGCTGGTTATTCCATTCGCAACGCTTGTTGCGTTGTCGCGTGTCGTGCTCGGGATGCACTATCCGACTGATGTGCTGGCGGGCGGAGCACTGGGCGCATTGCTGGCATGGGTGAGTATCAATCTTTCGAGCCTGATTGCATGACCCCTCAGTCAGATAAGCGTCCGCTGAAATTTCGTAGTGTATTCATTTCAGATGTTCATCTTGGGTATCGCAGCTGTCGTGTTGAGTTTCTCCATGATTTCCTGAAACAGCTGGACACTGAATATCTGTATCTGGTCGGGGATATTGTCGATTTGTGGAGTATGAAGCGGAACTTCTACTGGCCACAGGAACACAACAACGTACTGCGACTGATTCTGTCCAAAGCAAAGCAGGGCACCAAAGTCATCTATATTCCCGGTAATCACGATGAAATGTTCCGTGACTTTGTCGGGCATGACTTCGGTAACTTGCAGGTCAGGCGTAATGCGGTGCACACCACTGCAGAGGGCCGCAAGTTGCTTGTATTGCATGGCGACGAATTCGACGGTGCCATCAAGTGTGCTGCATGGCTTGGTCTGGTGGGCCATCATGCCTATGAACTCATTCTGTCGCTGAATCGTCGAGTGAACTGGTTGCGTGGGAAACTCGGGTTTCCATACTGGTCGTTGGCGGCCTATCTCAAGAGCAAAGCACAGACGGCCGTAAAGTACATCGACCGTTTTGAGTATTCAGCGGTGGATGCAGCAAGGCGACGCGGACTGGATGGTGTGTTGTGTGGCCATATCCATCGTCCGAAGATGGCTGAAGTTGATGGGCTGCACTACATGAATTGTGGAGATTGGGTGGAAAGCTGTACCACGCTTGTGGAAGATCATGCCGGGCAGTTCACGTTGATGCACTGGAGTGATCGCCAGAGCATCGTTACCGCGGGGTCCATCAGAGAAGAAGTCCGATATGACAGGCCAGTAGATCATGCTGCCTGATAAGCCCCGCCGTATCGTCATTGTCACCGATGCCTGGCTGCCCCAGGTCAATGGTGTAGTCACTACCCTGCGTACTACAGTGACTACGCTGCGCAAAATGGGCCGTGAAGTACTGGTGATTGAACCCGGCTTGTTCAAGACTTTTCCCTGTCCTACTTATCCGGAAATCCGGCTGGCCTGGTTTCCGGGTGGCCGGCTTAATAGATTGTTACGCGAATTTGCGCCTGATGCGATACATATAGCGACAGAGGGAACGCTGGGGCATGCAGCACGCAAGTGGTGCCTGCGCAACAAGCTGCCTTTCACGACCGCTTATCACACTCAGTTTCCGGAATATCTCGCAGCGCGACTGCCTATACCTGCCAGTTTGAGTTATGCCTATCTGCGACGCTTTCATGGTGCTGCAAGTCGTACCATGGTTGCTACACAGAGTATGGAAAAGCTGTTGCAGGCTCAGGGCTTTACACAAATAGCGCGCTGGTCGCGAGGAGTGGATACCGAGCTGTTCAGTCCGCGTGACAAGGATGTTCTGGCGGTTCCCGGGCCGGTATGGATGTTCGTAGGTCGAGTCGCCGTTGAAAAAAACGTAGAGTCGTTTCTGCAGTTAAATCTACCCGGTACAAAGGTGGTGGTGGGTGACGGGCCGGCACGAAGCATGCTTGAGATCAAGTATCCTGATGTCAAGTTTGCGGGGTATCAGTTCGGTGAAGAGCTGGCAGATCATGTTGCAAGTGCGGATGTGTTTGTGTTCCCAAGCCGGACCGACACCTTCGGTCTGGTATTGCTGGAAGCAATGGCCAGTGGTGTGCCAGTAGCGGCCTACCCTGTCACAGGACCGATCGATGTGGTTGAGCATGGCGTCAGTGGGGTGTTGCATGAGGATCTTGAGCAGGCAGCGAAGGCGGCATTAGCGCTTAACCCACAAGACTGCCGAAATCACGCACTACGCTATTCATGGCACAACGCAACCAGTCAGTTCCTGAATAACCTGCATGCTTTCGACAGGAAGTTGAATAACGCATGAGAATTATCTGCAAGGTGCTCAGGTCGGTTTATGGCGGGAAGTCTTTCTTGACTGATGCAACCTTCCTTGTGGTTTAAGACATCAATTGGTAACGGCATTGTCAAATTACTGATGTAATTTGCCGTGTCTATTCTGAAAATACTTACGGGACTAATATGCAATCATTCATGCATGCATTGTACGTGCAGCGATGGGACGACCACCGTTACTATCATCACAGCCGCATCAATCAGACATTGCACCTTATCAGCGCTTGCTCGTTTCTGCTGTCTTATGTGCTTTTGTTTTCTGATCCCGCAGCCGCTGCGTTGGTAGCCTGGCTGGTGTCAATGATCAGCAGACAGTCAGGACACTTCTTTTTTGAACCCAAGGGATATGACTACGTAAACAAGGCAACACATGAGCATAAGGAAGACATCAAGGTTGGCTACAACTTGCGCAGAAAAGTTATTTTGATGGTGATATGGGCGATGTCGCCTGTGATGCTGATGATCGAGCCGTCCTTTTTTGGGTTATTTGAGCCATACCGGGGTCTTGCCGGTTTTGCTCATAATCTTGGCTTGCTGTGGCTGTATGTGGGGATTGGCGGGTTGTTGTTCCGTACCATTCACCTGTTTTTCATTAAGGATTTTCAGACAGGTATCGTGTGGCTGACCAAGATCATTACTGATCCATTTCATGACGTTAAGCTGTATTACCGCGCGCCGCTCTATCTGCTGCGCGGTGAATTGATTGATCCAATGCACGCACAGCATTGATGCATCGTATTGTCAGGCACTGATTGCGTTGCAGATACAGCTATTAGAAGGTCGGGCTAAATACCCTGACTGGACGAACGCTGATCTGCAACGCAGCAATAATAATAAAGCTTGTAGCAGGGTGAGCAATCAGTCAGTTCAGTCAGGTATTCCGGGACTTGTTGCCTGTCCAGAGAGCATGGATCATTTCCTTGAGTATTCGACGCTTGATGCGTTTGTTGGTCAAACCGGCGTCCGTCCACCACCAGCCATCTTCATGCATCTTGTGTGCAGCAAGCAGGATTCGCTCTACCACGGCACTGAAGTCAGTCTCAGTGTAATCAAGACTGAAAATGAAACGGCCTGTGCCTACCCAGCTCAATGCCAGTCCCTGTTCACGCAGATAGAATTGCAGCATCCAGTTATATCTCGATGCCTGTGTGTAGCAAACCGTAAAGACGGAGCACAGGTTATATACCCGCAGTGGCAGCCCGGCTGCTTCAAGCCGCTGGTTGAGCTGCATGGCACGTTGATCCCATACGGTCGGTTGTTGCAGATAGATCTGCTTTGTTTCTGGCTGTTCCAGCGAGCTGAGAAACTCGTGCATGCTGGCCATGACATAAGGGTGAGAGTTGAAGGTGCCGCGTGCAAAACAGATGTCGGCAGGGCGGTCTTCACGGAATCGTTTCATCAGATCCCTGCGTCCACACACAACGCCCACTGGCAGTCCACCGCCCAGCGTCTTGCCGTAAGTCACCATATCCGCACGGACGCCAAAGTATTCCTGAGCGCCACCAGCTGCCAGCCGGAATCCCAGAAACACTTCATCGAATATCAGTACGATG
This sequence comes from uncultured Pseudomonadota bacterium, assembly GCA_903838705.1. GTDB lineage: Bacteria > Pseudomonadota > Gammaproteobacteria > Steroidobacterales > Steroidobacteraceae > CAILZL01. Next base: position 66,993 of record CAILZL010000034.1, read on the forward strand.
CTGCGTTGAGTGCAGATCTCACGCAGTTCATGCAACCATTGTGTGTAAGCAGCACGATCAAAGCTGGCCGAACGGGAGCTGTCTACCAGTGTCGAGTCGCCTGGGGCGCTCTTATTGGGATGCAGTGCCTGCAAGGGATTAACCAGAACACAGGCAATGTCCTTGCGTGTGCGCAATACGCGCAGCGAATCCTGGTCCATATCCTTGAGCGTATAGGTTTCACGCGCTGCAATTGGATTGCCGACGCCCGGTTGTACATCTCCCCACCAGCCATGATAGGCGCCACAGAAGCGAACGACATGCGTTTTTCGCGTGTGATACCGCGCCAGTCTTACCGCCTGCATGACCGCTTCCGTACCCGACATGTGGAACGAAACCTCGTCCAGACCGGAAAGGGCGCACAGGCGTTGCACATTAGAAGCAACTACCGGGTGATATGCTCCCAGCACCGGCCCGAGTTCGCGAACAAGATCGACACCGCGATCAATGCAGCGTTTGTAGAAATCATAGCCAAAGACATTGACGCCGTAGGAACCTGTCAGGTCGTAGAACTCATTCCCGTCAAGATCCGTCACCATTACTCCATGGGAAGATTGCAGGAACGATCCGCCGTTCAGATGGCGTCTTACCAGTCGGCTGAACTGGTAAGGAACACGGTAACGGCTGGTGAATTGCAGATCAGAAATCTGCCTGGACACATCTCTGGTAAGACTGGCGGTTCTGGCAAATCTCTGGGCGTAGATATCAGCCAGTCTCATAAAGCCTGCGCGACGCTGTTCGGCGATGGCTGCCGGCGCGCGATCCGCACAGAAGTATTGATCATCAGCGTATTCGTAGAAAGGAACCCTTGCTGCGACCCGACGCGCCATGCGCGAATGACCGGTGAGAGAGGGATGTTTGGCAGAAGACAGTTGCAGCCTTATGAATGCTTTTCTGGCCAGAACCGCCAGCACGGCCGCCCCAATGATGTATTCAGTAGTAAGTTCGTTCACAGATTGCCTCCGTTCCACTCTATTCTGACTTCATGACAAAACCATGACTCTGCGTACCATCATTGCCAACATTGTTCAGAATGAAGATATCAATTTTCTGTTGACCAACCGAATTCCCCGGCAGGCGTTGACGCGCTTCATGGGATGGTTCAGCAAGATCGAACAACCTTGGGTACGGGATGGATCAATCGCGGTGTGGCGTTTGTTTTCCGATCTGGACTTGAGTGAAGCGAAGCAAACCAGTTTCAAAAGCATGCACGACTGCTTTACGCGTGAACTCAAGGAGGGGGCGCGTGTGATTGATCAGAACAAGTCCGTGCTGGTGAGTCCCTGTGATGCGATTGTGGGGATGAGTGGCAGAATTGAAGACAATCAGCTGTTACAGGCAAAGGGATTTCCCTATACCCTGATGGATCTGCTTGGGGATGAAGCACTGGTTGACAGGTATCGTCATGGCACCTACGTCACACTGCGTCTGACCTCGACCATGTATCACAGGTTTCATGCGCCCTACGACTGTACCGTACGGCAGGTTGATTACATCTCGGGTGATACCTGGAATGTAAATCCGATCGCGTTGAAACGGATTGAAAAACTGTTCTGCAAGAATGAACGTGCCGTAATCCAGCTTGGACTTGAGCCCTCGGGCGATCTGATTACGCTGGTGCCGGTAGCGGCGGTGCTGGTGGCAAGCATCCGGTTGCACTTTCTGGATGTGTTGCTGCACCTGAATTATCGCGGGCCAAACAAGATGCTTTGCGCTGCTCCTTTCCGTAAGGGCCAGGAGATGGGCTGGTTCGAGCATGGTTCAACCATCATAGTGTTTGCTCCAGCGGGATTTACCCTCTGCAAAGGGGTCGCCAATGGATTGAGAATAAAAATGGGGCGGCCTTTGCTGGCCATGCCGGAGTTGATTTTTGAGCATCCCGATTCTGTGGTTGATCAATAGTCTATTAAATTTGAACACCCGGATTGCCATCTCAGTGAAACATATCTGTCGTATAAGTGTCGCTCCTGAGGCGGCTGCGGCAGGCCCAGACGGGTGTCCACCTGTATAACCGGATCCGACCAGTATCATTATGATGAAACCAATACATTACCCTCGAAATATCTCCCTTGCGGCTGTGATGTCCGTGCTGGTTACGTTGACACCGGTGATGGCGGCTGACAAATCCAAAGCAGGCCCCTCAATGGATGAAATCAAGGCCACACTCCAAAAGAGTTTTGAGAATGTAAAGTTTGAGAAGGTCTCACCTTCGGGCATCTGGCCTGGACTGTATGAGGTGGTGACTGAAAATGAGCTGGTCTATACCAATGCCAATGGCAGCCTGCTGTTTACTGGGCGCATTCTGGATACCGAAACAAAGACCGATCTGACTGGCAAGAGCTGGAATGATCTGAACAAGGTTGACTTCAATGGTTTGCCTTTTGAAAACGCCATCAAAATTGTGAGAGGCGATGGCAGTCGCAAGCTGGCGCTGTTTGCTGATCCGATGTGTCCTTACTGCAAGGCACTCGAAAAAAACTTGCAGGACACCACCAACATTACGATCTATCTATTTCTGTTCCCGCTGGAAAGCATTCATCCGGGGGCGTCTTTATTGTCCGGGGCAGTTTGGTGTGCCGCTGATCCCGCCGCTGTCTGGGGGGGGTGGATGAAGGATGGGCAAGCGCCTGATATGTCTGCCGACTGCTCATCGACACCGATTCAGCAGAACGCGGAGCTGGCGTCGCGAATAAAAATCAACTCAACGCCCACCATGATATTCAGTGATGGCGGGCGTCAGATGGGATCAATAAATGCAGAGCAATTAGAGCGGCGCCTTTCCGCTGCCGTCAGTAAATAAAACCACCGAATTTAGAATCATTCCCGCTGGAATTGAGCGGGGGCCGGCTCTCAATAGCGGTGGATGAGTCTGTGCAATACGGAATATGAATAAAATATTACAAGGGAGTGCCTGCCGGTTAATGTGTCATACGTTGCCGTAAGAAACATAATAAATACCAACGTCTGACATTTGATGCGCCGCTGTCAGACTCAATTCACAACAGCGTCACATTCGGTCTGTAGATTCGTAGCCATTCGATTCATGAAGTCAAGTGAACTGTGTCATACGATCAAAATGACCTGAGTGATCGAAGTCTCAAAAAATTAAAAAGACTATAAGTTGACTGACACATTTGCGCTGCAAGATGACTCTTGTGAAGCGCGGAATGGGGTAAGTGATTTAAGTGATTTCGGACGGATAGGGGCTGCAGGAATGCAGTTGCATCGCCGGAGTCAGAACGGGATTTCAGATAGGGATATTTAAGTAAGTAGAAGGGAGGTTGGAACGGAGCAGTCAAGGGAATAGAAGTTTTGAAGCGGTAAATATGGATTGAAGGGATAAACAATTTGCTTGGGGTCAAAGTATTCAGATGGATTGCGGAATCCATCGATGGTTGATTAACACATTTAAAGTAATTAGAGAGGATTGCGCATGAAGAACTCAATTTTGAAGCGGGCACTGGCTGTGGCAGCTCTGTCAGTCGCTTCTGTATCTGCTTTCGCGGACGTTGCCCTGCCTAGCACCGGCAACGGCGAGCTGGTGTTGTATGTTGTCAACAATACCCAAGGCACAGCTTATGCACGTGGTCTGGGAGTGAATATTGACAATGTGATCAGCACCGCTGGTATCACTGGCACTTATGCAGGCGTCACAGTTGGTGACCAATCTCAGGCTGTTTACAGTGTTCCATTTTCAGTGACTCAATTGCATGATGCAAACCTTACCGCCTTTTTGAATCAGAAGCAGTCAACTGACAATGTAACCTGGTCTATCCAGGGCAGTGATAACAGCGCATCTGCTGGTCTGGGGCTTGCTCGTCATGTCACCACCACTGCATTGGATGCAAGTGCTGGTACTAGTGTACTTAATACAAACTTGAAAACCACGACTTGGGGTCAGCTGAACGGTCTTCAGAGCGCTGACAACAACAACATAGTCGGTTCTACTGCGGATGATAAGGGCAGCACCGATATCACTGTTGCTGGTTCTACTTATTTGAGCACCAATGCTCACAACTGGTACGGATTTGGTCCGGAATCACAGGTTGCACTGGGTTCCACTGCCAATTTCTACATGTACACCATGTCGTCATCAACCAACGGTAACTATGCCCTAGTGCTGACGTTGGGTACCGAAACGCTGAGCGCCTCTGGTGACCTGACTGCACCGGCTCCAGTGCCTGTGCCTGCTGCGATCTGGATGCTGTTCTCTGGTCTGGGCAGCATGGGTGTTCTGGCTCGTCGCAAGAAGGCCTGATAGCAGGTTCTTATTGATTGCATTGGTTCGGTACGCAGCCACTTAAAGCTGCGTACCTGTTAAGTCCGAGTTATTGAATTAATTATCCTGAGGAATTGAAAATGCGTATTGCTTCTAAACTAACAATGGCTGTGGCCGCCGCTCTGGTGGCGGGTTCAGCAATGGCCTTGCCCCCAAGCACAGTACATGATGTCAATCTGACTGTGGCTGGTTCTTCTGCATTCAAGTCAACCTTTAAGACGGAATTGCAAACAATCTGTTCTGATACGGTTGATGTCTATACCGCCACTGCATCTAGTGGTGCGCCCGATATGGTTGCTTACAGCTGCACACTGAATAGCAGCTCAGCTCCTTTGTCCCTACAAGGCAAGAAAGCCTTGGTGTATTACCGTTCAGAAGGTGGTTCCGTCTATGGCGTAGGTCCCATTGCTAAAAATACACAGGTCATGCGTGTAAAGGTCGACGCCTCTTGTACAGGTTCGAGCCCAGCCTACAGCTGCGCAACCTCTGGCTGGAATCTCGCATCGGATTCAGGTTCAGGACAGCTTGAAAAAGCAACCGTGCAGTTGGGCATCTCAGACGAAGAACCAGCCATGTTCACTGGCGACAACTGGCCATCCTCTTCTTCTGATTCCATTTTTGGCAGCGCCCCTACATCTGCTCAACTGGCTAACATCAGCAGCAAGCAATCAGCAATCGGCCAAGTCTTTGCTGTTTACGTGAACAAGAGTGTGACAGGTGGAACAGCCGCTACACCAATCAATCTGAGCAAGCAGACCCTGACCTCCATTTTCAGCGGAAACTATACTACTTGGGATCAGGTGCCTAAGGCAGATGGTACGGGTGCCGTCGGAACAGGCGACATTGTGCTCTGTCTGCGTGAAACAGGATCTGGCACACAGATCGGTGCTGCCATGTATTTCAATGGTGCGAACTGCTCCACTTCTGGATATGGCTTTGCAGCTAGCACGGTAGCGTCAAATAATTCAACCGGTACCGAAACCGCATGTATTGGTAACAATGCGGGCGCGATCGGCTATGCTTCAATCCAAGGCACAAATCCAAGCAATACTTCCATTGTGAATATCGATGGCGTGGTGCCAAGCAAAAACAACGCTGCATTGGGTACTTACGGTTACTGGTATGAAGTCAGCTTCAACAGTGGCGCTGCATTGGCAGGTACCACCCTGGAAAAGGCTTTGGTTAATTACATGATCAGCCGTTTCCGTGCTCAGAGCACTGCGCCTTCAACCGCCAGTGTGTTTGCATTGCCAGTGGGTAGCAATACTCCATCATTTGCCAATGCACTCGATGCATCTCATCCTGTGTCGTTGGCTACCCGCTCTGGTAATAGCTGCGCGCTGCCTCAGGCTCAGAACTAATTCACATTAGTGACACACAGCTCGCCGATAATGGCGACTGTGTACTGACCTGACAAGAGGCTGGGCAGAAATGCCCAGCCTCTTTCTGCATTTTGATTGATAACAAGGCATGATTAGATGATCCCCAGAACCCTTGGGTCGAGAGTATGTTTTCTTGTCTGGTGTGCCTGCTCCGTCTGGATCAATAGAGCCATGGCGCAGGATGTATCGGACGCTGCTCCTGAGTCGAAAGCAACACAGGCATCGCAGCAAGGAAATGAGTTTTCTGTACTTGAGTTGCGAGTGCTTGGCAATTCGGTGTTGTCTGAAAAGGAAATTGAGCAAACGCTCTATGCGTATCTAGGAATGCACAAGACACTGCAAGATGTTGAAGCGGCACGACAGGCGCTTGAATCGCTCTATCACCAGCGTGGATATGGCACGGTCTATGTGGACATTCCAGAGCAGACAGTAGACAGCGGGATTGTCCGGCTGAGGGTCACCGAGGCAAAGTTGCGTTCAATCCATGTGACTGGGGCACGGTATTTCTCCGGACGTGAAATCAAGCTCGCTTTACCGGCTGCTGCAGAAGGCAAGGCTCCTTCCATTCCAGAATTGCAGAGTCAGTTGGCGCATCTCAATGCCCAAAGTGGCGACCGGGCGGTGGTGCCGGTGCTCAAGGCCGGCTCTTTGCCGGGCACGGTAGATCTCGATCTAAAGGTTGATGATCATCTGCCATTGCACGCCAATCTGGAGCTGAATAATCAATATACTGCATCGACAAAGCCACTGCGCGCCATCGCAGGTGTGAGTTACGAAAACCTGTTCGCGCGATTTGATAGCATCGGGCTGCAATATCAAACTGCGCCGCAAGACCGGCGTCAGGTGGATGTCTGGATGTTCAATTATGGCTCGCATCTGACAGATTCAGATCGTCTGGCATTGTATTACTTCAAGTCAGACAGCTCAGTGGCCACGCTGGCAACAGCAGATACCAGCGTCACGGTGCTGGGTAACGGTCAAGTCACGGGTGCACGGTATATAAAGCAGCTGGCAAGTTCTGACACCAGCCTGCATTCACTGACATTCGGTCTGGATTACAAAAACTTTCTGGAAAATATCCTTCTCAAGTCTGCAACCGGCAGCAGCGGTGGGGGCGGTACTTCTGGTCTAGCAACGCCTATTACCTATGCCAACCTGTCCCTGGGATATAGCGGCGGCTGGCGTGCTGATTGGGCACAATGGACATTCAGCGCATCTTCCAATTTCGGAATACGCGGCTGGCAAAACAATGTTACTGAGTTCGAGAACAAGCGCTATAAAGCGCGTCCGAACTATATAAATTACAAATCCGATGGGCGTATTCGGTTTGTATTGCCGGCAAGCTTCAGCCTGCAGTTGAGGTACAGCGGACAATTTGCTGCCGATCCGATTATCAGTAATGAACAGTTTGCTATTGCAGGAGTCGATGGCGTGCGGGGCTATCTGGAAGCAGAAGCGTTGGCAGATAAAGGGTTGAAAGAATCAGTACAGCTAGGTTTACCGCAAGTAAAAATACTCGATTCAAAACTGATGCTGGATGGATTCACTTTCCTTGATTACGGAACAGTGAATGTGGTCAACCCGCTTCCGGGAGAAGTGACTAGCACAACACTGAGCAGCTGGGGTGCGGGAATAGATATGTCTGTCTACAACCACCTGACCGGTTCATTGGTCTGGGCTTATCCGCTCAAACCGGCATCACATACTCTGCGCGGTGATTCACGCGTGTTGTTCAGTATACGTACTAACTGGTAAGTCTGATGAAATCCAATCAGTCTCTCAATCTGAGTTTGTCTACTTTGATGGTCATTCAATCCGTTGTTTCCTCGATGGCGTCTCTTCATGCACGTAAAACGCGTACCGGGCTCTTTACTGCGTTCGCGGCCATGTCAATCGTTTTTTCTTCAGGCGCATCAGCGGTGGAGTTGCCTGTACCCTGCGCTAGTGGTACGTGTGGATCAAACGGGCCCTCTTCCTGGGTAACTTCAGGTGCCGCAACATCTGTTACGGCAGGTAGCACGCTCACAGTCAATCAGACTACGGGCACCGCTGTTCTGAACTGGAGTAACTTCAATATCAGTCCAGATGGTCATGTGGTTTTTGCACAGCCCAATACTTCATCGATTGCACTGAACAGGATATTTCAGCAAAACCCAAGCAGCATTCTGGGAAGGATTGACGCAAATGGCCAGATTTATCTGGTTAACCCGAATGGATTGATATTTGGTTCCAGCTCAGTCGTGAATGCAGCTGGTATTCTGGCCAGTACGCTGAACATTTCAGATGATGTTTTTAATAACGGTTTGCTCTCAGCGGTACAAAAGCGACTGCCTGCGCTGAGTTCAGATGGGCGCACTTCCGTCCTCGACATGAATGCAAATCCAGTTCTGGATGCCAACGGCAATCCGATTCCTGTTCAGCTCCAAGTGCAAACCGGTGCCCAGTTGACGACAAATCAGTCAAATGGCCGCATTTTGCTGGCTTCTCAATCTATCAACAATGCAGGCAGTCTGACGGCTTCTGACGGACAGATCATTCTGGCTGCAGGTAATAAGCTGTACCTGTCCTCCAGTCAGGATCCGGCCTTACGCGGTTTATACGTGGAGGTAGATGGGGGTGGTACGGCTTTGAATGACGTAACCGGGCATCTTCAGGCGGCACGTGGAGACATTACCATGGTGGGGCTGGCGGTGAATCAGCAGGGACGTATCTCGGCATCGACCAGTATTGCTGAGAATGGCTCGGTCCGTCTGCTGGCTAGAGACACTACTACGATAAGTTCTGACAGTAATGGCGTTTCAACATTGTCAGCTACGAATGCGGGCACTTTCACTCTTGGTAAGAACGCCAGTATAGAAATTTCACCTGAACTGGATTCGACCGCTACAGCTGTAGACGAACAGCAGCAGCTCCTTTCTTCTGTAGAAATCACTGGCCACCAGATCAATATTGAAGGAGGTAGCAGTATTGCTGCTGCGGGAGGGAAGCTGACCATGACGGCTGCTGCCAACCCGAATAATGTGACAGTCACAGACATGACTTCCCATCTGCGAATTGAGAATGGTGCAAAAATTGACCTGTCAGGTAGCGATTCAGTTCGATCGGTAGCTGACAATATTGTCAATGTTGAGCTGCGTGCCAGCGAGCTGGCAGACGATCCCTACCAACGTAACTCTGCATTACGGGGACAAACTGTCAGTGTGGATGCAAGGGTAGGCACTGGTATTGCCAATGTAGAAGGAGCAATTGCAGGTATCACCAAGACAGTCGCCCAGCGTACCAGCACCGGTGGCACGGCAACGTTTGCCTCAGCGGGTGATGTGGTTGTATCGGATGGTGCCAGTATTGATGTTTCGGGAGGTCAGACCACCTATACGGGTGCAAACGTCATGACTTCTCAACTGATCACTGCGGATGGGAAAACTGTAGATATCAGTAGTGCCAGACCCGATACGACTTATATAGGAGTAGTGGGTCAGTCCAATACAGTCAAGCATGACCGATGGGGCGTGGTGGAAGCCATAGCCGGACAGGGCGCGTCGCGATACGAAGCCGGCTATGTTGAGGGAAGTTCTGCCGGTACGGTGCAGTTTCAGGCTCCTGCGTTGATACTGAATGGAGATCTAGTCGGTAAATCTGTCAATGGCGTCAATCAGCGTGATCCTGCCTCTGCTACTTATGCGCAGGGAGGCCAGCTTATCATTGGCAGTGCGCAACCGGCTCCGGGCGGTGACTATCGTGCTCCGGCGGTGAGTTTTACGGACATCAAGCCGGTTATCACACTGCCCGAGTCAACTGACTTATCAGCTGGTTCACCATTGAATCTCGTCACTGACTACCTGTCGCAGGGTGGATTTACACGAACACAAATTTATAGCAACGATACCGTGACTGTTCCAAATGGAACTGCGTTGAACCTTGCCAATGGATCCTCGCTCAGCATTCGTGCTGGACAGGTTAATATCAATGCCGATATCACTGCACCCTCTGGGCGTCTGGATTTTGCAGCAGTGCAAACAGCAGACTCCGCCGGTACTGGAGTCAGTGTGGCTAACAATGTGAAGCTTGATGTGAGTGGGCAGTGGATCAATGACGGCCCACTGGGCAATCTGGAGCAGCCACTTGAGGGTGTATTCAGAAATGCGGGCTCGATTTCGCTGGCGACTGCTACTCCAGAAAGCAACTTATCTCTCGGTTCGAATGTACAGATGTTGGCTGATGGCGGTGCATGGCTCGATCGGAATGGCAAACTCAGTGGCGGTTCAGGCGGCAGCATCAACTTGTTAGCAAGTGGGCAAAATAGCGGCTTTACCCTTGGTGACCATATTAACTTGTCTGGTTACGGTGTGAATGGAGCTAAAGGCGGCAATTTCGTCTTATCAGCTGGCCGTATACAGATAAACAATCAGAATACCTGGGCGACTGCACAAACCTATACGCCGGGAAATCCTCTCAGTGAAGAGTTTCTGACGATTGGCGCCGGCCTGTTTTCAGGATACGGTTTTGCAAATGTCAACCTGACGGCCAGTGGTGGAACGCTCGCCGCGCAGGGTGATGCTTTGAGAGTGTCTAATGGAACTCATATCAATGCAGTTGTCAGTACCTTATTGCCTGGTGCCAATTACCTGGACAGAGCCAGTGGCGGTAAGGTTGATCGATTCAGTGCTGTAACAACTTTGCCTGAATATCAGCGTTCACCAGCGGCAGTGAATCTGAGTGTCGTGCCTTATTCAGGCAACAGTATTCAGACCCGTATTGGTACATTGGATATTGAACAGGGTGCGTCACTGATGGGTGATCCGGGTGCCACCATCACTTTGCAGAGCGTCGGCGGCAATATTGATGTGGATGGGGAGCTGGTGGCAAAGGGAGGGGCTATTAATCTTAATCTGGCACCCCCTGCCAACTCGCTGCTGACCCCCTATGACCCGAATTTGCAGATCAGGGTGGGATCGCGTGGAAGCCTAGATACAAGCGGGGTGTCAGTCATGACACCGAACAGTGCTGGCTTGTTGCAGGGTAAGGTGCTGGATGGGGGTTCGATCACCATCAATGCAAATCGGGGCAATGTGTTAATTGAGCACGGTGCGGCATTGGATGTGTCGGGGACTTCTGCAATGCTGGATGTACCCACCCTGGATGCTTACCAACGGCAGGCCGTCGCCAGCAATGCTGGTGCAATCAGCCTGTCAGGATCTGAAGCGATCGGTGTCTTCGGCAATCTATCTGCTCGCGCGGGTACAGGTGATGTTGGTACGGCCAGTGGTGGAAAACTGTCCATTAACCTGACCAGGGATAATGCCGGATATCGGCTTGATGATGCATCAGTTCCGGCAGCTGATCGAGTTGTTGAGTTGACCAGTGATCTAGTGCCGGAAACTACCGGTGTTTTGATCAATGGCCTGACTAAGATCAGTACTGCGCAGATTGGTGCTGCAGGGATTGATGAGCTTGATCTGAAGTCCGATAACGTAGTGACACTAGATGCCGGTGTTAACCTTTCATTAGGACGAAGACTCGAACTTGATGCCCCAGCGATCAAGGTAAGCGGTAACGGTTCGACAATCCTTGCTGCACCCTATGTTTCAATGGGTTATTCAGTCAATAAAGCTGTTCTTGCTTCGACCAACGACGGTACAGGCACACTGGGAAAGTTGACGGTCAATGCGGATACGATTGATTTGCTCGGTTCAAGCACCTTGCAGAACCTCAGTGAAGTCAACCTCAACAGCAAGGGTGATATTCGACTGATTGGCACGGTTCAGGAAAATCAACTGACCGGAAGTCTGACAATGGATTCCGACCTTACATTGTCTGCTTCGCGTCTTTATGCCGCCACCGCAACAGGGTTTTCTATAAATGATTCGAACCATGCGGTTGATGTACAGCAAGGTAATGGATCCGGCGGAATCCCGCTCTCTGCAGGTAGTTCACTGACAATCAATGCTGCAAATATCAATCAGAACGGAACCGTACTTGCTCCATTTGGCACTATTAATCTTAATGCCTCTGATTCTTTGATCTTGGGTGCCGGCAGTCTGACATCAGTCAGTGGGTCAGGCAGCCTGATCCCGTATGGATCTACTCAACAAAATGGTTCAAAGTGGATATATGCGGGGACGGGTACTCCGGTTAGTGTTGACACGGTTCCGGCACGTCAAGTTACTTTGAATAGTGACAAGATCACAATATTGTCTGGCGCCAAAGTGGACGTGTCGGGCGGCGGAGATCTGTATGCCTATGAGTGGGTGCCGGGAGCGGGCGGCACAAAGGATGCGCTGGCCAATACTGCTTCGAACTTGTTTGCGATTGTGCCTGCGCTGGGCAACTCAGGTATCTCACCTCACGATGCTGAACTCCTGAACGGTTTTACTCTCAAGCCCGGTGACTCGGTTTACCTGAGCGGCATTGCGGGGCTGCCAGCAGGATTCTATGCGCTACTGCCGCCGCGATACGCATTGCTGCCCGGTGCCTACTTGATCAGCCAGGTGCCGGGTTACAGTAATCTGGTACCGGGTAGTACAGTGACCTTATCGGATGGGACACCGGTCACCGCTGGCTATTATTCATTTGCAAATACTGGGTTGCTTGGCACCAGTTACAGTGGTTTTGCCATTTATCCCGGAAGTTGGGGCAGGCAACTGGCTGAGTACAGTGACCATTTTGCGTCCGGCTTTTTTTCAGACAGCATCAGAAACACTCTTGATGCCGGCCAAATGAGCATTATTTCAGGCACTCAGCTTTTTGCAAATGGCAGTGTCGTATCGGCTGGTGCTGCTGGAGGTCGTAATGCTTCCATCGATGTGGCTGCGGACAATCTGAAGGTAGTATCGGGTGCTGAGCTTCCTTCATCTGGTCAGGTTGTAATTGACGCTTCAGTGCTGAATAGCTGGCATCCGGGTAGCTTGTTGCTCGGCGGTATACGTTCTGCCGATGGTGAAAACCTTGAAGTCACTGCAAATCAGGTCAGTGTTACCGATGCTGCTCATATAGCTGCTGATGAAGTGGCTCTGGTTGCTAGACAGAATGTTTCAATTAGCAATTCTGCAAGCATTCAGACAGGCTCTGCAGTAAGTGGTGCGGCTGTGGACTTGCATGCAGCCAGAACGGTCAATCTTACGGGTGCTGGTGCTCAGTCAGCTGCCTACATGTCGGTATCAGATCTGTCGCCGAAAACTCTGCAAAGAAATGGAACTACTGCTTCAACAGAGGGCTCAGTCAACATTATGGCTAGCAGCAGTTTGACGACCCAGGGTGCGATTAACATCAACGCACCGGGCGGCGCTCAGCTGGATGGTGCCTTGGGAGGTAAAGGTGCTGAATGGTCTCTCGCTTCGGACAAAGTTGTCTTTGCTGATAACAGCCGTAATTCACAGATTACAGTCAATGAGGGTGTGCTTGCGGCAATGCAGAATGCGAAGTCCATCAGCATAATCAGTAATCAGGGTATCGAATTCGATAAGAATATAGAACTAGGTGGCGTTGATTCTCCCATTGAGAGCATTACGCTGAAAGGATCGGCACTCCAAAACAATGCTGGCCAATCAGTTACATTTCATGCGAACTCATTGTCACTGGAAGGTGGTGCAACTGCAGGGGGGGTACCCGTTAATGATGCAGGAGCGGGCAGTTTGAATCTGCTGGGTAACAATATTCAGATCGGTCAATCGGCCATGAGTATCAAAGGTTTCGCAGAGGCTAATGTGTCTGCCAGTGGTCAGGTGGCAGTTGCAGATGAAGGGGCGTTGATTGTTAACGGGGCACTGAATGTTGCAGCTGCGCGTATCAGTGCACTTTCGAAGTCAAATGGCGTGCTGGCAGCTTCTGGCGATGTATTGCTTTCTAAGTCACAAAGTTCTGTGGAAGTTCTGTTGCCATCTACTGAGTTGGGTGGCGGCTTGAGTGTCAGTGGTGTAAACATCACCGACAATGCAAATATAGTTGCGCCCTCTGCAGTAGTCAGCCTGAATGCCAGCCAGACATTGACTCTTGGTGCTCCGGCTGTGATCGATGTTTCGGGTCGTCGAGTGTTGGTTGATGGGGTCGGTGCAGATTCTAATGGCGGTGTCATTAATCTATCGGCAGGAAACGCACTTAGCACTAATGCAAGCACACAGCTTTCGATGTCAGGCAGTGGTCATGCCAATGCAGGGTCATTGGTAGCAAATGCGGGTTCGCAAGCGAATCTTCAAGCAAGCATAGTAGGCAGTACAGTGGATAACGCACAGGGCGCAAGTCTCGTTCTGCGTGCAGGCTCCATCAGTAACTTTGCAGATTTAACGAATCGCTTGCAAACGGCGGGGTTTACTCAGCAGCAGAATTTACACGTTTCTGAAGGGAATCTTGATCTTGCATCCGGGGCTTCGATCAAGGCTCACGACATTTCACTAGTGACTGACTCGGGTCAAATCACAGTCGCGGGAAATATAAGTACAGAAGCAAATAAGGGTGGTGGTTCCATCCGTATATATTCGAACCAAGGCGTAACATTGACCGGCACAGGAGCGCTTCATGCTGACGGTGATGCGAACAGTCAAAAGGGTGGTTCGATTGAAATTGGCGTCAGCGGTGGCAGCATTGATCTCCAGCAGGGTAGCGTCATAACCGCCGAAGGTGTCCAATCAGGAAGTTTGTTGCTTAAAGCGCCTGTGGTGAACGGCAATGATATAGCTATTAATCAACTCAATGCAGACTTGGGCAAGGCAGGTGCTGTGACTCTGGAAGCGAGCCTTACGCCGTATACATTCTCCAGCGCACCAACGACCACAGAATTGAATAACATCAAGTCGGCCGCTACCAGCTTTATCAGCAACGCAAGTGGCACCATCACTAACCGGCTTAATGCCAGTGGCACGAAAGTTTATTCACTCTCGCCCGGTATTGAGTTACAGAGTAAAGGTGATCTTGATCTTAATGCCCTGGATTTATCATCATGGAAATTCAATGGCGCGCCGGCTGTGTTTGCAGTGCGCGCTGCTGGCTCATTGAATATCAATGGCACCGTCTCTGATGGCTTTGTTACAACGGGTACCGGTGCATCCAGAATCGTAGCCGCGAGTGATGTTCCTTCTGCTTCCATGAGCTTTGTGGCGGGCAGTGACTTGCAAAGTGCTGATCCCCTAGCAGTGGATGTGGGTTCACCAGCTGACCTGAAGATAGCAGCAGGTGCGGTATTACGAACTGGTACCGGTAATTTGAATCTGGTTGCAGCACGTGATGTGGTATTTGCTGGGATCAACTCCGGTGCTTATACAGGTGGTATTAATGCAATCACCAAATTGTCAGGCACCTCTGGCGCCACCATGAGCTTCTTGTCGAAAGGCGGTGACCTATCAGTCAGTGCGGGACGGGATGTGAATGGCTTTGCTATGCAACAGCCGGTAACTCAGTGGCAGTCACGACAGGGAAGTGTGAATGGCAGTACTGTCACCCTGACTGCTTGGGGGAGTGATATTCGAAATTTCAACTGGAATATGGGTACTTTGGGTGGTGGAGATCTGACCGTCAATGCGGGAAGGGATATCAACCAGTTAAGCGTAGCTGCTGCGGATAGCGCCAAGGAATCTGCTGACAGGAAGAATATTACTTACTACGGTGGTGGAGCTTTAGAGCTTTCTGCGAATCGTGATATCAACAGTGGTCTATTCTACGCCGCACGTGGCAACGCTGATATCACTGCGGGTCGCGAAGTTGCAGCAGGAGAGTGGGGTGGCTATGGACAAACTTCTGGGCCAATGCTGCTTATGGGTGATGCAAATGTGAGTGTTAATGCGAGGTCGGGTGTTTCCCTGTCTGGCATTGTCAACCCAACCCTTATGTATCAAGCGACACGCTTGACCACCAGCATCATCAGATCCTATTTGAGTAGCTATGGAGCAGGCTCATTACTTGACATCAATACAAGTGGCGGTGATGTTGAGCTTGATCTTGGCCCGACTGACTCCACTCGCGTACTGCTCGGTACTAACGCGAACGATACTGCAAGTTCGGGTGATGCATTCTCGTTCCTTCCTGCAAGTCTTAAAGTTCAGGCTAGTAGCGGCAGTATTGTTGGTAACGGTGATCCTTTTGTCATGGCTCCTGCTGATTCAGGTCAGCTTGAGTTGTTTGCCAAGGGTGATATTAGCAAGCTAAATCTGACAATGTCCGATGTAGATGATTCACTGGTCCCAGGATTTGTATTGCCGAATCGTGGGTTCTCTATCGATGTTGCAAATACAGGCGTAGGCAAGTCTGCCAGTACTGGTCGACATATCAGTGATGGCTCAACTGTTAGCGTAGCGGCTGGTCAGGATATGTCTGATGTTATCTTGTCAGTGCCTAAATCACTGCAACTTCATACAGGGCAGGATATGACTGATGTTTTCATCACTGCTCAGAACCTGCATGCAGATGACCAGACAAATATTGTGACCGGTCGTGATCTGGTTTATACCTCAGCAGGTCCTGCCGTCTCCGTCGGTGGGCCGGGTCTGGTCAGCGTAATAGCAGGACGAAACATCGACCTGGGTGTTTCACAGGGCATCGACACAACGGGTAATTTGAGAAATGCGAATATTCTGAACAGTGCTGGTGCTGATCTGACTGTAGTAGCCGGAGCTAATCCCGGGCTGGATCTGAATGCATTTGTTAACGGCATCGTCATGTCTTCGACGGCTGGGTCGGCAGGCTTGATTGCATTTGTCCAAAATAAAACAGGCGATTCTGGTCTAACAGCTGAACAAGCCAAATCCGCATTTCAAGGTCTCTCAGATGCCGAGCAACGAGCTTTCGTATTGAAAGAGTTTTTCACTGAGCTTGTTGAGTCAGGTCGTGAGGCCAATTCGGATTCAAAGTTGGGCTATCAGCGAGCTTATGCAGCGATAGATGCGCTGATGCCAGGCAGCAGGTCGAATGAAAATCCTCATCAGGGTGAACTCAATATGATTTACAGCCGCATCTATACCCTGGCGGGTGGTGACATCAATCTGCTGGTTCCCGGTGGTGGTATTAATGTTGGTCTGGCTATCGCGCCAGACGGCATCACAAAGACTCCATCAGAGCTCGGTATCGTTTCTCAGAAAACCGGCAGCATTGATATCTTTGCAGATAAAGATGTTCTGGTGAACAGTTCCCGAATATTCACTCTTTTGGGTGGCGATATTTCAATCTGGTCAACACTTGGCAATATCGATGCAGGAAAGGGCGCGAAAACATCATTGTCTGCTCCACCCCCGTCAGTGCTGGTTAACAACAAGGGTGAGGTGACCTTGGATTTCTCTGGTGCGGTGGCGGGAAGTGGTATTAGAACAATACAGACCAATCCAAATGTGAATCCTGGCAATGTTGACCTGATTGCTCCGGCTGGGTACGTCAATGCAGGCGACGCCGGTATTGGTGCTGCAGGTAATATCAATATCGCCGCTAAACAGGTTATAGGTGTGGAAAACATACAGGTAGGTGGCAGTGCCAGCGGCGTTCCGGCGTCCACCAGTGGGCTGGCGGCTTCATTATCCGGTGTATCAGCAGTTGCAAGTGGCGCGTCGAAAACTTCGGGGGCTGCGGCTGAAGAGGAGCATGAGACAAAGCCTGAGCAAACAGCATCCTTGGCTCAGTCTGCCTTATCCTGGCTTGAGGTATTTGTCGTCGGTCTGGGCGAGGATAACTGTAAGCAGGATGATCTGGATTGTCTGAAGCGTCAGCAATAAGCAAGGTACAGAATGTGAAAGTGCTAAGTAAGGGCCAGACACTGATACAGAATCCATCTATTAGAATCGCTATGGCTATCGTTGTGGCGTATGCAGGATTTGTAACTTATTACAAAATAACCGGGTCAGGCGGTAACCGATCGGGCAATACAGGACAATTCAATACGGGCAGCAACCAGATGTCCGGAGAGTCTGCTTTGGCTGCGGGGCATGGTGGTGAGGCTCTGTCCGGGTCCGCCAATAACAATCAGAACCCTGACCTCGTTTCAGCGGAAGAAACTATCCAGGCTGAGGGCGATAAAAATAAACTCATGATGCTGATCCAGCAGGCAGAAGGTGAATCTGATAGTGCCAGGCGTAGAAGTGCTATCGCCAAACTGGGTACACAGGCATTTACGCCGGAAACGCTTGCTGCTCTTCAGGTTGTGCTTGCTCATGATGCGGTCGCTGCCAACCGGATTCAGGCTCTTAATGCGCTTGCTAGATTAGCAAAAGAGAATGCCAGTCAGATGGGTTCTTTTATCAACGCACTGACGCCTGCATTGCAGGATTCAGACCCGGCAGTGTCAAATACAGCTCAGAATTTGATTGATCAACTCAATGGCGTTTCCAAGCCACCTGCCGCAGCTAATAACTCGATAGCTGATTCCTCAGATGCGGAACGAAGGGCCGTGGCTGCGTTGAGTTTGCGGGCTACTGATAATCCAAGTGATGCGAGGCGTCGCAGTGCCATTGCAGATCTTGGTATACGTATGTTGACGCCTGAATCGACGAAAGCCTTGCAGTCAGCTATCTCACAGGACCCTGTGGTTGCCAATAGGATTCAGGCAGTAAATTCTTTGTCGACACAATTTAAATTGCATGGCGATACAAATGGTGTCATCAGTAATCTATTGAGACCCGCGTTAAATGATGCCAATCCGAGCGTCGTAGTCGCAGCTCAAAATGCTCTTAATGAGCTTGCCAAAGTAAATCCATGACTGAACCAGTCGTTTATATATAAGTACTGGCAAATGGCGGGTAATCCATGACCCGCCATATTCGATTGCAGAGACCAGTTAGGCCTGAGTGCTTTTGCGGCGTGCATTCGCACCGAGCAGTCCAAGTCCACTGAACAACATCCATACCGAGGCGGGTACGGGCACTGCAGGTGGCGCATATACACCAGGTGAGCCCAACTCAGCAGCATTGAATGATGCGAAGGCACCATTAACGCCTGCTGCGCTCAAGGTGCTGATGGTTGTGTTATTCAAGCCCGCAGTGTTGTCGAAGGTTTTGCTGGCTGTTGCCGCGCCAAAACTGACGTTGGCAATCAGCGTCCCGGAGCTGTCAAAAATGTTGACTGCATCGGTTGTCGAAGATAGCCCAACGCCTGAGCCGCCATAGCCACCGAAGACCAGTCCATTAGGAACCGAGCTGCCCCACCAGGCAGTCTTGAATGCTGATTGGAGTGATGTATCAGTCGTTCCAGTTGAGTTGCCCTCGATGAAGATGACTGACTGGCCTGCGGCAATGCTGGTCACGCCGCGCAGCGCAACTGCGTTAGCGAAAGCGCTAGAGTTGTCATCCATCTTCCAGCCGGTGATGTCGACAGCGGTATCTCCAGTATTTGTCAATTCAAACCAGTCCGCTGCATACGCAGCTGAACTGCCGGAGGGGTCGACTTCGGTGATCAGCATGGCGGCTGAAGCTGAGTGACTGATTAAGGCGCCCAGCAGTATGCTGCTACCGACAAATGCACTTCTAAAATGTTTACTGTTCATGATTTAGTTTCCTGTGAAAATAGTTGAGGGTTGAATTGAAACTATTAAAGAGCCTGTGACTTTTTAGCCCGACGGCTGCGCAGTGCGCCGAAACCCACAAGTGCTGAACTCAGCAAGGGCAGGGTGGCAGGCAGTGGTACTGGCGGAGGTGCGATGCTCTGACTTACATAGTTGGGCAGGTCGCCATCTGTTAAGCCAAATACATAGAAGCTATTCGGACCCGCTGTGCCTGGGACGAAGTCATTGTCATTGGCCATGTAAAGGGTATGTAAAGTCTGGCCACCCACGACGACGTCTTGACCAAAGGAAAGACCTTCCAGTTTGGCTGGGATATTGGTGTCAGTGATGCCATTGGCATTGAGTATCGACTTGATGTCCATGACCAGTGTGCTGGGTACGGCATTGGCAAGTAGTGCCGCTTCGCCAGACAGGTTGGCGACGTCCACTGCATTGGTCAGATCAACCTTGTATATGCGTTTGACGACAGCACTCGAACCATCGCCGAGGCCCTTTCCGTCACGCTCCAGAATCATGAATTCGTGGTCATTGACGGCGACAATCTCACTGCTGTTGTAGTTCTTGTTGGTGTCACTTTGATGATTGTCGTAGGCGTATTCGTGAGTGGCGCCGGTGGCAATATCAATCGTGACAATCCGGTTCATACGGCCGCCGTCCCCACCATCCTGTATCAGCGGGCTTTGCATCAGACCAATCAGTTTGGTGCCATCCGGGGAGATTGCGAGACCTTCCATCCCCTTATTAGCAACTCTGCCAGAGGTATTGCCGCTGATCTCCGTGGCACCAAGTGGACTCAGGTTGGAGATCGCCAGATTACTTGGTAAGTTGAAGGTTCTGATGCGTTCACCTGTTGTGCGGTCGAACTGATAAACATAGGGACCGTACTCGTCACTCATGAAAATGCTTTTGCCATCAGCTGAGACGCGCAGGCTTTCTGGATCAAGGCGGGCATCATTTGCATTCAGTGAGTTGCCAGAACCGAATCCATCAGAGCGGCCAGTAAAGAAAAACTTGCTGCTGGTGTTTACGTTCGGGATCGCGCTTGGCAATCCTGCTGTAGTGCCATAAGTCAATGCGGTGGGGCTGTACAGCAGTGTGGTGCTGGTGAGTGTGGGGCTCAGATTGAAAGGCAGGCCGGTTGCTGAACCGGAGGCTGTCAGATTAAGAGTCAGCGTCTGAAAGCGGCTGATATAGGACTGTGTGTTGTCAACAACGCTGCCTCCGGTATAAGCGGTTGCGTTGGGGCCGCGGTCAGGTAAGGCAAGGAAGGTATTGCCGCCTGCCCATGCAAGGCCGGAACCCAGCCCACCCAGAATGTCTCCAGATGCACCGCTTTCCAGCGCATTTGCAGGACCGGTCAGTCCGGACAGGTCACTCGTCCCGGAAAGACTGCCAATGGCAAGGAGGGTAGGGGTTGCTTGTGCGCTTGACATCTGTGCGATGGCAGTCGCGATCATGATCGTCAGTAGTTTCTTTTTCATAGGTCTGGATTCAGTTCATTTGAGGTGAGATAAAGGTGAATGCATGGCTGGTTAATGGATAACCGGAGTAGTGCGAGGGAGTGGGCAGTCTGGTGGAC
Source organism: uncultured Pseudomonadota bacterium (assembly GCA_903838705.1). Taxonomy (GTDB): domain Bacteria; phylum Pseudomonadota; class Gammaproteobacteria; order Steroidobacterales; family Steroidobacteraceae; genus CAILZL01. Next base: position 87,740 of record CAILZL010000034.1, read on the forward strand.
GTGCGGGGAAGTCGACTGATCCTAAGATGAGAATCAAGTCAAGCAACCGCGTCACAATGCAACCGGTACTCAGGGTAGGGATTTAATGTTGCTAGCGAATGAACTGATCGTGTGATGAGTGAATGACGAATGAATACATTTCAACTCAGCTCTCAAATTTCTGGTAATCCAGAGATGGTTTCGGCAAAGTGAGCTTGCTGAGACTGGAATCCCGGGAGAGAAGATGGCTATGGTGCGTAAACCTTATAATGTCTTGTTCCTGTGCACAGGTAACTCAGCTCGAAGCATCATGGCCGAGGCCTTACTAAGGCATTGGGGCAAAGACAAATTCAATGCCTTCAGTGCGGGCAGTCGGCCGAATGGAAGAGTTCATCCAAGGACGATGGCAATTCTGGAGATGATGGATTTTTCTGTTGATGGATTACGCAGCAAAAGCTGGGATGAGTTTGTTGCTGAAGGTGCACCACAAATGGACTTTATTTTTACGGTGTGTGCAAAAGCTGCGGGAGAGACTTGTCCAGTCTGGCCGGGCCAGCCTGTAACGGCACATTGGGGGGTTGATGATCCGGCAGCTCAGGAAGGCACGGAGCGAGCCAGAATATTTGCTTTCAGAAAAGCGCTGCTGGAATTGGAAAGTCGTATCAAACTATTTGTCAGCCTGCCAATTGAGTCACTGGACAGAATCAGGTTGAAAAAGGAACTGGTTTACATTGGGCGGATCACGCCACTTTCATGAGTGATTAGATTGCTCTGATTCTGAATGCGACAGACTCGATCTGTTGTCGTGTAATTTCCTAGTATCAGATTAGCCTTTGACTATGGTTTGACTCGTGTCTAATGCTGATATACTCTGATTTCGGATATGGCCTCCAGTGCTTCTGGACGGTTTGGCTGGAGCTCTATCATTTTGTTGAGAAGACTGATGGCTTCATCCCGCTCTGTCTCAGCCAGGCTTTTAGCCATGGATATTAGCGGATCATATGCAGGACGAAAATCAGGACTGATGGCAATAATTGATAGCAGGTTGTTTTTTACTTGCGCCAGCATTTTCCTGGCGTCATTTGTCGGGATGACGTTTTCTCCAGATTGAATGAATTTGTTGCGAGCGGTCCAGTAATTATTGAGCTTTGTAGTAGTTAAATCATCTGTTTCTTTATTCAGAATCTCATCAGGATTTGCTGTCAGTTCCTTAGTCAGTTCAATAAGCCTGTGACCAGGAGATGAGTCAGGTGAATACGTAATTCTGGGTGCAGTATAGGTTACAACCAGTTGATCGTCTGTATTCAATTGTGCGGATTGTGAAAATCTGATGAGTGAGGTGGGGCCGGCGATAATGCTGCCCAGCACAGCGTATTCATCATCAAGACCGATATCACTGATTATTTCAGGTAGTTTAATTCTCTGGATGTTGCGACTGATCGCTTTTACATCAAGCTTTTCATTACTCGCGCTGGCGACTAGTCCTATAACAGGAGTCCGAAGGCTGTTGCTGGCCAGAATAGCCCAAGCATGAGGGTAGACTGTAACAAAGCTCCTGATGATAACCTTCAGCGTGTCAAGGTCTAACTGATGCAGTGGCAACCATTGACAGAAAATACCTTGGGGATCCAGCCGATCTCGGATGTATTCAAAATGTTCAACTGTATACAGTGAACCAGAGCCGCTGCGAGCTGGATGGAAATTGTCTGAAATGATGAGGTCATACTTGCTTTTAGTGGTCCGTACAAAGCGGCGAGCATCAGAAATAATAATCCTGGGGGGGATGGAGTTAGGTGTCATGAGTGGCTTTGTAAAATGAGTAGATGCAGACGCTACCTCCGGTAAGAGTTCGGCCACCTCTACTGCTGAACCAGGTAGAAGGGATGCGGTGGTGGAAGTGACTCCCGTACCCAGTCCAAGGAACAGTACATGTTCTGGATTTCCATGGAACATAATTGGCAGGATAGCTTGTCTTGAGTCGACTCTCAGTGTGGCACTGCTACCCTCCTGCTGACGATTATTGATTCTTAGTACAGCCACTTTATCGGCGTCTTCAACTACAGAGACAGATCCTGCTGTCCCCTCTCTAAAGCTTACTATTCTCCCATTTTCAGGCATGTCTATGAATGTAAGGTCGGGTGCTTTATAGGCAATAAATAAAATGCATAGGCAGGCGCACCAAAAGATGGGTCTGGTTGCAATCCTTTTGGCGGCAAGTAGCACATATCCTGTCGCAACAATCAGTAACGAATACTTGGATCCTAGAGTCGGGATGCAAATAACTCCGAAAAAAATAGGTGCTATGGTAGCCCCGAGCATGTTAGATCCAATGGATGCTCCATAACCCAAGCTGGAATTTCTTGCGCAGTCACACAACTGACTGAATACAATGCCCATGATCATGGTGGCTGGTAATAGCGCGAAGCAGGCAAGGATTGATTCAGTCATCAATGCAGATGGCATGGATGAGCCGAACCAACTCTGACAAAATTGCTTGATGTCAATTGCAAACCACAGACCCATGATGCCGGTAAGGCATGCTAGAGAAAGCAGAGAAAAGTAAAGGCCAATGCCTAAGCTTGCTGAGTATGATGGCAATGTCTTTTTGAGGGCCGCTCCTGCAGTTGTTCCTGTCAGATAGACAGCTAGAATCAGTGAAAATGTAAATACAGTATTCTCGGTGATCTGACTGAGCACATGAATTGTTAGTACTTCATAGCCTATTCCAAGAAAGCCAGTCAGGGCCAAATATACTATCAATTCGATTTTAGTATTCCTGTCCTCTGTGCATTTACTCTCAACTGGAATGACTTTTAGTGTATGTTTTCTAAAACAAACAAATGCTAATAGTGCGCAGCAATAGTTTATAGCTATACAAATGAGTGATGTATGGGTTAATCCCAGGTGCGGTATTAGAAAAAAAGTGATGGACAAAACGCCAAGTACTGCACCCAATGTGTTGTAGGCATACAGTACTGAAATGGAGCGGGGGCTGGTATTTGATTCATGGACTATCATTTCCATCGCCGGTAGCGTTGCGCCCATTGCGATGGTTGCAGGAAAGAAAATCAAAAATGAGCCAACGAAGGCAACCGTCCATTGCCAGTAGACAGATGGGATTGTGCCAGTCAAGTCGAGTAAAAATTGATGAAAGGGGTGCAGACCCAAAGCGATGCACAGGCTCCAGGAGGCGATGACTAATTCACTGGTGATATACCAATATATTGGGTTTTTGCTATTTGCAATCCTTTTGCTGAATATCAGTGAACCAGCAGTGAGGCCACCAAAAAAAGCCGTAATGACGGCAAGAATCGCAGAGGTTTCCTGTCCGAGCCATAACGAACTCTGTTGTGTCCAGACAGATTGGTAGCCCAAACCGGCGAATCCGGAAAATATCATGAGGGCATTGATAAGTGCCCTTTGCCAGCTTGCAAGCTTACCCGGCAGCATCTTTGTCGTTTCAGTGCTTAACCACTGAACCCTATTAAATATCCCCACGAGTTTAATCGTACTGGAATTGCATTAAATGCCATGCTGATTCTGCGCTCGCCCTGGTTAGGTGGTACGGCATGCATCAGATAGCTGGGGAACAATATCATGTCACCCGGCGCAGGAGCGGGGCTGATCCACTTGTCTGCGTTGTACTGGTTCGGGACAGTGCCCTTATGGTCATTCTTGAATGTGTAATCGTGGCCTCCCGGTGACTTCATGAAGACAGTCTGGGAGCTGGGGTCTGTTGGAGTCAGGTAAACCACCCCTGAAATAAAGCTGTTGGCATGGTTGTGCATGGCCTGATGTCCGCCGTGATCCAGAAAGTTGACCCACATTTCTTTGATCGACCACCCGATCCGTTCACCAAACAGCTCATTGCCGAAGGCAACAATTTGGGGGGTGATGAGTGCAGCGGCTTCCTTAAATAGTGGGCTCTGACTGGGTTCAAGCAGTTCGGTATGTGTGAGGCTGGGGGACGTATTGTTCTGATGCACCGTGATTGTAGAAAAGTAATTGATCAGGGAGTTGACCAGGGGCACACCCAGAACAGACCGAACTCGCATGACGGGGATCGGGAAAAGGCCGAATAGTTCTTGCATGGCTCACAATGATGGCAGGCTTATATGACAGCCATAATGCACAAGTGTGATCACTGTGCATGACACGGAAAATCAGTGTCCTACCTTATGGAAAAAACAGAAGCGGCTGCTAGTAATCTTTAACCATAAGGTCACCTTTGAGAAATCCTTGACCCGTTATCTTTGTGATGTTCAAGAAAGTCCGGGAGCTTGAGCGGGTTAGTTGCAGGATTGATTACTCATTTCAATTAGAGGTGTCAGGTTATGAATTACAAACTATTGGGTTTGATTGCAGCCGGGGTGTTGTCAACAGCATCGGCATTTGCTGCGCCAATTACCATGGATTTCGAAGGTGCAACCAGTTTTAGCACAATTGACGGGTACTACAATGGCGGTACCGATGGTGCCGGTGTATCTGGCAGCAATAATTACGGTATTTCTTTCAGCGGTGGTGCCTTGGCTTTGTCCAACGATGGACTGGGAACAGGCACGAACGGCGAGTATTTCACGAATGCGCCTACGCCCGGTACGATCTTGGCGCCAGTGGATGCAGATGCAGTGATGAACTCAGTTGGCGGGTTTACAGGACTGACTTCCTTTTTTTACTCAGCTAGCACAGATACCACGGTCACAGTGTATGACGGTCTGAATGGAACGGGTACTGCTCTCTACACTTTCAACTTGCTTGCTAATGCTACTCAAGGCTGCAGTGATTCTGCATTCTGCCACTGGGGTAGCGCATCTACCGAGCTGACAAGCCTCGCTCACTCAATCCAGTTTGGCAATGCCGCAAACCTTGCAGGTTTCGACAATGTTTCTGTTTCAGCTGTGCCGGTGCCGACGGCAGCTTGGTTGCTGCTCTCTGGTTTCGGTTCTCTGGGTGTGTTCGCACGCCGTAAGAAGGCTGCTTGAGTTTTAAAAAACACTCACATTAGTAGGTTCAGAGTATTTAACTGAATTATTTGGAGCTAATTAAGATGACCATGAAGTTAACGAAATCCAAGATAGCCTTGGCAGTCGCAGCTGCCATTGGTACTGGTACGATAGTGATGGTGCCCAGTGTAGCCAGTGCGGCAAAGACCCCTGGTAAATATGTGGCAGGTGATGTTCATAACCACACAACCTGCTCTGACGGGTCAATCTCGATGCAGAAGCTGGTCAAAAAAGCGACTGATAAGACTGATACCCCTTGGGGTCTGGATTGGTTTGTTCAGGCGGGCCATGGTGGTAATGGAAACCGCAATTGCACGCTGGTTGAGGATGCGACCCTCAGCACGCCTGCCTACCCTTATGACGCCGTCAACTATCCATTCACGCAGTTCTCTGGTAGCAATGGCACAACAGGCAGTATTGCTGCGATGGGTTCAGGTGGTCCTTACACTACATGGGAGCAATCCGGGGTTACGCCAAAAGGTCTTTCAAGTGGCACATCGCCTAGCAAAAACATGTGGCGCTGGCAGTCAATTCAAGAAATTCAATACCCATTAATTGAATATCTCAATGCTTATAACAACAAACCACTGTTTCTAGGCGTGGAATCCGTCGTTGCAGGACACGAGCATGCTTCCATGTCAGTAATTACAGGTCAGATTCCCGCTGCATTGGATACTTATACCTTGCCAAGCAGTGCCGGTTACACCGCGCTGGGCGATGGCACCATGCTCGCCAAATGGGAATATTGTTTTGATCGCGCTGACACAGACACAAGCAGGGGCAGTGTCCTTAATCAGTGGGATTGCTCTGTGCCAGGCAGCCTGAATGCCGCAGATCCAAGCTGGAATGGGACTGCCATGAAGTTAGTGCCAACAGGTTCGACTGGTGTGGGTACTAAGGGACATAACAAGACACTTGAGGCTGTAAAGTGGATGGCTGCTTATGCATCTAACCAGAGTTATTACCTGCCTACTCACCTGGAGCGTGCAGGGCCCTTTAACCCAGATGGTAATAATGGCTTTAACATTGAGCATCTGCGTAATTTCAACAACGCAGCGCCTACTGTGGCCTTCGGTTTTGAAACTCAACCGGGTCATGGTGCGTCCGCTAACCGTGGTGAGTATCAAGTGAAACGTAATAGCATTGGAGGAATACTTGTAGATTCTGTTGGTGGCACTACCTATGGTGGTACCGGTGTTTATGGTGCTGTGGTAGGGGGCGTGTGGGACGCCTTGCTGGGTGAAGGACGTAATTACTGGTTCTTTGCCAGCTCCGACTGGCATAACCGTGGTAGTTTCGGCCCAGACGATCGCCGCTCTACACAGGACTTCTACCCTGGCGAATATCAGCGCAATTACACAATGGTTCGCAATGGCACTGATAAGCTTCGGCCTCAAACCATTGTAGATGGGCTTCGCACTGGAAATAATTTTACATCCAGTGGTCAGTTGATTGATCGTATGGCATTTATTGCTTGCGCTTCTTATCCGGGATTGGCAGCGCGTACTAATGCTGCAGTTGAGGGATTGGCTGTGTCTGCTGCCACCAATAACACTGATATTGATGTGGCAGGGTGCGCTACGATGGGTGAAAAACTCAAAGTGCGTCCGGGCGCTGAAATTGTAGTGTCAATTGTGGTGCGTGACCCGGCGGGCACTAACTATTCACCTTACACCTTCAATAATCCATCGCTGGCGCAAATCGGTGTTTCTCAGCCAATCAATCAGCCGGTACTTGATCATATCGACATGATCAGAGGTTTGGTCACTGGCTACAAGACCCCGGGTTCTTCTGACTATTCAGGCGAATGGCCTCGCAATACCAACTGGTTACATGCTGATGGGACTACTGAGACATTATCAGTGGTGCCCGCTGCGGCTAAGAATACCTCTGCAGCAGTCATCAAAACCTTTAATGGAAATGGTCTGTCACAGTGGACTGCTTTTAGTTCACCAGTGGATGGAACGCAGTTCCTGAAGATGACTTACCGCATTCCAGCCGTGTCTGCTTCGCAGTACGTGCGCCTACGTGGTACAAATCTGCCACAGTCAGTCCCATATGAAACAGATGCCGATGGCAATCCATTAGCTGACGTCTACACCAATCAGAATGATACAACCATGCTGAGAATACCTTGCACTGCAACTGGTACGACGCAGTATGATGGTTGTCCTGCACATCTGCCTACTGCAACATCTCCAGTGTCTGGGGCTGCTAACCCGATTGCTGGCCAGAAAGCGGTGGCTTATGACGTCGCGGCATGGTCCGACTTGTGGTTCTACAGCAATCCTATCTATGTGGAAGTGTCAGGTGGTACGGTTGTAGCTGGTGTAAAGTAATCAATGTGCTTCAATCAGAAGGGAATCTATCTACAAACGGAGGTTATAAAAGGAATCATTGAAAAAGAAGCGAATTGATATTTAAAATCGATCAGGGATGTCGGCTTTGACTAACTCCGCGTGAGAGACCTCACGCGGGGTTTTTTATTGGTGCAGTGTAAAGAAGGGAGCGCTTGTCATATTTGTGACGCTTTGGCACGGTAACGTACATAATTTCAATAAAGCTGGATGTTCCATTAAATTGCAATTACTAGTGTGAAATGACCATGCCAGATATAGATGACCAACTGCCGATTAAAACCCAAAGAATTTTATTTAAATCAAGAATAGTCTCTGAGCCACTATTGCATTTTATGCTGCTTGGTGGACTGCTTTTCGCTGCGGACCACTATTTCATCGGCCGCCAAGAAGACCCACACACGATTATTATCGGCAGTGGTGTAGACACTGAAGCAGTAGAATTGTTTCAGGAATCACGAGGCAGGGAACCCAATGAGAAAGAGCTTGAAGCGTTACATCGAGTCTGGCTTGATAATGAGATCCTTTATCGAGAAGGGCTCGCCATGCAGGTGGACAAAGGAGATGATGCGATACGTGAGCGTGTGATCTTCAAGGCGCTGAGTGTGATTGATGCAAGCGTAAAATTGCCGGCGGTGGATGATAAGCAGCTTGACGCATGGTTTGAGAAGCATCGCGACAAATATGATGAACCTACTCGCTATGATTTTCAGGAGGCGGCTCTCGCTGGTGATGTAGCGGAAGCTGATGTGCGTGCTTTCGTCAAGGAATTAAACGCTGGAGCGCCTGGTGATGCTAAGGCAGGCCTGCGTGTGTTTAAAGGGCGACCTGTGGCCAATCTTGTGCAGAGTTATGGAGAGGACTTTGCCAAGGGGCTGGCTGATATGCCTGCCGGTAAGTGGCAGGCTATGCAAACGCGCAATGGATGGCGTGCTATTCAGCTTGATGCGATTCATGATGCAAAGCCAGCAGTTTTTGAAGAAGTGCGAAATGTCGTTCTTCAAGACTGGAAGGATGACATGGCGGCACAGCAACGTACCGCCGCAGTACGTGCACTCGCAAAGAAGTATACGGTCAAGTATGAACATGTTACTGGTCATTCAGAATGATCAAGTCAATTAATATGATTTGGCTGACTCTGTTCAGCATATTGACCCTGCAATCCTCAGGTGCTGTTGCTCATGAAATGAGTATGGCGGAAATGGAGTTGCGGGAGACTGCACATGGAGAGTTTTTTTGGCAGTGGTCGGCCACTAATGATAAACGCGCAGGCACAGCCGACTTGAAGCCACGCTGGCCGAGTCAGTGCCTGGCGGAGGCTTATGCGTTGCGATGTGGTGAGAAGGGCCTGGCTGGTGCGTTTTCGATTGACGGTATAGGTAAAAGCTACTCTGCTGCACTGGTTAAAGTCTACTGGATTGATGGACAATCAAGCGTTTATACCTTGACTAAAAGTCAATCTACTGTCCAATTGTATGGCTCGGCACAGGATCGTCGCTCGATCAGTGAGATTGCCTCAGCATACACATTGCTTGGTATTGAGCATATTTTGACTGGATTTGACCATCTGCTGTTTGTTTTCGGTCTCTTGTTCTTAGTAGGCTTTCAGCGCAAATTATTCTGGACTATTACCGCATTTACTGCTGCGCATAGTTTGACGCTCGCAAGTGCTGCGCTTGGTTTGCTTACCTTGCGCTCGCCACCTGTAGAAGCAAGTATCGCTTTATCTATCGTGCTTGTGGCAGGGGAGTCATTGAATAAGCGTGAAACCTTGTCAAAGCGCTGGCCTGGCATGCTGGCCTTTTTGTTCGGTCTGGTTCATGGGTTGGGATTTGCAGGTGCGCTTAAAGAAATCGGCTTGCCTCAGAATTATCTGCCGACGGCCCTTCTGACCTTTAATCTGGGCGTGGAAATAGGTCAGTTAATGACTGTACTCACTGTCTGGTTGATATGGCGCTCTATTCGAAACTGGTCGAACGTAGTCCGTTTGCGCACGCCACTGATTTATGGAATTGGGTCGATTGCGGCCTATTGGTCATGGATGAGGATAATGGCAATTATAAGTTGATGAATCCGTAGCCGTATTTATCGTTGCGTAGCCCGTAAAAATTCTTTGAGACTGTAACTTGTTAATCAATCCTTACAGGAGGCGGCATGTCCATTTCTAAAAAGCCAATAATGTTGATGTTGCTCGTGGCTTGCCTTCTGTTATCAGGATATCTGGCTTATCCGTATTTATCGAATGGTCAGGTAACATCAAAAGCCGATTTGAGTGCGGAACTGGCTCAGAACACGACGCGGAGTTCTTTTCAGCACATTACTGTTGTCAAAGACAACTCCTCTGATTCTCAGTCATCTGTCAGCGCACCATCCGCAGCTACGTTGGATCAGTTGCTTGCCGATGCACTTGAAAACGCAGACGCAAAGAAGCGAGTGGCTGCAATTGAGTCATTGGCCCTGGCACCAAAAAACAGAGCCATGCCTATTCTGGAAAAATCGTTAACACTAGGGTCCTTAGAAGAAAAGCAGGCGGCTATTCGCTCTATGCGCGAAATTGCAGTTCGTCAGAATGACGTGGACGGCAGTATCAGGAACTTTCTTGGACAAGTCGGTTACCATTACGATATACAGGAAGTAAGCGCTGATATTCAATCGGCTCTTGATTACATCCAAAAAAACATAAGGTAATCAATGCTTGTTTGTGATTATGAAAGTTATCGTAAAGCAGACTGCGTGCATTATTATTGAGAGCGAATAAGATTAAAATGGTCCACCAGTTCATTTGATGTTTTCTTAAGAGTCAATAAAACAAAATTTCTTAGAGTATGGTTGATATCTTGCTGCCTGCACCATTCCATAAGTTGCTGGTTGTCATGTATATCACCCAGCAATGATTGCAAGCGGTGTAAGCGTTTCAGCTCGGATGCCGGTTCCAGTCCTTGCATGTCGATCAGCGCATCTCCATGGTAACGAATGCCTTTCATTTTGATTCGTAAATCATGAAGATCATGTGTGGCGAATTTCTTTCTGGCGCATTCTTTCAGTAGTTTGCCCAGTTGCTTATTAAATTCCAAAAACTCGGATTTCCAGTTCTCTGTTGCATGCGGGATAGCAAATAGTTCCGGGCTGTTGATTGATTCCGCTATGAGCACCAGACTTCGCTTCCATCTGGGGGAGTGGAGGGTGTCCCGTAGTTGATGTCTGATGAGGGATCGTTGCTGGTCAAGTTTCGCCAGCTGCAGGCGACTTTCCTGGAGAAGTGCTGCCGGTGCGTGTCTCAATATCGTTGCCATGCGCTGACGACGCACATCGGCCTCACGCCCCGGTTGCAAAGCCCTGCTCAGATCACGGAGCTCAAATCGCAGCTCTGCATATTTAACCGGGTGGCATTCACTACGCCATGCGCGACGTCTACCCCAAATTGAGTAGCACTAGTGATTAGAGTCCGATCCAATATGTATGAGGAGATCGGACATGAAGAAGCGATATTCGGAAGAGCAGATCATCGGATTTCTGCGTGAAGCGGATGCTGGTGTAGCAATCA
>CAILZL010000035.1 GCA_903838705.1 uncultured Pseudomonadota bacterium
CAACAGCCGCAAGGAACGCGGCGCACAGATGCCAAAATGCCAGCCACTTGCTGGCAGAGCACGATGAAATCCATGCCATCTCCTCAACATCAACCGTCAGCAGGAATTGTTCAGACCTTTCCTAGCGTTAATGCGCAGAGACAACGCGACTACATCACTTTAGCTTGATAATGGATAGAGCGATCACTGTTCAGCGGCTGCAGTGTTCCATTTGGCAGATTTTTATCCGTCGCTGACCTTGGTAACAATTTAACCCACCGTGGGGTGCCCGGTAGCAGATGGAACGTGTTGTCTTCCGGACGAAAATGTTCATCCTGAATGCTCACGAAGAGAGCCAGACAATCTGATTCAAGTCCCAGAAGCCACTCGCCTTCCCTGTTCTCAACCGTCACCTGTAAATCGATATTTCGCTTTGTAAGATTGTAACCACCTGAGAAATGAAAGGCTTCGGCAAGCTGCTCACCGGTTGTCGCATCAGTCAATACCGCCATAGTGACATCATGGGCACGAGGTCCAAACATATACGCATAATTTATATCAAAGAAAGCGCCAATTAGCTCAGTTGCATAAATCTCAATATTCTGACGAGCGACAAGATTGAAATCGCGCTTGACATCAATAATGGCAGTGGCATCACGCATACAAACGAGTCGAAGCACTACGGCGCAAACCTGATCAGTATCGTTAATCAGATGAATGGCCAGCCCATTAACGCCTTCATCTGTCATAGCCACTTGCAACGGACGAAATGCCCGACGAAGCGCATACCATGCGGATTTTGGCTCACCCAACGCATCAACGACGCCCCATCCCGCACCCGGCCAGAGATCCTGGAATGTCCAAACCAGGCCACCTCCTGTCGGTGAGCGGCCTCTCCTCCACTCTGCGAATACTGACTCCATCACTGCACCAGTGACAACTCTCGATGCGCCGAGATATCCCTCAATATCAGTTCGTCGCAACATGGACGGATCAACATTGAACAACAACTTCAGATAGTGATCACGTACGTCTTCAAAATCCCATGTTGCATTCCGGTCTCTTGGCACACGCTGTTTCCAGACAGGGTGATGGACAGCCTGAACTGGCAAAGCATTCTGCAGTGTTGATTCCTCAGGTACGTTGGCGAATGCCAGACACTCCGCTGCAAATTTGACCTCAGCTCTACGCGCATCTTCAAGTGGACGAAGATAAGCGCCAACTCCGTAGTAATGAGCCACGCCGGTATTCACTGAAAATGGGAGCACCCCACCATAAGGTGAATTCGGAACATACGGTACATCAGGCCTGAATTGTCTGCACAACTCAGGTAGCCATACATCAAATACCTGATTGCCCCATGCCTCACTGGGCAGTCCAAGCATCGCCGCCTGCTGCGAAACTTCGCTACCACCACAAAGTACTACTATGCTGGGAGAAATCTGCGTGCGATCCAGAAACTGCGCGACTTCCTGATGAACGCTGGCTTTGAACTCTGCATCACCTGCCGGATAGTCAAAATTGGCAAACATGAAGTCTTGCCAGACCATCACTCCCAGTTCATCACAAAGTTCATAGAACGCGTCTGCTTCATAAAGCATGGTGCCCCCAATTCTCACCATGTTCATGTTTGCCGAAAGCATCAGTTGCAGCCACGGCAGGTAGACATCACGAGTTCCGGATAAGCCAACAATATCAGCCGAAGTCCAGCAAGCACCACGGCAGAATATCTTTTGACTGTTAATCTTCAGTGAAAAGCCGGCACCATCTACACCATGATCAACTTCGATACTCCGAAATCCAACCTTGCCAAGCGCAAATAATTTATCCCCGATCTGGAGACTTACACTATAACGGTGTGGCTGCCCATGAGTATGCGGCCACCATGGCTGAATACCATCCAGCAGCATCTCCGCAGACAGGAGATTGGCTTCATCACGAATCATCATCTTGCTGACACCTGCACAGGTCAACAGCACTTCACAATCTGCAGGCAGGCCGCTCACATCAAGCTTTGCTTGTAACTTACCTTTATTATTTTCTGTAAGGTCAGCACGTAGACGGCACTGATGGATACGGAATGAAGATGATTCAGAGCAAGTTACAGGACGCCATGGCCCAACAGGATGAACCGGCGGACACCAGCCCGGCATATGCCCCAGCAAGGTCGTGCGAATGCTGCGCAGACCAGGGGTATCGATCATGGCAGGCCGCCAGCGCGCGCGTTTTGATGGCTTTGCCATCAGGGTCTTCAAAGATCTGAAACACAGAAATAACTCGTCACTTCCAGACAAAGCGACATCAACTTCGTAGGACAGAAACATGTTGTCAGTTGTGAGCAGAAGTATTCCGTTCAACCATACTTCTGCATAGGTAGCCAGTCCGGCAAAACGTAAAGTCCGTGGCCCTGCGACGTGCATTCGAGTCCGGTACCAAGAATCCATATGATCCAGGGCATCTGGCGATTCCGGATTCCATCTTGCAACTCGCCTGAGTGTTTCAGCTACGGTACCGGGCACCAGCGCCTCTACCCAATCAGTGACGTTCCCGAGTCCGGAAGGTGATGTGATCGAACCAGCCTCGGTAACCGCCATTTGCCAACCATGCTCAATGCAAAGCTGTTCGCGGCCTGAAACTGAAATAACCTTGGCCATAGGTCAATTAACGGGTTTACAAATGCGGCTCAGTGCCATTTCATTCATTTTTTATTAAAATACTGGGGTGAATACGCAAGGACAGCAGCATACCTGACAAAGCTGGTTACTAACATGGTCCATAACGACCAACCAGGACATCCATCAGCTGATCATACAATAAAGCCGCAGGATCAAGCGCTTTCGCAAAGCTCTCAAAACGTTTATGGTTAACTGCCCGTGCCAGCTGAAATTGCAGAGTTTTGGCACTGCCAGCCAATTCATTACTGATGCCTTTCGCGTTATCAAGCCCTGCCTCGCCGTGCAGCTCAAGCCACGCAAGGTGACTACCAAGAAGCTCAAAGTTTGCACCCAACTGCCTCAGCAGATTGAATGTATACAGATGAAAGTACTCCATGGAATGCTGAGTAAGACTGCCTATATGCTCAGGAAAGGCCAATTGGTAACTTCTTACCGGATTTGATATTGGGCGGTTTGCCAAGTGCCTTCTAAACAGCTCAAGCACCACACTCAGGTTCATTACAGGTTTAACAGCAGCCTGTTTTACAAATTCAACGTATGGAAAGAGCGCCCCACTCTCATCGTCACCGTTCGATCTGAAAATTCCTGAGTAGTCATCCTTCGACAAGGAGTAGTACCCAGCATTGTGAAAATAATGCAAGCACCTGCTTTCAAGATCAAGATGGTTTATCGCGATGGTTGTCTTGACATGGGAAACGCGATAAGAGGTACCGCTGGTATCAGGCAAGTAAAACCCATCCACCTCAGCAAGCACAAGATTGCCCCGGGATAGTTGTTGAAGAGCATGTTTTTCCACACTGTCATAGATCGCCAGTTCCTGCACTCGAAGACCAAATAGCAACTCAAGATCTTCTGGTGGGAACTTGAAAAATGTAAATTGATCGCCCTCAAAGTCCTGTAGCAAAGTAAACCCAAGAGCAGCCTCGGGTGCATATCCCATGGAATGCAGCACTTCAATCCATAGGTCCACATAACAATTGGTTTGTGGCCAGTCTCGCCCAGCGCCATGCAACTCATGCGGCCGGTAGTCAGCAGGATTCAACCCCTTCAGGCAAGTTGCTGACAGCATCGATCAATCACCCCAAAGCAATTTACGAACCGGGCGTGGCCAGGTAGTGACATCCAGCCCATGATGCTTGAACAGCGCAAGAGCAACACGCTCCATCCCGAATCCGACACAGGCCGTATGTGCCACAGTATCCGCACAGGTACACAGCCCCCACTTGGTTCCAAAATGATCCTGATGATAATTAAAACTAAGACAAGCGGTAGGGTTCTCTTCGCTTGTAATCGGGATTAATAATTCGAATTTCAGCTTCTGGTCACGCTGATTATTGGACAGTAACTTTCCCGCGCGGCCAAAAAAAGGATCATTAGCGACATCCAGTACAACCGGCACCCCAAGTGACCGCATCAACTGCTCACCTCTTTCCAGCCAGGATTGCCTGAAGTCCAGCACTTGCTCCGGCGTACCGATTCGCACGTATTCACGCATCCGGAACATCTGCATCCGTGCCGGATCGATGGAAGGTTCATGTCGGAAACAATATGAATGAAGATCAAATAGCCCCCCTTGCTGAGGCAAAATCCCTCGCTTAGCTATGACAGGGTAAAGCGGATAGCATGCTGCAGGCGTCAGCACAACATCTGTCGCCTTCTGGCCATCTGTCCAATCCTTGCCGGCCTCAATATTGGCAATCAGGTCTGCATGCTGATGGTCGTTCCCCGAAAAGCTATGCACAGTGCCAGCAAGTTGAGGAAAGCTTTTCATATATCCGCTGGATTCAAATTGACCACGGCTCATGCCAGGAGGGAACCGGATAACTTCAGCTTTGTCATCCCGGCCAAACCCCGCCACAAGAATACTGAATCGTTCGACAACGTCCTCGAATACCCCACTACGCCCATAAAGACCATCAACACCCATATCGATCAGGATGCCATGCTCCAGTAACTGCTTGAGGAATGCTGCTTGAGATGTAGTCATGTATTAACTCAATAATCCGGATTCGTGCTTGTGGACAAGCAACAGATTCGATGTATTACCAAGAATTCGATCATTGCTGATCATCAAGGCTGCCGAATGTGCATCTCGCAAATGTCGGCCAAGGCTGAATGGAGTGTTATTTTTGTAACCAGCAATTCCACAGATAAGCAGCGAATGGTTAACTATCTGCACAACCGTCTGCGAAACATTTACTTTCAGATTATTCATTGCCACAGCAAAGCCCATCGACATCAATTCATCTTCTGACTTCTGTGCCACTGCAAATCGGTCAAGACCAGCAACAATATTGGATTTAACCATCTGTAGCATGCTTATGGCCTCAGCCAGACGCAGTGCTCCTGGCGGGGGTGAGCCGGGTCGCTTGCGAGCCTCAGCACGCACGAAGGTTTGAGCTCGCGTGACCGCATCTGCCGCAATGCCGTACCAGACACTGGCCCACAACAAGTGGGAACTTGCCAGCATTGACTGAGCAGCAATCTCGGCAAAAGGTTTTGGAAAAACCTGCTGCACCGGAGCATTGCTCACCAGCTTGAATCCCTCGCTACAAGTACCACGCATACCCAAGGTATCCCAATCACCGATCGCCTCCAGCCGGTACTGCTCTTTAGTCAGCGCAACCATCACCTGATCGGAGCTTGCCGCCTCAGCATTGCGACGCGCTGTAACCAGGATTGCGTCAGCATACTTTCCATAGGAAATAACCGTCGCCATTTTTTCCAGCTCGAGTCTGTCGCCGAAGATATTGATTGCGCATATGCTGTTACGCAAGTCGCCACCAATTCCAGCCTCAGTTGTGGCAGACGCCAGCAGCAACTGCTCTGCTGCAATGCGCGACATGAATTGCCTGTGCCAAACGCTTTGCTGACCATGCGACACCAGACTCGATACCTTGATCTGATGCATAGCGAAAATCATTGCGGTAGAAGCACACGCTTGCGAGAGTATTGAGCATATGTCGGCTACCACTTCGAATGAAGCGCCCGCTCCGCCGAGTTCAACTGGAATAAGCAAACTTAGCAGACGGTTTTCCTTGATGGCACCAATTGCCTCCGCTGGAAACCGACCACTCTTATCCACTTCGTCGGCAAACTTTGCCGCAACCTCAATAGAAATTGATCTGGCAATCTCGCATGGCCTTAAACCAGTCTCTTGGCTCATGGGATTCAACCAGCGACACGATCGCCGATAACGGCGTCTATAACATTGGAAATGGAGGCAATACTTTCAAAGGAACGCCGGTTCAACATCCTGTCCGGGAGCTCCACATCAAAGTGCTCTTCAAGAGCCAACATCAGCTGAACAGTAGAAAATGATGACAGCCCAACTGCATACAGATCAGCTGTTTCTTCTAATTTCCTTGCATCTGCTGACAGCTTAGCATGCTGATTCAATATGCCACGTACGCGCTCAGCAGTTGTCGACATGAGAAATTCCTTGAAAGTGACTCTTACTGGATGCACATAATAATCGAAATACTGTCTGAAAATTGAGAACCACATCTATTTAATACGTGTCCAGCACCATCATTGACACAGAGGTTGGCAGTCGCGCACACCTCTAAAAGCATCCGATTTCTCAAAGAAGATCAGGGTGATGTTGAACATCGGCGCTGCATCCAGCATGAATAATTATCAAGATATGAACTAATCCTCAGAAGGATTGATAGAATCCGAGAAGCGCTTAACTAACGATCAAGGGGAGGGTAAGCCATGAAACACCTAAAATTTGCTCTATTAATCTTGTTGGCCGGAATGAACGCGGCAGGTGCGGCCACTGCGCCCGCCAACCCGAACATCCTGTTCATTTTTATTGACGACCAGGGACTGGATGGCACCCCTGTCGAAATGATTCCCGGCAAGGATTTCAGTCATAGCGCCAGCTATAAAATGCCCAATCTGGAACGCATTGCTTCACAGGGCATCATTTTTTCCCAAGCTTACGCGGCTCACCCCAAGTGCGAGGGTTCGCGCGCAGCATACCAGATGGGACGTACTACGGTCAGCCTGAACGCAATCGATAAATGGCATGTGAACTGGAGTGCACCTGTCACTGATTCGATTGCCAATACCCTCAAGCGCGCCAACCCCGCTTATCGGGCTGCGCATTTTGGCAAATGGCAGTGGCCACAGACGCCCGCATCCATGGGCTACGATGCCAGTGATGGCATCACGATGAATGAAGATGGAGACACGACTGACGCGAATGATCCCAAGCAGACATTCAGCATTACCCGTCGCGCTCAGGACTACATGGAAAAACAGGTAAAGGAAGGACACCCTTTCTATTTGCAGCTTTCCTACTATGCAGTTCACGCCAAGCCCCAGGCACTGGCAGCCACACTGAAAAATTACAGTGGCGCCAATGCAATTCAGGAAGCCATGACCGAGGATCTCGATACCAATATTGGTGTGCTGCTCAAGAAACTGGACCAGCTCGGTATCACCAAGAACACCTATGTCATCTACATGTCTGATAACGGCATGAAAACCGCTGCTCTGAAAGGCGGAAAAGCGCTGGTTGATGAAGGTGGGCTGAGGGTACCGCTGATCGTCAGCGGCCCCGGCATTACTGCCAAGGCATACAGCAACGTACCTGTTATTTCCTATGACATGTTCCCTACCGTTCTGGATTTTGCAGCCCCCGGATTCACTCCCCCGAAGGGTATCGAAGGTGGCAGCTGGAAATCGGTGCTTCTCAATGGTGGCAAAGGCAAGGTTGATCGTCCGATTGATCACATGATCTGGCACCATGATGTTGAAGTACCCCACCCACAGACTGCAATCCGCAGGGATGATTACAAGCTCATCTACTACTGGGATACAAAAGAAAGCTTTCTTTATGACGTAAGCAATGATCCTACTGAAAGCACCAATCTTGTCGCCAAGCAGCCTGCACTCGCTGCCAAACTGCTCGCTGATCTGAAGACTCACGTAAGAACCAGTCTGGGTGAGGCCAAGTTTGCTTCTCTGGAAAGCGGTAAAGGCGGCGATGAACCGGCCAAACCAGCCGGAGCTGATGCAGGAGGTATGGCTGCTGGCGGTATGGCCGCCGGTGGAATGGCGGCTGGCGGTATGGGCGCAGGCATGGAGGCAGGCGGCCCGACAACCTGATCTACTCGCACACAGGGATGAATCGAGCTGATAGTCCCACACATCGGACTATCAGCTCCTCTGCCAGGAAGGCCACAGATAATCATCATGGGCGACGCCACACTACACTCGCATAGCCGGCCGCTCTTCTCAGTTCATTACCCTGTTATAAACATGCCGCAACTCGATAATGTGAGTCGGGCATGTTATGTCACCAGCGAACACGAAATCAGTTAATGGATTAACTCACCGGGGTGTACATTCCGTTCTAATTCAGTAATGGTTCATTACAGCCTTGATAACTTGGCATCCAAGCTCAATCAAGCCAGCTTGTGAATCAACTGTTTAACCTCGATATCTATCTATTCTTATAAGAGGGCTGTCATGAATAAACTCCATATCAAGCTATTTTCCATGGTCACAATTTCACTCACAGAGGTACTGGCATTTCATGCCGTCGCCGCTCAATCCATTGCACCCGCATTCAAGGCAAAAGATCCCGGAGTAAGAACGGGTTACACCAGCAGCGGTAAGCCTATAGCCGGACTAACTTCAAACCAGCTGCTCTACTTCGATATCGGCAAGGAAGTGTTTTCTGAATCTGAAAGTGTTGCTGATGGTCTCGGCCCCACACTGAATCTGGATAGTTGTGGTGGCTGCCATTCACATCCAACCGTTGGCGGCAGTGCCCCTGCAGTGAATCCTCAGGTGGCAGTCGCAAAGAAGCTGGGAGCAAGCAACGCCATTCCTTCATTCATTACGGCCAACGGTCCAGTGCGTGAAGCCCGATTCATCCGTAATGTGGACGGGTCGTCAGACGGTGGCGTACATGCCCTGTTCACCATTGCGGGACGCTCTGATGCGCCCGGCTGCCAGCTTGCACAGCCAGATTTTGCAACCCAGCTGGCATATAAAAACATTACCTTCCGGATACCCACACCCGTCTATGGACTGGGATTGATTGAACAGATTCCTGATAGCGTCATCGTGGCCAACGCAGCAACCAATGCCGCACGCAAGGGAGCGCTTGGTATACGGGGCCGACCCAATTTTGTGCTCTCCGGCAATTCCATTTCAGGTCAGCCCAACCGTAACGGTAATGATGGAACCATCGCACGCTTCGGCTGGAAGGCACAGAACAAGTCTCTGCTGCTGTTCTCAGGCGAGGCCTACAACGTAGAAATGGGCATCAGTAATGAGCTGTTCCAGACCGAACGTGATGAAACTGAATCATGTCAGTTCACCACTCTGCCTAATTCCGTAACCAGCACTGAAGAACTTGAGCCATCACAAGCGATCAGCTCGATTGAAAAATTCTCGTTCTTTATGCGTTTTCTCGCTCCACCCGAGCCTTCCACATCGACACCCGGTGGCGCGACTTCGATCAGTCGTGGCAAAGACCTTTTCAGTAATGTTGGCTGCGCGCTGTGTCACACACCAACCTTGCAGACCGGAAACCATGCGACAGTTGCCGCACTTGGCAACAAGTCAGCCAATCTCTATTCAGACTTGTTGATTCATGAAATGGGATCGGGTCTGGCGGATGGTGTTTCGCAAGGCCAGGCAGGCCCTGGTGAATTCCGGACTGCCCCGCTGTGGGGGCTTGGACAGCGCATTTTCTTCCTGCACGATGGCCGCACCAGTGATCTACTGACTACAATCCAGGCGCATAAAAGTGGTGGCCCGTTTGGCTCGTCCGGCTTGTTCAGTCCTGCTCCCTCTGAAGCCAATGGTGTAATCAACCTGTTCAATTCACTGACAGAACCACAAAAACAGGATGTACTGAATTTCCTGCGTTCACTCTAGCTCGATCAGAAAAAGAAAACGCCGTTACCAGCAGATAACGGCGCTTCTTCCAGTTCAGGACAGAACCAAAATCAATCAGTTTTGTGGCGGCGGAGCTGCGCCTGGCGCCGGTGGAGCACCCGGTGCTTCACTCACATCTACAAACCCATCACCGCTTTTATCCATTTGCTTGAAATCAGCCAGAAACTCGTCCCTGGAAATTTTCTTGTCGCCGTTCTTGTCAAACTTGCCCATAAAGTCACCACCACCCTGTGGCGCTTCGGTTGAATCTATAAAGCCGTCGCCTGATGAATCCATCCTAGTGAAATCCGCCATGTACTCATCGGCAGAAATCTTGCCATCACCATTTGTATCAAATCGCTTGATGAAATCCGCTCCGCTTGGAGGCGGACCACCCTGAGGCCCACCAGGCGGAGGGGGTGGGCTCTGCTGGGCAAAAGCCGATGACGTCAATACAAGTGCCACTGACACTATCTTGGTGGTTAAAGAAACATTCATTTTCATTCGCAGGAACTCCTCGGTAACTGCCGTCAGTTTAGTTGAAATGGAGCCCTATTTGAACTACTGGCAGTAGTTTCATAATGGTGCAACAGAATAGAAACTGCGCATTCTGTCAGTACTTCGGAAAATACGTATTCAGTACTCACTGAGCAATAACCCACTGGTTTTCCAGTCATTATTGACTGCGATCACCTCACAATGAATTTTCAAATAAATATGCCACCTTGATTTCATGGCGCGCGTCCACACATCAAGGACATCGCAACACCGTGTTGGTGTTGCCTCAGACAAGTGTAAGGAGTGACAGAATGAATGCCCTGATCAATCGCAACAGCCTGTTCGACGATTTCTTTCGTGATATGGCACCGAGTTTCTATGTAAGGCCATTGCACGGCGATCCGTTACCCTCGCCTGCCAGCATCAAGGTGGACGTCAAGGAGACCGATAAGGACTATAGCGTCCATGCCGAGATACCCGGGGTCAACAAGGAAGACATCCATGTTTCCATTGATGGCAACATCGTGACATTGAGTGCCGAGGTAAAGCAGCAGGATGCACAATCCAAGGACGAAAAGACCTTACGTAGTGAACGATATTATGGTTCGGTATCGCGGAGCTTCCAGCTGCCCTCAGATATCGATCAGAACAAATCGAAGGCCAGGTATGAAAACGGCGTGCTTTTACTGACCCTGCCCAAGAAGGCAGGTGGAACGGCGCAGCGTTTGACTATTGAGTGACCAGATATGCTGCTGCACTCACAGGTATTGTGAGTGCAGCGCTGTTCAACCCCACATTAATTCCCCGATAACCCGATGTGGAGTAAATCAGAAATTTGCTGATCGCTTGTGAGTTATTAACGAGGGGAGTTACGTGCCTGTGAACAGGGTACGCAGGTAACAGCATAGGGCACTGCCAACAATCGCTGTGGATCAATAGGGACATGACAGACGCTGCATATACCATATCGACCATGCTTTAACCGCTCCAGCGCCAGATCAATTGCGGCTATCTCTGCCGCTGCTGCATCATCAATTTTGCGTAACACATCATCATTCTGAATTTGTGCAGCCTGATCCGGCGCATCCGCTACCAGTGGATCACTGGAATGCCTCAAATCACCTTCGACCCGACCTGCACGAACGATAAGTTCACTCCTCTGGCGCAACAGGCGATCTCTTACACCATCAAGTTGTACGTCGTCACTCTTAGTCATGGCACACCGCAATGATTTCAATTGCGGCCATCATGAAACGGTGTCACATGTCTGTCACTAGGGGACTGCCGCAATTGATTACACACTTTCAGTCAATTATCTGATTCATATCCGCGAAAACAATCCGGGACACGGTTACATATAGTGAAATACACCAGCCCATCATTAATTACCTATCAGACACGCACATCCCTATATCGACAGCTTGCGCAAACGTAGTGCATTGCTGACGACTGAAACTGAACTCAGACTCATCGCAGCGCTGGCAATCATGGGACTGAGCACAATACCGAATAATGGATATAGCAGACCTGCTGCAACCGGCACACCAAGAAAATTGTAGACAAAGGCAAAAAACAGATTCTGCCGGATGTTGTTCATAGTGCCATGACTGAGCAGACGTGCTTTCACAATGCCACGCAAATCGCCTTTGACAAGCACCACACGCGCACTATTCATCGCGACGTCAGTGCCATTGCCCATTGCGATACCGACATTTGCAGCAGCCAGTGCGGGTGCATCATTCACGCCATCACCTGCAACGGCTACAATCCGGCCCTGCTGTTGCAGCAATCGAACCTGTTTGAACTTCTCTTCCGGTAATACTTCTGCCACCACATCATCCAGACCCAGACGACTCGCGACAGCTTTTGCTGTCGTAGCATTGTCCCCCGTGAGCATCACGATACGCAGTCCAGAAGCGCGTAATAGTCTGATGGCTTCCATCGTCGATGGCTTGACTGGATCAGCCACACTTAGAAGCCCTGCAAATTGCCGGGCAACGCAGAGGTATATTACGGTATGACCTGATTCGCGTAAGTACTGCGCTTCACTTTCAACAGCACTCGTATCAGCACCCTGCTCCTGCATTAGCCGGCTGTTACCCAGTGTGATGAATCTGCCAGCAATTTCACCGCTTACGCCCTTCCCTGTGATGGAGGTGAATCCTTTCACTGGCGGGAGTTGAAGCGAATGCAACTGAGCATGCCTGACAACGGCTTGCGCAAGCGTATGCTCACTCAGCTGCTCAAGTGCTGCAGCATAGGTAATTACATCAGATTCACTAAATCCAGCAGTGCCCATCACACGCTGTACCTTCGGCGCACCCTCGGTCAGCGTGCCGGTTTTATCCACCACCAGCGTGTCGACTTTTTCCATGAGCTCAAGCGCCTCAGCATCTTTTATCAACACGCCTTCCTGCGCTCCCCGACCGATTCCGACCATGATGGAAATCGGCGTTGCCAGACCCAGCGCACAGGGACACGCAATAATGAGTACCGATACAGCAACAACTAATGCATTAGACAGCACCGGACTCGGCCCAAACAGAACCCACACCACGAAGGCCATGAAACTGACTGCAATGACACCCGGAACAAACCACGACGAAACTCTGTCTGCCAGTTTCTGAATAGGAGCTCTGGAATGGCTTGCCTCACTGACCATCTGTACAATCTGTGCCAACAGCGTATGCGCCCCCACCTTTTCTGCCCGAAACAGAAATGCACCCGTCTGATTGATCGTGCCCGCCGTCACCCTGCTGCCGGGAAATTTTTCGACAGGCATGGATTCACCTGTAATCATGGATTCATCTACATTGGACGTGCCCTCTGTAATCACGCCATCAACAGGAATTCTCCCGCCGGGTCTGACCCGCAGCAGATCACCCACATTCACTTCTTCAAGTTGCACCTCCTTCTCTGTGCCATCGCGCTGAACGAGCAGCGCCGTATTCGGAGCCATGGCCAGCAAGGATGTAATGGCGCTGCTGGTTTTGGCTCGCGCACGTAACTCCAGAACCTGTCCCAGCAGCACCAGGGATACGATCACGGCGGCAGATTCAAAGTACAGCGGCACATTGCCATCCATTCTGAATGCAGCCGGCAGACTCAGAGGAAACAGCAACCCTGCCACACTGAACAGATACGCTGCGCCTGTGCCAATCCCGATCAGGCTGAACATATTCAGGCGGCGTGTCCTGAATGAAATACCGGCACGGACAAAGAAAGGCCAGCCGCCCCAGAGCACAACTGGTGTCGCCAGAGCTGCCTGCATCCAGTTAGACAGAGGGCTAATCAGCCAGTGATGCAAATTCATCCCGGGGATAAAATCGCTCATGGTGATCGCCAGCAACGGCAGGGAAAGTAACACGCAGATTCGCAGCCTGAACATCATCTGCGTCAGTTCCGTATTGTCGTCCTGCTGAAGTGATGCCGTATGCAACTCAAGCACCATGCCACACTCAGGACAGATACCGGAGTGGTCACTCACCACTTCCGGATGCATGGGGCATATCCACTTCGCTGCAGAATGGATTGATTCTGCTTCGGCCAGACGCGGTGGTTTTAACTCGACACGTTCAGATACAGCGCAGCAATTTTTGTGCACTGACGAATGTTCATGGGGATGCATGCTGACCACACGCGATGAGTATCATTCGTTGAATAAAATGACTTACGCCACCGCTCTTGCTGTAATGCTCGGACAATGCCTGGTCAGCAGGGTAATACCGTTTGCACTGATTTTAAGTCCCCGCAGCGCGGCATCTTCCATACTGACAAGCCGGGTTCCATCATCCACTACCGTGCCGGCACCGACTATTACACGTCGCAGTTTGCAACGCTCACCGATTCTGGCACCGGGCAGGATCACGCACTCATCCAGACTGCTGCCCTTTCCCACACTGCTGCTGTGCGCCAGAACAGTTCGATCAAGCCTTGCATTGTCGACAACCGTTCCTGCTCCCAGCAACGAATTGGTCACTGATCCGTCCTGAAGTGATGCCGCCAGCACTCTGGACGGCGAGAGCGCCATGTTTGCTGTCATGACAGGCCAGTCTGGATCATTAAGATTAATGGGCGGTGCTGTCTGCAATAAATCCATGTGTGCAGCCCAGTAGGCATCCAGGGTGCCGATGTCTCGCCAGTATTGCATCTGCCCATGCACATCCTTGAATGTGTACACCGAAACCCTGCCATCCTTTACTGCCGATGGCAGGACATGCCGTCCGAAATCGAATTCCGAATCCGGTAGCTGCGCCTCGCGACACAACTGATTCAGCAGATACTGCCTGCTGATCACATAGATCCCCATTGAAGCCAACACCTGGCCTGCCTGAATGGCTGCTGCGGGAACAACCTGCGGCTTCTCAATGAACTCCGTCGCCTTCTGCTGACCATCCGTGACGACCACACCCAGCTGTGAGGCTTCAGCCAGCGGTACAGGCACACAGGCTACTGTAATGTCCGCCCCACTGTGCCGGTGCTGTGCCAGCATCGGACGATAATCCATCTTGTAGATGTGATCACCAGCCAGTACCAGCAGCTGCTCAGCGGGGTCGTCCGAGATAGATTCAACATTTTCTACAACTGCATGCGCTGTACCCCGGTAGTGTCCGCTTCTGGAACGCTGCTGAGCCGGCCAGATTTCAACAAACTCACCTAACGCACGCGGCAACCAGTTCCAGCCGGTAGCAATGTGTTCGATCAGGCTATGTGCCTTGTATTGCGTAAGTACCGCGATACGCCGGACACCGGAATTGACGCAATTGGATAAGGCAAAATCAATATTGCGATAATGCCCGCCAAAGGAAAGAGCAGGCTTGCATTCATCAGCTGTCAGATTACCAAGGCGTGAGCCATTGCCACCAGCAAGAATAATCGCGAGTGTCGTCGGATCGGTAGCTGTCTGGATGCGGCGTATCATGCTCAATGCCTCGCAGTTTTCGTCCCTTTTTCGCTGCAGCAGGATAGCAACCCAGCCTTCTTTGACAATTGTGGAACTTACCTAACGGCTTCCTTAACTTCCTTGCATGTGATTCGTCAGAAAAAACTCAAACCAGAAAGTGAATTGAGTGTTTGACTCCAGCGGATTTCAGCTGCATAAAGTAGCTTATAAAAATCAGAACTGTACTGGTTAATCATGAGCAATCACTCAAAACCGAAGCCCCTCACATCCCCTCTGCCATGGCAGCACATAAAGTCCACGACTGAAGATCCGGAAGCACCGCTGCGGGTACAGGCAATTCAGGCACATGGCAACTACCGCCAGGCCGATCAGGACATGGATTTCCTGAACCTTGATGCCAATCGAGATGTTCGACTGCAACTTGATTACGCCAAAACAGAAATGGTGTTACGTGAACACGGCATTCAACACACCATCGTTGTATTCGGCAGCACGCGCCTGAGTGAGCCCGTCACCGCACAACAGTCTGTCGAACAATTACAACATGCTCTGAACGCCTCTCCGGAAAATACGGCATTACAGCAGCAGCTGAAAGTGGCACAACGTCTTCTGGAAAAAAGTCATTACTACAAGGTGGCCCGCGAACTCGGTCGGTTGATCGGAAGTGCCGGAACATGCCCTGAGGACTGCCGGGTCACCTTGATGACCGGCGGTGGACCGGGTGCGATGGAAGCAGCGAATCGTGGTGCATTCGATGTGGGCGCGCGCTCAATTGGCCTGAACATCACCTTGCCTCACGAACAGTACCCCAATCCTTACATCACACCCGAGCTCTGTTTCCGCTTCCACTACTTCGCCATGCGCAAGCTGCACTTCCTGTTACGCGCCCGCGCACTGGTTGCCTTTCCGGGTGGCTATGGCACTTTCGACGAGCTGTTTGAAACGCTGACACTGATCCAGACTCGCAAAATGCCTGCCGTGCCGATAGTGCTAGTGGGCGAACAATACTGGCGACGGGCAATCGATTTCGATTTTCTGATTGAGGAAGGCGTAATCACAGCGGAAGACCGGGCCCTGTTCTGGTACGCAGAG
Source organism: uncultured Pseudomonadota bacterium (assembly GCA_903838705.1). Lineage (GTDB taxonomy): Bacteria > Pseudomonadota > Gammaproteobacteria > Steroidobacterales > Steroidobacteraceae > CAILZL01. Next base: position 16,051 of record CAILZL010000035.1, read on the forward strand.
ACTGCACCAGCTATCTGGCAGAGCATTCTCGACTGGCATCATGGAAACGGCACACCATTGTTCAGTTGATTACACATTCGCCAGCATTGCGGATACTTTCTTCATGATAGCCTGCTCCAAGCCCATCACCTTCGTGTCCACATCAGACAAACTGAATAAGCAAGGAAATTGCCAACAATGAAACTCTCCTTCCACGGCGCAGATCGCGACGTCACCGGTTCCTGTCACATGCTTGAATGTGCCGGAAAGAAAATCCTGATCGACTGCGGCCTGTTTCAAGGCAGTCATGAACTCAATCAGGACAATGCTGCGGAATTTGGCTTCGATGCCACCAGCATTGACTATGTATTGCTCACCCATGCCCATCTTGACCACTGCGGTCGCCTGCCTTTGCTGGTCAAACGCGGCTTTCAGGGCGAAATTATCTGTACCGCAGCCACACGTGAGCTGGCCAGAGTTGTCTTGCTTGATGCCGCCCATCTTCAGGATGAGGATGCACAACGCAATGCGCGAAGGGCACGACGCCAGAACAGAAAGTCAGAGGCTGATGAACCACTTTACTCGCTTCTTGATGCAATGAATTGTTTCGAGTGCTTTGGTCGAAAAGCACATTACGGCAAAGCAATCGAACTTGCTCCGGGCCTGACTGCAACCTACTACGACGCCGGTCATATTCTCGGCTCTGCGAGCATTCGCCTTGAGTACAAAGCTAAAGACACGCTGAAGAGCATTACCTTCTCCGGGGACCTCGGCAACAGCGGACGCCCGCTGTTGCGCGACCCTGTGCCCCCACCCCATTCAGATGTCGTGGTCATGGAAACCACCTATGGAGATCGATTGCACCGGTCCCTGCCGGACTCAGTAAATGAACTGTACCAAGCAATCAGCGGCGCTTTTCAGCGTGGCGGCAATGTCATCATTCCAACATTTGCTCTGGAACGCGCTCAGGAAATACTTTTCTACCTGCGCGAAGGTGTACAGCAAGGCAAACTCGCCGGCGCCATGCAGGTATTTCTCGATTCACCCATGGCCATTTCCGCAACTGAAGTATTCATAAGGCATCCTGAATGCTTCGACGAACAGGCGACTACTCTGCTGCGCAACGGACAGGATCTGTTTGCCGTACCAGGTCTGCATCTGATCCGTGACACCAGCGAGTCCATGGCGATCAATCGATTTTCTGGTGCAGTCATCATGGCTGGCTCAGGCATGTGTACAGGCGGTCGCGTCCGGCATCACCTGAAGCACAACTTATGGCGCAGTGATTCCACGATCATCTTTGTGGGCTATGCCGCAGCCGGTACGCTGGCACGGCGAATCATTGATGGCGCCAGATTCATCACACTGTTTGGCGAAGAAATTCCGGTTCAGGCCAGAATTTATACGATCAACGGATTTTCCGCCCATGCTGATCGTGACGAACTGCTTGCCTGGCACAAAGCCATTGCACCAGTGAAGACCTTCCTCGTGCATGGTGATGAGCAGGTGATGCAAAGCTTTCAGAAACGTCTGACGGGTCAGGTCGAGCTGCCACGCAGGAATGAAGTGTTTGAGTTGTGATTCCGCTATCGGAAAACAGAGATTGAGTCCGGTTGGGCACTGAAAGTCTTTGGCTGCACAGGTATCAACTCACCTTCAATACAGCACCATCCCGAAGTCAGTTAGGGACAGTTACGCATGCGAAAGTAAATGCGGATGTCGTAGTGTGATCAACGGTCAGACCATCCGGTTTTCTGCACTCTCTTAGCGGTTCATCTCTCATGTATGCACTCACATTAATCTGCCGGTTTATCACCAGATATCTGCAATCGTCTTCTATGACTGAGGTAGTACAGACATGACAGCATGGAAGCATCTGGTCGTGGCCATTGCCAATCCATTCGCCGGGCGTCAGATGGCGATCAGGAAGGCGAGTGAGATGGCCGCTCTGTGTGGCGCACGCATTACTCTGTTTCATGCGTTCTCCATGCCGTATCCATTGCCTGACCCCGCCCCGAAATCCACTACCGGGGCCTTGCAGGCCGCCATGGAATACCGGCTCAAAGGTCTGGAAAAACTGGCCAGGCCTCTTAGAAAAAAAGGCGTTGCTGTCGAGTGTGTGGTGGAGTGGGATTTCCCGGCTCACGAAGCCATTGTGCGCCATCTGTTACGCAGCAAACCGGATCTGCTGATTGCCGAGTCACATCGTCACGGCACCATCGGCCGATGGCTGCTGGCCAACACGGACTGGGAATTGATTCGTGCTTGCCCCTGTCCGCTATGGTTCGTCAAATCGCGGCACTCGGTCGAGAACCCAGCTATTCTGGCGGCGGTTGATCCCCTGCATGCGCATGCCAAACCATCAAAGCTTGATGATCTTATTCTTGACCATGCCGCCACATTGCTTGCCAATCTGGGTGGGGCAATAAATGTTGTGCATGCCTACACGGCACCACTGAGCAGTGCCAGTTCAAATTACGTTGAACCCTTCAGAATCCCTCTTTCACAAGATCGCACACAACGATTCCTGTCAGGCATCAGATCGCAGGTTGAGCAATTAGCCAGACGACATGGACTTTCTGCCAGCCAATGTATCCTGAAAGAAGGTGATCCGGTTACCGTGATCAGTGCAGTAGCTGAGAAGAAATCAACAGACGTGCTGGTCATGGGTGCCGTATCCCGTCATGAGCTTAAACGGATATTCATTGGCAGCACTGCAGAAAAACTGATCGACAAGGTACGCTGTGATCTACTGATCATCAAACCAGACTTGTTCAGGACTGCCGTGCGAAAACAGAGCGCAAGCACCCGACTGCATCTCAAGGAATCAACCAGAACATGACCAGCCGATACCGTTATATACGGTTTTTCCAGGAACTAGGTATCAGCGACGCACCCCTGGTGGGCGGCAAGAATGCGGCCCTCGGCGAAATGTATCAGGCATTGACTTCACAGGGTGTCAGAGTACCCAACGGTTTTGCCATCACTGCCGATGCCTATCGGCTTATGCTGGATAGTGCAGGCGCATGGTCCAGTCTTCATACAGCACTGGATGACCTCAAGTCCAATGACATGCATGATTTGCAGCGGCGTGGACAGATGGCACGCCAGATTGTGCATGACGCGCCCTTACCGGAATTGTTGCGAAACGAAATACTGAATGCTTATCGGACACTGTGCAGTGAGTATGGCGATACGATCAGCGTAGCGGTGCGCAGTTCAGCCACGGCTGAAGACCTGCCTACTGCCAGCTTTGCCGGTCAGCAGGAAACCTTCCTGAATATTCGTGGTGAGGATCAGTTACTGGAAGCCTGCAAGCGCTGTTTTGCCAGTTTGTTTACTGATCGGGCCATCCACTATCGTATCGATCAGCACTTCGATCATTTCAGTGTTGGCCTGTCGATCGGCATCATGAAGATGGTTCGATCTGATCTTGCGACCAGCGGCATCATGTTTTCGCTCGATACGGAAACAGGTTTTCGCGATGTGGTACTGATCAGCGCCGCATACGGGCTGGGTGAAAACATCGTACAGGGCGCAGTTGATCCGGATGAGTTCTATGTATTCAAACCCACTCTGGAACAGGGTTATCGAGAGGTACTGCGCCGCAAGCTGGGTACCAAGAAACTCAAGATGCTGTATGACAGCAATCAGGTTGGGCAGTCAACCCGTAATATCGAAACCAGTGAGTCTGAACGAGGCCGGTTTTGCCTAAGTGACAGCGAGGTGCTGACTCTCGCTGATTATGCGGTGAAAGTGGAACGGCACTTCAGCGCCAAATCCGGTCAGCCAACGCCTATGGACATGGAGTGGGCCAAGGACAGCATTGATGGGCAGTTGTACATGCTGCAGGCCCGCCCTGAAACAGTCGCATCGCAAGCACAGAACAAGGTGTTTGATGAATATCACCTGCGTGGCACCGGTACGCTACGACTCACAGGCAAGGCCATCGGCACCCGCATCGGCAGTGGTCCTGCAAGAGTGATTCCCACCCCTGCCGACATCAAGGACTTCAGAGCAGGTGAAGTACTGGTCACCGACATCACCACACCGGACTGGGAACCGATCATGAAACAGGCTGCAGCGATTATCACCAATCGCGGTGGTCGCACCTGCCATGCAGCCATCGTCGCCCGCGAACTGGGCATTCCAGCCATCATCGGCACCGGTAATGCGACTGAGCAGTGTCGCAATGGCGAGATGCTGACTGTTGTATGCAGTAGCGGTGAAATCGGCCGGGTTTTCGAAGGTGCAATACCCTTTGAAGTAAGGCATATCGATGCCAGCAATGTGCCACGTACGAACACCAGAATCATGTTGATACTGGGCAACCCGGAGCTGGCTTTTCAGACCAGCTTCCTGCCCAACGATGGAGTGGGACTGGCACGCATGGAATTTATCATCAGCGAATATGTGAAAGCCCATCCGATGGCATTGCTCCATCCGGACAAGGTAACAGATGCACAGGAGCGTGCAGACCTCGATGCCCTGACCCGCCTGTATCCCAGACGCAGTGATTTCTTCATTGAGCGACTCTCAGAAGGCATTGCTGTTCTGGCCGCAGCGTTTTATCCCAAACCGGTCATCGTGCGCATGTCGGACTTCAAGAGCAATGAATATGCAGCCCTGCTGGGCGGACGCCAATTTGAACCCGAGGAAGAAAACCCTATGCTGGGGTTCAGAGGGGCTTCGCGCTACTCACACCCTGCCTATACCGAAGGCTTTGCGCTGGAGTGTGCCGCCATCAAGCGTGTCCGCGGAAAGATGGGCCTGACCAATGTAAAAGTCATGATCCCTTTCTGCCGTAGAGTGCAGGAAGCGCAGACTACCCTTGAAACCATGCGTAAGTATGGCTTGCAGCGTGGCGAGCAGGGTCTTGAAGTTTACGTGATGTGCGAGATCCCCAATAACGTGCTGCTGATTGATGAATTCGCCAGACACTTCGATGGCTTTTCGATCGGCTCCAATGATCTTACTCAACTGACTCTCGGTGTGGATCGTGACTCGGAACTGGTAGCTTTCGACTTTGATGAGCGTGATGCAGGCATGAAGATCATGCTGAAAATGGCAGTCGAAGGCTGTCAGCGCAACCACCGGCATTCAGGAATCTGCGGACAGGCACCCTCAGACTATCCCGAGATAACAGAGTATCTGGTCGGACTGGGTATTGATTCGATCAGCCTTAACCCTGACTCGGTGGTCTCAACCCTGCGAAGGGTTGCCGCACTGGAACAACAGCTTGTCCGTAAAAATGAGACTGGAACAGCCAGCCTGAAATACTAGCGAGTTTCTATTTCCCGTAAAGCTTTGCGCAAAGCCGCAAGCTCATTGCGATAGGCTTCAGCATCTCCATAATCTACAAACTCAGGATAGCGTGCATGTGCGCCCTGCATCCGCCTTGCATGCTTGATCGGGCACCAGTACTGCTCGGTACGTGCAGCAATCTCACGAGCATAAGCAATAACACCATTGCCGTAAGAGCAATAAGCACAATTAAGTCTTTCAACCAGATTCAGATAGGCGAGCTGGTTGCGATCAAAGATCAGATAGTCACTCCTCCTGACTTTAACTATCCCGTACACAGGAAAACAGATGAGCTGATACAGAGAAAACAGCAGATCAAGCAGTAGTAACGGCAACACCATGGAGTAAATTACCGGCGCCGTCAGCAGAATAAGTGGCCGACTGCCCAGCACATAGCGCAACAACCCCATTCTGAATTGCCGATGCTGCCGTGTGACCAGCTGATCAAAGGTGACCTTTTTAGCATGCAGGGTGAATTTCAGTTCTGCACGGCGCCTGGCAAGCTCGTTATCAAGCTCTTCCTCAAGGGCGCGTATGCGCAGCAGCAGCGCAGCAATAGCGGGATTCATTGCACTTCCCCCCTTAGAATAATTACTCAAAAGTTCTGGTCATAAATTCCATGTGTCACTGTACTCCTAAATAAATAAGAACAAAATTATTGGGGGATGACCGCTAAAAATGGGAACTGGCAAAGGTATGACTTCCATAGCCTCTGAAGCGATCAGTATTTCAACAGGCTTGATGTCATGAATTTGCAGTTGGCTGCTTGATGCTCAATTCATCAATTGTGGCCAGCAATGCCCTGGTATCTACCGGCTTGCTGAGAAATCGGCAATTTGGCACTGGTTCCTTGAGTCCTCGTAATACTGACTGCAAATCACCACTCAGAACAATACCCGGCAACTCACAGACAAGGTGTTTTCGTATTAACTTCAGCACATCCAGTCCGGTCGATCTGCCGTCAAGGTGATAATCGGTGATGATGAGGTCATTGCAGGTGATGCTGGACAGAAGTTGCTCTACTTCGGCAACCGAACCGGCACTGAATGTCTCATAACCCTCCAGCTTGAGAAACAATTCGGTTGCCATACGCACCCCGTCATTATCCTCAACCAGAACCACACGGGCCTTATGCGTGGGAACCATGCTGCGCACAGGCACAGATTCGGCAACCTGCCTCTCAGCAATCAACAACCGCTTGGGAATTCTTATATGCGCCTGGGTGCCACTGCCAACACGCGAAGTAATTTCCACTGTAAATCCCAGCAGGCGGGCTGCCTCTTTGACTATGGCCAGACCCAGACCCACACCCATTCGGCCACCACCATGTCCGTCAATCTGATAGTACTCGTCGAAGATGCGATCCAGCTTGTCTTCAGGGATGCCGATACCGGTATCGCTGACGGTAATAACCAGAGAGTCGGATGTCTCAGGTTGGCAAGTGATAGAGACTTTACCTTCATTGGTATATTTGATGGCATTACCTACCAGGTTCTGCAGTAACTGGTGAAACAGTGTTCGATCCGTATTCAGTATCTGATCAACGCTACTGATTTGCAGACTGATGCCCCGCACACGTGCAACCGAGTCGAACTCTGCGTGCAACTCGGTAAAAATATCCGCGATGGATGTGGGTGCAGAAACCAGTTTTACCGCACCGGATTCCAGACGACTGATCTCCAGTAGCGAATTCAGCAGACGCGCCATGCCTTCGATTGCCTGTTCCTGACAGCGTAGCAGCTCCTCACAACGCTCCACCAGATCATGAGCATGCTCCTGCTGCGCCATCTTGATCAGGGAAGCGTTGATCAAGCGAATTGCCTGCAAGGGCTGACGCAGGTCATGACTGGCTGTCGCCAGAAACCGGCTTTTGGCCCGATTGGCACGCACTGCCTCATCCTGAGCCAGAGTAAGCGCGACGTTGACCTGTCGCTGCTCAGTCATATCGCGGATAGCAGCGGCCACGAAACATTTTCCACCTGCCCGGAATGGCGCCAGTCTGATCCCCGCTGCAAACTCGCTGCCATCGGCCCGCAAGGCATATAGATCAGAAATTTTCGTTCCCATTTCCCGGTTACGGGGATCCTTCATGTACTCCATGACATGGCTGAAGTGGCGGCAGCGCAATCGCGGTGGAATCAGGACCTCCATCGACTGACCCGTCAATGCTTTCGGCGCATAGCCGAATACATCGCCCACAGTCTCGTTTGCAAAGCAGATGAGTCCTTGTGAATCCACGACAATCAGGGCATCAGGCGAGAAACGCAGCAACTGTTCGGTGATTTCTTGAATTTCATCCATTTCGCAGTCCGTCAGATACCGTCAAATGAAAACCGCTCAGCGCAGACACCCAGATCCTGCGCCTGATTCCGACAGGAATCGTGGCGAGGTAACCACAGATTTATGTCCGATACAATCAGACAATTAAGGAACTTGCGTAGCCTATTGCGGGATTTCACGGGTGTAACCACTGTGCTTTTGCAGCATACTCACAACAGGGTGTACTCGCCATATAAAATAATCTTGGGTACGCCAATTTCAAGTGGCTGCACCAACCAGACTGATCGGAAAATGGGAATCGTGTGAAAACCTCTGTTACGCCTTCAGATGATCCAACCCACTGCCTGATCGAGCAGGTTCTTGGGATTGCGCGGGTGTCTGCCCTTGAAGAAATGGCGAGCGGTTTCGCCCATGAACTCAATCAGCCACTTGGCGCGGTCACAACCTTTGCGCAAGCCGCAAAGCGCATGCTCGATCGTCCTGATCCCATGATCAAAGAAACACTGGACGTACTGGGCCACATCAGCGAAGAAGCTTTGAAGGCCGGCGAGGGAATCAGGCGCATTCGCAAGTTATTTCATCACCGGGATTCAGCACGGACGAGCTGCTCGATTGCCGAACTCGTCCAGGAACTGCAACCACTGATAGAACCCATTGCTGCGCGAAGTGCGGTTCAGCTGGCAATTGCCAGAATGCCCGCACTGCCTCATGTAGTCGTTGACCGGCTACGGATACAGCATGTGCTGCTAGCCCTGTTTCAGAATGCACTTGAAGCCAGCAAACCCGGGGATCCGCATCCCTTCATTGGCATAGACATCAAGGCTGATCAGTATCTTGTTGAGGTTGCCATGACTGACCACGGAGTCGGCATCGCTCAGGAATCAGTACAGCACATATTCATGCCATTCTTTACAACCAAGCCGCACGGTACCGGACTTGGGCTTGCATCCAGTCGCGCCATCATAGAAGCTCACGGTGGAACCATTGGCTTCGATGCAGTCGAAGGCGGCGGCACTCGCTTCTGGTTCAGAATACCCACGTCTTCCAGCCACAGTTGAATACCAAGTATGAATGATCATCTGACTACAACTAAACCCATGATATATGTCGTGGACGATGATGCCGGCATGCTGCGCGCATTAACCACACTGCTGGCCACAGTCGGTTATGAAGTAAGCGCATTCGCCAGCGCGGCAGAGTTTCTGGCCAACATGAATTCGGATCGGCATGGATGCGTGATCCTTGATGTACGCATGCCGGAAATGAGCGGACTTGAGCTACAGCAGCAACTCAACCGGAATGGCTCAATTCTGCCGGTGATTTTCATGACCGGGCATGGTGACATTCCGATGGCCGTGCAGGCCATGAAAGCAGGGGCCTTTGACTTCCTGCAAAAACCTTTCCGTGATCAGGATCTGCTGGACCGTATCAATACCGCACTCAAGCAGGATCTCGAAACCCGGCAGGCATTGCTGCTCCATACTGATATAAAGAAGCGCGCTGAATCATTGACACCACGTGAAAAGGAAGTGATGGCACACATTGTCGATGGTCATGCCAACAAGGTCATCGCCATCGACCTTGGCATCAGTGAGCGCACCGTAGAAATCCACCGTTCCAATGTCATGGAAAAAATGGGAGCACGCTCTGTCGCACATCTGGTCAAGATGTACCTGATGGTGTCAGGGGACAGGTAAAAATAATGAATTCAAGTATGCATCACTCATGGCACAGAGATGCATATCCTCTAAAGGCAGCTGCGTTATTTCATCCACCATGAACTGATTACAGATGTTGCTGATATCAGTTCATTCAGTAAGGCAGCCCACATCCAACTATCACTTCATTCACCCGGCTACACATGCAATACAAGGACTACTACGCCATTCTAGGCGTCAAGCGTGACGCCACTGCGGATGAAGTGAAGAAAGCTTTTCGCAGGCTGGCCCGTAAATATCATCCAGATGTATCCAAGGAACCGGACGCAGAAGTTCGAATGAAGGAAGTTAACGAAGCAAACACGGTACTTTCAAACCCGGAAAAGCGCGCCGCATACGATCAACTTGGCAATGCTTATCAGAGTGGTCAGGATTTCAAACCACCACCCGACTGGGATACCGGCTTTGAATTCTCAGAACGGCCTGCGGGTAACACAAGGGATTACAGCGACTTCTTTGAACAAATGTTTGGCCGGATGGGCGGGATGGGTGGAACTCGCCATCATGGCGCCGGCTTTCACATGCGCGGGGAAGATCACCACGCGAAGGTGATGCTGGACATCGCAGACAGCTTCACGGGCACTACCAAGCAGGTCACTCTACGTGCTATACAGATGGATGGACAGGGCCGCCCTGCCACGGTACCACGTACCCTGAACGTAAAAATTCCCAAGGGTGTCAGTGCCGGACAAACCATCCGCCTGGCGGGACAGGGAGCGCCCGGATACGGGGGAGCTGCAGCAGGTGATCTGATGCTGGAAGTTCAGTTCAATCCGCATCCTTATCTGCGTTGCGAAGGTCGCGACCTGCACATGGTGATGCGTCTTGCACCGTGGGAAGCAGCGCTGGGTACTGCCATAACAGTGCCTCTACCTGACAGCAATATCAAAGTACGCATACCTGCCAATGCACAAAGCGGCCAGCAGCTGCGGGTTCGCGCCAAAGGCTTTCCCAGCACGCCGCCGGGGGATCTGTTACTCGACCTGCAGGTAATACTGCCACCAGCGGATACGCCCAAGGCACGTGAACTGTATGAAGCCATGTCTCGCGAACTGAATTTCGATCCACGCAAGGAGACCGGCAGCCATGCATAACGATGACGTAGTGACGGGTACGCTGGTAGAGGAATCCTGGCTAACCCTCGAACAGGTCTCTGCGGTATGTTCTGTTGAACCAGCATGGCTGCTGCAACATATTGAAGAAGGACTGTTGCCGGGTGCGGTAAGCGTGTCCGGCATCTGGCACCTGTCAAGCAACAGCCTGCTCAGAGCACGTCGTATGCGGCAGCTGGAACGTGATTTCGATGCCGTACCGGAACTGGCTGCACTGGTGGGAGACATGCTTGACGAACTGGATCAGTTGCGCAGCCAGTTACGACAATCGGGTCATTCGCGAACGGGCTGAATATAAACCCTGTACACAACTCAGGACGACAGCTTGCGCCAGACTGTTTTGCCGCCACTTGCAGCGTCAAGTGATGCAAGTATCTTCTCGTGAGCAGCAAGCTCATCATCACTGGCGCTCAACACTTTCAAGCTACCCTGCGGGCGTTTCCAGCCGGCGGACAGGGCACCAGCACTGCCCTGTGAGTCGTGACGCACATCGTCCAGCACCAGTGCGGCCTGCCCGCCTGTCATTGCCAGATAGACATCCAGCAACAACTGGGCATCCAGTAATGCCCCATGATATTCACGATTGGAATTATCAACATCGTAACGCTTGCAAAGCGCATCCAGACTATTGCGCTGGCCGGGATGCAGCTTGCGCGCCAGTGCCAGGGTGTCGTAGATCTGGCAGATATCGCCTACGCAACGTTTCTGCTTGAGTCGCTGCAACTCGGCATCCATAAATGAAACATCGAATGCAGCGTTGTGTATTACCAGCTCAGCACCTGCCAGAAATTCCAGCAACTCCTCAGCCAGCTCACCAAATCGTGGCTGGGTGCTGAGAAATTCATTGGTTATGCCGTGAACTGCCAGCGCACCTGCATCCACTTCCCGATCTGGCTTGAAATAACGGTGAAAGGTACGCCCGGTCTTGCGCCGATTGATCAGTTCAATTGCGCCTACTTCAATGATGCGATGACCCTGCTTTGGATCAAGACCAGTTGTTTCTGTATCAAAAAACACCTGCCGCATTTGAAGAACCTCAGTTCAATACAGCATTGCGTACTGCAGCAACGACCTGCTGTTGCTGTACATCTGTCAGATAAGGATGCATGGGCAAGCTCACTACACGCTGAGCCATAAGCTCAGCAACAGGGAAGTCCCCTTCCTTGTAAGCCAGACCGGCAAACACCGGCTGCTGGTGCAAGGACAGCGGATAATGAACTGCTGTCGGAATACCCTGCTCTTTCATGCGACGCTCGAATCTGGCTCGTCCATCGTTCTCATGAGGTACTTCAATGGTGTACTGCGCATAAACGCTCAGGTTATGCGATTCGATCACAGGTGTTCCAATGATGTGCTGTCCCGCAAAAGCCTCATGCAATAACTCTGTGTATCGAGCACCCAGTCGCGACCTTGCCTGAACTTCATCTTCAAATATCTCCATCTTGGCAAGCAGGATTGCAGCCTGCAGAGTGTCCAGCCGGCCATTGATGCCGAGCCTTGGATGGTGATAGCGGCGATCCTGACCATGAACACGTATTTCACGCATCAGTTTGGCCAGAGCATCATCATTGGTGAACAACGCACCTGCGTCACCATAAGCACCCAGCGGTTTCGAAGGAAAGAATGAGGTAGAGCCTATTTCACTCAGCCCGCATGAGCGTCTGCCTTTATAGAGAGCACCGAAACTCTGTGCGCCATCTTCTATCACTGCAATACCATGACGTTTGGCGATAGCGTTGATAGCATCAAAATCGGCACATTGACCATACAGTGAAACAGGCATGATAGCCTTGGTACGGGGCGTAATCGCCCGCTCGATCAAGGCCGGATCAAGATTGCAGGTGTGCTTTTCAATATCGACAAATACCGGCGTAGCACCCGCCAGCGCAATCATTTCGCCGGTAGCAATGAAAGTGAAGGGTGAAGTAATTACTTCATCACCAGGCCCGATCTCAAGCGCCATCAATGCAATCAGCAACGTATCCGTGCCGCTTGATGCGGCAACACAATGCCTGGTGCCCACGTAATCAGCCAGCAATGCTTCAAGCTCGGTGCATTCCGGCCCGAGTACATACTGGCCGTGTTCCAGCACTTTCTGGATACGGGCATTTACACTGGACTGAATACGGCGGTACTGGCTTTTCAGATCAATAAAATCCATGAGGCTCAACCTTGTGGGAATCAGAATTACAGACAGACAAGTCTACGAGTTTATCAGTGCGTCAGCATTCAAAATGGGCAACTGGTCAGGCTGTATACAGCTCGCCAGTCACACAGGCCCGTCAGTCGCTATGCTGAGTTGGTGTTGACTGCATCCTTGTCCCAGTTTCAATCAAGCCCCCCACAACTTTTGTGCGAGCCCATCTGCGTGGCCGCACAGGGGTAAGGGTATAGACCCGCTTCCGCGCTCTCAGCATGTAAGCTCCGGCAAACAGGGGCCATAAAGCGCTACCGATATTTTCCATGAACCGCTGTCCTTTCGGATCCGCTGACCCGAAGGGCAGAGTGAACAGATATCGACGGGCCTCAATCACTTCAAACCCCAGTAGCTGTAACCAGTCACGAATGCGATGTTCGGATAGATACCGCTCGGTGCCGGGTGGAAAACCTGAACCGGCCAGCAGGTTCCGCAGCCCCCAGGTCGAAAATGGCCGGAACCCCAGCAGGATTATCTGACCATCACCGGGCAGAATGCGCGACACCTCGCGCAGCAGCTCATGCGGGTTGGGTTCAGATTCCAGCGTATGAGGCAGCAACACTGCATCAATCGAGTCTGATGCGATGCTCAAAGCGTCCAGACGCGATCTGACCATGAACACATCTGCGTCCGGCTCTGTAGATTCGGCACAGACCACGGCCTTGCGCTGGGTACGTGCCCCCTCCAGCAGCCTATGTGCGTCACCCCAGATCCCGATTTGCAGCAACTGCCAGCCGAACACCTGGGACAACGCCTCTCCGACCAGCTTGCGTTCGCGAGCGTAAACCCGCTGGCCCAGAGGGCTGTTCAGCCAGGCGTTTCGGGCAGCAGTGCCGGGTTGGGTTTCCTTATGAATCATGTGATCAAGCATAGCCGGACTCTGGATTTCTTGCCCGTAAGGTGAGTGGCGGCTATCTATCAGAAGTTTAATGAATTTTTGCTTGCGACCACTGTTCTCAACAGGTTAAATGCCCACCTTATGGTTAACCGGCACGCTGCAAGTCTATGGCTCAATGAACCAGGTGCCCGGTTACGAGTCACAGCGGTTCCAGCTTTTGCCGACAACTACATCTGGCTCATTCACTCGCCTATCCTGCCTGAACAGGTGGTTGTTGTTGACCCGGGTGATGCCGGGCCAGTCCAGAAATCATTACGGAATGCCGGACTGAAACTGGGTGCAATTCTGATCACTCATCACCATGCCGACCATGTCGGTGGCGTAGAGGAGTTAGTGAGACAACATAACGTGCCTGTGTTTGGCCCCATCGGCGAATTTAGTCCGGGCAACCCTGAGCGAGTTGGCGACGGCCAGGTCGTCAGACTTCATGAGCTGGGCCTGGAATTTACAGTGCTTGAGATACCGGGACACACCAAGGGACACATTGCCTACGTTGGCCACGGAGCCCTGTTTTGTGGGGACACCTTGTTCAGTGCCGGATGTGGCCGGCTTTTCGAAGGCACAGCGCAGCAGATGAGTAATTCCCTCGGGAAACTTGGAATACTCCCGGGTAATACTCAGGTTTATTGCGGGCATGAATACACCCTGTCTAATCTGAGCTTTGCTTCCGTAGTGGAACCGGACAACCGGGACATACAGGAGCACATCAAGCTGGCTGGTTCATTACGGGAACGGGGCTCTCCCACCCTGCCCTCATGTATTGAGCTGGAGTCGAAGATTAACCCTTTTTTACGCCTGGGCACTGAGACTGTGAAACGTGCCGCAGCGCAATACGCCGGTCACATGCTAAGTAGCGAATCTGAAATTTTCGCTGCGCTGCGTGACTGGAAAGATCATTTCAGACCGTCACCATCTAATGCGGGCACAGTCCCCGCTTGATCGTTGACCGGAGAGCGAATATGCATAAACAACATCAACAACGACTGCAGCCTGTCTGGCTGGTCGTGGCTGCGTTACTGCTGACGGCATGCAGCAGCATGCCCATCACCCCAACAGCCACAATCGGCTCTGATTTGGCCACAACCCACAAGCAGACCAGCACAGAACCTCAGGTACAAACACCTGATATGGAACTGCCACCAGACTGGCTGACAATCGAGTCAACCGTTGTGTCGCTGGGCGAACAGGATCTGTTTGATCGAATCCGTATGGGGTTTTCACTGGATGACTCTGAATACCATACTGCTATCGATAACGAGGAAAATGCCTTTGCCAGAAATCCGGCATTTCTTGATCGCACCTTCCGGCGCGGAGAGCGTTACCTTTATTACATAGTCAGTGAACTTGAAGCACGCCACATGCCACTTGAACTGGCGCTCTTACCTGTTGTAGAAAGCGCCTTCAATCCTGTCGCACTTTCATCTGCGAAAGCTGCAGGATTGTGGCAATTCATCCCCAGCACCGGCCTGCGGTTCGGACTGAAACAGAATAATTATTACGATGGTCGCCGTGATGTAGTTGAATCAACTCGCGCTGCTCTGGACTATCTGCAATTTCTTGCTGATGAATTCAACGGTGACTGGCTGCTCGCCATAGCAGCGTACAACACGGGTGAAGCCAACGTTGCACGCGCCATCAAGCGCAACGAAAGCAAGGGCCTGCCAACTGACTTTTACAGCCTCGACCTGCCAAGGGAAACAGAAGCCTACGTCCCGAAACTGCTGGCAATGCGTCGCATTGTTGATGATCCTGCCAAACATGGCCTGGAATTCGGTTCACTGCAAAATCAACCGTATTTCGTCAAGGTTGATATCGGCGGACAGATAGATCTGTCTCTGGCAGCCAGACTGGCCGGCATGAGTCAGGAAGACTTTCTGGCTATCAACCCTGGCTTCAAGCATCGTTATACTGATCCGAATGGCCCTCACCAGCTATTGATTCCAGTAGCCAATGAACAGGCATTTCTGGAAAAGCTGGCAGCGCTGCCCAGCAAGGAGCGCATCCCTGTTGTTTATTACCGGGTACGTAAAGGCGATACCCTTGTAAAAGTTGCGCAGCGCTATGGCATGACCGCAACTGAATTACGTGAACTGAATAATCTCAAGACCCAAACCCTCAAGCCGGGTCAGGAAATTCTGCTGCGCGGCAACTCAAGCACAATGGCCTTGGCAAGCATAGCCACTGAAACGACGAAAGAAAAAACCACGACAAGCTCAAAACCGCTCAGCAACAAAATTCACACGGTGGCCAAGGGCGAAACCCTGTGGAGCATCGCGCAACGATATTCCGTAGATCCGACCGTGCTGGCCAGTACTAACGGGATCAGAAAAAATGCGATCCAGACCGGACAAAAACTGAAAATCCCGGGCAGCGTCCCAGCAAGCAGCTCAGCCAAAAGTCATGAACGGTTAACTTATACTGTGCGCAGTGGCGATACGCTTACTGCAATCGCCGGACAATTCAAGGTCAGCGTTAAGCAGCTGATGAGCTGGAATCAACTTCGCTCAAGCACCGCCATCAAGGTGGGCCAACGTCTTGTAGTCAATGATGATAACCATGGAATGGGTGGCTGACCGACCCCCAGCCCTGAGCCACACATACTCGGCAAGACGCCCCTTACAAGATAGTCTAAACTTGGCATTATTTAGACACTTGCCTGGGGTATCACATGGGATTTCTTGCCGGTAAACGCGTACTGATTGTCGGGCTTGCAACTGAACGCTCTATTGCTTACGGCATTGCCAGCGCCATGCATCGTGAAGGTGCCGAACTCGCCTTTACTTACCAGAATGACCGTCTTAAAGATCGTGTCAGTGATATCGCAACGGAACTGGGCAGCAAGATTGTCCTGCCAATGGATGTCGCCTACGACGACCAGATCGACAGCGCATTCAACTCACTCAAAGAGTCATGGGATGGCACCCTGGATTGCATTGTCCACGCAGTGGCCTACGCACCACGTGAGGCATTGGCTGGCAGCTTCATTGAAAGCACAAGCCGCGAAAGTTTTCGCATTGCCCATGACATCTCGAGTTACAGCCTGACCGCTCTTGCACGTGCCGGACTGCCACTGATGAAGGGCCGGGCAGGGTCTCTGGTTACTCTGTCCTACCTGGGCGCTGTGCGCTCCATCCCAAGCTATAACGTCATGGGTCTTGCCAAGGCAAGCCTGGAAGCCAATGTACGCTTTCTGGCCGCAGATCTTGGACCACAGGGAATTCGCGTCAATGGCATATCGGCAGGCCCTATCAAGACGCTGGCAGCCGCGGGGATTGGGGGGTTTCGTAAAATGCTGGGGCACGTAGCAGATGCCGCGCCGCTACGTCGCAATGTCAGCATTGAGGACGTAGGTAATGCTGCAGCCTTCCTCAGCTCAGATCTTGCCGCCGGTATTACCGGTGAGGTGCTGTACGTTGACGGCGGTTACAGTCATGTCGGCATGTCATTCGGGGACGAGTCCGCTGAGTAGCGTTTCTTAAGAACTCCGCCCTGAAATAAAAATGCCCGCAACGTTGATCGAAGCGGGCATTTTTACGCCTGTGGGCGTAATCGATTAACAAACTATCAGAATATTATTGAAACACCGTCGGATTTCTTACTATCTTCGCTGTCCGCTGTAATTCCTGAATGTACGAACTGAATTCGGCAGCACCGACTTTATCTGTATGCTGCCCGCGCAGCTCGGAAAGTCTGGCCTTGGCTGCAAGATCCGAATCAGACACCCCGCTCTGTACCGCGGAAACCTTCACAACAGCAAAGTCGCCATTGCTCAATACCAGCCCCCGGTAAGCAGGCTTTTCTGCTGAGACTTCACTCTTTGGTACTGAAAATGCAGATTTAAGAACCAGCGAATCTACACCTTCTGCTGCACTACGCCCCACCAGTTTCTTACCAGCGGGTGCCGCCGGTAATATCTTGTTCAATGCCAGCCACTGCGATGCGCCCGATTGCAATTGCTCAACAGCCATCTGCCCCTGCTTTACTGCGGCTTCCTTAGCGGCATGCTCGGTAAATCTGGCAAGTACATCACCCCGGACTGATTCGAGATTTTTCTGTGCAGGCAACTTGTGATCAGTAACACGCAACACCAGCGCACGGTCTTCACCCAGCGTAACTAACGGACTGTTTTCTCCCTTCTCCAATACCGATTCACTGAAGGCGGCTTCAATCACTTGCGGATCCTTGCCAAATTCTCCGCCCCCCTGCCTGGTGAAACCTGATACAGACTTGACGGCTGCACCGAAGTCCTTGGCAACGCTATCAAGTTCGGTGAGCTTTGCAAAAGCTGCATCAGCCAGCTTCTGTGTCTTATCGTAGAACAGTGAGCGGGCACGGTCGTTCTTGAAATCTGCTTCGACTTCGCTTTTTACCTGCTCAAACGGCTTGGTGGTACCACCTTCCACTTCATCCAGCCTGATGATGTGGTAACCGAATTCCGACTTGACCGGGGCACTTAATTCACCCGTTTTCAGGCTGAATAGGGTGTCTTCGAATGGCTTGACGAACTGACCACGCCCTGCCCACCCGAGATCCCCGCCTTTGCTTGCCGAACCCGTATCCTTCGAGTATTGCTTGGCAAGCGCTGCAAAATCCGCACCGGCTTTAAGCTTTGCAACCAGATCATCAGCCTCCCTTTTAGCAGATGCATCATCTACTTCCTTGCTGATTGCGATCAAAATGTGACGACCATGACGGCGTTCAGCCACTGTGTAGCGATCCTTGATCTGCTCATAATGAGCACGCAAGGAAGCGTCATCCACTTTCACCTCTGCGGCGGAATCTGCCAACCTAAGCTCGACATACTGCAGATCAACTGTTTCTGGAGTCAGGTACTCTGCTTTGTGTTCATCGAACCAGGCAGCCAAGTCACTGTCACTGGCTTTTATAGAGGCTGTATAGGCCTTTGCTGGTACCAGAACGTAATCAATCTCCCGCTTTTCATCCAGCAAAGCTTGCGCTCTGGATAATTCCTTCGCGGTCATGAAAGCTGTTCCGATTACACCATTCTGTAACTGTCTCGCCTGAAGCTCAGTTCTCAGGTCGCTTTCGAATTGCGATTCATTCATGCCCTTCTGCAAGAGAGCAGTTGCATAACGTTCACGTGAAAACTGACCATCAACCTGCAGACTTTCCAGGCTACGAATCGCACTGACGATATCCTGGTCACTCGCTCTGAAACCCAGCTTCCTGGTACGCTGCTGTATCAGCTCTGAACGGATATATTGATTGAGCAAGGCATCCTGTTCCTGTTTTTTGCGGGCATCTGAAAGATCGCCCTCCACTTCCTTCTGCAGCTCGGTCTGACGCTGTTTCCATGCATTATTAACTACTGTCAGGCTGACAGGATCACCATTCACTTCTACTGCTGAGGTTGAACCACTGGAACCAATCGACCGTAACTCAATACCCCAGGAAACAAACATGGCAACCAGCATGCCAAGCATCACCTTTGTCCACAAACCCGAAACCCTGTCTCTAATTGTTTGCAACATGGCGGAAATGCCCGATAAAAAAATGGCGGAGCGGACGGGACTCGAACCCGCGACCCCCGGCGTGACAGGCCGGTATTCTAACCAGCTGAACTACCGCTCCGCGCGAAACTAATGTTATGTATTGGTGGGTGCTGACGGGATCGAACCGCCGACATTCGCCTTGTAAGGGCGACGCTCTACCAGCTGAGCTAAGCACCCTAAAGAACCGCCGTCTTCACACCTGACACCGAATCGTTGTATCTGGTGTGAAGTAAGCAATCCTCAGCTAGCTTTTCAGTTTACAGCATCCTTGATGCCCTTGCCAGCCTTGAACACAGGCATTTTGCTTGCGGCGATAGTGATTGTTTCGCCGGTGCGTGGATTCCGGCCCGAACGGGCAGCACGCTCTTTTACTGCAAATGTACCGAATCCAACCAGGGCGACAGAATCACCGCTCTTCAATGTAGCAGTAATTGTGTCAAACACCGCATCAACGGCGCGAGTCGCATCGGCCTTTGCCAGACCAGAGGCACCACTCACTGCATCGATCAATTCACTTTTATTCATTTAGATACCAGTTCCTGTACATGTACTTGAGACACAATCGCGCCCTGCATCGATTGCGGGCCGCGCGTTATATCAGCGCCTGCCGATCAGGTCAATCTTGTTGAGCTAACCAGCCAAACCAGATCAATGGGCAGGAGCCTGCTTGCTGGATCGTTTGACAACCCGACGAGAGCCAGCTTTGCCGGTTACTGTCTCGACTACCGCCTGAGGCAATGGCTCAGGCATTCGACTCAGAGCAAGCTGCAAGACTTCATCAATCCATTTGACCGGTTTGATGTCGAGGCTGTCCTTGATATTCTGGGGTATATCAGCCAGATCCTTACTGTTCTCATCAGGAATGAGTACGGTACGTATACCGCCGCGATGCGCCGCCAGCAGCTTTTCCTTCAAGCCCCCGATAGGCAGAACCTGACCACGCAAAGTGATTTCACCGGTCATTGCCACATCAGAACGTACCGGCACCTTGGTCAAAGCCGAAACTATGGCTGTACACATGCCTATGCCTGCACTTGGGCCATCTTTGGGCGTCGCACCTTCTGGAACGTGAATATGGATATCCAGCTTCTGATTGAAGTCCGGCTCAAGCCCCAGAATAGCGGCTCTGCTACGGACCACCGTCATTGCAGCCTGAATGGACTCCTTCATCACATCGCCCAATTTACCGGTATCCAGTAGCTTGCCTTTGCCCGGGACAACAGATGCTTCAATGGTCAGCAGTTCGCCACCCACTTCTGTCCATGCAAGTCCGGTAACCTGACCAACCTGATCCTGATCCTCTGCGCGACCATAGTTAAAGCGACGCACACCGAGGTACTTGCTGAGATTACGAGGCGTGACACTGACAGAAGTTACGTTCTTCTCTGTCAATAACTGCTTGACCGACTTCCGGCATATCTTGGATATCTCTCGCTCAAGATTTCGTACACCGGCTTCCCGTGTGTAGTAACGGATAATATCTTTGATGGTGTTGTCAGAAACAGTCAGCTCCTTTTCCGTCAAACCGTTCTGCTTGATCTGCTTTGGTAATAAATACTTGCGGGCAATCGCGCTCTTCTCGTCCTCGGTATAACCGGGCAGACGAATGACTTCCATACGATCCAGCAACGGTGCAGGTATGTTCAAACTGTTGGCAGTACAGACAAACATCACCTGGGACAGATCCAGATCGACCTCCAGGTAATGATCATTGAATGTGCTGTTCTGCTCCGGATCCAGAACT
The DNA here is from genome assembly GCA_903838705.1 of uncultured Pseudomonadota bacterium. GTDB lineage: Bacteria > Pseudomonadota > Gammaproteobacteria > Steroidobacterales > Steroidobacteraceae > CAILZL01. The sequence continues at coordinate 36,796 of CAILZL010000035.1, forward strand.
TCCAGTAACGCAGCACTTGGATCACCGCGAAAATCCATTGCCATCTTGTCAATCTCATCCAGCAGGAACAATGGATTGTTGACCTCAGACTTGACCAGATTCTGCACGATCTTGCCCGGAATCGAGCCTATATAAGTACGTCGATGCCCTCTGATTTCAGCCTCATCACGCACGCCACCCAGGGACATGCGTACAAATTTACGGTTGGTGGCGCGAGCAATGGATTGACCCAGCGATGTCTTTCCCACTCCAGGCGGGCCAACCAGACACAGTATGGGTCCCTTGAGCACTTTCACACGCTGCTGTACAGCGAGATACTCGATGATGCGCTCCTTGACCTTCTCCAGACCGTAATGATCTTCCTCCAGCACTTTTTCAGCGGCTGAAATGTCATGACGGACTTTGGTTTTTTTCTTCCATGGCAATTTCACCAACCAGTCAAGATAGTTACGCACTACTGTCGCTTCGGCGGACATCGGCGACATCAATTTCAGCTTGCCCAGTTCTGATAAGCCCTTCTCACGTGCCTCTTTAGGCATACCCGACTTCTTGATGCGCTGCTCAAGCTCAGCCAGCTCATTAGGTGCATCTTCAAGCTCTCCCAGCTCCTTCTGGATCGCCTTCATCTGCTCATTGAGATAATACTCACGCTGGCTTTTTTCCATCTGCTGCTTGACGCGTCCACGAATACGCTTTTCGATTTGCAGCACATCCATTTCACCCTCAAGCAAGGCCAGAATATGTTCGAGCCGCTTGCGGATTTCCAGCATTTCCAGCACACGCTGCTTGGCATCAAGTTTCAACGCCATGTGAGCAGCAACATTATCCGCCAGACGTCCCGGCTCTTCGATTCCAGACAGCGCGGTGAGGATTTCCGGTGCTACCTTGCGATTGAGCTTTACGTACTGTTCAAACTGGGTGACAACAGAGCGGGTAAGAACGTCCATTTCACGTTCATCATGCTGACCTTGGTCTTTCAACACCTCGATATCGGCAGAAAAAAACTGTTCTGCTTTCATTTCCAGCATGCGCGCACGTACTGTGCCTTCAACCAGAACCTTTACTGTGCCATCCGGCAGCTTCAGCATCTGAAGAATGGTGGCCAGCGTACCAATCCGATACAGATCATCTGCACCCGGATCATCCACATCAGCCTGCTTCTGCGCGACCAGCAATACCTGCTTGTCTCCACGCATAGCCTGATCCAGCGCCAGAATGGACTTTTCACGCCCCACAAACAGTGGAATCACCATATGCGGGTACACCACTACATCACGTAACGGCAACACCGGGATACCCTGTGTGGCAAGAACCTCTGGCTTTTGGGGTTTGTCAGTACTCACGATGATTACCTGCGAGGCAAATTAACTGGAGAATTGCCTGTATGTGGGGACAAAATGCTGCCGTTCAAGACCATACTTGAAGCATCTGAAAGACGCCAGTAAAAGTCTGAGAACAGTGTAGCGACCCTGAAAAATAGAGGCATAAAACGCTGAAGCCGCGAATCAACGCGGCTTCAGGATCAGACTGTGACTTCCTGACAGTCCAGTTCAGTGATGATCACTGCCTGTTGCACGTCTTGGCTCGACGGCCGCCAGGTGTTGCTCGTCCGGTCCATAAACCAGGAACGGCTTGCCCTCACCTCGTATGGTCGCCTCATCAACCACCACTTTCTGCACGCCTTTCTGCGAAGGAAGGTCATACATGGTTTCAAGGAGAATGTTTTCAAGAATAGTGCGCAGGCCACGGGCACCGGTTTTCCTCTCCATAGCTCGCTTGGCCATCGCCCTTACCGCCTCTGGTTGAAACTCAAGATCAACCCCTTCCATCTCAAACAACTTGCGATATTGCTTGGTCAGCGCATTCTTGGGCTCAAGCAGAATCGACATCAGGGCAGCTTCATCGAGCTCTTCAAGCGTCGCGACTACTGGCAGACGGCCGACAAATTCTGGAATCAGACCAAACTTGATCAGATCTTCCGGCTCGGCATCGTGAAATACATCGTTTCCATTAGGACGCTCGTTCTGCTGACGTACATCAGCAACGAAACCAATGCCTGACTTCTGGGTACGGTTGAGGATGACCTTTTCAAGACCTGCAAAGGCACCGCCACAAATAAACAGAATATTTGCCGTATCCACTTGCAGAAACTCCTGCTGTGGATGCTTGCGGCCTCCCTGAGGAGGTACCGAGGCCACAGTGCCTTCAATCAGTTTGAGAAGCGCCTGCTGCACGCCTTCGCCGGAAACATCGCGCGTGATGGATGGATTGTCTGATTTGCGGGAAATCTTGTCGATTTCATCGATATAGACAATACCTGTCTGCGCCTTCTCGACATCGTAATCACACTTCTGCAGCAATTTCTGGATGATGTTTTCCACATCTTCACCCACGTATCCTGCCTCGGTGAGGGTAGTGGCATCAGCTATGGTGAACGGCACATTCAGCAAACGCGCCAGGGTTTCAGCAAGCAGGGTCTTACCACAACCAGTGGGGCCTATCAGGAGGATATTGCTCTTGGCCAGCTCGACCTCATCCTTGGCGCGAGATTCACCCTTGGTCTGCAGGCGCTTGTAATGGTTGTACACAGCAACCGACAACACTTTCTTGGCACGATCCTGACCAATGACATACTCATCCAGCACCTTCTTTATTTCATGGGGCTTGGGCAGCTTGTCGCGGGTAGTTTCAGCCTTTTCTTCGAGCTCCTCGCGGATGATGTCATTGCAGAGCTCGACGCATTCATCGCACACAAACACGGATGGTCCGGCAATGAGTTTGCGCACTTCGTGCTGGCTCTTGCCACAGAAAGAGCAGTACAGCAACTTGCCATCATCTTGTTTGCCGCGTGAGTCGTCAGACATGCGTCACCTATCGTTTGCCCATTATCATCACTGATAGATGGGGTGTATTTCGGACATTTCCAGCAGCGATTCGACTGCGTTGCCAGTGAATTGCGTCAGGCTTATAGCATGCTCATCAAGCAGGCTGCAAAGACCGACCTCACTGAACCGCCAAGTTACCAGAATCCAGAAAGAAATCCACCTGGTTAATCCAGCAAATACATGACCTTGGCCTCATTTTGTGACAGAGGGCGTCATCAATGCGCGCTTGTCCAGAACCTTGTCAATCAGGCCATAGGCAACCGCAGTTTCACCGCTCATGAAATTGTCACGATCCGTATCCTGTGCAATCCGCTCAAGCGACTGACCGGTGTGCTTCGCCAGGATCTGATTGAGGCGCTCGCGGGTAGAGAGAATCTCGCGGGCATGAATATCAATATCTGTTGCCTGCCCCTGGAATCCACCCAGCGGCTGATGAATCATCATGCGGGAATGCGGCAGGCAGTAACGCTTACCTGCCGCCCCACCTGCCAGCAATAACGCACCCATACTGGCCGCCTGCCCAATGCAGATAGTGCTGACATCACACTTGATGAACTGCATGGTGTCATAAATGGCCAGACCTGCCGTGACTACCCCACCCGGTGAATTGATGTATAGAGCAATGTCCTTGTCCGGATTTTCCGATTCCAGAAACAGCAGCTGCGCCACAATCAGGTTGGACATGTGGTCTTCAACGGGACCGACCACGAAAATCACCCTTTCCTTCAGGAGGCGGGAATAAATATCGTAGGCACGTTCGCCTCGCGCGGATTGTTCCACCACCATCGGAACCAACTGGGCCATGGTATTTGCTGCGCTCATTTGACCTGCTCTGCTTTCAAGATTGGTTATGGGTATCGGCCGGCGGCATTGCCTTCTTAAGCATCAAAGTTCATTAATTCCTTGAAACTCGTTGATTGCTCGGTAATTTTTGCACGCTCCAGCAACCATTCAATCACCTGATCTTCAAGTACCAGGTTCTCTATCCGCCGCATTGCATCACGATTTTCACGATATATCTTCAGAACCCGAGCCGGATCAGGATAACTTGCCACCATTTCCTGCAACTTTGCCTGCACCCGATTCTGATCCAGTTTGACGCCGCTGACAGCAATCACTTCGCCCAGCACCAAGCCCAGTGCCACGCGCTTACGGGCAGGCTCCTGGAATTCATCCGCTGGTGGCAGATTCCCGGCATCACGCACGCCCATTTGTTGAGCCGCATCCTGTTGCATTTCAAGTACCTGCGCCTTGACCAGCCCACTCGGTACTTCTATATCGTTCGCAGCCAGAAGGCCATCAAACAACTGCTGGCGTACACGACTGCGAACCTTCTCCACCAGTTCGCGCCGCATGTTTTCAGCCACTTCTTCACGCAACTTGGCTATTCCACCGTCAGTAATGCCAAAGAGTTCAGCAAATTCATCATTCGCCTCAGCCAACTGCTGCTCTTCGACGGAATGCGCGGTAATACTGAAATTTGCGGTTTTACCAGCCAGATTTGCTGCTGCGTAGTCAGCAGGGAATGCCACAGCCACTTGTTTGGTCTGTCCTGCAGTCATCCCCAGCAATCCGGCTTCGAAGTCGGGCAACATCCGCCCGCCCCCGACAACCACTGGAAAATTGCTGCCCTTCCCGCCTTCAAACGCCACACCGTCCAGCGTACCGTCAAAGTCGATAGTGACCCGGTCCGTATCCTTGGCACCACGCTCTACTTTTGAATAGGTTGCCTGCTGACGGCGCAAATTGTTAATCATCGCATCGATATCTTCCTCTGCGACATCAACCTTGGGCTTGTTAACCGCCAATCCCTCAACACCCTGAACCTTGAATTCCGGGTAAATTTCGAAAACAGCGCGAAAGCTCAGGTCCTGACCTTCGTCGCCGGTAATTTCCTCGATACGCGGCTCTCCGGCAGGGCTGAGTTTCTGTTCAGTCACTGCTGCGGAAAAAGTGCTTTGTACAAGATCTTCAATCACTTCCATCCGTACCGCAGCCCCATATTGCTGCTTGACCACCGTCACCGGCACCTTGCCAGGGCGGAAGCCATTAATGCGCACTTTGCGAGTCAGGTTTTGCAGGCGAGTATTGATCGCCTCCGTCACGCGCTGCGCGGGAACCTGAATACTCATGCGCCGCTCAAGCGTACCTGTGCTTTCTATCGAAACCTGCATAGCTCTGAAAACCTCAATCAGCGGCGCCACAGACCATCTGCAGAGCCAATTATTGGTGCGAAAGGAGAGACTCGAACTCTCACGGGGTTACCCGCTGGAACCTAAATCCAGTGCGTCTACCAATTCCGCCACTTTCGCGATCCGGCACTCCTGCTGCGAACATCCATCTGATTCCGGCAACAGGGGGCGGGCATTATAGAGAGGAGTTGCCTGCCTCTCCACCTGCAAATCAATCATTTATAGCAAACCGCCGGACCTTCTTGAGAAAACGGGATTATCAATGAGTCCAGCAGACACCTTCCAGAGCTGGCCTGTCAAGCCACCTCACCATGCAGGAACCAATCTCTATCGTGGATAAGCTGACCACACCGGAACTAACGGGGACAATCATCATAAAAATCCGTTGCCATTTATCGATTCAATAGTGGGAACCTCCTGCTTCACATCCCAATGTTCGATTACCTTGCCGTTTTCAACACGGAATATATCCACAATAGCCATTTCAGGACCATCAAGCTTCGGCTTTGAAAGGATATGCAGAACGACCAGGTCGTTTTCGGCGATGACACGCTTGATCACCGCCTTCGAGTCAGGATTCCTGGTTCGCAGCCCTCTGGCAAATTCCAGAAAGGCCTGCCCACCACTCCTGACGCTCGGATTGTGCTGAATATAGTCGTCACTCAGATAAACACGTGCAGCGTCCAGATTCTTGTCGATGAAGGCCGCAGTATAAAACCTGACAACAATTTCCTTATTGGTAAGCAGGTCGCCAGCATGAAGAACCGGCATCATACACAGAAACACAAGAATGGCTTTTCTGAACAAGGCTTTCATTTCACTCTCCAGTTTTATCGATGCCATCTAAGCTAATAGTAGCTCCAGGCGCCGTAATCTTATGCCAATACTCCCCGCCATTTCACCCGGCCTTGCATTCTCAGCCTTCGACGCGGGAATATGTCTCTGCTAACTCAGTAACCTGATCGATAATTACCCACTGAGACACATTCCCGACCAAGCTCATGGAACCGTTATGCGCACAGTACTGATTTTGATATTGCTCGTGCTTGCCGCAATTTTTGCTTCGCAAAATGCCGGCATGGTAACTGTCGCATTTCTCTGGTGGCATGCAGAGGCCTCTCTGGCCGTGGTCATTACTGTATGCCTCGTAAGTGGCTGCGCTATCAGCGCAATTGCATTAACACCCGGCATAGTCAAACGCCATTCAGAAACCAGGAAATTACGCAACCAGCTCGCCAGTCACCACAAAAACAATGAACGTGCTGACACCTGACTCTGCGGCAGTTAAATCGTAACCGCTGGCTTTATAAGAATTAACAAATGCCGTCGATCCTGTCTGGATATACTATTTTCTGCTATTTACGATCACTTGCAATTCATACAAAAGTACCCACCAGTATTTGCATCACCCCGTATCTCTGTGGATGCAAGCTGGCGTCTGTTGCCGAGGTTTATCTTGAGAGTTCGTACCCAGCTGGCGCATGCACAGTTTTTGTTTTGTCTTATTTTTCTGATCGCGTGGCCGGTACAAAGCCGGGCAGATCTGCTACCCGCCCAGAACGCCACCCTGTCCCTGATTGATTCATCCATCTATGTTGTGGTCTCCACACCCGTATCAGCGTTGACTGGCATAGATGACAATGCGGACGGCCTGATCAGCAACGCAGAAATGACCAAGCACAGTGCCGACATCCAGAACCAATTCCAGAAACGATTTTCACTGACAGATGAAGGCAACCCCGGCACGCCAGTTTTAACTCTTGTGAACGATCCGGGAATCAATGCTCCACCTGCCGGGTATCCCTCTCTGGTGATACTGCAACGCATCAACTTCACCCGCCCTCCCACTCATCTGCTGCTAACCACAGATTTGTTCGGCACAAAAAAAGGCGAGGACAAGCTCACCTTGACCGCCACTCTGGGCAAGCCGTCCGATGCGAATAGCCGGACTGAAGTTGTCATACTTGATTCAGGACATTCCAGTCAGAAGCTATTTATTGATGGATGGGAAACCTTCACCAAATTCATCAGAATCGGAATTGATCACATACTTTCAGGCAAGGAACATCTACTATTTATACTGACCATCATTGTGGCAGCAGCAGGCTGGCGCTACTGGCTCAGTGTAGTAACCAGCTTTACCATCGCCCATAGCATTACCCTCTCACTCTCCGTGCTGGGCACCATCCGAGTTTCTCCCACTTTGGCAGATCAGGCTATCGCCGGGAGCATAGTTCTGATGGCAGCACACAACCTGATTCGCCAGGGGGTTTACAGCCGGGCAAGAATTCCCATGGTTTTTGGCTGTGGGCTGCTGCATGGACTTGGCTTCGCATCAGCACTCAGTGATATGGGACTTGATAGCGCACACCGTCTGGCAACGCTGGCTGGATTTAATGTGGGCGTAGAGTGTGGGCAGTTCATGTTCCTGTTTGTAGTGATCGGCTTGATTACGGTCATTCACCGGGCAGCACCAAAATTGCCAGTGAACTTATTGCCCAGAGCGGCATCAGCCATTGCTGCAATCTTCGGCAGCATCCTGTTGATACAGAGAATCGACTTTTTTAATCAGCTTATTCAATAGCAGCTGCAGAGACGATCAAATTGGCATTTTTGATTTGTGACTCAATACTGAGTCGCGTGAAAATAGTTCATTTTCTGAAGTGGAACGCAAGCACCAGCATTGCGATGGCTGCGATCCATGAACCAGTTACACGAATGCCAATCTTCATCCATTTTTTGTTTGCATTGCATGTATAAATTGGAATGTCGACCAGCAGGAAAGTTGCGCTGACCCACGTGCCAGCAAGTGTAGTGAAAGGCGATTGTACTGCACCAGCTTCAACTACCGAATCCAACCCAATGAGCGCGCCCGCCGTAGCGAACAACACGCAGCAAATAATCAGGAATAGCTGAAGTTCCAACGCAACCAGTATGCCCACGACCAATGCCAGGCAGAAGATCACAGTTGAACTGACAGCAACCACATACGATGTGGTGGTTAAAAGGAGAGAGATCGTCAATACCGATACGAATGTACCTATGGTGTACTTGAGCTGCACCGGTGGGTGCTGACCGGCAAGTAACCCGAGACCGATTAGTATCAGTATATGACCGGGTGTGGTAAGTGGATTCAATAATCCGGTTACAAAATCTCCCGCCCCTGCGATAGAGGTATGCGCCATTGCAGTTAATGGTAAAAGCAACAGCGCAACGCTGCATATGAGAGCACATCGCAGAGCGCTGCTTCTATTCATATAAGTCATATCAGGTGGAACAGAAATGCAAATCCGGTCAATGCGATCATGGCACCACCCGCGCGAACGGTTAGTCGCCCCCACGGCCAGCGAACAAGTAGTCCTAGTGAAATACCACCCAGATGGAGCATGCCAGTCGCTGTTACGAAACCCACCGCATACGTGATCGCATTGGCAGCATTAGGAAGTTCAGCTCCGTGGGCATATCCATGAAAAATGGCGAAGAACCCGACGATGCTACCTGCGATCCATAATGGTGGTTGAACCGCGAACAGTACCATGCTGCCCAGTATGACGCCTGAGAGTGCAATGCCAGTTTCAATTCCCGGAAGTGGAATACCGAGGATGCCAATAGCGCCACCCACTGCCATGACCATCGGAAATATCACCGGCAGGACCAACATTGCAGGTGCACCGAGAAAAGCCCCCCACAGACCAACCGCCACCATCGCGACTATGTGATCCAATCCCCTGAGTGGGTGCATGAAACCGCTCGCGAATCCCCCAATAACACCAGTTTCAGAATGCGCACTGGCATTGAAGGAAAAAAGCAGAAGCAATGCCATCCAGAACAGGTGAACTGATGTATGACTAAACTCTCGGAATGATTTATTCATTGGAGTACTCATCGGTAAAACTTCATGAAAATGAGGTCAGCGCTTATTACGAACCGTCAGGATACATTCTATTTGATGGCTTAATAAACTCATCTGAATTATGCTAATATTATCTGATAGCAGTAGCTGCAAGATCATCAAAATAATCAGCACAAACAGAGTCAAGAAGCCATAATTTTCCCTTGCCAGATGTTTTGAGACATGGGGTACTGATGCAATCAGGAGTATCCGGCTCCCAAGGCACATCTATTAATCACCCGGCAGAGCTTAATCAGAATTGCCAGCGATAACCCAGATAGTAGTAATAGCGCGAACTGTCCTGCCTGCTTGTTGAGGTATCGTGCTTTGATAATTCATTGCCTGCTTCAAGATCAACAAGAAGAGTGGGACGCTGCAAACTCAGCCGCACAGAAGGCGCATACAACCATAGAGTGCTGTCATCACTCTTGAACAAGCGACGATCAATCCGCAATTGCGGGCCAAACCGCCAGTCACCCCACACTGGCACGCGACTGCTCAGGCCAAGCGACGTCGTAGTAATTGATCCACCACTCTGATGACGCAGCCCCACAATATTGATATCGCCGCTGCGCATGATACTGGCTGCCATCAATTGTGCTGAGGCGATAAATTCTGGCCCATCGGGGGGAATGCCTTCGACTGGAGGAAAGCCCGGATCAAGATCGGAACCATCAGATGGCGGCGACGCACCCGTCTTGATGCTTTGAGCAGTGAAAGCGAACTGCATCCGTTCACCAATCGGGCGTGAGGCCGTAAGACTGTACAGATCCGTGTCAGGCGTCCGGTCCAGCGCCAGCTGCTTGATGCGTTCGTCACTGAAAGCACCTGACAAGGCATCAAGTGAACTGACTGGCTGCCCCACCAAAGCATTGCGTGTTGTAACTAATGGACTTTTGCGTTGTTCCAGATCGATATTCAGTGACCAGCGATCCGGCAACTGCAGCGTTCCAACCAGTACTGCGCTGTTGAGTGCCCGGAAGTGCAAGTCGTAATCAACAAAACCGATGATGACGCGACCTGGACGGAAATACCGCAACTCGGCGCCTACCGCCTGGCGATCAACCTTGCCTTCCAGAGTTTGATTGACCAGATAAACACTGGGCTCCCAGGCGGAGGCAAGCGTACCGAAATTGAATGAAACCGACTCAAACAGACGCTTGGTGTTCAAACCGCTACGCGAACTATCAACCGGCATACCGAGTGTGATGTCCGTGGTGAAATGCGGATGCCACTGGTAACTGCCCATCAGACCGTCGTATGTACCAAATGAACCGCTACCCGAACGATTCTGTCTGCCCAGACTGCTATACCAGCCACGTTCACGGTCTGACCATTCAACAAAGGCACTGCTGACGTGCAGCTGATCGCCCGGACCATTTTTCAGAAAATCATATCTGTAGCCGGCACTGACTCTTATGCGCGTATCGGTGTCGTAACCACGATAACGGGCGTTCAGGTCAAAGTCATTGAGTAACCCATTCTGCGTGGTAAGTCGTTGAGTAGCGTTATCAACCGTGAACTTGCTGTCATCACGCCGATAGTATTGGGCGATGCCGCCATTCAGCTTCCAGGTACCTTCTTCAAAATCACTGGCGCCACTGGCTTGCCGACCCGGCAGGCTGGCTGTACGCAGCGCATATAGACGCTTTCGTACCCGGGAAGCCCTCGTGTCCTTGGGAAACTCACGGAGAAACTGTTCGTATTCGGCCTGAGCATGCGCCAGCTCCCCCATTCGTTCATGCGCGAGCCCAGACAGTTCCTGAGCCGATGCGCGGTATTTGTGACTGGGACGAGTGTTCAGTTTGGCCAGAATCTCAATAGCCGCTGAGTATTGCTTATGCCGGAAGCGGTTATTGGCTTCATCCCACAGAGAATCCGCCACTTCATCCCTGATCTTTTCATCAACAGAAATCTGCACCTGTCCATTAGCAGTGGAATCCTGATCAGGCATTAAATCCTGTTCGGCGACTTCTTCATCTGCAATGGCAAGCCAGGCACGTGGGTAGCTCTGTTGCGCTGCAAGCAACACACGTTCTGCATCAGCACGTAACGCGATCGGCCCTAGCCTCAACCGATACCAGTGAATGCCGTCAATTTCCTGCTCGGACGTATAGACTGCCGCACCCAATTTATTTTTCGCTTGAACTACCACCTCATCGGGGAATGGCAGGAGCGCAGATTCCAGATTGATAGCATAGGCGGTGGTCACATCTCTGCTGAGCGCATCACCCACCAGCACCTTGCCCTGTGTATCAGCTGATTCACCATTCCGGAGAATACGAATACGCAGCCCACGCTGATCATTTGTTGGCACCACCAGAAACTGTTGCGCCAGTCGCCAGTGGATCAGCAACTCCACCTCATTGCCCATCAATGGCAGCAGCTCGATACTGCGCACCACAGCAGGAGCTGGAGTCACCAGCGATTCATTACTGATATTCCCGGATCCACAGTCAGTACCCAGATTCAACCTGACCCGCAGTTCGACACCCTGGTCAGCAGGCGTGTGCGTGACATAGCGAACCTGACAGGAAAACCGGATGGTCAGATCATAGCGTGCCGGAGTTTCAGCGATGTCCGCATCATCGAGAATTCTCGATAGATTCTGAGCCTGCAATGAACCGCAGGCGAGCAGAACAGCTATTACAAAAAAAATCCCTGCACACCTCATTCGGTAAAATGAGATACACAGCCGCTGATGCAAGAAGTTACTCAGGATCACACCGTACCTAATTGCTGAAACTGGTATCCGTCACCTTGTGGTGACTGTTACGGGTGGTCTTGATTTTCGTCAACGTTGCATCTGTATAAATATGGCAGGCACCTGTGCAGTTTTGCAATTCACCGACTGTGTATTTTGAAACATTAGTTACTTTCGTGTGCGGATCTGATTTGTAATTACCCGCATGACAACCCGCGCAATTCGGTCGATATGACGGTGTCTTCCAGGTAGCCGCATCGGTGTTGGTGGTATGACAACTCAAGCAGGTAAGCGCCAGCCGGGTACTGTGGTCACCCGGATACTCAGTCGAAGTATGCTTGAAACTGATCGGCGTCCACACCGAGGTGGTATGACATACGTTACATTCACGCAATGTCGACATGTGTCCGGTATTCTTGCCAGTTGCAGATGTACCGTTGTGGCAGACTGAACAGCCGGTGGTAATACCAGTATGACTGAATGTTGCGGGCTTCCACACGAGAGTTGAATGACAGGTGTCGCATGACTGAGTAGTAGGTATGTGCGTTACCGGCTTGCCGGAAGCATTGACTCCGTTATGGCATGTAGCACAGGTTCCCTTTACCACTCCCGCATGATCAAACAATGCAGGAGTCCATGCCACTGTTGTATGACAGGTTTGACAGGTATCGACTGAAGCAATGTGATTCACTGACTTGCCGGTCGCCACCGTGCCGTTATGGCAGGAAGCACAGGTGCCGATTACCTGCGTGTGATCCACCTTGCTGGCCGGCTTGAAGGTCGAAGTCACATGACAACTTTCACAGCTCTTACTGGTCAGGATATGCGAGGGGTTCTTGCCGGTCGCCGTCGTGCCGTTGTGGCAGGTTGAACAGCCGGTGGTGATACCCGTGTGATCAAAGCTGGCTGGCTTCCAGGCCAGAGTGCTA
>CAILZL010000036.1 GCA_903838705.1 uncultured Pseudomonadota bacterium
ACTCCCGCATCTCTGCAGGATTCGACAGATGTCAAGGCCATGTAAGGTTCTTCGCGTTGCATCGAATTACACCACATGCTCCACCGCTTGTGCGGGTCCCCGTCAATTCCTTTGAGTTTTAATCTTGCGACCGTACTCCCCAGGCGGATAACTTAATGCGTTAGCTGCGCCACCCAAGCACCAAGTGCCCGGACAGCTAGTTATCATCGTTTACGGCGTGGACTACCAGGGTATCTAATCCTGTTTGCTCCCCACGCTTTCGCACCTGAGCGTCAGTATTGGTCCAGGAAGTCGCTTTCGCCACTGATGTTCCTTCAGATATCTACGCATTTCACCGCTACACCTGAAATTCCACTTCCCTCTCCCATACTCTAGCAAGACAGTTTCGAATGCAGGTCCCAGGTTAAGCCCGGGGATTTCACACTCGACTTATCAAGCCGCCTACGTGCGCTTTACGCCCAGTAATTCCGATTAACGCTTGCACCCTCTGTATTACCGCGGCTGCTGGCACAGAGTTAGCCGGTGCTTCTTTTGTTGGTTACGTCAAGGTACTGACATGTTAGGTCAATACTTTTCTTCCCAACCGAAAGGGCTTTACAACCCGCAGGCCTTCTTCACCCACGCGGCGTCGCTGGATCAGGCTTTCGCCCATTGTCCAATATTCCCCACTGCTGCCTCCCGTAGGAGTCCGGACCGTGTCTCAGTTCCGGTGTGGCTGGTCGTTCTCTCAAACCAGCTACGGATCGTCGCCTTGGTGAGCCGTTACCTCACCAACTAGCTAATCCGACTTGGGCTCATCTATTAGCGCCAGGCCTTGCGGTCCCCGGCTTTCATCCGTAGATCGTATGCGGTATTAGCCCGAGTTTCCCCGGGTTATCCCCCACTAATAGGCAGATTCCCAAGCATTGCTCACCCGTCCGCCGCTCGTCAGCATGTATTGCTACACCTGTTACCGCTCGACTTGCATGTGTTAGGCACGCCGCCAGCGTTCAATCTGAGCCAGGATCAAACTCTTCACTTAAAAGCAAAAGCTTTTAGATCAGAAGCTTTCTCCAATAACTCTACTGGCTATTGGTTACTCGCCATCAAATGTTGATACAAACGATGCGAGTCCCCACACAAATTACCTGTTACGTTCTTAAAGAGCCGCACAACTTTCGCTGCGCCAAGAAGCGGAACTTTAACCCGTTTCCTGAAAACCTGTCAACACATCCAAGTGAAAAATGTTGAGGTTTTTTCTTCAGCCTTGCCACCTGAAAAGGCGACATCGGCTACAAGAGGGCGCGCAGTATACGCATGCTTTTCTGACTGTCAACGAGCAATCGCAAATTATTTTTTCAATGTTGCTAGCGCTGTGATTCTACGGTTATTTCAGCGAATTCCCGCTTTCCGACCTGCAGCATGAGCACCGTTCCAGCATCGACAATAGTCTTGATGTTGGTTACCCGTTCGCCATCAAGCCGCACTGCCCCTTGCTCGATCAATCGAGCTGCAACATTAGAGCTGGCAGCAAGACCAGCCTGTTTTATCAACACATTCAAACCAATCCCCGGAGTGGCGATAGTGACAACAATTTTTTTGATGTTTTCTGGCGTCGCCCCTTTCTGAAAACGGGCAATAAATGCATCCCGGGCGTTTACCGCAGCCCCTGCATCATGGAACCGGGCAACGAGTTCCATACCCAGATCGAATTTGGCGTCACGTGGATTTCGCCCCTCCACCACTGCTTGCTTCATGTTTGCCAGCTCCGCATTGGAGCGGAACGACAGCAAATCGAAGTAACGCCACATCAATTCATCCGAAATTGACATAATTTTGCCAAACATTTCCTCTGGTGCATCGGTGATTCCAATGTAGTTGCCCATGGATTTGGACATCTTGTTGACCCCATCCAGCCCCTCCAACAAGGGCATGGTCAGCACGACCTGAGGTTCCTGACCATATACTTCCTGCAGGTGCCGCCCCATCAATAAATTAAACTTCTGATCCGTCCCGCCCAGCTCAACATCAGCTTTTAGTGCAACAGAATCATAACCTTGCACGAGCGGGTATAAAAATTCATGAATCGCAATCGGCTGACCACCCTTGTAGCGCTTGCTAAAATCATCGCGCTCAAGCATGCGTGCTACCGTGTGCTTGCCTGCCAGCTGGATAAGATCAGCGGCAGACATTGCCCCCATCCAGGCTGAGTTAAATTCAACCCGTGTTTTTGCGGGATCGAGAATTTTGAAAACCTGCCTCTGGTAAGTCTGGGCATTCGCCTTGACCTCGTCAGGCGTCAAGGCTGGGCGAGTGGCATTTCGTCCGGTCGGATCACCAATCAAGCCGGTAAAATCTCCGATCAGGAACACTACTTCGTGCCCCAGATCCTGAAACCGGCGCAATTTGTTGATCAGAACGGTATGCCCCAAATGCAGATCAGGCGCGGTCGGATCAAATCCGGCCTTAACAACCAATGGCTTACCCCGCTGGAGCTTTTTGAGTAACTCAGGCGCCAGCAGCAGTTCCGACACCCCTCTGCTCAATTCAGCAATTTGCGCCTCAGGCGACATCTGACTCATCAAACCGTCTCCACAAGCAGTTCGGTAAAGCGGGGAACTTTAGGGGGTTATGGGCAGAGGCGCAAACAGCCGCCACCATTTCTGAACAAAATTTAAGACCCTGTCGGTTGACGCGACAGGAACAAGAATCTAATTTGCCGGCTTCAAACTTACCCAGCAGCAAGACCAGTGGCAAAAACCAGCCTTAACGCCGCAGCAAAAAAGCCAAAACTGCACACCACCACTGCGCATGTCAGCTGGGCGTTGTTCAGTTTGCTACTGCCCTCCATGGGCGGTCTGGCGGTATACAAGTTTATGCTTGACCGGCAGAGCTCACACGTGGATTCCGCTGAACTGGCTGCATTGACCAATGAACTCGCACCGGGCTTTCCTGGCACCGGCCTGCACAGACCTCAGCAGGAATCCGCATTGATCAGCACGGTTGAATTTGTTGTCCGCCGTGATGACACACTGGAAAGAATATTCAGGCAGCTGGAACTTAACCTGCAGGATCTGGCCGCTATTCGTGAGTTGCCCGACGTAAAAAAAACACTGGATAGACTCAGACCCGGCGATCCCATCACCCTCAGTCGCAACAGTGATGGCGACCTGCAAAGCCTGTTACGTCAGGTAGACCCGACCACAAAGTTATCTGTGGTCAGGGAGGGTGACGGTTTTAAAGCTGAATTGATAACGACACCACTACAAATCAGCACCGCCAGGGTCAGCGGCACCGTGACAGATTCGCTGTTTGCATCAGCCCGCAAAGCCGGCTTGAGTGCTGATCTCATCATGCGGATGGCCAATGATATTTTCGGCTGGGATATCGATTTCGCACTGGATATCCGCAGGGGCGATCGCTTTAACGTGATTTATGAAAAGCAGTTCCGGGATAACCACTACGTCGGCGACGGGCGGATTCTGGCAGCTGAATTTATCAATGACGGCCATGTTTATCGTGCCATCCGCTATGACTCCAGCGATGGCGAAGTAGGTAACTACTTCACTCCGGATGGTCGCAGCATGCACAAGCAATTCCTGCGCGCACCTGTGGACTTCACCCGAATCAGCTCAGGATTCAGCTTTGCCCGCTTTCATCCCATCCTCAACCGCATCAGAGCGCATAAAGGCGTGGATTATGCCGCGACCACCGGCACCCCCGTAAAAGCGGCTGGAGATGGCAAGATCGATTTCCGCGGAGTTCAGAACGGTTACGGCAACGTAGTCATTCTGGATCATGGCTCCCGCATCACCACGCTATATGGTCATCTGTCGCGATTCGCATCTGGTCTGCAGAACGGCAGCCGGGTCAAACAAGGTCAGACTATCGGATATGTAGGCATGACCGGCGCAGCTACCGGACCACACCTGCATTACGAATACAGAATCAACGGCGTGCATAAAGATCCACGTACCGTGTCGCTGCCCAATGCCAGCCCGATTCCTGCATCCTATCTGGCTGATTTCCGCCAGAAGGCAGACCCGCTCCTCACACAACTGGATCAGGGTACGCAGCAGGCCATTGCGGGCGGGCCAGCACGCCGCTGACCCGCTAGCGGCGCAAGGCGCTAGCGTGATCGCCACATTTGGCAAGCTGTCACACATCTGTCAACAAGCGAGGAGTATTCTGGGCGTACTCTGATTAACCACCCCGCCCATGCAAGATGTGAATCTGTCAGCACCTGAGCTCTACATCAACCGCGAGCTATCGTTGCTGGCTTTCAATGAGCGGGTGCTGGCACAAGCCTGTGACAGTACACTGCCGCTTCTGGAGCGCATCCGCTTCCTGTGTATCTCCTGCGCCAACCTTGATGAGTTTTTTGAAATCCGGGTGGCCGGTTTGCATCAGCGTCAGGATCTGGGATCAAACAGTGGCGGCTCCGATGGCATCAGCATCAAGGAACAACTCGATGCCATCCATCCTCGTGCCAGCAAACTGGTAAAAGACCAGTACACACTTCTGAATGAAACCCTGTTTCCTGCACTGGAATCACAAGGTATCCACTTTGTTAACGCTCAGACCATGAGCCCGCAGCAGCGAGAATGGCTGTCGGCCTACTTTGTTGCAGAAGTGGAACCGGTATTGACCCCGCTTGGACTGGACCCCTCCCGCCCCTTTCCACGCATCCAGAACAAAAGTCTGAATTTCATTGTGCGACTCAGCGGCAGTGACGCATTCGGCCGCGATGCCGAGCTCGCAGTAGTGCAGGTACCACGCGCCCTGCCACGGGTAATAAGGCTGCCCCCTACTGAAGATACCAACGGCACTTCCTGCTTCGTATTTTTGTCAGCGGTCATCGCAGCCTTTGTTTCTGAATTGTTCAGCGGTATGAAGGTGGAAGGCTGCTGGCAGTTCCGCGTTACGCGCAATTCGGATCTGTTTGTCGATGACGAAGAAGTTGAAAACATGTTACGCGCGATCGAGGGTGAACTGGCGCATCGTCGTTATGGCAATGCAGTTCGTCTGGAAACACTGCATGACTGCCCCGTCGACATCACCAAGTTTCTGCTGAAACATTTTGAGCTCGATCAGGAAGATCTGTACCAGGTCAACGGACCGGTTAATCTGAATCGCCTGCTGGCAATCTATGATCTGGTGGATCGTCCGGATCTGAAATATCAGCCTTTCACACCGGCCATTCCGCAAAGTTTCGCCAATGCTGATGACTTCTTCAGTGTGATCCGTGAAAGAGATGTACTGCTGTTTCATCCCTTCCATTCGTTTGCACCGATTATTGACTTCCTGCGTCAGGCCAGCACCGACCCGCAAGTCGTTGCCATCAAACAGACTCTTTACCGTACCGGGCCGGACTCACCCATTGTCGATGCACTGGTGCAGGCAGCACGATCCGGCAAGGAAGTCACCGTTGTGATTGAACTGATGGCCCGCTTCGATGAAGCCGCCAATATTGATCTTGCCTATCGTCTGCAGGAAGCAGGTGCGCATGTCATGTATGGCGTAGTCGGCTATAAGACACATGCCAAGCTCATCATGGTCGTGCGTCGAGAACAGGGCTTGCTGCGCCGATACTGCCACCTCGGTACGGGCAACTATCACCCAAAAACAGCACGTGCCTATACCGATTACGGCCTGTTTACATCAGACAAGGCAATTGGTGAGGACCTGCACGAAATTTTTCTGCAACTCACCAGCCCCAGTCGCGCTGCCACTCTGAAAAAACTGCTGCAATCTCCCTTTACTCTGCACACTGCACTGATTGAAAAGATTGAACGCGAAATCAGCCACGCCAGACAGAGCAAATCAGCACGCATCATTGCCAAGATGAACTCTCTGGTTGATCCGCAGATCATCCAGTCGCTGTATCAGGCATCAATGGCTGGCGTGCAGGTTGAACTGATTGTGCGCGGTGTATGCGCATTACGACCCGGTGTAGCGGGCATCTCTGACAACATCCGCGTAAGTTCAATTGTTGGCCGCTTTCTGGAACACTCTCGCGTATACTACTTCCATAATGACGGCATAGCCGATCTGTATCTGGCCAGCGCTGACTGGATGGAACGCAATTTCTTCCGGCGTATCGAAGTTGCGTTCCCGGTGCAGGATCCACGCTACCGCACCCGGATTATTCATGATCTGGAACTGTATCTGGCCGACAATACACAGGCTTGGCAGCTACAGAGCGATGGCGCATATGTGAAGGTATCAGCGACGGATGCATCACCCAGATGCGCACAGGAAGTATTACTGAGCCGGATCGTCACCCACTCTGAGTAACCAGCGTCAGTACCAGGTCGTCACGATGAATCATCTCGTCACGACCGCGAAAACCCAGCAACGCTTCAATTTCACTGGATTGGCGCCCACAGATTCTTTCCGCATCCGCACTGGAATAAGCGGACAGCCCCCGGGCAACTTCCACGCCTGCTGCCGAACAGACGCGCAAGGCATCACCCCGGTCAAATCGTCCCGCAACGCGGGTCACCCCTGCCGGCAAGAGACTCTTGCCGCGCTGCAAAGCGGCCAGCGCGCCTGCATCAATGGTCAGTTCCCCGGCAGGTTTCAGGGTTCCGGCAATCCACTGCTTGCGTACCGTGGCAGGATTGGCATCAGGATAAAACCAGGAGCATCTTGCGCCATCAATAATGCGGCGCAGCGGATGCAACTCCTTGCCCAGCGACACACACATGTGGCATCCCGCAGAGACTGCGATTCTGGCTGCGGCAATTTTGGTTGCCATCCCGCCTGAACCGACATCAGATGACACACCACCGGCCATCGCTTCTATCTCAGCACTGATCCCACGCACTTCCGGAATAAAGCGGGCAGTAGCATCGCGAGTTGGATCAGCGGTATACAAACCATCCACATCGGAGAGCAGTACCAGACAATCCGCACTGATCATCTGCGCCACACGTGCTGCCAGACGGTCATTGTCGCCGTACCGTATTTCAGCAGTGGCAACGGTGTCATTCTCATTGATGACCGGAATCGACCCCAGTTTGAGCAGGGTTCCCAGCGTACTGCGCGCATTCAGATAACGGCGTCGCTGCTCGGTATCTGCAAAGGTCAGCAGTATCTGTGCAACCGTTAGACCGTGTTGCTCCAGTGCTTCGGTCCAGGCATGTGCCAGCCGGATCTGACCCACCGCTGCGGCAGCTTGGCTTTCCTCCAGCTTCAGCTTTCCGGGTGCCAGCCCCAGCTGACGCCTGCCCAGTGCAATGGCACCGGACGAAACCAGCAGAACTTCCTGACCCGCATCACGTAATTGTTTGATGTCTTTCGCCAGTGTTGCCAGCCAGGCACGATTCACCTGACCAGTGCTGCGTTCCACCAGCAGTGAAGAACCCACTTTGACCACAATACGGCGGGCATGCAGCAAGGGTGTCTGCGTAGCACTCAGGTTATGCATTGTGGAAGGTTGATCGGTAGACATAAACGCAACACGTGGTCAATAAAAATGCTGCCCTCAGTTTAGCAGCAACTGAGTACGGAAAATTTCCAGCAATGGTCGAATCCATATTGAATGCGCCCGAGCAACTGCCTAATATCCCTGTGCCTTGGTCTATCGAATTTTTTGAGGTGTCACGTGGGTAGAGATTTTGATCCGGTACCGGGAAAGTGGTACGAAGACCTTGAAGAGGAATCCCTGTTCAAGGTACTGGCGGTAGATCCGGACGAAGAACTGGTTCAGATTCAACATGAAGATGGCGAGATCGAAGAGTTTGATCTTGATATCTGGCATGAACTCGACCTCGACCAGGCCGAAGAACCCGAAGGCTGGTCTGCCTCTGAGCCTTTTGATGAAGATGAGGACGACGACTGGGATGAGGAAGATGAAGAGGATGAAGATGACGACTGGGATGATGAGGATGAAGACGAAGATGAGTACGAGGACGAGTAAATCATCCAGTTGACCGTCATACATCACTGAATGCCACAAGCGCCGGACACCCAAGTGCTCCGGCGTTTTGCTATCCGCGATCTGGACTCACCTGCGCCAGCCATGCCTTGGTGTCCAGCGGTTCGCGATTGCGCAACCAGTGAAAGACCAGACTGTGCCACATAATGCGCTGCACATAGGTACGCGTCTCGTTATAGGGAATGTTCTCCATCCAGATATCCGAATCCATTGGTCTGGCGGGTAGCCAGCGCCGGGCCGCTGTCGAACCTGCGTTATAGGCCGCGAGTGCCAGCAATGTCTGGCCGTTGAACGCATCCACCAGCGACTTCAGATGCGCCGCGCCCAGCGGCACATTGACCTGCGGGTTGAATAAATCCTCGTCAGCGGGCACGGGCAATTTGAATTGTCTGGCGGTGCTGCGCGCCGTAGCCGGCAACAGTTGCAATAAGCCCCGAGCATTCGCACTGGAAACGGCATCAGCACGAAACAGGCTTTCCTGACGCATCTGCGCATAAATGAGGTCGGCAGTAAGTCCGGTCAGGCGGGCAGCAGCAGTCACTGCCGGATCATAGGGCTGCGGATAGAGCAGTTCGTAATCATTGTACTGTCCCATGCGGGCAGTCACTGCGACCACCTGCTCATACCAGCCCCAATCACTGATCAGGCGCATTACTGCAAGCTGCTGCGCGGGCGACCATGTTGAGGCAAGCGCATTCCACTCTGTACTGGCCTGCGCGCGCAGATTGACGCTGATCAATTCATGCATACGCTGCATGACCGGCTGTGCAGCCAGTTGCCGGGTAGCGCTTGAATCAATCACCAGTGACTGTAGATGCGGGACATAACGCACACCCAGCTGCGCTGCCGCCATCGCAGCAAAATAATTATCATCAGTCGCTACCAGCGACTCATACAGGGCGCGGGATGAGGCATCATTCCTCATTTGCTGTTGCGCACGTGCCAGCCAGTATCGCCAGCGGGATTGCGATTTCAGTGATTCCGGCATCTCACTGATGACCCGAACCACCTGCGGCCAGTCGCCGACCCACAGTGCCGCGCGTGCATGCCATTCATAAGCTTGATCAGTTTTATCCGCTGCGAGTACTTGAGCAAAGTAGCCAAGTGCCTCACTGCGACGACTCCATGAAAGGCTCAGCGCCAGACTTTGCGCATAGGGACTGGCCGCTTCCGGGGCAAATCCTCGGGATTTGATGAAAGCTGAAAAACGAGTGAGTGCGGCATCAACATCCTTGCGAACAAAACGGGACCAGCCATCCTGCAGTATGGCGTCTTCAACCTTGATGCCGGGGTTGGCAATCAAGGCATCAATAGCCTGTTGCGGTTTTTCAATCAGGATGGCCCACTGCTTGATAGGTTCTGCCTGCTTTTCGGTCAAAGTGAGGGCAAGTTCGCGCGCAAACTCCGTATCACCCGCTTTCAGGACCAGACGCGCCCTTTGCTCAATCAAAGTCGCTGTAATGACGCCGTGCACGCGTCCCCAGTCGAATGGCGCATTACAGGCAGCAGGCAAATGATTGCCACTCAACCACAGCTTCGGTATCAGCTGGTCAAGCAGGGCGCGCTGTTCGCTATCCGGTGCAACTGTCAGCATTGCACTTGCCTGCCAGCACTTCAGCTCGACATCACTGGTATCGGCTGGCAAATGCTCCAGAAACTCACTCCATTGCTGACGAGTAGCCAGATCCAGTAACCAGCTCCGGCGCAATTCCCGGACTACCGGTAATCCCTGCTGTGCAGTCAGGAAAGCCTTGATCTGCTGATCCAGGAGCCCGCTGTCATGCCCGGCCTGAGTCAATGCATGCTGCATGCGTGCGGCCTGCAGATACGGATAGAGCACATACCCACGCAAATTAGCACTATCAGTATTTGCAGCTGAATCCAGCGAAACCCATGCCTGCCTGAACTCGCGACGTACTTCAGTATCCGGGTCACTGGCAGCAGTCAGTGTGGTGACCAGCAGCAGAGTAATAATGGCAAACCGCGTTAACATCCGCGCACGCATCTCTACATTCAATGCGAAGCGGAAGCGTTGGCTCCAGCGGCTTCTGGGCGGTGTGCAGCAAATTGCTGTGTCAGCAACAACTGTCCACCCAGACTGGATCGCTCCAGCGCCTTCACCGCATACAAGGCCTCAATATCATGTTGCGCACCCGCCTGCTGATCGAGACCGGCCAGTGATGCGGGTTGAGTCAAGGCTTCAGCAAGGTGCAGTAACGCCGCATCACGGGTGCCCGCCAGTATCACCAGCTCATTACCGTCCTTACCCGTACGTGCGGAAAAATAGCCGTAATCCATATAAGGCGCCTTTGAGTCCTCGCTCAATCCCGCCTGACTGACATAGTGTTTGCCTGTCTGCTGGTCTATCAGTTCGTCGAAAGAATCACCAATCGCAAAGCGCGATCCATCAAACACAAGCTGACGCAGTACACCCATACCACTGAGCAGGCCAACGTAGACAATATGCGCTGAACGCGCCATAGCCGGTGTCAGGTCAGAGGCAAGAATCACCTGCACCTGGTGCGCCACCTTGTTATTGGGCTCAAGAATCGGCATCAGGTTTCGCAACGCAAACGCCGTGGAAGTCGGCAGATATTGCAGTGTCATGTCCATATAGCGCGCCACCTGCTCCGGATTGTTTTTGAGGTACTGCTCCAGATCATTCGATGAATTGATGTCAAAGTCACGCACCAGTCGCCGTACCCTGATTCCCTCATCGTCCAGCTCGCCAAAAATGTAGTAATCGCCGACGACAATATAAATCGGCAAATTATCGTCCAGCATTCTGGCCCACACCGGATTGCTGCGCACTTTCTGTAAGGCGGCCGAATCCAGCTGGGCGGCCGGTCGCAACCACATTACCAGCAGGTTGATGACCAGCAGCAGAGCGACGACTCCCATCAACCATGGCAACCAGCGACGCGCTCCCTGATGTGCAGCTGCATTCGCCACCAGCGACTCCAGCTCCACCTCTGCCTCGCTGGCAAGTACGGGATCTTCAGGTTCCAGATCGGTCAGCTGCGCCAGCGGCTCGGCATGATCCTGAAATACAAAGCGGTACTCGCCCTTGGGAATAACCAGCCGCAATGAATCGTCCTTACCGGGTCCGGCATAGTATTCATCCAGTTTGCGCCGCAGCTTGTGAATGTAAACCCGCACCACCGCATCCTGAGCCACATCAAAATCCGCCTTCTTGCCGAACACATCCTGACCCACCTCCACTTCTTTGGGCACACGGTGCGTCCGCGCACAACCCACAAAAAAGTCAAAAAGCCGCAGCATGAGTTCCGAGCGTCCCAATGTACCGCTGGCGCGAATGCGCCCAGCATGGTATTCCAATTGCTCGATGGAAATCATGGCAAGTGTCAGCCCGGGGTCTGAATGAGGAAGCAGATTGTAGACCAGCCGGGGACAGGATCGTTAACATACGGTAACGTGATGGAATATGTGGTTTACAGCTACAGCCCCATTACACAGCGCACCCCTGAAAAAACCGCTAACCTTTGCCTGTTACAAACATTGCTACGCTCAGATCCATACCAATTTCAACAGTAGTAAATCATGCAAAGCCACTCAGCTATGCGTTTCAAGGAAGCTACGGTCGTCACCTCTGTTTTGATACTGGTTGTGGCTGGTTGCTTATATTGGTTAGGTTACACTGATCTACTCACAATGGATCCCGCTAACGACTCCGGTGCAACACAAGGGTTTGCAATATTTGCGGGTGCGCTCATCGTTGCCCAATTTGTAACAGTATTTATTTTTCCTTTTGCGGGCCTCTCTCTGGATCAGCAAGCCTCATTTACATGGCGCAGGTGGACCCAACGTGTATTTGCCTCGACCGGCATTTTAAGCTTGGTCGCAGCCTCAATTGCTTTTTTAGCAATCGACGGAACTCTACTGGACATCCCAACAATAATCACCCTAGCCTTAATGTTCTTCGGTATCAGCATTATATTTCTGGTGCCCTTCGCATATTTTTGGAAATTTGTCGTTAATCGAAACTCTAGTCTTCGAATCAACACCAACACAAAAGGCATACCTGATTAGCTGCTGATTAGAGCAAACCTTATCAACAAGCACGCAACCACTCCCTTCATTTCGATAAGTACTTCCAGATGTACTACCTGCTCAAAGTGCTGATTTCCGCAGTCATCATCGCAACCGCATCAGAAATTGCAAAGCGCAACAGTGTGATCGCAGCCCTGATCACCTCGTTGCCGCTGACATCGTTGCTGGTATTTATCTGGATGAAGCTGGACGGTGCATCACCGGATCAGATCGCCGGGCTGTCGATTCAAATAGCAGGCTTTGTGGTTGCATCGTTGATTCTATTTATCGCGCTGTGGGCATTAATACGGATTCATTGCCCATTCTGGCTGAGCCTGCGCCTGTCGTGCGGCACCGCTTCTATTCTTTATCTTGCCTGCATGTCGCTACTCAGGAAATATGGTGCAGCTGATTGATCGGAACAGCACATGCTTTATAGCCACATGGAGGCAATTCGCTGCATCAAACCTCAGAGCAAGAACATATAGCCTCAGTGCGCGACATCCGCAGCAGCGAATCCGGCCAGCAGGTTATCCATATTGGCTCGCATCAGTGATTGATAGCCCAGCACTGGCAACGCGCCGCTACTGGCCGCAACACCCGGATCACCGGCATCCAGTACAACCAGCTGTGCTCCCGCCTTGGAAATTGCCGCCTTGATTTTCGCGTCCGGATCCCACTTGTGCACAACGAGATGAATACCATGACTCTTGAGATACGCCGTTAGCGCAGCGCAATCAGCATCAGTCCAGTTCACATCCTGCTTGATGAACCAGCCTTCTACATAGACGCCAAGATCGGAAAGCTGATAAACAAATTCATCGGCCAGAGAAAACACACGAGGATCAGGCAGCGCAGCGAATCGCGCACCATATTCCGCACTGGTCTGACGGGTTGATAGAGAGAATGATTTGAGGTTGGTCTGGATTCGCTGCGCGTCCTCAGGTGACAGACGCGCCAGATCTGCTGCCACCAGCTCTGCCATGCGTATGGCATTGGTAGAACTCAGCCAGATAAAACGTGACAGCCCCGCATCACTTTCCTCCACCTGCGTCGCCCACGGAACATTGCTCACTGGTTTGCGCATGACCCCCACACCCGCCTCAAGCGGGTTCCATGGAAATGAGGCATCTATGTTGATAATACGAAGATTACGTGCGCGTGCTGCGGCATACAGCGGATCATCACGCCATAGCTTGCTGATGGTGACCACTGCTTCAGCCTGTTTGAATACCGCATCGTCAACACGAGTCAGCGAAAACGCCAGGCTTTCCATTACTGCACCCTGTGGTGGTACGTTGACTACTCGAATCTGTGTACCAGCCGCCAATACCGATGTGATTGAATAGGTTGCCTGCAACGCCGTCAGCACGAGATGGCCGCCCGCGTTCTGCGCACCAGCCGTACCCAGTGTGCCCAGCAAGATCATCATGAATGTGGCAAGCCGCCTGAGTCGCATCATGACTACACCCCCGTTGCGCGAAAGCGTGACATCGTTGTACGCATGATTGTTGTTACCACGAACACCAGCGCCGCCACGAGCACGATTGCGCCGCCCGTAGGCACCGGTAGTCCAAGCTGCATCGGCAACAGCACTCCGAGAATGCAGGACAGAGTGGCGATAATCATGCTGCCTGCAACAAATCCACCCAGTGTGCGACTGAGATTACGGGCTGCCGCAGCCGGGATCAGCAGCAGCGCTTCAACCAGCACTGCGCCAATGATCTTGAGGCAGGCCACGGTAACAATCGTCACCAGTATGACGAAGATATATTCAAGCAATCTCACTCTCGCACCACGCGCATGGGCAAGACTCGGATTCAGGCTGGACAGCAGCATCTGGTTGTAAAGCGGCAACACAACCACGGCAGAGATCAGGGTTACCACCAGCAGAATATTCATGTCAGTGTAGTCAACGGCGAGAATCGAACCGAACAATACGCTTTCCATTACATGCGTATTGATCTTGGCGGATACATACAGCAGCAATGAGGCGCCGAAGGCCAGCGAGATCGACAGGAACACACCGATCAGCGAGTCGTTTGACAGGTTGGTGCGGTATTGCGTGTACTTGAGGGCAATGCCGAACAGAATACAGAAGCTGAACATTGATACATACGGCGAGGTGTATGACTCGCCCAACAGAATACCAATGGCAACACCTGTCAGCGCGGCATTACCTACAGCCTGGCTGAAGAACGCCATACGCTTGACCACAATCATGGTTCCCAATGCACCCAGCAGGGGACCGATCAGGAACGTACACAGCAAAGCATTGATGACAAATTGATAAGTAAATGCCTGAGGCAGGGAGCCGCTGGCAGCCATCCCCTGCAATGCCACTCTGATGGCTTCGTAAATTGCGTTCATGACACCATCGCTTTGGGCTCTGCCCAGGTCAAAACTTCAGACGGCACACCATGGAAAATAACCTTGCGGTTGATGCCCGTGACCGAATGGGCCAGCCTGCGAACCTGATCCCAGTCATGATTGATCCATACCACTGTCACGCCTTTGGCGTTCAACTCCAGCACCACTTCTTCCACAATGCGCGCGCCCGGCTCATCAATATTGGCGCAGGGTTCATCAAGCACCAGCAAGGATGGCAATGGCTCGAGTGCCTGTGCGAACAAGACCCGCTGGCGCTCGCCACCCGACAAGCCACCGAATGGCCGTTGCTCTTTTTCCAGCGCGCCCATCCGTCGCAATGCCGCTTCAACCCCCGCACGATGCGTGCGTGAAGCACCCAGAAATGCAGGTTTCCGCTGGGTCAGCAACGCCATGACGTCACGTACCGTCATCGGCACATTGCGATCAAAGTCGAGCACCTGCGGGACATATCCGACCGGACCATGCTGTTCGCCTTCCAGACGTATCTGGCCGGCATGCGGCATCTGGCCGAGTAATGAACGGATCAGTGAGGTCTTGCCTCCCCCATTCGCTCCCACAATGCAATGCAAAGCGCCCGGTTCGATGCGAAAACTTACATTGTCGAGAATGCGTGTGCCGCCCAGCTCCAGCGTCACCTTGTCAAATACTATGGCAGGACCGGGCATGATCAGTTTCCCTTCGGGTTATGAGCGGTGTATTCAATGGCCTCAGCCAACGTATCAAGATTTTCACGCATCTCGACTTCAAACTTGTCTGCGGTATAAGGACCGCCAGTAATATGCGATAGCGAGTACATCTTGACTCCGGTTGCCGTTTCAATCGGCTTCGCCAGACCGTTAGCAAAATATTTTTCTGCAAACAGCACCCGGACATTGGCCTTCTTGATCTCATCAATGGTGTTGGCCAGCTGTCGTGCAGTCGGCGTGACACCATGCCGTGGCTCAATGACTGCGGAAATACTCAGTCCGAATTCCTGCATCAGATAGTCATAGCCTGCATGCATGGTGGCGCAGCGGAACGAACTCAGATCGAGCTTGGCAAAGCGGGTCATGAAATCAGCGCGCAGTCGCCTGATCCGGGTAGCATAGGCAGTAGCATTGCTACGGTAATAGCCGGCATTGGCGGGATCGAGCTCACCCAGTCGTCGCGCGATCTCGAACACCTGCTGGATGGCAGCAGTGGTTGAAACAAAGGTATGCGGATTCACCACCTTCGCGTTGCCCTGATCGCCATTGATAGGTATCAGCGCAACAGATGCGTTTGCATAAATAAGTGGCAATGTTCCTTTCCGCCCGGCTGCCTTGATAATTTCAAATGCCCATTCATCGTGGCCGATCCCGTTCACCACCAGCGCATCCATTGTCATCGCACGCTTCATGTCATTCGGCTGCGGCTGATAATTATGTGGATTTGACTCCGCATCGATTAGTGGTATGACTTCAGCCCTGTCACCAACGATGTTGGCAACGAAGCTGTAATAGGGATGCAGCGTGATCCCTACCTTCATCTTGCCTTTGAACTTGGCAGCAGCCGCATCAGCCGCGATCGCATTACTTTGCGGCACCAGACCGATCAGCACCACGGCCAGCAAAGCCGACAGCACTCCAGTGAATTTTCTACTGAACATTATCTTTACCTTTCACGCGCTCAACTTCGCTCGCGCCATTGTAGGGGATGATCTGCCGCCAGCCGCGGGCCACCAGTCCTTCCGGTTTGAGAATGTCCGGGAAGGGTGCATTCGGATTCTTGTGTATCCACAGAGTGGCCTGATTGATCCAGTAAACGCCACTGTGTGCATGACCGATAACAATCAGGTAAGCACTTTGTCCGGGCGCGGTGCCACCTGATCCATAGTAACTGGCAGTGCCCTGCCCGAGGGTACCTTGATAGACGGCATTCGGCGCAACAAACGCGGCGAGTCCGTTATTTGTTTTGGATGGCGGCGGCGGTCCGACTGCGGCCGTACTGTTGGCACCGGGCATGATGACCTTCCATTTCACTTCACCATTTGTTTTCCAGAAATTATCTTCATAAAAAGGCGGCAACAAGGTTGACTGCAGATCTGTAATGCTGGGCCATGTACCTGTGTCATTGTTGGACCAGATAATCTCATCCGCGGCTGGCAGCAATGCGCTATGAATTGCCTGATCGACCGGACTCAGCCCATCAAAGGAGCTGACCTGCCAGCTGAGCAAGGGTGGCGGGCCTTCATTTTTTGGCTTGAGAAGCACATAGCCAACAGTACTGGCAACAAGCAGAAAGGTCGCCAGAAAAAACACAACGCTCTCAAGCCGCCCTGATAAGGGCAGAATGATGCGAACCTGAGGCATGGAAGAAGTTGCAGTGTTCATGATTTCGGTTAATGCATGTCCTTGGCCTGAATCCAGAGCACTGCATCCTGCGACAGAGGTTTGCCCATGTGTTTCGTCACCGGGCCGACATGCAAGGCACAGACACCCCACCAGCCGGCACGTGACAGACCCAGTGCAAAGGTGCCATTGGCATCAGCTTTGATACTCATGTTGCCATAGGCAGGATGCGGTGCGGTTACGGCTCCATTCACTGCGAAAGACTTGCCAGCCAGATCAGGCGCATGATTGACGTACTCGATTTCAATTTCAGCGAAGGGCACATGTTTGCCTTTCGAAAGCACAATGCCGCGAAACACACCGCCCACCCAATTAGCGTAAGGCTTGTTGAGCGGCTGGATTTCAGCAGGTAATCCCTGCGGCTCTGCCCAGTTGCCTGGCACACCGCCCACATTCATGACCAGCTTGGTGAACTGCTGAATGTACTTGTCCTCTTCCTTCTCAAGATAGGGCTCGGGCTCAAGGATGAACACATAATCACCCTGCGAGCGCATTACTTCACGAGGAATGACCGCCTGATACGCAGCGGCCCGGGTGCCCACACCCTGCCATTCGATAGGTTGCAGATACTTCTTGAGATCTGTCAGTACCGGCCTGGCCTCATCGCCGCGCTGACTGACCACCCGGAATGAGCGCGGTTCACCCATAACCATGGTCGGACCACCGGCGAAAGGATGGGTAAACACCAGGCCCATTGAAACGGCGGCACCTCGCTCAAGCGCCGACTCTTCAACATACAGCATCTGGAAATGGGCCGAAACAGGAAACGAAATCGCAAGCATCAACACAAAGAGTCCATGTGTTGAAAAGCGGGAGAAACGGCTCATGCTCATCTTTTAGTTATCCTCTGCACACTATTCTGACCAGGCACAGCTATACAGTTGCAACAACCCCGGTCATTACAGAATTTTTATGAAATTTGTGCGCTATACATGGTCACTTCGTGACCCTCACCACCCTCAAACAGGACGTGATAGTCACCGGCGGGCGGCTTGAACAGGAATGTACCGGTCTTGTCGAGCACGCCCTGCAACAGGAGCTTATTACTGGCATCAAGCACGAAGATTTTCTTGCCCTCTGCCGTTGTACCGTCTGAAAAGCCTGCCTCGCACTTGATCTGGTCACCTTCGACGTAGCAATCAAGCAATGGCGCGTGCGCAAACGCAGCCACTCCTGCCACATAGAGCGGCAGTGATAGCAAGAGTGCAATTGCTCGAATTTTCATCTTGTCTCCACGATTCCCGGGCTTTCCAACCAGTCTTAATCAACAGCAATGAGGTATCTGAGCACCGAGAAGTACAGCGCTCCACTCACTCCTTGATGGTGCAGTGTCTTTCTGATCCAGATGTAGCTCATGATGTGCCAGACAGCTAAGGAGTCAAGTAAAGAACTGTTTCCAGATGCGTTTATTAACGCTAATTAACGTGTATTAACGCCATGCAAATGGCGGGTTACAGGGGCAACCAGATCATTCGTACAGCAGCGCATCCATCTTCAATGAGGACCAATACCGCCTAGGTAGTTATACGGAGTTAAATAATAATTGGAATTACAACTGGCCTGCTGAATGGCCGCTCAACCTGGTGCCGACCTGAACACGCAACACAGCCCTGGACTCAGCCAGAGCCACAGCCGAAGGAATAACACCCTAACGGCTTATCTGGACGGGGTATCAGAATGCATCCGCTGCTTGCCCTGCTCGTCCGTGTAATAGCGGTTATCCTCACACACATATTCGAGCATCTGGTAATCCGGTAAGCGGCGATAGCTCACCGTGTAGGTATAGGGCTTTTCCAGCACCACCGGGTCTTCAATCGTGACTTCATCGCGTAAAAACCCGTTTGCCGCAAAGTAGATCTTCTCCCTGATACGCATATCCTTTGAATGCGGGGTGTTACGGTACAGCACCTCCTGCTTGACCCCTATGGTGTCCGCGATCAGTGCACCTGCATCCCAGTGACCGACTGAACTACCGAAGAAACTTGGCTCGACATCATCCACGCTCTTCTGCTGCTTATCGAGATAGATGCGACGCACCTGGGTATAAGCCTCCTGGATGATCGTCACCTGCCCCTTGCTCTGCAGTATCTCCATCGGAAACGGTCCGCCCATCATGCCCGGCATGCCATCCCCCAGGCATCGTTGCGTGGTCGTCGAAAGCGGTTCACCCTTTGAGTTAGCTTCGCTCACAGCTTGCGTAAGTGCCTGCTTCTCTTTCAGGTAGGGCGGCTTGAGCTGAGCCTGACCGGCGGCAGGAGCTGTGGTATCCCTGACTGCCTCCCAAACACCTGTGATATCCGGAATGGGCTGCACGGCCTTTTGTGCGCTCGCACACAATGGCGCGACTACAACCAGACCGAGAGTCAATGCGATGAACTTGTTCATCTTCATCATGAAAATTCTACCGGAGGAATATCACGGGGTTCGCTTGAAAGTGTAGCCGGCCGGGATTGGCATGTCTCGCTTATCACCATTCGCAAAAGTAACTTCAAGCAACAAACCGACCCGCTCATCATTGAATGATGGCGCAGCTACCGCCGTGACCTGATCTCCCGCCTTGATCATGCTGGAACGCCACCCGCCCCTGATCATGATATTGATGCTGGTTCCCTCCAGAACGAAATGCTGAATTGCACCGGCAGCATCCCTTGAATCAATCTCCAGATAGGCATGCGGATTAGTCCACTGCCATTTGGTAACAACGCCTTTCACAGTGACAGATCGGGAGCTGTCATACACAGCAAATGAATGATGAGCCTGTGTAGAGCCAGCTATAACAAGCCCAAGTATCAAGGTTACCGGTCGAATCAACCTGCGAAGCAACATGGCTGTATCCCGCAAAGCACACTGGTTTAAACGCAGTCGTACAATATGCCCGTACGTCAGGTTAATCAATGAATTGGAATACAGCTACCCGTGTGTCTTTATATCGGGGAACCAGCGCACCTGCAAAGAAACGTCAAGCACGCATTATCAACTACTGCACCCGCACACCATAGTTAACGATCTTCTCGTAGTAGCCACTGACATTAAGCGTTACTACCACCGGGAAATCATTGGTATTCAGCCAGTACCACCCGTGCTCACCAGTGAAAGGTGCAACCAGTGATCCATTGTCACCTGCACTGCCGTCTTTTTCTTCATAGCGCACAAATGCTGTTTTATCTGCCCAGGAGGGATCATGGCCGTGAAAGTCCACGTAAATTGCACCGTGATCCACTTTCCACGAATACAGCAGCATCTTGCCATTCGAAAGAACAGTCTTGATTTCCGTTTCACCGTCCGGAGGTAAAGTAATCGTGAAGGTTTCTGATTTGGCCGGTTCAGCCTGTTTCTGACGTACAGCTGGATTGGGCAATGGGATAGGCTCACCCGTAGCAGGAACTTGTGCCTTTCCCAGTTTTCCGTTGCCGCCCAGCGTATCCACCAGCGTTACCTTACTGGAAGCCCCCTTCTGACTCATCTGTGTCAAACCCAGAACACGACCAATACCGGTTGGGTCAATTCCATATTCAGCAGGTAATACTGCGAAAAGCAGAATGCACCCTGCCAGAACCAGTGCCAGAAACACGCTCAAGGTCAGGCTGCGAGCAGAAGGAGGATTGGATTGAAAAGGCGATACAGGTCTATCGGACATTTTATTCACACTAAATAATTGACTGATCAAGCGGCCTGCACATATCCAGCCAGCTGATAGCCAAACAGTGCGAACCCTGCTGCCATGATCAGCACATTGGCAAGATAGGCATCGCGAATAAAACTGCGGGTACTACGCCATACCGTGAAGCCTGCCAGCAATATTGATAACGCCGCCAGCTGACCCAGCTCTACACCTATGTTGAATCCGATCATGTTGACCACCAGTCCTTCGCGGGACAGGGTAAGCGTCTGCAGTTTGGTAGACAGGCCGAAGCCATGCGCCAGCCCGAACACCAGCACCATCAGGCGCGTGTCCAGCTGCAAACCCAGACGCATGAAGCCACCCAGATTCTCGAATGCCTTGTATACCACCGACAATCCGATGATTGCGTCCACGATATAAGGATTGGCATGAATACCCGCCAGCACACCAAGCATCAGCGTTGTGCTATGGCCCAGAGCGAACATTGAGACATACAGCGCCACATCCTTCAGGCGATACAGAAAAAAGATCACGCCCGCCAGAAACAGGAGATGGTCATACCCGGTAACCATATGCTTGGCACCAAGATACAGATAGGGAATGAATGCGACACCCTGCACAGTCTGGATATAACTGGCATCGCTCTGCGCCACGCCATGCGCAAAACAGCAGCTTGCAGAACACAGGAAAAACAGGCACCCGGCAATGACTGACAGATTATTCCTGATATTAGCCGGCATTTTTTGGTCTGACACAGTGGAAAAAATTGTATTTTTTCTTACCACTCAAGCGTATCACATGGCACCGGCAACGATCCCATCCTGATCTGCTACCTTTACGCGCTAGGGCAATGCAAGCAAATGATCCACTGACCAGCGCCCTCCGCCTCTGGCTATCAATGGCATGAGGATAGCGGCCCAGCTCAGATGAGTAGGCCAGGCATCAGGATAAACAAATATTTCTATAACCAATGTCATGCCAAACAATCCCAGCGCTGCAAACCGGGTGAACAGGCCCAGCACCAGCAATACGGGGAAAAAATGCTCAGCATAGGTAGCGGCATGCGCCGCGACATAGGGTGACAACAATGGCAAGCGGTACTCGGTTTCAAACAGGGAATATGCTGAATCAGAAATAGTCAGCCAGCCATCTACCTTGGTACGTCCTGAAAGAAAAAACACACTGGCTATACCGAAACGAGCTACCAGTAATAACAATGACTCCGGCAACAGCCTGCTGCCCTGCTCAGCCAGTATACGGGCAGGCATGCGCCAGCCCTTATGAGTTCTGTTCATTGCTCTCTCCCCGGAAGTCATGATCATGTCACCACAGCTTTGAAAGCACCCGCTCCGATAGCACGGGCCAGCATTGCGGCCAAATCCAGCATTGCATCGCCTTGCAGCAATGCGAGTGCGGCCTCGCCCAGCGTTGTTCCCCTGCCCAGCATCTCTATGAACTGATGATCAGCCTGCTCAAGCCGGGTTGCGAGTACCTCATTCTGTACGCGTGTGAGCAACAGATACTCAGGCACATCTGCAATCTCAAGTTCGTCTGGTGGTGTCACCGGTGGACGATTGTTTAACCAGATGGTGAATGCGGAATGCTCGACGCTGCAAATACGTGTCGCGGGATGCAGAGCGAGCTGCATGGCTGACAAGGTCTCAGCAGGCAGATCAGCCAGTTGTGCCGCCTGTAAATCAGGCGCATCAGCGGCGAAGTATGCTTCAGTCCAGCAGCGATCAATATATGCAACATCCGCAAGATAGGGAACACCATCAAGCGTGGATGATGCGCGTATAAAGCCGGAAAATTCCGCACCGTACAAAGCAAGCGGCGCCTGTTGCGGCAAGTGATTGCGGACATAGGACAATGCGGCAGCCTGAAACCACTCCTCTCCTGCCAGACGTTCCACAGTGGGATAGTTCGCCCGCAATACATCAACCATGCCCTTCATTACCGTGTTCTGATACACACTCAGTCCTGACCCGTAACTGGCTGCATGCTGAGCAACAGGGTCAAGCAGCGCGCTCAGGAATCGATCCTGAAAGTCAGTGAGCGTGGACATGCCTTCGCTCCGTGTGACTTGCTGCGTGGAGTATCGTTGCCGCACGCGCGCGCTCGGTCATCAACTCAGTAAAAGCCGGCAGATTGTCATCCCGTTCAATTAGCGTGGGACACCTGCCAATGCGGTTGATCAATTGCTGGTAAAGGCCCCAGACTGCTTCGGCGACGGGCTCTGCATGTGTATCAATCAGCAAACGGATCTGAGCGCGTTGATCAGGCGTATGTCCGGCCAGATGAATTTCGCCAATGGCTCCGGCAGGCAGGGCTTTCAGGTATGTCACTGCATCACTGCCAATGTTATTAGCAGTCACATAAACATTGTTTACATCCACCAGCAGCCCACATCCTGTCCTCTGTACCAGCTCGCTCAGAAACTCTGCTTCGGCATAATCATGATCCAGCTGCACATAAAGGGATGGATTTTCAATAAGGATGCTCCGCTGCAGAAAGTCCTGAGTAATTTCAATGTTGCGGGCAATGCGCCGCAATGCCGCCACTGTGCGCGGAAACGGCAGCAGATCAGGTAAATAGTTGCCGCGCCATCCGGACCATGCCAGATGCTCAGAGACCACGAAGGGCTGCACGCGATTCAGCAGCTCGCGCAACTTCTCAAGATGAGTTCTGTCTGGCTCGGCATCTGCCGCAAGGGACAGCCCCACTCCATGTACTGAAATGGGGTGCCCGGCGCGCATGGCATCCAGCATTGCCAGCCGGGGCCCGCCCGCAACCATGTAGTTTTCTGCATGTATCTCGTACCACAACCCGGCCGCCGCGCATGACCGTGCTTCATCAAAGTACTCAACTTTGAAGCTCACTCCTGCAGTTACATCAGCGGTCGGGTTCATGGCTTGATGCTTAGTTGGTCTTTTCAGTCAGCATGCCCATGCCCTTCGGCGTCTTGATGGTCACGCAGGTTCCCTTTGGTACATTTTTCCAGGCATTGGCCTGATAGTCGGATTTTGCCGTGCCTGCACAGGTTGTTCCCGGCCCGGCCTTGCAGTCGTTCTTGCCAGCAAGCGCCACACCATAGCACTTTTCCATTTCAGGCTTGGCAGCAGCCGTATCAGCCGCCATGGCCACACCGGCACTCAGAGCGGAAAGCGCCAGACTTGCGAGCATCAGATTTGCGGTTTTCATTACATTTCTCCGATTAATATGGTGATTGGGCAAGCGGCCATGCAGCGCGCTTGCATAGACCAAGTACGCAAGAAGCAATCATTAGGTTACAGTGGGCAGCAGAAATTTCCTGTCTCTTCATCAAGTGATGTAACCGGAACCACCCCTCGTGCGTATTCGAATATGACTTTATCCGTATCGCTGTCGCCGTCTCTGCAAGCCGCCGAGGTACAGCTGCGCGAACTGATGCTGCAAAGTCTGGCAGGGGACGCCGTAGCTCATGGCCGGCTGCTGACCCAGCTGGCGCAGTTGTTACGTCGCTTCTGTCAGCGCCGCCTTGGTCATGACAATGCCGATGTGGAGGACATGGTGCAGGAAACCTTGCTGGCGATTCATACCCGCCGCGCCACTTACGACCCGGCACAGGCATTTACGGCCTGGGCCTATGCCATCGCGCGTTACAAAGTAATTGACCACCTGCGTCGGCAACGTCTGAGAATCACTGTGAACATAGATGACTGCACCGAGCTGTTTGGATCTGAAGTTACTGCAGCTGCGGATGCGACACGTGATGTCCATGATCTTCTGGCCGGACTGCCTGCCGCACAACGCACTGCTATCGAACTGACCCGCATTGAAGGCCTGTCGGTGGAGGAAGCAGCAGCACGCAGCGGACAGTCGGTATCAGGTATCAAGGTCAGTGTGCACCGAGGCTTGAAAAAACTCAGCAGCCTGCTGCATGGTGCTCCGAGCAGAGACTGATATGAACACCGACGATCTCATTACTTCATTGACTCAAGAGCTGTCTGCCACTCCGTCGAATGCCCTGATTCGCCTGCTCAGCAAGGGCCTGCTGCTGGGAACGGCGGGTTCATTACTGATTTTTTCAATAGGCTATGGCATCCGCGATGATATTGCACAGGCGCTCTACAGCTGGCCATTCTGGATGAAGTGGACGTATGCCATCAGCATGACATTGAGCGCCTACCTGGTCTGCGAGAGGCTGGCCAGACCGGGTATAAAACTGAACTGGCTGCTGCTCCTGCCGCTTTTGCCATCCATCATGTTACTGGGCGTAGCCATACAGACGCTGTGGGCCGCGCCAGCCGAATTGCGTAAAGTTCTGTTGCTCGGCCATTCCGCCTTGTACTGCCCGTTTAATATCGGACTGCTGTCGCTGCCCATATTCGCTGCGCTGTGCCGCACGCTGCGCCGGGCAGCACCGACCCGTCTGCGACTGACCGGATTTATTGCCGGTATCCTGTCTGGCGCGATTGCCACAGCACTCTATTGCCTCTACTGTAATGAAAGCAGCGTTGCCTTCGTTGCAACCTGGTATACCGCAGGCATGCTGCTGCCGGCTGCGCTCGGTGCACTCTACGGCAGAACCCTGCTGCGCTGGACCTGAGACCGGGAAAGGCAGTTTCCAATCAAGCTCTACCAGCTCATCCGCGTCTGAATGTAACCACCAGTACATCACGGTATGCGGGACGCTGCGCATCAATTGCCCTGACAGCCGTGACACCGTGATAGACACGACTGTCATCAACGAACGCTGCATCCATGGGATTGATAAGGGTAAAGCTGCCCAGCAACTGCTGATTGGCAGAATGGATACGGGTGACACCTTCCGCAACATTTTCGCGATTCACCAGCAGCACCATCACCCAGTCAACCCCATCGCGATGCAGGCCTTCAGGAGTGGGCATACCCGGCTGATCAGAGCGAGCCTCGATGCGGAACTGGTGACATTCAACATGCCACGCCAGGGGCCGTGATCCAGCAGGCGTGAGCGCATCAAATCGCGCAAACGCCATCCGCAGCAATGCCAACAGCACAGGATGCCCGGCGATGTGATCTGCAAACGGCTGGAACCAGCGTTCAATGCCGCCATTCAATGCGTTGTAATCACGACTTTGATAATGCGGCTGGGGAGGTTTACGCTGAATCGAAGTTGCAGATACCGCATAGGCATCGAACCGCCGTCGCCGGTAGCGGCCACCATCTGCCATATAAGCATCGACACCCAGATCGTTCCAACTGGCGGCGAACTCAGGCCATTCCAGAAGTGCCGACTCAGGAAGGGATGACTTCATCTCAACCCCGGGCACCCGGGCAAAGCCCTGCAGCTGCAATCGCTGTGAGATGTAATCCTGCTGCATGTGATGATCAATCATGGTCGGTAAGTATGCCGTCAATTACGGATGTACTGTTCGCCATCTTGGCGCACAGGAAATGTGCGTTGGTGTCAGCAGGTGCGCTGTTTGGGGTCAACGAGCCGTGTCCTGAATACATTCAATGTCGCGAATTCGGCATTATTACGTAAAAGAATGGTCTCTCCACCTGCTGGCACAGGCATTGCATTTGCCTGAGCAACAGAGGTTGCTTCCCCCCGCAACTCTGGCGAGGCCTTGCTGAGGCCTCCTTGTTACGCCGCCGAATATCAGTACAGCACTCCGGGCTCATCTGATTTCGCGCGGCGTTTTTTTATGCCCTGCTGAAGAAGCTCATGTTTTTTTACTTAACGACACGGGCACTGAATCCTCCAGATAACGGCCTGAGGCCTGACGCATACGGGATACGATAAACTGTCAGCCCTTTTCAACCACACCAGATGCAAGAAGCAGTTATGAGCAACACTCAACCCCTTGGTCGCCAGGATTCTCTGATCACCCTGCAGGCGCACATTCTGGAACAGCAGGCACGGTTTCCTGAGGCCAGCGGCACCTTGAGCTGGGTACTGTCGGCATTGTCCATCTCAGCCAAGATCATTGCCAACAGCGTCAGGCGCGCCCGGCTGGATGATGTGCTGGGCAGTGTTGGCAATGAAAATGTACAGGGCGAGCAGCAACAGAAACTGGACGTGATTGCCAATGAAATCCTGCTGCGCACACTGGGTAAGCGCGAAGGCGTGGCTGTCGTTGCCTCGGAAGAAAATGAAGAACCTGTGCTGCTCCGCTCAGTAGGCGCAGGTAAGTACTGCGTCCTGTTCGATCCTCTGGATGGTTCTTCCAATCTCGATGTGTGCGGCGGCGTAGGCACCATCTTCAGCATTCTGCGTTACGACAATCCGGCACATAGTGACAACGGCTGGTTACAGACCGGATCAAAACAGGTGGCTGCAGGCTATGTACTGTATGGCTCATCCACGGTACTGGTGATGACCATCGGCATGGGCGTTGACATGTTTGTACTTGACCCGGCCATTGGCGCGTTCATTCGCGTTGCCGAAAAGCTGCAGATCCCCTCTGCAAACAAAAGCTATTCCCTGAATGAAGGCAACCGGTTGACCTTCCCCACCGGCTACAACAAGTATCTCGACTGGGCACAGGCAAATGGTTATTCAAGCCGCTATGTCGGTGCGATGGTGGCTGATGTACACCGTATCCTGCTCAAGGGCGGGGTATTCATGTATCCACCCACGAAAAAAGCTCCCAATGGCAAATTGCGCCTGATGTATGAAGCCAATCCGATGGCAATGCTGATCGAACAGGCCGGTGGCAAAGCAATGGCCACGCCGCAACAACGGATTCTGGATGTTACTCCGACCGCGATTCACCAGCGGGTGCCAGTCATTCTGGGCAGCCCTGCTGAAGTGGATCACGTGCTGACACAGCTGAATGCACATCCCTGATTGAGCACAGCCCAATGTCCGGGGTACGATCAGACGGTCACACCCCGTACAGGCGTCGATATTTTCACTGTAGCGGCCCGATGCTATTCGCCATGGCACTGGTCAACGGTTTCAGAAAATATGCTTCTTCAGGCATGCAATTGGCGGTGACCCCATGAGCCGCCAAAGTATCGCGTACTACCGGCCCCACCGCTGCCACCTGCACCTTCTCAAATGCAGTCAGCAGAGCTGCCCTGTCACCCACAGCAAACAGACGATTGACCTGTGCCATGCTGGTAAACGCGATGATATCGATAGCACCTCTTGCCATGTTTGCAATGAGTTCATGCACCTGTGCATCATCAATGGCATCAGCATAGACATAGGGCGCAACGACCAAAGTGCGTGCGCCCGCAGCGTAAAGATAGTCAATCAAAGCCTGATTCGGTTCACTTCCATAAAGCTGCACACCAACACGGTGACCACGCAGGTCCAACGTACGCAAGGTTTCAATCACACCGGTCGTGGTTGGCTCAGCAGCGGTGAACGTGGGCTGCATCCCCAGCTCACGCAATACGCGCACCGGTTTCGGCCCGCGCGTGAGTGTTCGCACTTGCGCCAGTCTTTCAAGAAAAGCAGGTCGCATGGCAGGTTGATGCAGATCCAGGCATGACAACAGCCGACGCAGCCCTTCGCCGGTCAGCAGGATCAGCTCATCACATCCACCGTTGCTGAACTCCTGCAACCAGTTCAGTACAGGCTGCGGATCGGGGGCATCCTTGATATCCACCAGTGGACAACGCAACACGGTCGCACCACGCCGCTCGAGCAGACCAGCAAATACATCCAGCTGCCGTGCCTCCGGCACCGCAATCACACGACCATTCAGAGATTGTTCCAGCATAAGCGTCAACCTAAGCCAGCCGGCTGTGTTGATCAAGAAGAATTACGTGACAAGCCCGTGTATTGCTCGCTACTCTGAGTTGACCTGCACACGAGTTAATGAGGGGTATCGTGTTTAAAGTGTCAGTCATCTGTCTGTTGCTGCTTGTATCTGGTAGCGCAAACTCACTGGATTTATCAGCAATCAGCAACACGGATGCCACAACTGCATTGCGCACAGCTTTAACACAGGGCGCGGGCAAGGCAGTGGAATCGCTGGCCAGGACCGATGGCTTTTTCGGCAATCCGCAAGTGAAAATCCCCTTGCCACAACAGCTGCAGAAAGCCGAACAGCTGATGCGCAAGATGGGACTGGGTTCGATGGCGGATGAACTGGTACTGACCATGAACCGCGCAGCGAAAGCTGCCG
Organism: uncultured Pseudomonadota bacterium; assembly: GCA_903838705.1. Classification (GTDB taxonomy): domain Bacteria; phylum Pseudomonadota; class Gammaproteobacteria; order Steroidobacterales; family Steroidobacteraceae; genus CAILZL01. Next base: position 28,459 of record CAILZL010000036.1, read on the forward strand.
TCCCCGAGGCAAAAACACTGCTGGTCGGTGCCGTCAAATCCATGACTCTGACCGATGCCAGGGCCTTGTTGTCGGGAGGACCGGATTCAGCTACTCAATACTTCCGCACCAAGACACAAAGTCAATTGACCCTCAGATTCAAGCCCATCGTCATGCAGGTCACTGCCAAACTGGGTGTAGTCAAAAGCTACAATTCGTTAGCAGGCAAAGCTGCTCAGTTCGGGTTGCTCGACAGCAAAACAGCCAACATAGATGACTATGTCACTGCGCAGACACTGGACGGCCTTTACAAGATGATTGCCACAGAAGAGCAGGCCATTCGTTCCGATCCTGTCGGTCAGTCCAGCAAAATGCTTCAGAAGGTATTTGGGGCGGTCGCAAAGCAATGATAGAGACTGTTACTTTCTGACCCATGACACGCGAGAGCGCCATTACGAAAAACAAGTCATCGTACATACGCACCTGTACCCTGACTGTACTGGCCATGCTCGCGTTTGCAGGCAACTCGCTTCTCTGCAGGCTGGCTCTGAAACAGACGGGCATAGATGCGGCGAGCTTTACTTCAGTCCGCTTAATCTCCGGAGCCGTAACCCTCTATTTCATTGCCCGGCTCAGACAAGGCGATGCGATCGCTAGTGGCTCGTGGGCATCGGCACTTGCCCTGTTTGGTTATGCAGCCGGATTTTCATTTGCCTATACCTTTCTTCCTGCCGCGACAGGTGCACTTCTGCTGTTTGGTGCCGTACAGGCAACCATGATCGGTTATGGTATATACATGGGGGAACGCCTGAAATCGACCCAGCTTCTGGGTCTGCTACTGGCGATCAGTGGCGTTGTCGGCCTGCTGTTACCGGGACTCACCGCCCCACCACTGGCAAGCTCCATTCTGATGCTGGGTGCGGGAGTGGCATGGGGCATCTATTCATTGCGTGGCAGAGGTAACACAGACCCGATCTCCGCCAGCGCCGGTAACTTCCTGTATGCAGTACCTGCATCACTCGCATTGAGTATCCTGTTCTGTGCGCATGCATCTATGGATCAGGAAGGATTGCTGTACGCAATGATCTCAGGTGCCGTGACTTCCGGAGTTGGCTATGCGATCTGGTATCGCGTTTTGCCTGAATTGAAGGCAACGCATGCTGCCACCATTCAACTGGGGGTGCCCGTTCTGGCCGCACTGGGCGGAATACTTTTTCTTGGCGAACCACTGAGCCTGCGACTGGTACTGGCATCGCTCACCATACTGGGAGGGATTGCTCTGGTGATTTTCGATAAGAGCCCGTGAAGGGCCGCGTATCTGCAAAATAATGCAACGCTTGATGTACTGGATCAGAGGCTTATCTGTCTCCAGTACATCAAGCTTGCAACGTGCGTCAATTACGCCGCTATCCTGACGCAGTTACGACCTTCCTGCTTAGCGCGATACAGCGCCTTGTCTGCGCGCTCAATCACCTGCTCGATACTTTCACCCGGCATCGGGATGGCAACCCCAACTGAAATGGTTACGGTATCAATGTATTCATCACTGTTGGCGCGACGTATCCGTCCTCTGGCAAAGGTGTTGCGCAGTTGCTCTGCGAGCGTATATGCCCCTGATTCCGGAGTATTGGGCAACAGAATAATGAACTCTTCACCACCAAACCGGGCAACGATGTCACGGCCTTTGACTACTGATTTCAGCGCCTGTCCCGCAGTACGTAATACCTGATCGCCAAAGAGGTGACCATAACTGTCATTCACACGCTTGAAGTGATCGATATCCGCAATCATGATGGCGCATCGACCCAGTGCTTCCGGATCACTTGCCGACAGTTCTTCCAGTGCACGAGTGAAGCCACGACGGTTTCTCAGCCCAGTCAATGGATCGGTAACGGCTTCATTCTGCAAGCTGCCCAGCTGGTCGCGCAGCCCCTCCACTTCGCTGCGGGTAACATCCAGCTCCTTGCGCAAAGTGTCTGCGGAAGTGCGCATACTGATTGTTGAAGTCAGCAGGGTTGCAACCAGCTGACCCAAACCTCCCTGCACATCCATTTTGCTCAGTTCGGCTTCGCATTCCTGCAACGTGCGTGTGTATTCAGTCGCATCCTCACCCGACCTGGAAGCAAGTTCACTGAGCTTGAGCAGCAGATCGCCCAGGCCAATCTGCATTTTCTCTACTTGATGCAGCTTCTGGGCTTCAATGTGCCGGTCATAGAGTTTTTCAACGTCAACCTGGGAAAGTGTCTTTGAGATTTCCAGCCGACGATTGATCTCTTCCGCAAGCGGCAGATTGCCCCCTGCCAGATATTCATACCAGACGGCGTAATTGCTTGGATAGTAATGTCCGCCGTGCCGGGCAATTTGTGGCAAAGCCAGCCTGAGAAGCTCGGCGCTTTGCTCACTGGATTCTTGATAACGCATAAGCTGTTCACTCGATAAGGGAGCCGTACCCGTTTATCGACCATATGCAGGAAAATTTAGGGTGGTGACAGCCCCTTATTGCCGCCCGAACGGGCATGGCACTCATTTCCGGAAAATTAAGGGCGCCCCTTACATCTACCTTCCTGACTTCGCCCAGGAATCACGCAGGGTGACCGTGCGATTGAAACGTGGCGCCCCCGGCGATGAGTCCACACGATCCGCCACAAAATAGCCATGCCGCTCGAACTGGAAGCGTGCCTCAGGCTGCGCATCCTTCAGTGCCGGCTCCAGCTGAGCATGCACCAGCCGCATCGAATCGGGATTCAGATCAAGCAGGAAGTCACGATCACCTGCACCGGGATTGGCCACATTGAACAGTCGATCATACAGACGCACTTCACAGGCATAAGCCTGTGAAACTGCGACCCAGTGCACATTGCCCTTGACCTTGTACTGATCGGCGCCGGGAGAACCGGATCGCGAATCCGGTAAATACACACAGTGCACGGCTGTCACCTTGCCATCCGCGTCCTTATCAAACCCAGTGCACTCCACTATGTAGGCATAACGCAGCCGTACACGGTTACCGGGATACAAACGGAAGTAACCCTTGGAAGGTGATTCCATGAAATCTTCACGCTCGATCCATAACTCGCGTGACAGCTGCAGGTTACGCTTGCCCAGTTCGGGCTTCAGCGGATGATTTGGTGCTTCACAGGCTTCCGTTTGACCTTCCGGATAGTTATCAATGATGAGTCTGACCGGATCCAGCACGCCGATGCGTCGTTCGGCCGCTTCATTGAGATGTTCGCGCATGCAATCTTCCAGCACGCCCATGTCGATCCATGAATCAGACTTTGACACACCAATCCGCTCGGCAAATGCACGGAAACCTTCCGGAGTGAAACCACGTCGTCGGGCACCGGCCAGCGACGGCAGACGCGGATCGTCCCAGCCGGCAACATGTTTCTCTTCAACCAGCTGGATCAGCTTACGCTTGGACAAAACGGTATAAGACAGATTGAGTCGTGAAAACTCATACTGCTGCGGTAACGGCCGTGTGAAATAACCCGCATCAGCCAGCCGGTTCAGCAGCCAGTCATAAAAGGGCCGCTGCGCCTCGAATTCAAGTGTACACAGCGAATGAGTGATCCCCTCCAGGGCATCTTCAATCGGATGTGCGAAGGTATACATGGGATAAATACACCAGCTATCACCGGTGTTGTGATGCGTCGCATGCCGGATGCGATAAATGGCCGGATCACGCAGATTAATATTGGGTGATGCCATATCAATCTTTGCGCGCAGAATATGCGCACCATCCGGGAATTCACCTGCCTTCATGCGACGGAACAGATCCAGATTCTCAGTAACACTGCGATCGCGGAACGGGCTGTTCTGACCGGGCTCGGTAAGCGTACCCCGCGTCAGACGCATGTCTTCGGCACTCTGGCTATCCACATAGGCATGGCCATTTTCAATCAAGGTTTCGGCACAGCAATACATCCATTCAAAATAGCTGGACGCGTAGTACAGGTTCTGTTCGCTGACTCCACCTCCAGCAAAATGCCAGTCAAATCCCAGCCAGCGCACGGCATCAATGATTGAATCAACGTATTCTTTTTCTTCTTTCTCAGGATTAGTGTCATCGAAGCGCAGATGACAGGCGCCCTTGAAATCACGTGCCAGACCGAAGTTCAGGCAAATGGATTTGGCATGTCCGAAATGCAGATAGCCGTTAGGCTCAGGCGGGAAGCGGGTACGAATCGGCGCAGGATCCAGACCTGCAGCTGCGTGCTGACTGGCAACACCCGGCTTTCCCGACCAGTGACGATTTGCATACTTGCCGGCAGCCAGATCATCTTCGATCAGATTGCGGATGAAATTACCAACAGGGGCAGCGACAGACGGGTTTTCTTTGGCGGACATGGTGCGATTGCAAAACCAGATTTATGACTGAAACGTCAGATTCTACCGGCTTTATCGCACCAAGCCATCATCCTGTTACCAGCGCTGCGGCACCTTTTGCAGCTTGCCAATATCGTAGCCCTCTTGAGCCAGCAGGTTCACCAGTTTCTGGTAATCGGAATCGGCCAGAGTCGGGCTTCGTGCCATGATCCAGACATAGTCCCGCTTGCTGCGGCCAATTACGGTCTGAGCGTACTCGTCATTCAGATACATGATCCGGTATTCAGACTTGAACGGCCAGACAAAGCGCATTCCCCAGTGTGCATTGCCTCCATCTTCCATGACAAAGCCGCGGGGAGTGTAGCGCTTGAGCTTGCCATCAAAACTATCCGCACGGAAAGTAAAAGTGGTTGCAATCGTGCCATCCGCATCGAGGCGATAAGACTCGACTGCGTTATGCGCACCATCTTCAATGAAAGTCGGAATATTGGCGATCACGTACCAGTCGCCCATGAACCGCGGCAGATCCACCTGAGTCGCCATGACCAGAGGTGGCCGGGAAACTGACTGACAACCGGCCAGCAACAGGAAAGACGCAAACAGGCTCAACTTTTTCATCTCATTGCCTCTGGCAGCCCACGCTGCACCTAACTCAATACATATCGCAGGCGACGGCCATTTTCAGTGGTGGATTCCAGCGCCAGCCACTGGCCATCGGGGGAGTACCACAAATCAATCTGCAACTTCCTGCCAGTCAGTTTGTATTGCCGGGCCGACCATTCCTTGCCAACAGCACGTAGGGTGGTGGTGCCAAGTGCCTGAATAGTCACAGGCTCATACTCGCCCGTCTGTGCATTCAGCAGCCGCGTCTGTCGCAGCATGACTGGATTCCAGTAGGCAAAGCTCATCACGCATCCGGAAAGATCCAGTTGCTGCTTTTCAGTAATAACCTTGATCCCGGCCGCCTGTTCAACCGCTCTCACGCTGAGAAGTTTGCCATTATCGTTAGTGCGAGCCGCCATGCTGGTCAAACAATCCTCACGCCAGAGCTCCTGATCGTCATGTGTATACTGATAGGCATTGATAAACAGCACCTTCACATCAAAGCGGGCTGTACTGGTTACCCGTGTCAGGTCGGCACTCTTTTGCAAACTGAAACTGTGACGACCGATTTCCTTGTCATCCAGAAATACCCTGAAATTCCATTGTTGCGTAACGGGCGAGTCAGCCGCCGCCAGATGCAGACAGCCGAGAAGCATACACAACAGTAGTCCGGATCGGCGTTTCATGATTTCTCAGCAGATATCGAAATGCCATCATATCGCTCGGCCAGCCACACCATTATTACCATCAGCACGCTCCAGCCGATAGCCAATACCCACAATGCTCTGACCGGCTCAGGAAACTGCAAGGCATGCAATCTGACCCCTGCCATGAATGACAGGGGTGCACCGATAAATCCGAACAGTGCAGCCATCAGGTATCGTCTCCTGAGAAAAGCCAGTGAAACATTCAGGGTGGTGGCAAACAGCCCCCACAGCGCCACGATCCACACAGGAGCCAGCCGTGGTGATATCTGCCAATGGAAATAGTTGATCACACCAGATGTGGCCAGCGCACTATCCCAGAGCAATCCAAGCAGCATCACCATAATCAACAATTGCAGCTCGCGCAAAGGACGCAGCGAAAGATGAAGATTCAGCAACATCACCAGCAATGCGATGCCACTGCCCAGCCACACATAACCATGCGCACCGCCCAGCACCGCAGAAAACCAACCAGTCTGGAAGGCTGCGAAGTTAACAATCAGTGGGTATTTTCCAGCACGAGCTGACACCGGGGAACCTCAAAGAATCTCCCTTGCAGTGTAAAGCAGAACTGACCGGCGCGCTTAGCCAGGTATGTGTGAGCGAATGTCCAGCAGCGTGCCTTCCTCGGTGGCCTCTTTTTTGAGCTGCGCAACAGTGGCACGCTGCGCACGTGTCCATTCAATCACCGAACCAGCAGGCATGGGCCGACTGATGAAGTAACCCTGTACCAGATCACACCCCAGACGCAGTAATGCATTCCACACCTCGGGCGTCTCCACTCCTTTCGCAACCACCTTAAGTCCCAACGTATGGCCCAGTTCAGTAGTCGCCTGCACAATGGCCACATTGCTCAATGAACGGTCTACATCCATGATGAAGGCACGGTCAATTTTCAATTCATCAACCGGTAAAGCGTGCAACTGCGCCAATGAAGAATGCCCGGTACCGAAGTCATCAATGGCAAACCGGATACCCAAGGTGCGAAGCTGCTGCGAATCAATTAGTAAGTGGCTGGGGTTTCTACGATCATCAGCAAGGTCACGCACTGACACTGGCTTATACACATCAATTCAATCAAAACTGGAATCTGGTAGCGGAAGGCATGCAGGTCAACAACCGCTTACTCAGCCACCAGTCTATCGGCCTGCCGGTCGCCACACGTGAGAGACAGCTGCAACTGGCCTTACGCTATGAGTTGTAGGATACGATCAGCGCATATGACACCCGATGATCAAACACCTACCAGGGGACTTTGACCCCCACCCTGAAGGTGCGCGGCTCCATGGGATGAAAGTGAATGTCATCCACCCCTGCGTCCGCTTCGCCGGGCAGGCGCGAGGTGTAGTAGTACGTGATGTCATCATCGCGGCGATCAAACACATTGAGCACTTCCAGCGTCAGACTCAACCGGTCGAAGCGATAGCGATACAACAGATTGGTCAGGGTTGAGGGCTTGGACGACACCGAACCATCTTCAATGAGCGGAGCGGGTCCGAGACGACGAAGAGTGATTTCAGCAGTTGATTTAGGAGTTAACGCAGCGGTCACGCCGCCCGTTACCACATATTCGATGGCATTGGGAATGCGCTCAGCGCCCGGCGCATCGTCATAACGTGCATGAGTGGACGCCGCCGAGAGTTCAAGATTGATTCCATGCACAGGCGTCCAGTTGAGCAAGAACTCGGCACCGACGCGCGTCGTAGCATTAGTGCTTTCGGTATCACCGCCGTCGCCGGAATACACCAGCTCTGAATCCAGTTTCAGCATCCATAATGACGTGCTCGCAGTCAAACTATTCTGCTCCCAGCGTGCTCCCAACTCACCGCCCCACGCAGGAACATACAGATTCACGGGGCTGATTGGTTCGCCGGAAACAGGTGCCACCGTGGCAACTGCACCCCGCGCATCATTAGAGTGATATCCACGTCCGATATCGGCATAAAACTCCAATGAACTAGCTGCACGATAAGCCAGCGTGATTTTAGGACTGACGATACCTTGCCAACTGGTGCCGGAATTCAGGGGGTTACTGGAACTGACATTTACGCCCATCTCGTCAAGACGCAATCCCAAACTACCGCGCCAATCATTGAGTTTCCAATCTGCTGAAGTCCAGACGCCGGCAGAACCTTGATGCACCCTATCTTCACGATCGGTCGATAGAATTTGCCGCGCTTGAGTACGATACAGCCCAATCTTGCCGATTCGGTCGTAGCGCGTTTCTGCGCCGACCTGATAATTCCATATACTATTGCCGGGCGCCCATTTTTTACTGATTGAGCCACCAGCAATCCAGCGATCTTCGGCTTGCTCAAACTGATCACCATGATCAGGGTCCAGAAAGTACGTGAAATTAGACCACAGCTTGAGTCGATACTTCTGTGCGTACAGTACTGCATCAAGACCATCGTCATCCTGCATACGGGCCGAGACGAGAAAGCGCGAGGTTTCACCACCATCAGTCGGGTCAATGAATCCCAGATATGACAGCGATCCGTCCTGTACAGCCCGCAACGGAATCTGATCAGTTGAATTCCATTTGGCTGAGTAAGCAAGACCAGTAAATGCCCAATCTCCGGTCGTATGATGAATCAGGAAATTGCCTTTCCTGAGTGCTTCGCTGCGTTGCCATGGTCCATTCGACGTCGTCAGATCCAGTGCCACGTAAGTGGCTTCATCCAATGGCTTTACGCCTGATAACCGACCATAGTCATGCTCGCCCAGTGTCAGCGCTGCAAAGCCGGCTGGCGGTTGTGCAAAGCTGATAAACGATGCCGAACCCGCTGCTGAAAAATCCCCAACTGCGGCAAAGTACGGCCCCTTTCGATACTGGATGGTTTCCACCAGCTCGGGAATCAGCAAGTTCAAATCCAGATAACCCTGTCCATGCGCATTGGTGCGCAAGTTCAACGGTACACCATCCAGTGAGATGGAAAAATCAGTACCGTGATCCAGATTGAAGCCACGCAAGAAATATTGATTGGCTTTGCCTGTGCCAGAGTGTTGCGTCACTGCGAGACCAGGAATGACTTCCGCAATCTCCCCTGTCCGCAACAATGGCCGATCCGCGAATTCGCCAAATGACACCGTACCTTCACTGGCTGAAACCACCTCACCAATGCCTTCTTCGCGTCTTCCCCAGACATATACCGTATCAAGCATGTAGGCACCGGCCTGCTCATCAGCCGTACTCACAGGAATATCAGCAGCATCTGCGGGCTGAAACAATAAAGACATTAACCAAGCTAGCGGAACAACCCACACTTTCAGCTTTACTGCATTCATGATCATTAAAGCGATTTCAGATTTTCAAGACATGAGTATGCAGGTGCCGATGAGGCTTCTGGCCATGAGTATGTTTATGAAGCTCCGTCTCAGTAGATACCGGTATCCTGACCAGTCGACCATAGCGCACTCCCTTCTCGGCTATCACATGATCCGCAAGGTGTTGCACATCAACCTCATTCCCACGCAATACCGCTACTTCCATGCAATTATCATGATCCAGATGCAGTCGCACTGAAGTGAGCGACAAGTCGTGATGCTCATGAAAGGTAGTGGCAAGGCGTCGCGACAGGTCGCGGATTCCATACTCATACACATATACCAGTGCGCCGATACATTCCCCGGGAGCCCCAGCCTCTTCGGCAAGTTGCCGGGCACCCATGCGAGCCATATCACGGATAGCCTCAGAACGGCTCTGGTAGTTTTTTTCCCGTATCAGACGATCTATCTCTTCCATAAATTCGTCCTCAACGGTGATGGTAATTCTTTGCATGCAGCACTCCTGAGTAATATTCTCAGGGTACTAATAATTCAGAAAGTATGCATTATTAATATTTTTGTCATATCGTAAAAATGTACAGGGCCCACCTCGGACCACCAGAGCCAAGGTTGAAGCTTGAGCGTCAGCTCCAATCAGTCCATCTATCTCCGGTTATCCATCCTGACAGTCATATCAATCGGCACATTGGCAGTATCACTCATCATCTGCACCTGACCGTCCTGAATAAAGCACTGTATCTGCATACCACGCTGCGCTAATGCAGCCAACGCCTTGCTGCTGTTGCCGGATAGATCGATTACCAACAGATTCCGGTTACGCGCCAGGGCTGCGCCCGTCTTCTCCCACCACAGCTGCGCGCTGTTACCACTGTAGGTATACACCACCACTTGCTTAGCTTTGCCGCAGGCACGACGTACTGACTGTTCATCTGGCTGGCCGATTTCAATCCACAGCTCTATCTGACCGGTAAGGTCTCGACGCCAGAGATCAGGTTCATCTGAACTTAAGCCCTTGCCGAACTCCAGCGCCGCATCGGCGTGCAGCCCGAACACCAGCAGCCGCAGCATCAGGCGTTCTGCTGTTTCAGAAGGATGCTGTGCCAGCATGAGTGCATGGCTCTGGTAGTAGTTGCGGTCCATATCGTTGACCTGCAACTCAGCTTTGAAGACAGTGGATTTAAGTGCCAATGTGATGTCCGGAAGGTTCAAGACACCATCATTATCGCAGCGATCATGAATTGATGTATGGCCGGATCACATAGCCAGCGCTTCAATTTCATCCAGCAGCCGGTTCATTCGCGCCATCAAGGCACGGTATGCAACACCCGTGGCCATATCCAGCCCGGCCTGCCTGTAAAGATCATAGGGATAATCAGAACCGCCGGCGCGCAGTAACCGCAGATAGCGTTCGCGTGCAGGTTCGCCCTGAGTAAGTATCTGATCGGTGAGGTATGCTGCCCCTGCCATTGAGGTGGCGTATTGATAAAGATAAAAATTGTAATAGAGATGCGGGATGTAAGCCCACTCGATGCAATAGGCAGGATCAATCTTCATTACACCTTCCGCTTCACCGTAATACTTGCGCAACAGTGAACAGTACATATCGCTCAGACGCTGACCGGACAGCGGCCTGCCCTGCTCAAGCTCTTCATGGGCAGCAAGCTCAAACTCGGCAAGCATTACCTGACGGAAATAGGTCTGGCGGATTTTTTCCACTGCCGCCCCAAGGTAGTAAAGCTTTTCCTGCCTGTCAGCCGCATGTGAAATCAGATAGTCAGACAAAAGCATTTCGTTACCGATAGAAGCCGATTCAGCAATGAAAGTTGAATAGTTTGACTTCTCGAACGGCTGTGATTGATTGGTCAGCAGGGTATGCGCCGCGTGCCCCCATTCGTGTGCAAACGTCGATAATGCCTGATAGTCGTCGTTATGATTCAGCAGCAGGTAGGGATGGACGTCATAGGCCGAGCCATTCATATAGGCGCCGGAACGCTTCCCCGCAGCGGGATAGACACTCATCCATTGACCGTCAAATCCCTTGCGCAGACTGCAAAGATAGTCATCACCCAATGGCTGGAGTGCTGCCAGCGTTATGCGCCTGGAGTCTTCCAGACTGAATACCGGCTCCTGAGTGAGCGGGAATAACGATGCATAGTTATCGAAGTATTGCAGATCATCCTTGATGCCCAGCACCTGTTTGCGCAGGCGCAGATAGCGGTGCAGGGTTGGCAAGGCTGCGTTGGTTTCCGATACCAGAGTCCGATACACGGTGGCCGGCATGTTATCGGGAAAAAGCGCAGCGGAAAGAGCGCCGTCAAACTTGCGGGCATGTGCCGTGAACACATTGCCCATCAGCTGAGCAGTCAGTGACGAACCCAGAGTTGCTTCAAACTGTTTCCAGCTGCCCCAGAACGCATCAAACACCAGCTTGCGATCATCCCTGTTGCTGAGCTGCCGGTATTTTTCGTAACTCCCAGCACTTAACTGAACCTGCTCGCCGGTAGACAAGGTCACAGTGGGGAATGGCATCTCGGCATTGGATAACTGACTGTGTAATGCCACCGGCTGCTGCAGAACATTACCAGCCGCAGCCAGCACCGCTTCAGCTTCTGGCCCCAGAGTGTGGGAGCCGGCACGCAGCGTGTCCTCCAGAAACAGGTCGAAGTGTTCACGCAGCAGCAGATTTTCACTTACGAAGCCACGCACCTTGTCGCAGCCCATCGCCAGAATTTCCGGTGCAAGCCAGGCTGTTTGCTCATTGATTCGTGTGCCCAATGCACTGGCCATCTGTACGTGTTCCTGATTAACAGCAGCACGCAGGTCCTCATCTGCCAGCAGGCTGGCGTAAACCTCAAGACGGTGATATTCACGAGTAACGCGACTGATGGCGTCCAGTGCAGTGTATAGGGAAGTCGCACTCCTGTTCAGCGTACCCTTATAACTGCCAAGCTGTTCGGCTGCTGCTGTAACCCGCTCATATTCCGCTTGCCAGGCTGCTTGAGTTGGATACAGATCAGATAGATCCCAATTGTCCTGATGAGCCGAACTGGTCATTGCCTCAGCAGCCTGTAACAGGCCCCAGGTCAGAAATAATGACAACAGCAGGACTCTCAACACTGAACTCTCCATTAATCATCAGGTAACCAGCAGTTGCTGGCATCAGAACATGCGGCTGACAACTGCTTATCCTACATTCGACTGATGTGCCGGCTCTGAGATGCAGCGCTCGATTTCCTGCATCAGCAACTCAGAATTGATGGGTTTGCTGACATATCCATCCATGCCGGCACCCCTGCATTCGTCAATTGCTTCCGACTGGGCATTGGCAGTCAGGGCGATGACTGGCAACCGCGCAAGATTACGTCGCTTTTCGCGCATACGGATGGCACGCGTTGCATCGACACCGCCCATCGAAGGCATGTGCATGTCCATCAGCGCCAGATCAAATTGCTGCGTTTCCACCGCACGAACCGCATCAATGCCGTTCTCGACCATCACGACGGTGTGACCCATCTGGCTGAGCAACTCTTCAACCAGCATCCTGTTTACGAGATTGTCCTCGGCGACGAGAATATGTAACGAATGCGCCGACTTCATGTGCTGGAAACGGGTAACGATTGTTTCGCTGCTGCTTACTGTCGCGGCATTCAGCGACTGAATCAGTGCTTTGAGTAGTTCCTTCCTGCCAACCGGTTTGTACAGGAAGCCACGTGCGCCCAGCTCGCCGCAACGGGTCATATCAGAAGCCGAGCCTGCGGTTGTGATGATGATGACTGATGCCCGCGACTGCTCGCGCGTCATCCATGGCAGCAGATCCTGACCTGAGGCATCGGCCAGTCGCAGATCCAGCAGGGCGAAGTCGTATTGATGCTCTGCCCACAGTTCGTGAGCACTGATCGAATCATCCGCAATATCGACAGTCATTCCGGACTCCGCGAGCAATGACATCAGCCAGCGCCGGTCTGATTCGCCATCATCGATAATAAGCACGCGTCTTGATTCCAGCATGGCACGCTGCTCAGAGAGTAATTGCAGAGTCTCCTGATTGGCGGCCTCGTATCGAATCGTAAAGTGAAACCTGCTGCCAGCACCGGGCGTACTTTCAACCCAGATTTTTCCGCCCATCAGCTCCACCAGCTGCTTGCAGATTGTCAGACCTAATCCTGTGCCGCCGAATCGACGGGTTGTCGAACTGTCAGCTTGTGAAAACGATTCGAAGATACGTTCAATCTTGTCGGATGGAATGCCGATTCCGTTATCTTCAACGCAGCAGTGCAGAAAGGCCTTGCCCTCACGTTCAACAGAAAGCCGGATCATTCCCTGCTCTGTAAATTTGATGGCATTACTCAGCAGATTAGTCAGCACCTGCCGTATGCGGCCGGTATCACCCAGCAGCATGTCATCAACCTGCTCAGCAATTTTGTATTCCAGCACCAATCCCTTCTCACTGGCCCGATGGCCTAGCGTAGCAAGCGAGTCACGGATACTGCTACGCAGTGAGAACGGAATATGCTCGACCTCAAGCTTGCCTGCTTCAATTTTTGAAAAATCAAGTATGTCGTTAATGATGGTCAGCAAAGACTCAGCAGATGATCTGACTATATTGAGATGGCCACGCTGCGTGGGCGTAAGGTCAGTCGCCAGTGCAAGCTCTGTCATGCCGATCACGCCATTCATCGGCGTACGGATTTCGTGACTCATATTGGCGAGAAATAATGTCTTGGCCTGACTGGCTGATTCTGCCGCCACCTTGGCATGCCTTGCTTCAACCAGCGCCGCCTTGTGTTCTTTCATCATGGTTTCAATAGACTGTGTCAGTGCCATGATGTCCATCGGCTGATTGTCACTGCGGTTGTCCAGCTGACTGTTGGCGTTGGCCAGGTGATTCAGCATTTCCTGTGCGCGAGCCGGCTCCGCACCGATGATGCTTACCAGTTTGTAATACACCCACCCGAACACACCCAGCACACCCGCAAACAATGAGACATACAGAATCAGATTGATTCGCCCAAGCCAGTCCAGACTGTCATCCAGTTTGTTTTCCGCCTGAATCAACTGACTACTGGTCTGTGCATAAAGCCCATTAGTACGCCGTATCAGAACATCACTCAGCCAGTCGAAACCATTGATGGGGTCTTTCATAATCACGTTGCCGGCTTCAACACCCTGTTCCAGGTAGGCATGTGCCATCCGCACACCCGTTGCATACATGGTATCGAGCGCCTTTTGCAGTGAAATCATGTCCTGCGCCATTTCAGGATTGCGTGAAATCACGTCCTGCAGACGACGTTGTGCATTGCTGTAATGTTTGGCAGCGTCGGCAAATGCTTCCGGGTCATGGGTGGCACCCACATCAGTGAGGAACTGCTGGATCTGCGCCACGTCGTATCGCACCTCAGCCAGCTCGAAGTGAATAGGTCGGGATTTATCCGCCTCTCTGTCTACTCGCACAACTTCGAGATAGCGTACGCCCAGTACTGACACTACGATGGCCAGCAATGCCGCCATGGCAACGCCCGCCAGCAGAAAGAATCGCTTGAGATTGAATTCAGTGATCTTGGGCATGCTGTACTGGATCGATTCATGAAAAAGTGAACCGGCGAGTCCATCCGGCTTGATCACAAACACCGCTGCAACAGGTCAGCGGGTTATATCGTGTACACAGGATGGTGCCGTTCTGAACCTGTAACGGCCGCCTGAACGCTTTCTTGATTCCGGTCAGGAGCTGGACATGAGCACTGCCATGCGGCGTGTATTGCTCAGATCATGCGTTTCTGTGCCTCTGCGCAGAAGTTCTTCAGCTGCAGGAACCGTCAATGGCTTTGAAAACAGGTACCCCTGCGCGAGTTCACACTTTTCTTCCTGTAACAGCAGCAGCTGTGAAAAGTTCTCCACGCCTTCCGCCACCACACTTAACCCAAGTGTTTGCGCCATTCTGATAATGGCATTACACAAAGTTCTGTCTTCCAGATTGGCGTGCATGTCCTGTACAAACGCCCGGTCTATCTTGAGACGATCAACTGCAAACCGTCGCAACCTGCTCAGACTTGAATAGCCTGTGCCAAAGTCATCGAGTGCAATGGTGACACCCATGGCACGCAGATGTTTGCAGATATCTACACTTCTCGCTTCATCCTGCATCAACAGTGATTCTGTCACTTCAATTTCCAGACACTGCGCAGGCAATTCCGTTTCGCGCAGCACATCGACAACCGCTGCCAGAAAATCCGGCTGTGCCAGCTGTAGTGCAGATACATTCACGGCAACATGGCCGTTTATCAGTCCCGCATCACGCCAGCGTTTCATCTGTTCACAGGCGCTTTTCAGCACCCATTGTCCAATGGGCAGAATCAATCCGGTCTCTTCAGCCAGAGGAATGAAATCGGCAGGCGACACCTCGCCATACTCAGCGCTGTTCCAGCGCAACAATGCTTCGAATCCTGCAATTGTTCCTGTGGCGAGATTGAACTGCGGCTGGTAGTGCAAAACCAGTTCATTCCGATCCAGCGCCTCGCGCAGTCTGGCCTCGAACGTCAGTCGCTTCAATCCGCCGGCATTCATTGTTTCATTAAAGTAGGCCACACGCCCCGGCCCTTGCCGCTTTGCGAAATACATGGCCAGATCAGCATGTCTGAACAGATCTTCGGCGTTATCACCATTAGCTGGATACAGGGCAATCCCGACGCTGGTAGTCGTCAGTACCTGATGCAGAGATAAAGTAACCGGCTCCTGCAAGGCATCAACTACCTTATCTGCCAGCATGCGCGCTTCTTCAGGGCTGGCAATATCATTGAGCAGTACCACGAATTCGTCGCCGCCCATTCGCGCCAGGGTGACTTTGCTGCTGGCAGTGATCTGCTGATGACTACTCTGTTCCCCATTGGGCAGAAGATTTGAGATGCGTTTCGACACCGTACACAGCAGCTCATCTCCCACACCATGTCCAAGGGTGTCGTTAACACGCTTGAAGTTGTCCAGATCGAAATAGAGCACTGCAAGCTTGCTGTGCTGGGCTCGCGCCTGATCGATCGCCAGCGAAAGCTGGTCATTGAACAGATTTCTATTCGGCAAGCCGGTAAGGCTGTCGAAGTATGCCAATCTGGCAATACGCCGGTGTGCCGCCCATTTGTGACCCAGCGCCAGAGTCAGAGCACGAACAGCATGTGAACTGAATGGTTTCTGCAGGTAGAACAGCTTCTCGGCGGGCTGTACCCGCTGGCTGATCATTGAGATATCGACATCGGAGAAGGCAGTACAGACGACAATTTCAATATCACCATCTATTGCCCGGATCCGCTCGGCAGCCCATACCCCGTCAGGCCCGGGCGGCATACGCATGTCAATAAACACGACATTGAACCGCTGATTAGCTGCACATGCCTGTCTGCAGGCTTCTACTGCGGCTTCGGCACCGGAGCAGTATTCGACACTGAACTGTTCAATACTGTTTGCCGGAACCACCTGAGCGGTCACTTCCTCCTGCTTGCGAAACAGTCGCGAACGCATTTCGTTGATCGCCTGCTTTCCACTGGTTTCCTGAGGTCTGCTCAGAATCTGTGCATAGGCATCACGGATTGTCTGCTCATCATCAACGATGAGCACACGAATTGGTTCACGCAGATTGCCGGACAGAGTAACCATGATGATCTAGGCGGTTTGTCGCAAGGGAACGGCTGACCTGTTTTCAACCGGTATCAATACATGAATACTTGCGCCACAGTTGCATCCTGCACTTTCAGCACGGATGCTGCCGCCCATTGAGTTCATCGTATTCGCAGCCCAGTGCAGGCCAATACCGCGACTGTTGTTGCGGCTTTTGCTGGAGAACCCTTTCTCAGCAAATCTGGACAATTGCTCTGCGGACATACCAATTCCATTGTCTGTAAAGCAGAGATCCATGTACTCACCCGTTTCTGTCTGGACAACCTTGCCGCTGACTTTGAGCACGCCCTTTACCAGCCCTTTTTCTCTCACTGCTTCAGCTGCATTCACGATCAGGTTTTGAACCACCTGCTGTAATGCCATACGACATACACGAATACTCCCAAACTCATGGAGGGATTCCTCCAGTTCAAGGGACAGGGCGCTGCTCAGTTCAGGCGCTACCAGCTCTGTACTCAGTGAAATTAATTCTGGCAGCTTGATGCTTTCCATGACCCTCGGCGCCCGGGAATGACCTGACTGTTCTTCAAGGATGGTCTGCATTGCAGCGGTCTGGCGTGTCACGCTTTCCAGCTCCAGAACAGTATCAGTAATCGTCTGTGCCAGTTCACCACTGACCAGCCTGAGGAACTGCAACAGTTCGGCTTCCCGAGCAGGATCGATTACCCCCTTCTGGAGCTCCTCAAGGACAAGCTCAACGTCACCGACAGGGGCATTACGTAACTGCTCTTCGATACCTGAAATCTTGACACTTAGTGGCGTCATGGCATTACCAAGATTGTGCAGAACCCCACTAGCATTTTCAGCGATGCCAGCATCAAACGACCGGGCTATCAATTGCTGTCTGGTATCACTCAGTTTCTGAACCATATCGTCAAACTCACGTGCCAGCTCTCCTATCTCATCATTGCGTCGCAGATTTAATCTGGTAGTCAAATCATCACTCCGCCCGACCTCGACAGCGTGACGTGTCACCACACCCAACGGTGTCAGGATAGTTTTTTTAAGTACAGCAATGATGAGTAATAGAACAATGATGAAGCCACTCCCCATAAGCAACCATGCCATGGAAACCACTTCACGCCCTGATGCACTGATGGTTCTCGGCACTTTGATCTGTAACTTGAATAATGCCTCCCCATGCACATCTTTAAGATTCCTCTGTACGATGGTTTCGCCATCACCTTGAATCAATATATCTGAGCCTGAAACGCCATTCGGTGCACCCCCCCCTGACTCGACCTTTGAAATATTGACCTGTGACTGCTTGCCGATACGCGCAAGTTCTTCATCCGTGAGAAACCGGCCAAACAGGAGCATGCCCCGCGGCTGACCCATGCCTTTGCCATTCAGGATCGGCGCCATTACTGCGAGCAAGGGACCCTGGTCTGTCTTCAGAATTCCGGTGGTGTGCCTTGTATTTGTACCCAGCAATCTGAGCCAAGGATTGTCATCAGGAAGCCGGTTTTCATCAATCAGATTCAGCTTTATGATTTCATTGGAGCCTGATGCTCTGGCAGTAGACCAGACAAAGTGGCCATCATTGGCAATGAATGCCGCCACACTGATCTTGAGCGATGCAATGGCATTGTCACTGAAGTTGACACTCAGATAGTGTGGATTCCCGGTGCGCATGAATTCGTAGGTGTCAACCCAGTTTCCGTAGTCCTCAGTGACCAGATAGAGGGTATCAAGTTCGCGCTGAATCGCATTACTGACTCGATTCATGTCAGTCCATGCCGCGTTTTCTTCAAGCTGATTAAATCCAGGCAGCAGGATTCGCTCACCTACAACCAGCTGGATACCACACAGGACTGCAAATAATCCGATTAGTAACAAAGATATCTTGGAATTCAGTCTCATCCATTAACCTCGCTTGTTGCTTTGAAACCTAAAGGCTCCAGCAATGTCCGTGAGATTATGGTGTGAACCTGCCGTGAAGAATGCAGATCAGGACACATCTGCTCATTGAAGCGCGCGAACCAGATCACATAACCCGGTTTAGAGGTATTCAGTGCGTTTAGCGCGAAACCGGCATGCAGCGCCACCTGAGTACCAGCCGGACAGCACTACCGCACCACGCAATTGAATTCATAAAATCCAGTGAATACTCAGACTTATTCATGCGATTGCCTGACATTGTCGGATGTATCAGGATTCCTGAAAGCAAGAACAATCTTCTATGCTTTACTGTGTTTAATATTTCCAGCTTGCGGTCATACCAATAGTTCGAGGCCGCAAAGTAGCATATGAAAAGATGGATGAGCTGACCGGATCATTTGTGTTGAAGTCATAACCAACATAGTGAGTTGACTGTGGGTTCACTATTGCAGGCGCAGCATCGAGTGCATTATTGATGAAAAAAGAGACATCTACTCCACTCCAACTTTTGCCAACACGAAGATCCAGCTGATTAAAGGAAGGGCCCGGCTTCAGATCGGGATCATAGACCGCAGAGCCAGCTATCTGATACAGATAAGGGCCGTTATTGGCGCTCTTGAAATTATCGATAAGGCGTGCGTAGTAGCCCGTCTTGCCAAACTTGTATTCCAGACTGGCGAAAAACGTCCAGGGAGCCTGCCCCAGCGTCTGACCAGAGAATACTACCGGCAATGTCGCCGTATCACGGAAGGTAGCATCGGTATAACCAATTGAAACTCCTGCGAGTATGTTTTCGGTAACCTTTGCATTCAGATCGAGATCAAAGCCTTTGCTTGACGCATGCCCAAGATTGAAAACGATGCCGTAACCACAGCCCGGCAGGAAGTAGTACCACTGGATATCGCGCCAATCCACATAGAAAACACTGGCAGCTGCCGATACTTTGCCTCCTGCAAGATGCTGCTTGGTCCCCAGTTCATAGCTCCACGTGTAATCCGGATCGTAACTGGCAGGTGCACTATTGAGACCAATATTGTTCAGATCATTAGTACATGAAAGCGGGATATGGCTGTTACCGCCACCTGCTCTGTAACCCTTCGCCACGGATCCGTAATAAAGGCGATCCTCATCCTGTTGAAACGACAGCCCAAGCTTGGGCGTCAGCGGCGTTGCCTTTGCACTGCCGCCTCCGATTGAAGGTCCACCATTAACAGGACCGTCTTCTACTGCTACAAAGCTGGATTCGTTACGTTCCAGCCGCAACCCTCCGTTGAGAATAAGTTGCCGGGTAATCGACCAGTCCACATTGCCGAAAACCGCTAACTGTTTGTCCTGAGAATGTTCATTGCCTCGATAATTCAGACTGCCATCCAGCAATCCACACCCTGCAGAGCAGTCACCGTTAAAGTAATAGCCTTCAAACGCACCTGCCCCCTGTTGCTCAAGAAACAGCTGTGTAATCTGCGGATTGGGATTGTTCTGCTGATCCTGCAGCCGACTATTCTGAAAATAGATGCCTCCCACCCAGCGCAGGGTGGCAGCTGGGTCATTACTCTGAATGCGCAATTCCTGGGTAAAAATATTCTGCCGTGTTGTACCAAGAAACAGATCTGTAACTAATGCCCCACTGGTTACTGTCGGGAATATATTGTTCTCACTGTTCTGGCCTGTCGCTCCCAACGCTCCAGCAATATCCGTGTTGGTCACATCCGAAACATTGGATTCTGTGCGATGGAAAAATGAAGTATTCGAGGTGAAGAGCAGCTCACCCACCTCAGCTTCGATCCTGAGACTTGGCAGTACGAAGTGATCCGTGCTTTGCTGACGCACCTGAAATCCACTGCGGAACTGGCCTGCATGGGGATCAGAAAGCGAGGCCCAATAATCCGGAGAATCATTCTGATGCTCGCCCTGATACAGGATAGCGGGTGTGATGCTCAGTGCGTCATCCGGCTTCCACAGTAATGCCACCTGCGTACCACCACTTTCCCGCCAGTTCACATTGCGATGAGTTTCACCAGACTCCCACGCAGTTCGATCTACCCAGCCACCTTCATGACGGCCCCAGCCACTCAAACGGATACCCAGTACGCCCTCCATCAAGGGACCACCGAAAGCTCCTCCTGCTTCATAACTCGGCGCACCGTGTTCGGTATAGGAAACCTCTGCCCGAGCCAGCGCACTGGTTTTCTCAAGGCCGGGCGCCGGAGTGATGAAACGCACCACACCACCTTCAGCCCCCGCCCCGAATAAGGTGCCTTGTGGTCCACGCAACACCTCTACGCGCTCCAGATCAAACACCTCGGGGAAAACCGAACCAGCAAGATTGACAGGATTGCTGCGGCCCTGTACTGGCGTGTCATCAACATAAATACCAGTGGTTGACGAACCGGTGTTGGAATCAATACCTCGGATGGCAATACGGTCGCCCACACCATTGCTGCCCTGATCTCCCAGATCCAGCCCTGGCGTCTGAGCAACGATATCGTTAATACTCTTGATAGCGCGCGCATCCATGGTGTCTTGCGTAAATGCACTGATGCTGATCGGCACCTTGCTCAGTTCATGAGCCTCCTTGGTAGCAGTCACGATCACTTCTTCGAGCACATCGCTGCTTTCCTCTGCCGCCCATGCAGGCAGCACAACATACCAAGATAAAACCGTAGCGAATGCGACAGGAGCAAAGAGATTGGATTTCATCGCCAGCCTCGCGTAATCATCTGTAAGGATATGAAAGTCAGCAGGTCATGGAAGGTGGTTGAGAGAATAAACCTCCTTTGTACGCCAGACCAGCACGACAATGAAGTTTCTGGTTGCCCACACACTCAAATTTACACTGCCATGCAAATCCAGACCAAACTCCAGTAACCAGTTTGCTACGACAGAATGACCCACATACCCGGCTTATTTTATTGAACAGCACCCTGCCATATCTCGGTGCACACTCCAATCGGTGTAAATCCCACAACAGCCTCTGTGCTGCCGTGGCTGAAGACCAGAGTGCCGGCATTACATACTAGCCTACCGTGTTACCTGATGATTGAACCCACCTTCATCCCATGCACAACGCTGACATTTATTAACCCTGGCCGCATTGCAGAGGAATAAGTCACCCTGCACACTCCCGCCTCCCCGCGAATAACAATGAGCTCCACTATGAAATCCATTCACGTTCCCAGAATTGATGCACGTTACTGGGCCGGCATCACCATGGCCAGCATCTTCGGCACCAACACAGGCGATCTGTATGCCCATGACAGCGGGCTTGGCATCATCGGCGGTCTGCCGGTACTGGTATTGCTCGTTGCCATGGCCTACTTTTTCGAGCGCCGCGACAACAGCAAACACGAGGCCTGGTACTGGCTGGCCATCATTATCATCCGCACAGGTGCAACCAACATTGCTGACTATCTATGCGGCCGCCGTTATGTGGGCATAAACCGGATCGAGCTATCCATCGGACTTGCATTGTTCATTGCTGCAATGGTCTGGCAACGCACACCCGATGACAAGAAAGGTTTGCCACAAACCAATGCCAGGTACTGGGTTGCAATGCTCGCAGCAGGTGTATTCGGCACTGCGGCAGGCGATGCACTTACAAAGGCGCTGGGTGATTCAAGCGGCATCGGCGGTGTGTACGCTTCGTCCATCATGGCGGTGATACTGGCTGCTGTGCTGATGTACGGGCGCAACGGGCGCACACAGATGCTGTACTACTACTGGCTGACAGTCTGTATCGCCAGAACTGCAGGCACTGCGATAGCAGATATGCTGGCAGAAAACGAAAGCCTCAATATCGGCCTGCCTACCTGCACCCTGATTACAGGTCTGGTGTTCGTCGGGGTACTGGTTCTGTGGAAATCACGAACACAACCCGAACCGGCCATGGCATAACACAGCAGTCACCCATAAAGAGAAAAGCCCCGCAATGCGGGGCTTTTTCTATTGCGAATGCACACATTGCACTGCATTAGCTTCACAGCCTGCTGCACACCTCACAACAATATCTCACCCTCTGGTGAGTACGTCGGGGCACGGCGTGCAGACTCAAGAAAGTGTCGATGCTGAAGCCACTCGGGGTTCATCAGTAACTCATCAAGTATCGCCCGCGCCTTATCTTTGTATCCGATATATGCGTAGGCCGCAGCACGCTGCACCTGGAGCACCATGATCTGCCAGCGATCATTACGCGTTGAAGCCGCTTCAAGATGTGCATCAAAAACTGCGTCATAGATCTCGCGACCGAGATCTGCAGGTTCATCAGGATAGATGCTCTCAATCTCTTCTCTGCTGACTGGCTTGAGGATCTGAAATGCATAGGTGTGATCTACATTGGCGCGCAACTGGAAACAATCCGGCATCAGACCGACCAGCATGGGGAGCCAGAAGCACGTGTGAGTACCATAGTCCTGAAATAGAACATGAGTATCGGGTGCAAGATGAGGAGCAATCTCGAAAAACCAGTGCTTGGTGCCGTACCAGGATTTGCAGCCATCGACAAAAGCGAGACCAAACTTGCGGCCTGCCGGTGCGTAAAAAACAGACTCGCCGAATTTCGGCACGTCGTTTCGATGTCCGGGAAGATAGCCGACCTCAGACTGGACTAGCGGCCAGTAATCGCACCCACTGTGAAGCGCCTCGAACAGCGGTTTGAATGTTCCAGCTGCATGTGCAGCGTTGACCTGCTCATTGGTCAGATAACCAAACTCAACAAGCCGACGCCAGGTGCCTTCTGGAAGATCAACACCCACTCGGAGGGAAAACCAGTCATATGTGCGAAGCCGGGTGTCGGGCCTGCGTCGTTCGTTGACATACATCCCGATGGCCAGCGCACGCGTAATTCCGCCAAGCAACGGTCCGTTCTCAAACACATCTGTCTGGCCATCCCAGATATTTGCCGCATAGTGAAATGCAAGCTTCCGCTCATTGAGCGTTGTCGCCGTCGGCAACTGCTTGAGCGCAACCTCAATGTCCGGCGCCACCTCGATGTCCGTCATTTGCTGCGAGGTCATCATTCTGTCGAACCCTCCCAAGTCCGGTAATTATCGGTGCACTGCCCAAGTAAAGTTGAAGCAAAGTACTCACTTCAACCAACCTGCACTGTATCGCAAACCTGGCAAGGCTCTCCTGCTCCGCATGCCTGGATTCCCCTTCCATTTATGTACTGCGCAATTGACCTTGCCAGAAACAGACAATCACATCTTGCGTGCCTTGATCGTATAGCTGTCACCGAGCATGCCATCTTTGTGGGTAGCGTCTTCTTCGCTCGGCAGATATGTCTGCACGTAATCAACCTTCACATCATCTGGCGATACGCGTACACGCAGGTAGCCGCTGCCACCTACGACCTTGCCATGATTGTAGTTATAGTCCTTGGCTGCTGCGGTTGCATCGTACAGTCCGCTGCGCGCAGGCACCGGACCTTCCTGATAGACGATGCCATCCTGATCCTGTTTCACATACAGATGATCATGACCATGAAAATAGATGGTCGCATTGTTGGCCACCAGTAGCGGATGAATAGGCATTGCCCAGCCCGGACGTGCCTTGTCGAATCCCCAGGTGCCATCGAGGTTGTAGCCACCCATTTCGAGATATTTCAGTGTTTCGATACCACCACGCATCTGGCCCTTCATGTTCACACCACCAATCAGGTTGTGCGAGAACACAAACTTGTATTTCGCCTTGCTGGTTTCAAGGGTCTTCTTCAGCCAGTCGTACTGTTCCTTGCCCAGCGTCGTCCACCAGTCGCCAGCAAGCTCAGGTGCCTTCGGCGCATTCCAGTATGGATCAAGCGCAATAAATAACGCATCGCCCCACTCCCACGCATAGTTCGACTGACGCAGACCCACAAAGGCTTCCATTCTGCTGCTGCCGGTATAGAACCCGTTTGGTTCAGGATTCGGGAAGTACTGCTTGCGAGTCAGCGTATGCATGACAGCCATGTTATTGGGCGTGCCATCCAGTCTGGCGGCCCATTCACCTTCGTGGTTACCCAGTACCAGATACAGCGGTATCGAGTGATTGATCAGATCGAAATACGAACGCACAAATTGATTGCGATTGGTCAGATGCGCCTGGAATGGAGCGATCCCCATAGTCGCCGGGTTGTTTCTGTCTATGAATGCCGTATCGCCGAGATCAATCATGAAATCCGGTTTATCGGCCGCCATCTTGCTGAGCGACAGCTTGTATGCATCCATGTCGTTGGCAGCCAGAAGATGCGGATCGAACTGAATTACGAACGTATAGGTACTGCCCGGTGGCCGCTGCGTCATAAATGAATGTTCAGGGCGGGCCGCAAAGGTCGTCGCACCGGATTCCTTGTAACGCATGCGATAGTAGTAACGAGTGTTCGGCTTGAGGTTGTCGATCAGAGCATTAGCCGGTACGCCTTCAACCAGCTTTACTGCTTCTGTTTTGCCAGTGTATGAACCCGCCTTGGTACCGTATTCAAAGTAGGCATCCATATTTTTTCTGGCTGCCACGTTGACCGTGACTGACTTGTCAGTGGGACGACCCAGCAGTTCCTGCGCAACAAACAGGGGATCATCTGTTCCCCGCGGCTGCGTGCCATAGCCACCCGTTGAACGATCAGTGGCAGTAACAGCCTTGGTATCGGTCAACGACTCTTTGTACTCGAAGCTGCGCGGATCACGATACTTCTGCTGTGCGATCGCTGCAGCCACCAGCGCCACCAATGAGACTCCAAGCAGTAGTTGGCGTGTATTCATTGCAGACCCCCTGAATAATTGTCGTTGCCGTCGATTTTTCATCGATTCTGATTTGTCGCCTGAAGTGACGAAATGTCAGATCGGGAACATAGGCATGGAGAATAAACGTCCAGCCACAGAAAGCCAACCTCACCCGTCATGCCAAACAGGGACTGAAGGCAGCTTTGACATGTCTTGACCATTCACCGCCTCGTATATACCAGCTCATGGGATTATCATCACCCCGATAAATCCAAGCATCTGTTCATATTGACTGATTACCCGGGGGATCCCATGAGCGACTCAAAGCGTTTTTCCACTTCACGCCGCGACGCGGTAAAGCTTGGACTCTATTCCGGGCTGGCCTCGCTCGGCGCAGGCGGCGTGAGTAACGTATTTGCTGCCGATGACAAACTGCCGCTGATCACCAAGCTTGTCCCTTCCACCGGCCAGAAAATGCCCAGCGTGGGTATCGGCACTAACTCCTTCGCGCTCGCAGATGTCCCCAATCTGGAAACAGTGCTGAAACGCATGAATGAACTGGGCGGCACGTTCATTGATGCGGCAGCTTCCTACAAAGAAAGTGAAATCGCCATCGGCACTGCGCTGGACAATCTGAAGATGCGCGACAAGTTTTTCATCAGCACCAAGATCAGCAGCGGTGCAAAGATCATGGGCGACCTCGGCGGCGAAAAAAGTTTTGAACGCTCACTGGAACGATTGAAGACAGACCGGCTGGACCTGCTGCTGGTACACAACATGCTTGGCACAGAAGAATTGATGCCAAAAATGATGGAATGGAAACAGGCAGGAAAAATCCGCTATCTGGGTCTGTGTACGGCACAGAACTCGGATCATGCACAACTGGTAACGTACATGAAGAAGTACCCGATCGACTTCATCGAAGTTAATTATTCAATCGCGAACCGTAGCTCAGACGAAATCGTACTTCCCACCGCAATGGAACGTAAGGTTGCAGTAGTAATCAATCAGCCTTTCGGTGGCAAGCATGAGGAAAATCTGTTCATCAATAACAAGCGGGTATTGCCGACCTGGGCAGCGGACATCAACTGCAGCAGCTGGTCAGAATTCCTGCTGAAGTTTGTTATTTCTCATCCTGCGGTGACCGTGGTAGTACCCGGCACTACCCGGATGGAACATATGGAATCCAACCTGCATGCCGGACACGGCGCATTGCCTGATGCTGCCATGCGCAAACGCATGGTTGATGCCTGGAATACCTGAAAGTCAGCAGGCGATCGTGACCAAACGATCGCCTGCATAACCCGATCTGCAAACTTACTTGGCGTTGGTGCAACCGTAGGGCATCACACTCGCACCGGGCTGATACTGCCAGTACCGTCCGCGCACAATCGCGCTGTTACTGGTCTGCTGTGTATAGTTAAGGCGGTTCCGGTCGTCTGACAACTCAAACGTTTCGGTGTACACGACTTCAGGCGAACCAAGCACATTTGAAGTAGTTACAGTCATCTTCTTCTTTTTCGCATCCAGCACACCGGTGGAGTAACCCCCGAGGCTGGGTGCACCGACTGCCTTATGCGGCGTGCCGGTAATATGTATTACTCGAACCGTATCATCCTGCTCAACCTTGAGGATGACTGTTTTGTCTTTGGCAATCTGATCAATCAGCTGAACAGGATATGGCGAACCCATTTCCTGAATCGCAGGCTTTACTCCGCACACAATGACCGCGCCCTTATCATCATAGGAAGGTGTCATGGCAGCTGGAGCACCTGCAGCCATACCCGATGAGGCTGACGATGAAGCGGCTGCACCGCTGATGGTGTGCATGCCATGACTGTTGTTGTCGTTATACACAGTCGTCCAGACGGAGAAGATGGTTGACGGCCGTTTGTTGATGTCGGCCTCCACCACCTTGCCATGCAGTCTGTCGTCATTACCGATGATGTCATCTGACCAGCGCGGCGCAGCACCGCGCAGGAACACTACTTCCTTACCATTGGGCAACAACAGGTGATTCATGAATAACCCGAAGTTGGCACCGGCGACAGGACCGAATCCAGAAACCTTGACCTTGCTGCCAACTGTCATCACCGTCTTGTCGATCGACATGCGGTTCAATGCGCTGACTGAATTGCTTTCGATGGTCCAGAGCTTTTCAGTTGGCGTACCACCATCGACAAGCATCTTGAACGTGACATGCGGGTTGGTCCATTGCACGGACTTGATGACACCGGTCAGTTCAATTTCCTTACTGGTGTCGTACTGCCCGTTCCAGCCATGGTGAGCAAACGTAACCGGCGCAACCCCGGCCAGCAACAAGGTAATCATTGCAGAACAGGCGAACGTAGTGATCTTCATGTGATGCCACTCTCTGTAAAGTTCTCGAACCCCCCGCACGCGGCAGTTCCGCGCAGCAGGCCCCCTAAATCAATGTGGCTGAAGTATGTGGCTAAGCTGCCGCCAAGTAAATCACCTGTCAGCAGAGCGGCACTTTCCACCCTGCTGGCGCCGCAAACTGGGCAACAGGACTATCAGCGCACGGCAAGCGTAAAGCCGATATTTGTCTTGTCGATGTTGTACACGCCGAAGTCGCAACTGAAGACTGTCCATGCCTGTGTGATATCGCTGTGATTAGTGGTGGAGGTCCAGAAGTATTCCAGTTCGTTGAAGGTATCGAAAATGGCGGCTTGATCCACCGCGCCATTGGACTTCATAAATTTTGTATTGAACTTCAGGGCCTGATTGGTTTCGGCACGATCCACCAGACTCAGCATTTCATTGCGATTCGGCATGCGCCATTGCCCGGCACTGGAACCGTCAGTCAAACCGCATTGGCCGTTGGCAAGCGCATTGGTGGCCGCAATGGCACCCGCCCAGTCGGCATGAATGCAATCGGCGCGCTTCAACCAGGTCAGGCCGGTGACTGCATCGGTCAGTGTGCCATTGTTATTATCGATGAAGCGCGGGTACGGCATGCGTACGCCCTTGAGCAGACTGGCGTCATCGCCACTGGCGTACACAATGAACTGTCCGGTGGCCGGCAATGCCACAGCGCCTGCGCTGCCGCCCGTTTTCACAGCCCATAAGGCATGTGTGGAACTGCTCTTGAGGTTGCTGCTGCCATCGTTGATGTAACGACCATCCGTGAAGCGAATAACCCATGCTTCGCTGGTGTCGCCGCGATAGGTAGTCGATGACCAATAGGTGCTGGCAATGTTCGTGAACGGATGCGCTATCGTCAGGGCCGGGTTGCTCTGCGAGACATCCACCAGGCTTTCCAGTTCACCGATGTTGGGCATGCGCCACTGACCAGTGGTTGAGCCATCCGTCAATCCACAACTGCCGCTGGCCAATTGACTGGCTGCAGTCAGGGCACTGGTCCAGTTCTGAGCGGTAACACAGCCGGCGTCTTTCAGCCACACCAGACCCGTCAGCGTATCGCTGACCGTGCCATTGTTGTTGTCGATGAAACGCGTGGTCGGCCAGGCAACGCCATGCGCTGCCGACGCATCATCGCCGCTGACATAGCTCACGCTCTGACCTGAGCGCGGCAGATCGACAAGTTTGTCGCTGGCGCGCAGCCCAGTGAAATTGGCATCGCTGACGGTTCGCGCCGTATGAGCATCAATAGCGATAACCGTCTTGAATAATGCGTTGTAATCCGTCTTGGTAACTGTGCCTTCTGTGCTACCAATGCTCGGCAGAAATGCATAGCCGGGCTTGTCAGCCCAGATTTCGTACTGACCGTAGGGAAATCCTGCCTGCAGTCCTGACACGGTGTAATGGCCAGTCGAATCGGTAGTAGTGGTGTGTTCGCTGTGATCGTTATCAATGTACACCGTAATGCCGACGCCGCCGATGCCCAGACCATTGCGATCCGCAACCACGCCCGAGAAGCTGCTGGTGGGTTGCGCTGTCGCGCCACTGGTTGCGGGAGAATCGCCGGAGCCACCTCCACCGCATGCGCTTAATACAAAACTGCAACCAAGTGCCATCGAGCAGAGTGTTCTGTTAAAACGAAATGCCATGATTGGTGTATCCGGTGTGGTGCGCAAGACTTGGCCGCAGCGGTCAAGTATTCGAGGTAAACGAATCCTTAGCCGTCAGCGGCTGTGAATCAACAGCCTTGAGTGCGTGCCGATTGCTTATGCAACATCGTTGCGTCTGCGGTGTATGAAGTGTGAACAGCGCCACGAGAATTGCGCGGCGAGGTGGCGGCTGAGGATAGAGTGACCATGAAAGCTGTCCGCCCATGTCACCCCCACCACCATGAGTATGCTCTGACTCATCCTTCAGGCCTTAAGCAATCATGACTTCAGAAGCTAGCAGAAGAATGGGTACAGAATCGGTGCTCAGCAAGGACAGACGGATTACTAGCGTTTATTTTTCTTTCCACCAAAACCTCCATTGAATCGCCTCAACTCACCCGATGCTTCGCCGCAGCCGTCGAATTAGAATTGATGTGTGACTTAGTATCTGTTTTGTTGGGAATTCTGGCATGATGCACGTCTAGGTTTTCCAACCAGGATGTCAGCGGAAATGAAACCGACAAATCTCGCATTCTTGCGTATCGCAAAGCGCGCGGAGCGTCAGGACGATGATGTGCTTGAAAAAACTTTCGTCGACTTTGGGTCTGTCTTAACTGTGTTGTCATCCGTTGATCATCAAGTGGTCTTTGGACGGCGCGGGACGGGTAAAACTCATTTGTTGACTGTCCTGCGACAGGCGAGAAGAGCAGCGGGAGAGATAGCAATTCAACTCGATATGCGAAATCTCGGATCCGCTGGCGGAATATATGCCGACCCAACAATTCCATTTACACAGCGAGCAACTCGCCTTCTGATTGATGTTCTTGCGGCCATTCACGCAAGTTTATTGGACCAAGCAATTGAGCATGATGCTCTTGTGAATCTAGGTCTCACCGGCCCTGCGCTTGATGAGCTTTTTGATGCGCACAGGTCTGTTAAAGTGGTTGGAACCACAACTCTAGAGTCCACTTCGTCGGCTGAGAACGCAAATAATGCTGAAGCAAAACTCGGTCTGACCACCTCGGTAAGTACGCTGTCTTTGACTGGCGAGGCAAAGATTGGCGGGGCTGAAAAAGAGACTATTTCTGCCAAAAAAATTGTTAGCGGTCAAGAAATTCCACAGCTGAATTTTGGAAATGTAGGTACTGCACTGAGACGAGTTGTTGAGACCCTACCAAGTCGGAGGCTCTGGATTCTCATTGATGAGTGGAGTGAGGTCCCGTTAGATCTGCAGCCATATTTAGCTGATCTCTTGCGAAGAGCCGTGCTGCCTATAGGAGGCATAACGGTGAAAATTGCTGCGATTGAACAGCGGAGTCGCCTATTCATCCCGGATGTCAAGGTTGCGAACATCGCGACGTCTACCCCAAATTGAGTAGCACTAGTGATTAGAGTCCGATCCAATATGTATGAGGAGATCGGACATGAAGAAGCGATATTCGGAAGAGCAGATCATCGGATTTCTGCGTGAAGCGGATGCTGGTGTAGCAATC